>JAFGXL010000007.1 GCA_016936655.1 Nitrospirota bacterium | reverse complement strand
CCAGGACATGGAGGTCATGATCCTGGCGCTGTAGGACCTACTGGTTTATATGAGAAGGATGTTGTTCTTGATGTGGCATTGAAGCTGAAGCAGGCTGCTGAAAGGCTCTACCCAAACTATGAAATTATTCTCACTAGGGACAGGGATATTTTTATACCGCTAGAAAAGCGCGCTGCAATAGCAAACAAGCATAGTGCAGACCTGTTTGTATCCATTCACGCTAACGCCAGCCCTAACAGAAAGGCAAGAGGAATAGAAACATATCTGCTCAACTGGACCAATGATGAAGAGGCTATAAGAGTGGCTGCGCGTGAAAACAAAATTTCAATTAAAAAGATGAAACAAGTGCAAGGAGAGCTGGACTTTATAACATCATCATTACGTCGTGAAAATAAGCGCGACGAATCTATAAGACTTGCTGGATATATTCAGAACTCTCTTGTCGCCAAGGTCTCAAATGCACATGAATCTGTACATGATCTTGGAGTTAAGCAGGCGCTCTTTTACGTGCTTGTAGGAGCAGAGATGCCGTCTGCTCTTGCAGAGATCTCTTTTATAAGCAATCACGCAGAAGAAAAGCTCCTTTCTAGTCCAAAATACAGGTCTGTACTCGCAGATTCAATTCTAGAGGGTATAAACAGCTATTTTAGTTCTGCTCCAGTCCAGAAGATTGTGAGGAACGCAGATTCAGGATCTGTGAGGCCTGCAGCTTTATCTAAAGACTACAGAAGTTCGAAAAAAGCATCACCAGCAAAGATCAATTGAGACTAACCAGATCAAAATCCGTTTTGATGATTCTTAGCTATCTTATATTTTCGCTAGCTCTTTTTTTTATCAATGACTTGATGACTCATGCTGTCTTCTCTGTCTGTATACTTCTAGTTGTCGCATTTGTGCCATCTATTGACATTAAAAAAGGCATTATTCCCATATCTCTATTTATACTCTTCACATTTGCTGCAAATATTTTTTATGGATCAGGCCGTGTGATTTTTTCAATAGCATCAATGCATGTTACAGATGGAGGACTTTCTGTTGCTGCAGTCAGGGCTCTGAGAGTGTTTGAGCTTATTTATGCTGCACGTATACTTGGAGCTCTTGTTCCGATAGCTGAGATGACCGAGGCTATGAGTACGATGCTGCAGCCGCTCGGAAAGGTTGGTCTGCCTGTAAATAAGTTTTTTGAGATTCTGAGGCTTACTCTCCATTGCCTTCCAATGATCAAAGACCGTGTTCAGCAAGAGTGCTCCCGATTTATCAATGATATGCCTGCAGGCGTTCAGAGCTCCGGAGTTAAGATGGCATTTAATGTAAGCAGAGTATTTATTCCTGACATTATAGTGCCTGTTTTTATCAGTAGTATTATGCAACCTGAGCAGTATTTCAAAACTGCTCCGAAAAATAAAAAATATCTGAGAGCTGAATAATGGATATCTTGATAAAAGGCGGATATGTTATCGATGGCACAGGCGCTGCTGCATTCGAAGCTAATGTAGGAATTACAGGCAACAAAATATCTTATATCGGAACAGCTGAGCCAAAGGCTGCTGATGTTCTTGATATCACCGGACTATGCCTTACCCCAGGATTTATTGATGCGCATGCACATTCAGAGTTTACTCTTGCAGCTGACGGCAGGGCAGAGGCAAAGATTGCTCAAGGAGTCACAACAGAGATTAATGGGAACTGTGGCCTTTCTGCAGCTCCGCTTCTTGGGCAGGCTGCCGAACGCAGAGAAAATGATATGCTCGAATACGGTATTTTCGAGAGGTGGTCAAGCTTTGATGAATATTTTTCTCTCCTTCGCAGAAAGGGTATAGCTTTAAACTATGCCTCTCTATGCGGACACGGCAATATAAGGGGATCTGTAATAGGATACAGAGAGGGTAGACCTGACAGCTCTCAAATTTCCTTAATGCATCAGATCACGCATAATGCTGTCAGAGAAGGCGCAATAGGATTGTCTACTGGTCTTATATATCCCCCGGGCATTTTTTCTGATACAGAAGAGATCGCCGGGCTCTGCAAGGTGTTTGCAGAGATTGACGGCATCTATGCTTCTCACATGCGGAGTGAAGGAGAGATGCTTCTGGAGTCTATTCAGGAGATGATCGATATAGCTAAGCTGTCTGGCATAAGAATTCATGTATCTCATATAAAAACATACGGCATGGAGAATTGGCATAAGGCTGATGCTGCTGTAAATATGATCAAAAATAATATAGAAGCAGGGCTTAAAATAACTTGTGACAGATATCCTTATACTGCAGCAGGTACTGACCTTGACGCGATACTTCCCAAATGGGTGCATGAGGGGGGAGTCGGTGAAGAGCTGCGAAGGCTTAAATCTTCTCAGACAAGATTAAAGATAGAGCAGGAGCTGAGGCAGAAGGCAAATGAGATAGGAGGCGATTATTGGGAGAGGGTTGTAATTTCCTCAGTTCTCAAGCCTGAGTCTGCATGGATGGAGGGCAGATCTATAAACGAAATAGCTTCAATGCTTAAAATAAATCCTGAGAGCGCGGTGCTGGATATAGTTATAACAGAGCAGGCAAGGGCATCTGCCATATTTTTTGTTATGTGCGAAGATAATCTTAAAAAGTTTCTCTCTCTGCCTTTTGCCATGATAGGATCTGACAGCTCTGCCAGGTCGTTTTCAGGCTCTACATGTGTCGGCAGGCCGCATCCGAGGGCATTCGGATCGTTCCCCAGATTTCTAGGCAGATATGCTAGAGATGAAAATATGTTCAGCGCTGAGGAGGCAGTAAGAAAAATTACACAGCTTCCCGCTGAAACATTCAGAATTCAGGCAAGAGGAGTTGTGAAGGAAGGGTTTTATGCTGATCTTGCAATTTTTGACAACTCAAGAATATATGATCGCGCAACATACAGCAATCCTATTGTTAGACCTGAGGGGATGGTGCATGTATTCGTAAACGGAAAGTCAGCTCTTAGATACGGTGAGTTTACGGGAATTCTAAGCGGACTTGTATTGAGAGGTTGAGTATACAAACCACAGGATTTTCTTTTCTGAAATATTCAGAATGTTGAGCTATAATAGTTCGGGAAAACAGCAGATGCTGTGCAGGCACTCATATCCGGAAGGATGTTTATGGCGTTAAGATTCTATACTATTGTGCTTGTTGTTATATCAGTTGTGCTCGGTTATCTTTCTTTTAAGATAATACAGCCTTTTATTTCTTCAATAGCATGGGCTGCCGCGCTTTCCATCGTCTTTTATCCGCTTTATCTTTTTTTTCAGAAGCATATTAAAATACCAGCTGCTGCATCTGTTGCTACAATGCTGGTTGTTGTTGTGCTTTTGATCGGGCCTTTTTCTTATCTCTCATATCTTCTCGCTATAGAATTGGGGCATATTTTAAAGCAGCTTCAGGCAGGAAGAGCTGATGAATTTTTCCGTACACTTTTCGGCGGCGGATTGCCTGGTTTTTTTGATAGCCTTCTTGGGTATTTTAATACAGATTCTTCTGAGATATTTGAGTCATTAAGCTCAAACCTGAAGGAGATAATACGAAACTCCGCAGGCTTTGTGTCTAAGGGAGTCGGGAATGTTTTTAATATAGGCTTGGAGTTTGTGCTTATGTTTTTCACTCTCTTCTTCTTTTTTAAAGATGGGGCATCAATAATCCATTATTTGAGTGAATTTATGCCGTTTACTACTGATCAGAAGAAGATACTGACTGCTCAGGTGAAGGACATTGTCATATCAACACTTTACGGTGGTGTGGTTGTTGCTCTTACACAGGGTCTGCTTGGAGGTTTTGCCTACTGGATACTGGGAGTTCCGTCTCCAGTTCTCTGGGGGATGCTGACAGCGATAGTGGCATTTCTGCCGATTGTGGGGGCATTTGTTGTATGGGGTCCCATAGCGGTTTATCTTTTTTTCAGTGCTGGCCTGCTGTACAGCATGATTATGTGCATAATAGGCATATTTGTTATAAGTCTGGCAGACAATCTTTTGAGGCCTATACTCATAGGCAGCCGCACAAAGATGCCTGTGCTGGTCATCTTCTTTAGTGTGCTTGGCGGCATAAAGTTTTTCGGGATCATAGGCTTTATTGCCGGTCCTCTTGTAGTGGCTCTTTTTGTATCAGTTCTCCAGATCTTCAGAAATATTCAGCATGAGGCTGTATAATATAAAGAATATCCTTTTTTTTGATATTCAGGAGGGACTTCAAAGGAGGTTAAAGTGATACTCAAAGGATGTGAAAAGTTTCTGGATGTGGATGTGCTGATGAAGGAAGGTTACGAGACGAATACTGCCGGTACGCCTACCCGAGGAATTGTAATACAGGATAGGTATTCGGATGAGATAGGAGAGATTCTAAAGAAACATCTTAATGAAAGAAATACTGTAGTTGTGCTTTTTGATCCTTTTATCCTCAAGTTAAAGAACAATAACCGTTTTCTCTACAGTGTCCTCAAAGAAAAGAGCTGCAAAATCATTAATCATACAGAGCAGGAGATTGCTCTTATACAGCATGGCAGTGCATGGGAGCTTGATGTTATTGTTGTAATAGAGAAGAAAATATATGATATGCTGCTCGAGGCAAACGATCCGATACTTAATGAAATAAACTTTGATTAAAACGCCTGCGCTATTATTTTTCGCGCAGGCGTTCTTCTTCTTCCTGTTCTGTTTTGCATTCTATGCACATGGTTGTTACAGGTCGTGCATCGAGCCTCTTGAGGTTTATCTCCTGTCCGCAGTTTTCGCAAATTCCGTAGCTGCCTGAGTCTATTTTATCTATAGCTTCATCAATCTTTTTGAGCAGATTCCTTTCCCTGCCTCTTAGTCTGAGCATAAAGTTTCTGTCAATCTCTGCGGATGCCTGATCGCCAAGCTCAGGAAATATCTGCTCATCAGGAAGCTGGTTAAGAGCTATGCCAGCTTCTGAAAGAAGAGTGTTTTTCTGTTCAATAAGTTTTTTGCGTATATCCAGAAACTTTTTTTCGCGTGGAGAGAGCTTTGCCTCATCTTTTTGCGATGTAGTTGTTTTTGTCTTTGCTTTCTCTTTCATATTGTCCTCTCTTTTGCCCTGCGTATTTCAGCAAGCAGAATAATATCAAAAAACCTTTCAGCCAGTCAAACTACCATCGAGTTGCTGTCTTTATTCAAACACAAGATTTGCATTTATTTTAAATTATCGGAAACTTTTTGAAAATACTTGACATTTATGGAAGGTGCTAATATAAAATTATTGTGTCGATTCCGGCAAGTGTTTTTTAAACGCTTCTGCAAGCACAGTACAAGAATATCTGAGAGGTTGTCATGACTAAGGCTGATGTTGTTAATAATGTATTCGAGAAGGTTGGCCTGCCCAGAAACGAGGCGCAGGAGCTTGTAGAAATCGTATTCGAATCCATTAAGCATACTCTCATGGCAGGCGAATCGATCAAAATATCTGGATTCGGCACGTTCAGCGTGAGAAAGAAGAATGCTCGTATTGGAAGAAACCCAAAGACCAAGCAGGAAGTGGAGATAACCCCTAGAAGGGTTGTGACATTCAAGGCAAGCGATCAGTTGAAGGAAGGTGTTAAATAGAGGTGTCCTTTCCAGGAACCATCCAGAAGGACCTGCACAAAGACTTTGACTATGCTCCAGATGCATGATGCGCAGGGACCAGACCAGCCTGCCAGCCCATTGCAGTGCAAGCTTTTTTACAAGATTGGTGAGGCTAGCGAAATAACCGGACTCGAAACCTATGTGCTACGATACTGGGAGACAGAGTTTTCATTTCTCAGGCCACGCAAGTCCAGATCTGGACAGCGCATTTATACAGCAGAGGATATAAATTTAATCCTCATCATAAAGCGAATGCTCTATGATGAAAAATACACGATTGATGGTGTAAGGCAGAAGCTTGGCGCTTCTTCAACAAGCATAGTTAGACATAGCGCTGAACATTATGAACACAGCAGTTCAGCCCGAAAGACTCTTATGCATGTCAAAGACAAGCTGAGAGAGCTGCTGCAGAGGCTTTCTTGAAAATATAGGAATAAGGTGTTCGGGGCGTAGCGCAGCCTGGTAGCGCACTCGCTTGGGGTGCGAGTGGTCGCCCGTTCAAATCGGGTCGCCCCGACCAAAACCTTCCCCTCAATAAGAAAACATGAAAAATATTTTAGAAAATCTCTCTCAAATCCCTATATTCTCATCATTGTCAGGCATAGAGCTGGACGGTGTTAAACCTTTTTGTGACATTGAGCTCTTTCGAAAAAAAGAGCTGATCTTTGCTGAGGGCACTGAGCCGGATTGGTTCTATGTATGTCTTTCTGGAAAGGTAAAGATTACAAAGACATCTCATGAAGGCAAAGAAATTATAATCGAGGTGATATCTCCTATGGATTTTTTTGGCGGTTTTGCTGTTATTAAGGGGTTTCCTTATCCTGCCAGCGCATATGCTATGGAAGATGCATCAATACTTAAAATCGCCAGAGATAAGCTCGATCTGATGATAGGCAGATATCCTCAGATTATGCATGCAATTATGTCTAATCTGGGTATGAGAGTTCGCGACTTTCATACAAACCTTAAAAGCATCGCGCTTGATAAGGTTGAATCAAGAATTGCATCTATACTTTGCAAGCTTGCTGAAAAGTCAGGTGTTGATGAAGGAGCAGGCACTACTATTGACATGAGGCTTACAAAGCAGGACATTGCTGAAATGGCAGGCACTACCGTAGAAACCGCTATCAGGGTTATGAGCCAGTTCAAAAAAGCAGGCATTTTAAGAGAGCAGGATGGAAGAACTACCATAATGGATATGGCACGTCTTCAGCAAAAGTTTCTGCCTCAACAGTTATAGGCAATGGATTATTTGTTTTTTTTATTAACCTATAAATACTTGATCAATGTTGATCATTAAATTAAAATAATAATTCGACCAAAAAGCATGAAACAGGAGGAGAAAATGCCGGAAAGAGTTGAAGTTAGATGGCACGGCAGGGGAGGCCAGGGCACAGTCACTGCTGCCAAGGTTTTTGCTGATGCTTGTCTGAGTGGAGGCCGTTATGTTCAGGCATTCCCTGAGTATGGACCCGAGAGGTCAGGAGCGCCGCTGAAGGCATATAACAGGATAAGCGATACTGAGCTCAGGATGCACTGCCCTGTACTGCACCCAGGCATAGTTGTTGTTGCAGACTCTACGCTGATCGACAGCATAGATGTCACTGAAGGAGCTCCGGAAAATGCTGTATTTATTGTTAATACGGCGAAAGATCCTTTTGAAATGCGCAAAAAACTGAATGCATCAGCTAATCAGAAGGTTTACACAATTGATGCAACAAGGATAGCGATTGATTCATTCGGCAGGCCGCTTCCAAACTCTCCTCTTGTTGGCACACTAGCTAAAATAACAGGCATAGTTAGTTTGGAGACAATACTGGAAGACGTGAAAAAGAGTTTTGGAAAAAAGTTTTCACAGAAAATTATTGACGGCAATCTGGATGCTGCAAGGCGTGGTTATGAGGAGGTCAAAGAGGGATGAAACAGAAAGGATGGAAAGAGCTTACTCCAGGCGCTGTTGTAACTGAACCAGGCAGTTCTAAACAATTTAAGACAGGTTCATGGAGGGCTTTTAAGCCGAGATGGATAGAGGAAAACTGCATTCACTGCCTTTTTTGCTGGGTATATTGCCCTGACATGGCAATAACAGTAAAAGACGGTAAAAGAGGAGAATTCAATTTTGACTACTGCAAGGGCTGCGGGATATGCGCACTTGAGTGTCCAGGCAAGAAGGGCAATAAGGCGATAGTAATGGAAGAGGAGGGGAACTGATGCCAAAGATTGTTGCTGTTACAGGGAATGAGGCTGTTGCAGAGGCCTTAAGGCAGGTTAATCCTGATGTCTGCGCGGCTTATCCAATAACCCCTCAGACAGATATAATGCAGAGATTTTCGAGCTTTGCTGCTAACGGCAAGGTAAAGACAGAGATGATACTCGTTGAGAGTGAACACAGCGCGATGAGCGCATGTGTTGGAGCATCTGCGGCTGGCGGCAGGGTTATAACAGCCACATCATCACAGGGCCTTGCTCTGATGTGGGAGATCCTCTGGATAGCTTCCGGTGACAGGCTGCCTATTGTTATGCCTCTTGTGAACAGGGCGCTGTCAGCTCCTATCAATATCCATGGAGACCATTCAGACGGCATGGGAGCTAGGGATTGCGGCTGGATACAGCTCTGGTCAGAGAATGCTCAGGAGGCTTACGACAACACAATTCAGGCATTCAGAATTGCAGAGCATCTGGATATAAGGCTGCCTGCAATGGTCTGCATGGACGGATTTATTATCAGCCATTCAATAACAAGAATGGAGTATCTTGAGGATGAGAAGGTTAAATCTTTTGTAGGCGAGTTTAAAACATTAAATCCTCTTCTTGATATAGAGAAGCCTGTAAGCTATGGCCCGCTAATTTTGACTGACTACTATATGGAGTACAGAAAGGCGCATGAGCATGTAATGTCAAAAGTGCCAGGAGTTGTAAAGCAGGTTGCTGACGAGTTTGAGAAGATGACAGGCAGAAAATATGGACTCTTCGAAACTTACAGGCTCGATGATGCTGAGGTGGGTATTGTTGTCCTGAACTCAGCTGCCGGGACAACCAAGGATGTTATAGACGAATACAGGGCAAAAGGAATAAAAGCAGGACTTCTTAAGCCAAGACTTTTCAGGCCGTTCCCTTATGCAGAGGTAGGCGATGCTCTCAAGCACTTAAAAGCTGTCTGTGTGCTGGATAGGGCAGATGCCTTTGGAGGCTCTTTTGGACCGCTCTTTATGGATATAGCTTCAAGTCTTTATATCCAGGACAAAAAACCTCTCATGTTCAACAGGATCTATGGACTTGGAGGCAGAGACTATATGCCGGATCAGGCAGAGCATGTTCTCAATGAACTTGTAGAGACAGCTAAAACCGGCAAAGTCCAATCTGTAAAAGAATATATAGGAGTGAGGGAATAATATGGCGACACCATTGAGCTTAAAAGAACTTAGCAAAAAAGAAGACAGGCTCACCTCAGGCCATAGGATGTGCTCCGGCTGCGGAGCGCCAACTGTGGTAAAAATGGTGATGCTAGCGACTGATTATCCTGTGATCGCATCTAATGCTACCGGATGCCTTGAGGTATCTACCTGCATACAGCAGTTTACTTCATGGAACATCCCTTGGATACATAATGCTTTTGAAAATGCTGCTGCCACACTTTCAGGGGTTGAGACAATGTACCGCTCGCTCAAAAAGCAGGGCAAAATCGATCAGGAGATCAAGTTTATAGCTTTTGGCGGAGATGGAGGCACATATGATATTGGTTTACAGAGCCTTTCAGGAGCCATGGAGCGCGGTCATGACATGATCTATGTTTGCTATGACAACGGTGCCTACATGAATACCGGCATCCAGCGTTCAAGCGCAACACCTCTTGGAGCAGATACAACAACATGCCCTGTAGGCAGCGCAAATCCGGGCAAGGTGCAGGAGAGAAAAGACCTCACAAGGATAATGGCTGCCCACGGGATACCTTATGTTGCACAAGCATCTCCAAGCAACTGGGCAGACTTAATGAAGAAGGTAAGAAAAGCACATGAGATTAAAGGCCCAAAGTTTTTAAATATAATAGCACCATGCAACAGGGGCTGGAGATCAAAAACAGATGACGCCATTACTTTGAGCAGGATAGCTGTTGATACCTGCTACTGGCCGCTCTTTGAGATCGAGAACGGGGTGACAAAGATCACTTACAAACCTAAAGAGAAGAAGCCTCTTGTTGATTTTCTCAAGCCGCAGGGCAGGTTCAAACACCTCTTTGCTCCTGAGAATGAGTGGCTGCTCCAGAAGGCTCAGGAAGTGGTTGACAGAAACTGGGATAGGCTACTTCGTGAGGAAGAGTTTACAGCGCCAAAATCAGAATAAAATCTGGTTAAAAAAAGAATTTATTAAGATGCCCTGCTTATGCAGGGCATCTTTTTTTATCTGCGTATTTGTTGCATGTTAGATTATCAAATGCTACCATGATAATAACTCTATATAAACACTATCTGCATCAACCAAACATACAAGTTTTAGAATGAGGTGTTTTGATTGGCATGGATATCTGCAATTAACAACAGATTTATTATCGCAGGTGCTGGTGTATTCAGTGTGGTGGCGATTATCTTTTTAATTCTTAACGCTGCAACTGAAAAATCGTCATTGGACCGCATAATGAAAGATAGTATTATAAGGGTCGGTTATTCCCAGGAGGCTCCGTATTCTTACATAGACAGCAGACGAGATGTGGCAGGAGAGTCTCCTGATACAGCAAGGGCTGTTCTTAAAATAATCGGAATAAACAAAATAGACTGGCGTCTTCTTGAGTTCGGCTCGCTAATCCCTGAGCTCCAGGCCGGCAGGATTGATATGATCGCATCAGGTATGTTCATCACAAAAGATCGCAGAGAAAAGGTGCTATTTTCTAATCCTGTTTTAGCGGTAAAGCAGGGGATGCTGGTTCGCATGGGCAACCCTAAAAACATTCATGGCTATATTGACATCGCTAACCATCCTGACGCTGTGCTGGCTGTGCTTGAGGGCGCTGTTGAACATGACTACGCAAAAAGTATAGGCTTGCCTGATTCCAGGATAATTGCTGTGCCTGACGCCTTGACAGGAGTGGCAGCTGTCAAAAGCAACAGGGCTGACTGCCTGGCTCTTTCGAGAATATCAATTTCCTCAATCGTAAAATCAGACAGATCCGGGCAGTTGGAAGAAGCGCATCCTTTTGTTGAGCATCTTGAGTACGGCATCCATGTGCGGGGCTATACTGCGTTTGCATTTCGCAGACAGGATGATGATCTTGCGAGTCTTGTGAATTCGGCGCTGGAGAGGTTCAGGGGGTCTGATGAGCATCTGAGGATCATAAGATCGTACGGATTTTATGATGATGAACTCTTTGGTAAAACTGTCATCAGAAGTGAGCCGGCAAGATGAGAATATTGAAAGCTGAGCATTGCTCAGGAATATTCAAAAGAGAATTAATCTATCTGATAATTGCGGGGCTGCTTTCAGCCGTCATGCTCATTACTACCTACATTCACGCAGGCAAGAGATTCAGCGAATTCCTGCCTCTGATGGATAATTTTATGATTGCAAAGAATGCTGTTGCAAAAGCGTATCTCTTTTCTGAAAAAATGGCAGTCAGCGATGAGACTGTATCAAAGGAAGTGGTTATAGGGCTTATTAATGGGGCGGTGCTCTCTGTTGATGATGCCATAAACGGAAGGAGCGCTATCGCAGGCACCTCAGCAATCCGCATAGCCGATAAAGAGCTATTGCGGAATCTGGTAGCACTAAAAAATGCTGTGGTTAAATTCAGGCTTGTGACAGAAGAGCTTATGGAAGAAAGCGCTCAGAACAGGCAGAAGTTGCGTGTTGATCAGAGGTCAGCTTTTTACGAAATTGATTTCTTTGCATCAACATCAGAGTCGACCATAAGAAGGTTGATAGACAGTTCCACAAAAAAACAGATTCTCTTTTTTACGGTCACTCTTGTCCTCTGGGTTGTCTTTGCTATTACCTTGATAAGCATGTATCTCATCACAAGAAGCAGAAAAGAGGCTGAGATAGTTAGATTGAACGCAGAGCTTGAGGCCAGAGTAGAACAGCGAACCAATGAACTTGTGACTGTTAATGAAGAGCTTGAGGCATTTGCTTACTCAATCTCTCATGATCTTCGTGCTCCGTTAAGGGCCATAGATGGATTCAGTAAAATTATACTTGATGACCACTCTGGCAGGCTTGATGCAGATGGGCAAAGGTATTTTAGCCTTATAAGAGACAGTTCAAAAAAAATGTCAGAGTTGATTGGTGCTGTTTTAGATCTCTCCAGATTATCAAGGCATGATATTAAAAAAGAGTATGTTGATATGCAGTCAGTCGCTGCCGGCTGTTATAGAGATCTGCTCCTTAATGCTGGAAACAGGAGTATCACAGCTGACATAAAAATTGAACATAATGCTTTTTGTGACAAAAAACTGATTACGCAGGTATTTATTAATCTGATGTCCAATGCCATAAAGTTTACAAAGAATGTTGAGCATGCATTGATAGAGGCAGGATCCAGTCAGGATTCAAAAGAGATTATTTTCTATGTAAAAGATAATGGAGCCGGGTTTGATATGCAGTATGTAAAAAAGCTTTTTTGCGTATTTCAAAGGCTTCATCAATCAGAAGAGTTTGAGGGTACGGGTCTTGGGCTTGCAATTGTAAAAAGGATTATCACAAGGCATGGCGGACGAGTATGGGCTGAATCATCTCCTGGTAAGGGAGCAGTATTTTATTTTTCTCTGCCTTATGATATCCATTATTCTGTTTGATATACTCTGTTTTTTTTATTTTATGCAATAATTTATATAAGCTGCCTATTGATGAGGGGTATGGGCGGATAACTCGAATTAGCGGGATATTATGAATATAAAAATAGCCTTCAAAAGAATTCTCTTCCCTATGCTTTTAATAGTTCTGTCTGTATTGGGTAATCTATATTCTATTCCGCTTTTCCCCGGCTTTGACTATCTGTTTGGTACCATTTTCGTTCAGTTAATGCTCATATTTTATGGTTTCTGGTGGGGGCTTCTCTGTGCAGCATCAGCTGCTTCTTTTACGATATTGCTCTGGGGTCACCCTTACGCTTTTATCTGGTATGTTTTTGAAGCAGCTTTTGTGGGCATGCTGCTCAGGACAGACAAAAGACGCTTAGGCATAGTTGTGTATGAGGCAGCATACTGGCCACTTATAGGTATGCCGCTGATATATATATTCTTCAGCCAAATTATGAATGCAGGCATTAACAATGTTCTTATAGTCATGCTCAAACAGTGGGTAAACGGTATAACGAATGCTGTTATAGCTTTAGTGCTCATATATATCGCACCGGGATTAAGCGCATATTTGCATTCTGACAAAGGGAGGTTTTATCCTAGCATAAAGAATATTCTTTTTAGTCTGCTCTCAATACTGGTCATAATACCCTCAATTGCGGTGATGAGCTTTTACGGTAGATATCAGAAGAATGTATCTGAAAGCCGCATTGTAGATGATGTCAGAAATTTATCTGAACGTTACACTTCTGCTGTTGATAATATAATTGACAGGTATTCAGCAGTTGTTGCTTTGGCTGCATCTCTGGACAGTACCATGAACTTGCGGTTAAACAATGCAGTTGCTAGTGAAAATATCAAGCGTACTGCTCCTGGCCTCAGTTATTTGTTTGTAATTGAAAAAAACGGAAAACTTATTGATGTGTATCCGGATAATAAAACTGATGATTTTATACCAAAAAGCTTAACCCCCGATTTTATTAAGCACATATCTGAGGCGGATAAGCCATTCCTATATGAATTCAGTTCATTTCCAGATAAATCATCCGACTTATGGACATTTTTGGCAGAACCCATAAAGATTAAAAAAAACAAAGTATTTGTTGTCGGTGCAATAAATATCAATTTTGTTAGTAATCTGCTCAAAAATATAAGCGCCTCAAACGAAACATTTGTTCTTCTTAACAAAGACCGCAGAGTGTTAGCTTCCAGCAATAGTAATATCAAGTTGTTTGAACCATATGATTTTTTGAATTCAGGCGAAATAGTGAGTAAAGATTATGGTGTTTATCATTTTATTCCAAAAGGAGATGGAATCGTTCCTCTTATAGAGAGGTATAAAAGATCTATATTTGTTAGAGAAACTGCTGTTCCTGGACATGCCGGGTTGTGGATTATATGCAGTGTGCCTTTTGCGGATTATCAGGCTTCCATCTACAAAGGGTATATCAGCAGTCTTGCTATTATGATGGCGTTAATACTATTTGCGCTGTTACTCTCTCTGACTGTAAGCAGAACTGTATCAAGGCCGCTCGCTGATCTCTCGTTAAAGACAACAGATTTGCCAAATAAACTGTTAACCGGCAGTGTTCTAACCCTTCCCTCCAGCAGGGTCTCAGAGTTCTCCGCGCTGATGGAGAACTTCAGAATTATGGCTGATTCACTCAGTGAAAAGTTTCGTGAAATCAAACATACAAACGAGAATCTTGAACATATAGTGCTTGAAAGAACACGCGAGATAAAAGAGCTGAATGAAGAGCTTGAGCAGAGAGTGATTCAGAGGACTAAAGAGCTCGAGTATGCAAATAATGAGCTTGAGGCATTTTCGTACACTGTTTCACACGATCTAAGAGCGCCGCTAAGGGCAATTGAGGGTTACAGCGCCATGGTTTCTGAAGACTATTCTGACAAACTGGATGATGAGGGCAGAAGATATTTGAACACCATAAGAGCAAATGCGATCAAAATGTCTGATCTGATAGATGACATGCTCTCATTTTCTCGACTTTCGCGTGATGACCTGAAGCTTTGCACTATTAATATGTATGAGTTAGCATCTTCTGTTGTGAAGGAATTGTCAACTGCTGATATAACTGCTAAACTTAACATAAGTGTTGGAAATATGGGTAGTGCTTTTGGTGATTCTGCCATGCTGCGGCAGGTATGGATTAATCTGATATCAAATGCCATAAAATTTACACTGCCCAAAGCTGACGGAAAGATAGAGATCGGCTCAGTAGTCAAGAACGGTAATGTTGTATATTATGTAAAAGACAATGGTGTTGGCTTTGATATGCAGTACAGCGGCAAACTTTTTAATGTTTTTCAAAGGCTCCACTCTCAACAGGATTTTGAGGGCACAGGAGTCGGGCTCGCGATTGTTAAAAGGGTTATTGAGAGGCATGGAGGAAGGGTCTGGGCAGAATCATCATTGAGTGAAGGCTCAATTTTCAGTTTTACTATCCCGTTATAAGCTCAGGAGGCTGTTGATGGTTCACGATAATGAAATAGTCGAGATACTGCTTGTTGAGGACAATCCCAATGATGCTGAGCTGACCATGAGGGCTCTTAAAAAAAGCAGGCTTGCCAACAATCTGCTTTGGCTCAAAGATGGAGCTGAGGCGCTCGATTATATCTTTTCAAAGGGAGCATATGAGAACAGAAATATGGATATCGTTCCCAAGGTCATACTGCTTGACCTGAAAATGCCGAAGGTGGACGGAATTGAGGTGCTGTCAAAACTCAAGTCTGACGAGCGGACAAAGGTGATTCCTGTTGTGGTGCTCACATCATCAAAGGAAGAACCGGATATAAAGAAGTGTTACAGTCTCGGCGCAAACAGTTATATTGTTAAGCCTGTTGATTTTGAGAAGTTTATTACTGCCGTATCCCAGATCAGCCTGTATTGGCTGCTCACAAACCATCCGCCAAGGTGATTGATGCATGAGCCTGTAAAAATATTGCTGCTGGAGGATTTGCCGGAGGATTATGAGCTGGTGCTTCATCAGCTCAAAAAGGCTGATTTCGAATTTGATCCAAAATGGGTCCAGACCAAAAAGGATTATATCAACGCCTTGAGCGAATTCTGCCCTAATGTTATCCTTTCAGACTTCAAACTGCCCCAGTTTGACGGGATGGCTGCCCTGGAGATAGCAAAAGAGTCATGTCCTGATACACCGTTTATCATTGTGACCGGCTCTCTTGATGAAGAGACCGCTGTAAACTGCATGAAGGCAGGCGCTGCTGACTATCTGCTAAAAGACCATATAATGCGTCTCGGCATGGCTGTTAAGGAGGCATTGAGAAACCGAGAACTCAGGATGCAGAAGAAGAACGCCGTAGAACAGTTGAAAAAGTTTTATAGGGCAGTTGAGTACAGCCCTGTATCAATAATCATCACAGATCTGGCAGGCAATATTGAGTATGTTAATCCTCGTTTTACAGATGTTACGGGATACGTCTCTGAAGAGGTGATCGGCAAAAATCCTTCTGTATTAAAATCAGAGCTAACACCTGATGACCGGTATACTGAACTCTGGAAGACTATTCTTGGAGGCAGGGTATGGCAGGGCGAGCTCCAGAACAGGAAAAAGAACGGCGCTCTTTTTTGGGAGTACGCTTCAATCTCGCCGATGATGGATGACATGGGAAACATTACGCATTTCATTTCAATCAAGGAAGACATTACAGAAAAGAAAAAGTTTGAGCAGAACCTGAGGCAGACCCAGAAGATGGAGGCGATCGGCCAGCTTGCAGGAGGTGTTGCCCACGACTTTAACAACATACTCTCAGCGATTATCGGATACGAGAGTCTTATGACTATGAAGCTTAAAAATGACGATCCTCTAAGGGTATATGCTGACAATATATTGATGGCATCAGAAAAGGCCGCAAACCTTACAAAGAGTCTGCTTGTATACAGTCGAAAGAGTGTTATTGATGTTACCACAGTACTTCTTAACGAGAGCTTAAGGCGTGTTGAAAAGCTCATCTCACGGCTTATAGGCGAAGATATAGACTTGAGGCTCGAGCTTTCAGACAAGGAGCTTTTTGTGAGTGCAGACAGCGGACAGCTCGATCAGGTCTTTATAAATTTATGCACCAATGCAAGAGATGCCATGCCCAATGGCGGCAGTCTCTTCGTTAAAACAGAAGAGGTCTTTGTTGATGAAGAGTTCAGTAGTACATATGGGTTAGCAAAATCCGGAAGGTATGCTCTGGTGACTGTAGAAGATACCGGCAATGGTATTGAACCGGAGCTGCTCGATAGAATTTTTGAGCCGTTTTTTACAACAAAAGATGTTGGCAAAGGCACCGGGCTCGGCCTGTCTATTGTTTATGGCATCGTGCAGCAGCATGGCGGCCGTATAATGGTTAACAGTTACATAGGCAAAGGTACGGAGTTTTTGATATACCTTCCAGTTGTGAGCGGGGGGCAGCTGCTCTCAAAGACTGATGAAACGATTGATCACACAAATAAGGGTACAGAGACGCTGCTCCTTGCTGAAGATGATGCGGATCTCAGAAGCCTTGCAAGAGAACTGCTTGTGGAGTTCGGTTACAGTATTATTGAGGCATCTGATGGAGAAGAGGCGCTCAGGCTGTATGCCGGACATCAGGATGTTATTGACATGCTTATACTTGATGTTATAATGCCCAAGATGAACGGCATGGCTGTTTATGAAGAGATTAAAAAGACAAACCCAGACATAAAGACACTCTTTACCAGTGGTTATACTGCTGATTACATGACGCAAAAAGGCATAGCACACGAGAAGTTCAACTTCATTCAGAAACCTGTTTCGCCCACAACTCTACTTCGTAAAATTCGGGAGGTGCTTGACAGATGAAAAAACTCTACGGAAATGTTGTTATGGTCGTTGATGACGACTATTTTGTTCTCGAGTCTGTATGTATGATACTCAAAGAAGCCGGCTACATCGTTAAATCTGCTTTTTCCGCTCCCGAGGCCCTTGAGATGATAAAATCCGATGCTCCGGATATCGTCCTTACAGACATTCGTATGCCGGGCATGACAGGCATAGAGCTGCTCGAGAGGGTGCATGGGTCAGACCCTAATCTGCCTGTGCTTCTTATGACCGCATATGCAGAGATGGAGATAGCTGTTGACGCTGTTAAAAAAGGCGCTTTTGACCTTATCCTTAAGCCATACAAACCAGAGTATCTGCTTCATGCAGTCTCAAAGGCAGCAAGACACTGCCGTCTGCTCGATATGGAGCGCACATACAAGTCGAATCTTGAAGAGACTGTAAAACAGCGAACAAAGGATCTCAATGCCGCACTGACCCAGCTTAAAAAAATGAGCTATGAACTTCTTTCAAAACTGACCACTGTTGCTGAATACCGCGATACAGACACAGGGCTGCATACCTCGAGGATAGGTGTTTTTTCAGCAGAGATCGCAAAAGAGATTGGTATGTCGCCCGAGTTTGTCGAGATCATCAGATACGCCAGCGCTATGCATGATATAGGCAAGGTCGGAATATCTGACAGCATACTCCTCAAACCCGGCTCGCTCACAAAAGAGGAGTTCGACATAATGAAGTCCCATTGTGAAAAAGGCTGGAACATGCTGCATAACACTGAGTTCGATATGATCAGGATTTCAGCCTCAATAGCCCTTAATCATCACGAAAGATGGGATGGCACCGGCTATCCGAACGGGCTTAAAGGCGAAGATTGTCCTGTTGAAGGAAGGATAGTTATGCTGGCAGATCAGTACGAGGCACTGAGAAGTGCGCGGCCTTATAAAAAGGGATTTAGTCATGTTGAATCATGCAAGATAATTATTGAGGGTGACGGCAGGACAAAGCCTGAGCACTTTGATCCGGATGTTCTCATGGCGTTTAAAAAGAATGAAGCTGCATTTGAGGAGATGTACAGAAAGCTTGCTGAGTGTTAGTTCGCGATCATTTTTTGAATGATCCCGGCACAACGAGAGATAAGGCATCAGCCACAGACTCTATAACAGCAGGCCCCCTTCCCAGGTAGTCGCCGTCAATCTGTATATGAGGCATTCCGCTTATCTCTATCTTTTGTGCTGCTGTGTATTCTATGTCCTTGTATTTCAGATGAGTGCCTGTTGCTATGCCGAATACATATCTCGCAGCATCAATCCTGCCTGAACCGAGACCGGCAAAGACATACACTCCATGTTTGGTTATATCAGAATCAGGCGTTGCGCTGAATCTTCCTGCATAGCAAGAGACCTTTGAAGCGATCAATGCGCCGCATTTTATACTGCGCACATTTCCATCAACATCAGTAAGTACTGCGCCGAATTCATCCTGTTTTGAGATGAGGGTGCTTATGCCGCTGATAATGTATGCGGCCTTGCCTGATATCTTTTTGAGGGTTGTGTTAACATTGCAGACTGTTTTGCCGTCATAGCCTATTCCTGCCATCAGAATAAAGTGTCTGGATATGCTGTTTGAGAGCGTGATCTTTGCCGGACTTATCTTTACCTGAAAGCCATTCAGAGCTGTTTTTACAGCAGCCTTGATATCAAAAGGTATGCCCAGTTCGAGCGCAAGAACAGAGGTTGTTCCCATAGGAAGTATTGCCAACGGTATGCCTGAATGTATCAGCCCGTTGGCTGCCTCATTGTATGTGCCGTCTCCGCCGGCAGCAATAACCATGATATCTTCTGCTGGAGATGACTTGTGTAGCGCTGCAATCTGTGCTGCAAACTGCTCTGCATCGTGCGGTTTTTGAGAAAGCAACAACTCTGCATCAGCGCATTCAGCCCTGACAGTCTTGAACGCGGTGTTTATATTTTTGATGTTGCTGCCGCCTGCTGCAGGATTCGCAATTAGATAGACCTTCTTTTTCATTATCTGTTCCTTGACCGCTTGATTATCACAGGCATCTTTTCGAGATATTTAATTACATCCTCCGGTTTTGAGTCCTGTCTCAAATATATCACCCTGCCGCCGCGCATGTCGCCGGCTGACTTTATATTGGGTATTCTTATGTAGCCGAGTCTTGATGATGCGATATATCCGGTTGTGTAGTCAGGATCATCAGATATGCACACCTCTGCTAGTATGTCTGGATGTGCTGCTGTTTTTGAGGCGAGTGAGATCGCCTCTGCTACTGTTGTAAATTGAGATCTCTTTATTCTGTTTATTTTTGTTATCTCAACAAAAGCGTTTTTTGAGAGGCCGAATCTTGATACACGCACTCCTCTTGACCTGTCTGGTTCAACTCTTGCGGCTGAGTTGCTGAGTATAAGACTCGCTCCGCGCATCCGCTTTTTTGAGTCGAGTATTTTGAACCCTGATGCAACAGCCTGCCCAGATATGTCTGTGTCGATCAGAAGTTCAGCTATTATCCGCCTGGCTTCAGCCGGTGATGAACATTGTATTGTTGATGCTTTTAACAGATATGCATTGAGCGGTTTTTCAGTTATCTCTTCAACACTAACCACAATCTCATCAGGCAATCCTCTTGAGTGGGTTAGGGCGCGCTCAATGTACTGCTGCGCCATAATTGAAAGCTTCTGTTTGGTGCATATCGTTTCTGCGCCTGATATATGAATAGAGCCAATCCTGCCGCTCTTTTTAGATGCCCTCATTCTTATGCTCCACATAGTCATAAAATTATACGCATTGCCCTGCAGGTAAGCAATATTGGGGCGCTGATGGTTTCTTTACAAAAGAGTCTGCATAGAGTAAAATTTCTCAATATGAAGACTCTCCGTGTGGCGCTCTGCCAGATAAATCCGACTGTGGGCGATCTTGACGGCAATGTGCATAAGATACTGTCATTCATGAACAGGGCACAGGAGCACGAGCCTGACATAATCGCTTTTCCTGAGCTATCTTTAACAGGCTATCCGCCTGAAGATCTGCTGCTGAAGCCCTCATTCATCAGGGACAATCTTGATGCTCTCAGAACTATTCAGGATGCAACAGGCAGCTCTGTGGTGATCGCAGGATTTGTTGACCGCAAAGAGGATATCTTCAATGCAGCAGCCGTGATGAGGGACAAGGAGCTTATTGATGTTTACCATAAGGCCTACCTTCCCAACTATGGTGTTTTTGATGAGTCGAGATATTTTCGCGCAGGAAGGAGAATGCCGCTCTACACAATCGGGGGCATCACTTTTAGCATAAGCATATGCGAGGATATCTGGTATCCTGAAGGACTGGTTTCATCACACACAAAAGGCGGCGCTGATCTGATGATAAGCATAAACTCATCGCCATATCATGCAGGCAAGTCTGATTTGAGGCAGAAGATGGTCTCAACAAGAGCCTTTGACAACGGCATCTTCATAGCATATCTCAACTCTGTCGGCGGCCAGGATGAGCTGGTTTTTGATGGCGGCAGTTTTATAGTTGATCAGAACGGCAGGCTTGCAGCATCTGCCAGGCAGTTCTCTGAGGATCTTTTAGTAGCAGACCTTGATCTTGAATCTGTATTCACAAAAAGACTGCACCAGCCCAGAAGAAGAAAACTGCCTGTTGCGGATACAGCAGCTAACGAGATGATAACAGCAGCTCAGCAGTGCAGACACAAAAACACAAAACTTGACTCTTCAGCTCCAGCCGGCATATTGGAGCGTGAAGAAGAGATGTTCAGCGCACTCGTGCTCGGCACAAGGGACTATGTACATAAAAACGGCTTTAAAAAGGTCTGCATCGGTTTAAGCGGAGGAGTTGATTCTGCGCTCGTTGTTGCTATTGCTGCTGAAGCTGTTGGACCTGATAATGTGACCACTGTTTTTATGCCGTCAAGCTTTACTTCTGAGGAGAGCGCAAAGGACTCTTATCAGCTCGCTAAAAATATGGGTGTAGAGATTATTGAACTGCCGATATCCAGGCTTTTTGATCTGTATCTACAGGAGCTAAAGCCTGTGTTTGATGACCTGCCGTTTAACACTGCTGAAGAAAATCTCCAGGCGCGCATAAGAGGCAACATGCTTATGGCGCTCTCGAACAAATTCGGCTGGATGGTGCTCACCACAGGAAATAAATCAGAGATGAGTGTCGGCTATGCCACTCTGTACGGAGATATGGCCGGAGGTTTTGCTGTTATCAAGGATATACCAAAGACAGATGTTTACAGAATTTCGGATTGGTACAACCGAACAAGACGAGACAGGGTTATTCCTGAGAATATTTTACGAAAAGCGCCGACTGCTGAGTTGCGGGAAGGGCAGAAAGATACAGACAGCCTGCCTCCATATGATATGCTTGATCCGCTTTTGAAGGCATATATTGAAGAGGACAGAGACATGAAATATCTTCTTGACTGCGGGTTGAGCGAAGAAGAGACAAAAAGGGTGATAAGGATGGTTGACACAAGCGAGTACAAGCGCAGGCAGTCGCCGCCAGGAATAAAGATAACAGAAAGGGCCTTTGGCCGGGACAGAAGATTCCCCATAACCAACAGATACAGGAAGTGGCTATGATTAATGCAAGAATAGTTGTCGTTCTGTTGATCGCAATGTTTTTATCTCTTCCGAACATCTGCACTGCAGAGAAGCCGGCTCCGCTCACCTATGGAAAGGCACAGGCTCTGTCTGAGGCAAAACCCAAAAAACCGGTAAAGATAAAGGTGCACAGAAACGCAAAAGGCGAATACTCGTGGGATCTTACAGGAGATGATCCTGATGAGGTTGCGAGGGCTGACAAAAGACTCAGAAAAGCGATGGGCCTTCAGTAAAATAGACCAGGAGGTTAATAAGATGGAGAACTTCTCTATACTCGAGGTTGTTGAGCAGGCAATACAGACAGAAAAGATGGGTTATGACTATTACAGATCAATGTCAGAGAAGTTCAGTGACGATGAAAAGCTGGTAAAGCTCTTTACCACACTAGCTGACAAGGAGAGGGTGCATGAAAAGACCTTTGAAGAGCTGAAATGCATAATTATAATCGGCAGCCAGGAGCCTGAAGGCTGGGAGGAGGCCTCTCTCTATTTAAGAGCCATAGTGGAGTCTGAATTCTTTCTGGGGCTGGACAAGGCTCTTGCATCCATGCAGCATGTGAGCAGTGTGAAGGATGCTCTTGATTTTGCGATCAGGTTTGAGAAGGAGACGCTTCTCTACTACCTGGGCATAAGGGATGTTGTAAAGCAGAAAGAGGTTGTTGATGAGATTATAAACGAAGAGAAGAGTCATATAAGGTGGCTTGCTGCCTTCAAAAATTCATTCATAAACTGAAAAAAGGATGCTGGCAGGGCTATATTCAGCCCTGTTGTTTTTTTGATGAATAAATCCGGAACACTTTACATAGTAGCAACCCCTATAGGCAATCTTGAAGATATAACCTTCAGGGCTGTGCGCATACTTAAAGAGGTTGATGTTGTAGCAGCAGAGGATACCAGGCACTCTCTCAAGCTGCTAAGCAGCCTTGGTATATCTAAACCCATGATAAGCTACTGGTCAGAGAAGGAGAAGTCGCGCGCAGAGGATATCATAAGAATGCTTGCTCAGGGCAGATCTGTTGCGCTTATATCGGATGCAGGCACTCCGGGCATATCTGATCCGGGCGCTGTTGTTGTAAAGCGAGCAATAGATGAGGGCTACAGCGTAGTGCCTGTTCCAGGTACTTCAGCATTGGCAGCAGCTGTCTCTGTATCAGGACTCAATTCTGATGAGTTTATTTTTATCGGCTTCCTGCCGCAGAAGCAGATGCAGCGTAGAAAAAAGCTCCAGACATTACAGCATGAGAGCAGGACAATGGTGTTTTATGAGGCTCCTCACAGGATTGTTGAGTCTGTATCTGACATGAGAGAGGTCTTTGGCACCAGGCTGGCGGTTGTATGCAGAGAGCTGACAAAGATGCATGAAGAAGTACTGCGCGGCACTCTTTCTGATATTTTGTCTGCTGTTTCATCTTCAAAAATTGCGGGAGAGTATGTTGTTATGGTTGAAGGCGCATCTGATGAAGAGCCATCAAAAGAAGATGCGCTTAATGAGGTGCTGCTGCTTATGAAAAAGGGAAAGGGCCGAAAAGAGGCAGTAAATATAATCGCACAGCAGTATGGCCTCAGCAAAAAAGAGCTCTACGACAAAAGCCTCGCAATGTAGATTTAGTCATCTGCACAAATATTCAATCACCATCTCTGCTGCGCTTCCATTAATTGCCCGTTCCCACTCAGCATTCTGATAATTAATCGTGAGCGGCTGCTTGGCATCTTTATAATTGATACTAAATCTGACTATCCTGTAAGTTTCATCCATCCAGTTGACCTGCCACAATGCTTTTGTGAACGCATAGTCGCCAAACTCTCTGTTCTGGATATCCCTCAAAATATGGTATGAAGGTTTTTCAGCAATTATATTGTCCATGCTGCTTGCCGGTATGGTCTTTATCTCTGCTGTCAGTACTCCACTTTCTTCACTTAGAGTGTCATTATTTATATATATTGATGCGTTGGTCAGACTCTGACCTATTCTGGTAAAGCCTGACTGCTTAACAGAGCAGGAAACTAAAAATAGAGGTATTATGACCAGCAGGCTAAATATTTTTTTTTGACCAGGCTGCATAAAGGATAAAAAATAAGTACAAAATAGACTGCCAACAGCTTGAAAAATAAAGGAAATAAAAAAAATGCAAAAAGGGCTAAAGTTTTTTTAAAAGACAACCGATAAAAGAGATGAGAAAAAAGAGCAGCACCAGGCCAACAAGGAGGTGAAGGAAACAAGGAGGCCTAAGACAACAAGCAGCTCTTTTGGATCAAACATAAAACGGGCAGGATGCCCGGAAAACAACAAAATTCACGGAGGAATACCATGGCATTGGTAATCAACACAAACATCGCATCAATAACAGCACAGAGAAACCTCGCAACAAACGCATCATCACTCGAAAAGTCAGTTTCAAGACTTTCATCAGGTTTAAGAATTAATACAGCTGCTGACGACGCAGCAGGTCTCTCAATCTCTGAAAAACTAAGAGCTAATATTCGAAGCGTTAACCAGGCAGTAAGAAACGCTCAGGATGGTATATCTCTCATGCAGACCGCAGAAGGCGGACTCACAGAGATCGGCAGCATTCTTACCAGAATGAGAGAGCTTGCAGAGCAGTCAGCTAACGGCACGCTCGACTCTTCAGCAAGAAGCGCTCTTGACAGCGAGTTCACACAGCTTATTAATGAAATCGACAGAATTGGTAAGACCACAGAGTTTAACGGCGTTAAGCTGCTCGACGGAAGCCAGTCAGCTTCAGGCGTTACACTTCAGGTCGGATTCAGGGCAACAGCCAACGATCAGCTGGTTGTTCTCTCTGGCATACTGTCAGGCCTTTCATCAACCAGCAGCCTTGCAAGTGCTCTTGGTATCGGTGGCACATTCTCAAGCATATCTACAGCAACAGCAGCTGTATCTGCACTGCTCGCTATAGACAGCGCTATCAACACAGTCGCCCAGAACAGAGGCTCGCTTGGTTCTGTACAGAACAGGCTTAACTCAACAATAAGCAACCTCCAGGTCGCTTCTGAGAACTTCTCAGCTGCTGACTCTCGTATCAGAGACGCTGACTTTGCTTCTGAAACAGCCATGTTCACAAAGAACCAGATAATGGTTCAGGCTGCTACATCTATATTGGCTCAGGCTAATGTTCTGCCTCAGCAGGCACTAACACTGCTGAGATAACTCAAAACAGGCAGGCAGGGGAGAGATCCCCTGCCTTGACTGAGAGGTAAGTTAAATGGACATAACAAATGACATAACATTCAGACAGACCCAGATACCTAGTAGAGATTCAGGGGCTGAGATAAGGAAGCCTGCTAAGCAGACCAAGCAGGCTAATGTCATTTCTGAGGCCAATAAAGCTCTGGCAGATGAACAAAAGAAGCAGGCAGAGAAGCAGAAGGCTGATGAGAGTGTGGCTGAATATCTCAATACTGGTGTGCAGTTTGAGATAGAAAAAGGGCTTGGTATAGTTGTTGCTAAGCTTGTAGATAAAAATACAGGCGAGGTTATAAGACAGGTGCCAGCCAAAGAGATGATAGAGATAGCTAAGGCTATTAAAGGCAACAGCAGTGGTATTTTTCTGAGCAAGGAGGCCTGACATGGCAATCACATCGAGTACTGGTGTAAGTTCTGGAATAGACTATAACGCATTGATTCAGGGTCTTATGGCTGCTGAGCGTCAGCCTTTGATAAAGCTTCAATCTGACCAGAGCGCCTATAACTCAAAAATCAGTGTCTATTCAGAGTTGTCATCCAGGCTCTCCACGCTCAAAAGCGCTGCTGATTCGCTCAGGACAGAATCAAATTTTTATGTAAAACAGGCGGCTGTTTCGGATACTACTGCAGCATCTGCTACAGTGTCTAATTCTGCAGCTGCCGGATCATATACGCTTGAAGTAACAAATTTAGCTCAGGCTCATCAGATAACTCACAAAACCGGACTTGCTGACAAGGACACATCAACAGTTCTTGCAAGCGGAGCTTCATTTCAGTTCACAATTAATGGCGAAACAAAGACAATTACAGCAGCTTCTGACATGACACTTGAGGAGCTGGCTTCTGAAATAAATGAACAGACATACACAGGCGCTGTCGAAGCACAGGCAACAGTCATCAATACAGGCACCAGCATGTCGCCTGCATATAAATTAGTAATGACAAGCAATACATCAGGTTCGGATTATGGCATAACAATTGACAATGATGATTCTGTGCTTAATCTGGATGAGGCATCTGATCCAGGGAGCGGTCAATATAGAGAGGTCATTCAGACAGCTCAGAATGCATCCTTCAAGCTGAACGGACTCTCCATAGAACGCAGCTCCAATACCTTTAGCGATGTTGTATCAGGCATGACGGTTACACTTAAAAAGGGATCTTCAAGCTCTATTATTACTGTTGATAATGATACAACTGCTATACAGGAAAAGATTAATGCATTCGCTTCGGCATATAACAATGTTGTTAATTATATAAGCTCTCAGTCTGCCTACAACTCTACGACAAAAGTGGGCGGAGCGTTGATGGGCGAATCAACAGCAAGGTCAGTTCTGACAAATATTAGCAGCATGCTCACATCAAGAGTGGCTGGCGTTTCTGAAGACACGAGAGCGCTCTCGCAGATAGGGTTTAAGACAGACAGCAAGACTGGAACTATTTCTGTTGACAGTACCGTACTTGCTGATGCTCTTAGAGATGATATAGAGAAGGTTGCCGACCTCTTTACAACATCAACATACGGTATTGCGAACAAGTTTTATGACTATGCAGACAGTGTTACAAAATCTACAACCGGAGCGATAAGTATACGTACCACCGGTCTGCAGAACAGGGTTAATGACATAGCCCAGAATATTCTTAAGCTGGAGACGAGGCTTGAGCGTACAGAAGAGAGTCTTGTATCAAGATTTTCTGCTCTGGAATCTCTTATAGCTGGATTGACAGCCCAGAGCACTTATCTGACAAATTTATTTAATAGTATGTAAATAGGAGGATTTTTTATGACTCAGGCAATGGCGTATAAACAGGCTGAAGTCAGTACATCCGATAGAGTTCGTATTATCGGACTGCTCTATGACGGAGCTATCAATTTCATAAAGATTGCAGAAAAGAAGATTCAGGACAATGATATAGCTGGCAAAGGTCTGTTCATAGTAAAAGCTACAGCTATAATAACTGAGCTTTCTAATTCGCTAGATGCTGAACAGGGCGGAGAGATAGCAGCCAATCTGCACAAGCTCTATGATTTTGTTGTGGACAGACTTATCAGCGCCAATATGAATAATGATGTAAAGTCTCTACATGAGGCAGTAAAGGTTATCGAGATTCTCAGAAGCGGCTGGAAAGAGCTCGAGGCTGCATCAGCAAAACCTGTTTCTGCAAGACCTGCCGAGGGACTGGAAGTAAGGATATGAGCAGCTCTCCTCTGGATCTGCTGCGTATGCTGCATGATGCCGCAGTTCAACAGAGGCGCTCGGTAAAAGAGGGCAGAATAGATGATGCCCTCCGTATTTTGGAAGAGCGGCAGAAGATAACGGATGAGCTGGACAGGATGTACAGCAGCAAATCAGGAAATAAATTCCCAATAGAAGAAAAAAATTCCTCTGAAGCCCGCAAGATTGTAGCAAAAATAATGGAGATTGATTCAGAACTGCGCACCATACTAGAGACAGAAAAAGAAAATATAGGGTCTAAGCTCCAATCTATACAGGCAATTAAGCAGCAGGTTACAAACAAGCATGCATACCACGACACAAACAGCAAAATAAATTTTAGCATCTAGTTTCCAATCTATCATTTAGCTTAAATCCTTTTGTTACCACAGCCATCCTATTTTAGGCATATATATTGCT
>JAFGXL010000042.1 GCA_016936655.1 Nitrospirota bacterium | reverse complement strand
TTTTTGCGTGTGTTATCCTCATCAGATGGGAAAAAGCAGGTTTCAAATTTATTGCTCTGAAGATGGAATTGTATATCTCGCAAAGATCGTAATTTTTATTCCTGACAGGCCGGGCTCTCTTGCAGAGCTTGCTGCTGCATTTGCAAGGCATGACGCAAATATAATTCTTTTCCACTACAATCGGTCCGAACACCAGAACAGGGTGCTGCTTGATGTTGTATCAGAATCAATGGAATCGCTTCGTACAGCATGCGCAGATGCTGTGGCAAATAGCGCTGATCCATCAGAGGTGGGCTCTTCAGGTCTTGATCTCGGGCTGCTTGATACAGGGAACATACTCAGAATAGAGGTGCATCTGGAGCATAAGCCGGGTGCGCTCGGTGCTTTTGCAGCGCTGCTGAAAGAGCATGATGCAAATGTAATCAATATGGAATACAATGAAGATGCTTCTGCTTCATCAGCGCTCTTTTCGATTGTCACAAAGACCACCTCAGAAATAGATTCCCTGCTGCGGGATATTAACAGCAGAGGATTTCACTACTCACTGCTCTATAAAGGCTCTGACAGTCAGGAGGTTGAGCATATAATCGGGCTTAATCTTGCTGAGCGCTTTTTCTTTAAACTCAAAAAACTGCTCAACACTGCTGATATCGAGAGGATGAAAAAGCTATTCAGCTCTTCACGCCTGCTTTCTGATACGCTTGTTCAGTTCAATAACGAGGCTGGCCGTGATCTTGAGGCAGGAAATATCTTCACAAATGTGCTCGCTTTTGCATCAGCATCAATAATGAGGTCTGGTGAAAAATTTAGTTATACAGCTTTGCCTGTAATTGAACGCAGCGGTATAAAAGTTCACGCATTCCGTCTGCCGACCGGAGGGAATGTCTTTATTCTGGAAGGCAGAGATGAGTTGGTGATGATAGATGGCGGCTATGGCCTGTATTACGAAAAAACAAAGGAGATGCTCAGAAGCAGAGGACTTGATCCTTGCCGGATAAAACGCATCTATATAAGCCACGCAGATGCGGATCATGCTGGTATGAGCGGTCTGTTTGCGAATGAATTTGGATGCAGTGTATTTATGCATCCGGAGGCAGAGGGCATTATAAAAAATCATAACCGCGCATGGGGCAGTGCAACTCCATACATAGATCTGAACCGCTGCTTCACTGTGCTGGTCGATGAGTTTACACAAGCATCTTTTCCTGATGAGTGGAATGCATTCAAAAAGTCAGGCAATGAGAATGCAGGCGGCTTTGGAGTGATTGATGAATTTTCTCTGGATGGGATTTCTTTTAGCGTGCTTAAGAGCCTCGGCGGACATCTGAGGGGTCAGGTCTTTTTCCTGAGCATAGAGGCGGGCATCTTTTTTACTGCTGACTATCTGCTGAATATTGACAGCCTGCCTGCTGAGGAGCGGGAGGTGCTCAGCTTTCCGAAGTTCATGATGATAAGCACCAATGTTGACAGCGCTGTATTCAGGCAGGAGATGGATATGCTGAAAAAATTTGCCATGGATTGTGATGCAGAGCTGCGCTCACGCGGCAGTGCGCTTATAATTGCACCCGGTCATGGTGATTATTACGAGGCATCAGCTCTCGCATCCTAAGATTATGACCGCATCAATATTGTATTTTGATTCTGAATAAGGATACTCTATTTGTAAATCATGAAAGCAGGATACTACCAGTTTTCTCCGATATTTGGAGACATCGATGGCAACATTAACAGGGCGATCAGCGCTCTTTCGGGCGCTGACGCTGATCTTATAGTTCTGCCGGAACTCTTCAGCACAGGCTACCAGTTTGCTTCAAAGCAAGAGGTTGAGTCGCTCTCTGAAGAGATACCTTCAGGCAGGACAACACAGGCTTTGGCAGAGCTTTCAGTCAGAAAAAATATGTACATTGTTGCCGGGATTGCTGAAAAAAACGGTAATAATTTATACAACTCCGCTGTAATCACGGGGCCGGATGGCTATGTCGGCACATACAGAAAGACACACCTCTTTTTTGAAGAGAAGCTCTGGTTTTCTCCGGGCGATACAGGATTCAGGATATGGCAGACCCCGATTGGCAGAATAGGCGTCATGGTATGTTTTGACTGGTACTTTCCTGAATCATGCAGAACATTGGCGCTGAGAGGCGCTCAGGTGATAGCTCATCCATCCAATCTTGTGCTGCCGCACTGTCCTGATGCCATGGTAACAAGATGTCTCGAAAACAGGGTGTATGCTGTAACAGCCAACCGCACAGGCACAGAATCAAGGGGCGGAAAGAGGCCTCTAAAATATATCGGGTCAAGCCAGGTCACTGCATTTGACGGCAGTATTCTTCACAGGGCATCAAGAGATGATGACGAGCTGTTTGTGGCAGAGATTGATCCTGCAAATGCTGACTTAAAAGAGCTTAATCAGTACAACAATCTTTTTGCTGACCGCAGAAGGGATATGTATGACTAGAATTTATTAGATCTGCAAATCAGGACGGTATTTCAGCTATCTCTGTTGTGTCTCTCCCATGATTTTTTGAAGAGTAAAGAGCCGCATCTGCTGCTAACAGAATATCCTCAAAATTTCTTCCATGAACTGGATATTGTGCTATGCCAAAAGATATTGTTGCTTTTATATCCTGCCCTTTTGATGAGTTAAAGATCTTATTTTTAAAAAGATTCCTCATCAGCTCTGCTTTTTGGAGCGCTGATGTTACATCACAATTTGGGAGCACTATTACAAACTCTTCACCGCCATAGCGGCATGCGGTATCCTCAGCTCTAATGCTGCAAGTGAAAATATCTGCAAGTCCTTTCAGCACTAAATCACCAGTTTCATGACCGTAAGTATCATTTAAATTTTTAAAATGATCGATATCTCCCATTATTATGCAAAATGGATTGCCTGTTCTTGCAGACCTGAAGACCTCTTTGTGAAGTATGTCGTCAAAGTATCTGCGGTTGTACAGATTTGTGAGTGGATCTTTAATTGATTCAATATGCAGTTTGGATCGCAGTTGTATATTTGTGAGAGAAAGGCTTATATGTTCAGCTACAAGCAGCGTCATCTGGCTCTGGAAGTCATCCTCTCCAGTGGTAGATGATCTGTCTGTAAGAAATGATATAAGTCCAATAATTTCTCCAGATGTCATAAGCGGTATACATACACAGATGCATGATTCTATTGCAGCAAAATGCGAACATGCTACTGAGTCAGTATCTGATTCATATTTATGCATACGACCTAGTTTTATAGCCCAGCACTCATCAGGCCAGAAGATATCTTTACATATGCGTCTGCCCCACGACTCAGCGATTTTGTAGTGTTTTTCAGTCTTTTCGATCGAGTATATTACTCCTGAACCAAAGACAGGCATCTGCCTTATAAAGCTAGCGGCCACTTTGTAGGCATCCTGTATTGTTGTGCATGAGTGGAGCATGCTGCTCATCTGATTCATAAGTATCATCTGTCTGCTTCTGCCCTGCAGCGCTCCTATCCATTTGCCCATCTGCATATTTGTACTCTTTAATGACTCTTCAGCAGCTCTCCTATGTTCAACTTCTGCTTGCAGAGACTCATTCGTTTCACGCAGTTTGATAGTACTGTTCATAATAGCTTTTTGCTGGTTCTCAGCCAGCATATTAAGATCTGTCCAGTTTTTGTTCATCCGAAGCAGCATGCCATAAATGATCAGTCCGGAAAGGATAAAGGCTGCAAGATGCATAAGTATTATCTTGTTCTTCTGGGGTTTTATCAGGGATTTGATATGTCCAATAGGCTGAATTATGCTTATACCGCCCCGTATATCGCCTATTTTGTAACCCTGCTTTGCATGGCATTTCATGCAGCTCTCATCTACAAGAAGCAGCGCCATATATCTGTACGATTCCGAGTTGCCTGATGCGACTAACTCTGCAATGTCAGTCCGAATATTTTCAGCTTTTGTTAGAGCCTTTATCTCCCATGAATCAGGAGAGTTTACAGGATTAAGAGGCTTGAGGCTAGTTATTCGCATGCCAAGATGTCCGGGTTCACGTATAATGTCGAAAATCTGGCGTGTCATGTAGGCAGGGTTTACTTTTGTGAGCTTTTGGCCAAGATTTGATCTTATATCCCTGTCAGGCAGATCAAGATAAGGATTGGGCGGTACCAAAGCTGTAATTGGAGCATATACTCCTCCTATCTGGGAGTTCCATGCCCGTGCAGCTTTTATTACAATAGCTGTGCCTTGGGCTTTTGTTACTGCTATGGACATCGCCTGCTTGTTCAGACCGTTCAGCTGCCATATTCCGGACGACAGTACAATAGCTGTAAGGCATACAAGGCTTATGGGTATAAGCTTTTTAGGGCTAGTGCCAGAGAGTTTTGTCATTTATAATCGTGTTCTCCGGTTAGATATCCGATTTTATAAATAAAGGGCATCTAACCCTCTATAAAAATATTATAGCTCTAATTTTATGGAGGTTCAGACAAATGGGTAGTTGACTGCATATTTAAAGGCAGCATAATTAGGTATAGATGTTTTTATTAAGGAGGTGTTGTATGAAGTCTGAAAATACGACAAAAAAGCACTCGACAAAAACTTCAAAGCCAGCAGGCAAGGCTCACTGCTTTGGCAAATGCACAACATGCGGAGGTTCATGCGTGCTGGATGCTCCGCACAGCGGAAGCCACTATTGTCCGGAGCATCTACCCAAAAAAATGACTAGTTAGGTATATCAGAGAGTGCTGCAGACAGGGCATTCGGGGTCTTTGTATGCCTTATAGGTTTTAAACTCGACCCTTCTGCCTTCCCATACTAGTATCTTGTTCTTTAGATTCTGGCCGGTGCCTGTGAGGTATTTAATCGCCTCCAGCGCTTGCAGGGAGCCGATAACTCCGGGGGTTGCGCCCACAACAGGAAATGTCTCTGAAGGCGGAGCCTCAGGGAACATGCATTTAAGGCATGGCGTTTCCGGAGGAGCAATAAAGCTGAGCCTGCCTTCCATTCCCCAGATGCTGCCAAAGACCAGAGGGATTTTTTTGCGGATCGCACATTCATTTAGTATGTATCTGGTTGGAAAGTTATCCATGCAGTCCAGAATGAGAGCAGAGTCTCCTACAAGTTCATCAACATTTTCTGCAGTTATTTTTACAGGGAATGCTGTTACATTTATCTGGGGATTCAGTTCATCAAGCGTCTGCTTGCCTGACACAGCCTTGTTTATGCCTATGCGGTTGTGGTTGTGGAGTATCTGCCTGTTGAGATTTGACCAGTCAGGAGAATCAAAATCGCAGATTCTGATATTTCCTACGCCTGAAACAGCGAGATAAATTGAGACAGGTGAGCCGAGGCCTCCGGCACCTGCTATGAAGATTGTCGACTTTTTGAGCTTCTCCTGAGTCTCTTCTCCCCATCCATCCATCATCATCTGTCTGGTGTATCTCTTTATCTCTTCCTGTGAAAGCATCTTGTCCTCCTTATTTGAGACCCATGCAGCGTCTTACTGTCTCCATAGTCTCTTCAGCTGCGCGGGATGCCTTTTCAGATCCCTTAAGCGCTATTTCTATAAGCAGTTCAGGATTGCCGGTAAGTTCCGCTCTCTTTGCCCATATAGGCTTGAGATAGGCTGATAAGTTTTTAATGAGTATGCGCTTGCAGTCAATACATCCAATGCCTGCTGTTTTGCATCCTTCCGCAATCTCAGCCAGCTCTTCATTGCTGGAGAATATCTTGTGCAGGTGATAAGCAGGGCAGAGCTCAGGATCTCCCTTGTCTGTGCGCCTCTTTCTTGCGGGATCTGTCATCATTGTGCGTATCTTCTGATCAACAACTTCCGGGGTGTCGCTAAGATAAATAGCGTTGTCATAGCTTTTTGACATCTTTCTGCCGTCAAGTCCAGGAACTTTCGGAAATTTTGTGAGCAGACCTTCAGGATCCGGGAAAACCTCTTCCTTATAAAGAAAGTTGAATCTCCTTGCTATTTCTCTGGATATCTCCAGATGCGGCATCTGGTCGATTCCTACAGGTACATGCTGTGCGCGGTAGATCAGGATGTCTGATGTCATCAGTACAGGGTAACCAAGGAATCCGTACATTGAAAGATCGCGGTTTTCGAGGTTCTCCTGTTTTTCTTTATATGTAGGCACACGCTCGAGCCATCCAAGAGGAGTTATCATAGAAAGCAGCAGATGCAGCTCAGCATGCTGAGGTACCATAGACTGTATAAATATTGTGGATTTTTCAGGATCAAGCCCGGCAGCTATAAAGTTAATTAGCAGGTCATTGGTGCTCTCTCTTATTTCTGACGGATCTGCATAGCCGGTTGTGAGCGAGTGCCAGTCAGCAACAAAGTAAAAACAGTCATATTTGTCTTGTATATCTACCCAGTTTTTTAGCGCGCCGATCAGGTTGCCGATATGCATCTTGCCGCTGGACTGCATGCCGCTTAAAACGCGTTCTTTTTTCATAATGCCTTGAATCTCTCCTTGTTTTTCAGATTAAAGTTATTATCCTGTAAAGCATTTTAATAACAGGCAGCAGTACAATATTAGCTAGTCCTGTTATAAGAAGTATCAGCACAATTATAAAGCCGTAAGGCTCTATCTTCTCTATGCTCTGGGAATATCTATATGGCAATAATCCCATAAGCACCCTTCCGCCATCCAGCGGAGGAATAGGAAGCATATTAAATACAGCGAGCACTATGTTTACGCTTATGCTTGCTGTAAGCATCATTGCAACAGGTTTTACAACCGAAGATATCACCTCTGCCGAAAGCAGCCCTGCGATGAATAATAAAATCTTAAGCAGTATGACGCTCACGACAGCCAGAATCAGATTTGTGGCTGGCCCTGCTGCTGCGGATATGGCCATGCCCTGCCGCATATGCTTGAAGTTTAGCGGATTTACAGGCACAGGCTTTGCGTATCCGAACACGAACTGCCCCTGTGTCATAACCAGCAGCATCACAGGCAGAATGACTGTCCCGAAAATATCTATATGAGCAAGAGGGTTGAGTGTGAGCCTGCCCATAACCTTTGCTGTGCTGTCTCCAAGCTTATATGCTGCATATCCATGTGCAACTTCATGAAATGTTATTGCTACCAAAATAGGTATTGCTGATACGGCTATCTGTCTGATTATGTCTGTTGTTTCCAATAAAAACCTTCCTATACCGGATTTAGTATCTTGTCTATTACAGTTCGCGCTGACACAAGCGGATCTATGAACGCGTTGTCCATGTCGTTTTCGAGATCTCTCTTGTTAGAGAGGAATGTTATTCTGTCCTGCATCCTGTTTCTGAGAAAGTCGAGGTATTCAGGAGTTTTGAGCGGAGTATATTTTTTGTCATAGTCATCACAGAATACATTAGATCCATTTTTCGGGATAAAAAGACCCGGAAACCTCTTCCACTCTTTCCACTCAATCTTGCCTCTTACGAGCTGAGTAACTATGTTGAGTGAGATTTCTTTAGGTATATCCATAAGACTTCCCGGTACGCCAAACGCATGAGTGTTCATTATGTAGCACTCGCACCCTGACTTGAAAAGCTTCAAAAACTGCTGGCAATCCACTACTAGCGGATGAACCCTGAAGGGGTTTGCAAAAGGCTCAATAACAAGTTTTCCGAGCTCTTTTGGGTCCATATTTTCTACCCCCTTCGCACGCAGTGTGCTCAAGGATGCGCCCATAGCTACAGAAAGGGCAGGTGTGGATACTTTTGATATCGGAGGCAGGCTTGTATCTTTCTGCAGCCAGATTACCATTCCCGGCTTTTTGCATGAGTCGTCATGGTTGAACATATCGCGTGATTTTATGCAGCGGCCGTTATCGTTTCTTATATCCTGACCAAAGATTCTGCGCTTGCCCTCTTTATCAAGCGTTACAGCAACATTTTGGGCCGAATAAAAGTATTTGGTTATCGGATCTTTGAAATCCAGAGAGTCTGTTTTGTCAAAAAGCGCTGGTTCGAGCGCTATGGTTATATTGTTGTCCAGATCTATCAAAAAGGCATCATCGTGAATTACTGTAACCTTTTCACTTTTGTGCAGAGTTCCTTCGTGGTCAAGGCTGTTTGTTATGGAAGACTTGCCTGAGCCAGAGAGCCCAAATACAGCAACAGGCGGCTTGCTGCCTATTGTCTTAATGCCCCCATGGCAAGCTACCATGTTCTGGCGCACTCCTGCTGTCCATCCCAGAGTGAGAGTGCCTTTTTTCCTCTCGCCAAAATATCGCAACCCTAGTATAGCTATACAGTTCTGCATCTCATCTATAATTACAAGTCCGTTGGGAAAATCTGGATGAGACCATTCAGGGTCAGCAAAAACCATAATATCCGGCTCATCCAGCTGTCTGGATTTTGAATAGTTTTTTGACCATGGCTCCATGAACGGGGCAAAGTTTAATCCCCAGTCGAGCATATTTTTTGCGTCTGTACAAGGGCTGAGGATATGAGCCTTTATCATGAACTTGGGGTGCAGGCCTACAAGCCCTTCCAGCCAGAAGCCCGGCCTTCTTGAAAATGCGTAGACAGCTTCTCCCAGTATTGCGAGGTATTTGTCCTTCTCAGCCTTGGAAAACTCCCTTACAAGCCTTCTTGCCCTAGCAGTGCGTCCTACTATTCCGCCGTCATTGGATACCAGCACTTTTGCGTTTTTGGGCAGTCCAAACTGCTGCGGCTTGTACATAGGCTCGTCAGTCATCATCACTTCTGGCTGCTTTGCCGCATAGCTGTATAGCTCTGCCATGTCGGTTTTTTTGACCGAATTAGCGAAGAAGGCGCTCTCTATAACAGCACGCCACGGAGACTTTGGGAGTTGCCTTAAAGAAGCCATTATCCACCTCATCCTTCAGTATTTGACTTCATAAATAATAGCACACTAGGTGTATATAGCGGAAAATGCAGACTATGCTTTTATGCTCTATCCTGTATAATATTTT
>JAFGXL010000041.1 GCA_016936655.1 Nitrospirota bacterium | reverse complement strand
GAAAAGATAGTCGAAACTATAGAGTCAGCAGAGGATGTGCGATGATGAATGAAGCGCTATATGTTGCTGTGGGTTTGTGTGCCGGCTCAGCAGTTGTCTGGATTTTTGCAGGCATGAGGTTCAAGAATATTCTTGTGCAGCGTGAGGCTGAGCTCCAGAGAGAAGCAGCTGATGAGTTGGGCTCGCTGCGTGAAAAGCTCATCTCTGCTGAAACCCAGATCGCAGGGCTGAAAGGTCAGATATCGGATAATGAATATGAAACTGCGAGGCTTAACTCAGAACTCCAGATCCAGATGAGCGCAAAGTCTGATGCTCTTGCGAGGCTTGATGAATCCCAGAAGAGCATTGCGGAGCAGAAGAAGCTTATAGATGAGATGGGTGAAAAGCTGAGTTCAACATTTGATGCTCTCTCACTCAAGGCTCTCTCAAAAAACTCTGAAGAGTTTCTGAAGATAGCTGAGGAGAGACTTAAAGCGCAGACACAGCAGAATTCCAGTGAGCTGCAGGGCAAAAAGGAGCTTATCGATCAGAATATCGAGGCTATTTCCAAAACTCTGGCAGATGTGCACAAGAAGATAGAAGAGGTCGGAAAGAGCAGCGGTGAGAAGATTACAGAGGTGGCTACAGTCATCAAGCAGCATCAGGATGCGACGCTTCAGCTCAAGAATACTACAGAACATCTGGCAAACGCGCTCGCAAGCTCCAAAAAAAGGGGCGAGTGGGGCGAGAGGATGGCAGAGGACATAATAAGGCTTATCGGCATGTCAGAGGGCATTAACTACATTAAGCAGAAGACTCTCGAAAGCTCAACAGGCAGGCCTGATTATACATTTCTGCTGCCGAATGACCTGAAGATGAATATGGATGTAAAATTCCCGCTCGATAATTATCTAAACTATGTTAACGCAGAGTCAGATTTTGATAGAAAACGCTTTCGGGATGACCTCATCAGAAACACTAAAGCGATGATAAAACAGGTTACAGGAAGAGATTATATTAACCCTGCGGACAATACTGTTGACTATGTAATTATATTCATTCCGAATGAACAGATTTATGCCTTTATAAATGAGGTAGACCCGTCAATAATGGATGAAGCGCTCAAGCAGAAGGTGATCCTCTGCTCGCCTATTACGCTTTATGCTGTGCTTGCTGTTATAAGACAGGCGATAGAGAACTTTAGTCTTGAGCGCACAGCTCTTGAGATACTGAATCTGCTCGGAGATTTTCAGAAGCAGTGGGATCTTTACAAAGACAAGATGAGGGCTATGGGAGACCGCCTTGATGCTGCAAGAAAAGAGTATGAGGGGCTTATTGGCACAAGAACTAACCAGCTTGAGCGTCCGCTCAGAAAGATTGAGATGCTTCGCGCTGACAAGAGTATAGAGATGGTGTCAGAGCCTGTTTCAGAGGAGCTACCGCTCTAAGCAGGAGGGTTGATGATAGAGGATCTTAGACATTCAGAAACATGGCGTGTATTCAGGATTCAGTCAGAGCTTGTAGATGGTTTTGAGAATCTTTTTGGTTTAGGCCCGGCTGTTACAGTATTTGGAAGCGCTAGACTTGGAGAAGGCTCTCCTTATTATCAGCAGGCCATGGAGCTGGGAAGATTTATATCAGATGCGGGCTTTGCTGTGATAACAGGTGGCGGCCCCGGCATTATGGAGGCTGCAAATAGAGGTGCAAAGCAGGGCAAGTCAAAATCTGTAGGCTTAAATATACACCTGCCCCATGAGCAGTACCCAAACAAGTATCAGGACATATCCCTTACATTCAGGTATTTTTTTGTGAGAAAGCTGATGCTGGTCAAGTATGCATTGGCATATATCATATTCCCGGGCGGATTCGGCACTATGGATGAACTTTTTGAATCTTTGACTCTGGTTCAGACCGGGAAAATAGAGTCATTCCCCATAATCCTTTACGGAAGGGAATATTGGAAGGGTCTTATAGATTGGATGAAGGAGTCTCTGGTCAAAAACGGAGCGGTCAGCAAGGAAGATTTTTCTTTTATTTCTATAGTTGATACTACAGAGGATGTCTGCCATCTTCTGAAGGAGTATTTTAATATTAACCCGGAAACACTCGGGAATAATTCATTAAAAAAATAGAAGAGCTACAGTTTTGATGTTGCTTCGCATATCTGGTTTAGTTTTTTATATGCCCTGCCTGAGTCTATAGCTTCTTTTGCTATCTCTGCAGCTTCAAAATTGTCATTAGCCGCACCTGCTGTAAGTAGTGCTGCTGCGCTGTTTATTATCACAATTTCTCGTCTTGGTCCTTTTTCTCCCTTGAGTATTGACAGAGTGATTTCTGCGTTTTCTGTTTTGCCGCTCCCCTGGATACTATCTGAAGGGCTGCGTTTAAAGCCGAACTCTTCGGGACTGAGATAGTATGTTTCTGTCCTGCCTCTCTGGAATCGTGATACCCTTGTGCCGTCGCTTATTGTTATCTCGTCCAGTCCATCCTCTCCATGCACCACCATCGCATCTATTGCACCCAGGTTGCCGAGCACCTTTGCGAGTGTTTCTGTGAGCTTGCCTGTGAATACGCCCATCATCTGGCGTTTTGCTCCTGCAGGGTTGGTGAGCGGGCCGAGTATGTTGAAGATGGTGCGTATGCCGATCTCCCGCCTGGGATTTATGGCGAACTTCATTGCAGGGTGAAATAGCGGAGCAAAGAGAAAGCCAAAGCCGGTCTCTGCAAGGCACTTCTCGACTTTATCGGGCTGGAGGTCAATCTTTACTCCAAGCGCTTCCAGCAGATCAGCGCTGCCTGATTTGCTCGATACAGACCTGTTGCCATGCTTTGCAACAGGCACTCCGCATGCGGAAACAACAATGGCTGCTGTGGTGGATATATTGAAGGTGCCTGCCATGTCGCCGCCTGTGCCGCATGTATCTATTACATTGTCCGGCGCATTTATCTTGGTGGCCTTATCGCGCATTATCCTTGCAGCGCCTGTTATCTCGTCAACTGTCTCGCCTTTTATAGCGAGCGCTGTTAAAAATGCACCTGTCTGCGCTTCAGTTGCCCTGCCTTCCATAATTTCTGTCATGCATTCAGCCATCTCGGCTTCAGATAGGCTTATGTTCTGCACAACCATATGTATCGCCTGTTTAAGCACGCACACTCCTGCTCAGTTCAATGAAATTCTTGAGCAGCGATTTTCCTGATGTGGTGAGTATTGACTCAGGATGAAACTGCACGCCCTCAAGTATATAGTCTTTATGCCTTACGCCCATTATGATGCCGTCTTCAGTCCATGCCGAAATCTCGAATGAGCCTGGCAGAGTATCTTTTTTTATTATGAGTGAATGGTATCTGGTGGCATCAAAAGGGTTGGGCAGTCCTTTATAAATGGTTTTGTTGTCATGGTGAATTGCTGATGTCTTGCCATGCATCAGCTTTGGCGCGCGTATAATCTCTGCTCCGAAGGCAGCGCCTATGGACTGGTGACCAAGGCATACACCGAGCAGCGGGATCTTTCCTGCGAAATTTTTTATCACCTCTATTGATATGCCTGCCTCGCGCGGAGAACATGGGCCCGGAGATACAACTATGCGGTCAGGATTAAGTTCTGCTATCTCATCTACCGATATCTTGTCGTTTCTGAAGACACGCACATCTTCACCCAGCTCGCCCAGATACTGCACAAGGTTATAAGTGAAAGAGTCATAGTTGTCTATCATCAGAAGCATGGTGTTCTCCTATGAAAATGTCTCTTCAGAACTCTTTAAGGCCTTCATCATACCCATGGCTTTGTTTACTGTCTCCATATATTCAGACTCAGGCACAGAGTCTGCAACTATGCCTGCGCCTGCCTGCACATACACCTTTTTGTCTTTTATTATAAGTGTTCGTATGGTTATGCATGTGTCCATATTGCCAGAGTAGCCGAAATATCCTACAGAGCCTGCGTAAGATCCGCGGCGGGTCGGCTCGAGCTCCTCTATTATCTCCATTGCCCTCACCTTGGGAGCTCCGCTAACAGTACCTGCCGGGAAGCAGGACATGAACACATCGAATGCATCAAGCCCCTTTTTTAGTTTTGCATTTACATTCGATACCAGATGCATAACATGGCTGTATCTTTCTACATACATTAGGTCTGTAACCTTTACACTGCCTGTCTCTGCAACCCTGCCCACATCATTTCTGCCGAGATCAACCAGCATAATATGTTCAGCAACCTCTTTGGGATCGTTCTTCAGCTCTTCTTCAAAAGACTTATCCTGCTCCTCAGTAGTTCCACGCTTTCTTGTGCCTGCTATCGGCCTTACAGTAATATCTTTGCCCTCGACTCTTACAAGAATCTCTGGTGAAGACCCGACGAGCTGTTCGCTGCCTGTATCCAGAAAGTACATATATGGAGAAGGATTGATCACCCTTAATGCACGGTAGATATCAAAGGGTGTAGCTGTTGTCTCTGTCTCGAAACGCTGCGAAAGAACTACCTGCACAACATCGCCGGAGAGCACATACTCCTTGGCAGCAGTGACCGCATCCATGAAATCCTGTTTTGTGAAGTTTGATCTAAAGTCTGACTGGTCTGCATTGATGCCTTGTGCGTTAAGAGCAACATACGGAAGAGGCGTATTGTCATTAGCAGGCCTCGAACTTCTCAGCTCATTAATTATTCCGTTTATTACAGACTCAGCATGTTTATATGTGTCTTCAATGCTTCTGCCATTTATATGCGCATTGTAAACTATCTTGATTGTCTGTTTGAGGTTGTCAAATATCAGCAGCGTGTCTGTGAGCATCAAAAAAGTACCTGGCATATCAAGGCCTGGCTTGTCAGTATCAGGCACCCGCTCAAAGAACTTCACAATGTCATAACCGCAATAGCCCACAAACCCGCCTGAAAATCTTGGCAGTCCCTCAATGTCAACAGGCTTGAATGAGGAGAGTATATTCTTTACAGCCAAAAGCGGGTTGCCCTCAGCAGGACAGTTTTTTGCGATCTGGCTGTATATGTCGGATGATGCATTAACCTGGATGTGGTTGTCTTTTGATACTACAGTAAGGGCAGGGTCTATGCCCAAAAATGAGTATCTGGCCCACTTTTCTCCTCCTACAACGCTCTCAAGAAGAAACGCCGGCTTGCGCTTCAGCTTCAGAAAAGCTGTAACAGGCGTATCAAGATCACCCAGTATTTCTTTATACACTGGTATGAGGTTGCCTTTTTGGGCAAGATCCTTGAATTTATTCAGATCAGGGTAGAGCATATTTGTCTGAAAGTAGAGAAGGCCTCCGTATACAAAATTTCTTCCGCTATAATAACACATTATGTTAGTTTTTAAGGGGTTAAGAGCTGTTTGTCTATATAAAGAATATATGTTACAATTTATACCAATAATGGATATTTTAGATAATTGCCCAAGAAGCAGGCGGGCATGAAGATGCTACAAAGATTGATCAGCCATACTTCTCATTTATCCGGACGGCTAAATTTTGAAATACCGTCACTGAATTTTATTGGTTTGCTTGGTTTTCTGCAGCTGAGCAGTTTTGCCAAAAAAACCTTTTAACCAGATACGAGGTTAAAAGGTTTTTTTATGCCTTCTTGGTCTCGATAATGTGACCGAGAGGGCGGAGCAGTAAAAAAACATATGTCTCCAAACAATAAAAAAACAGACCTGATACCTGTAATCCTCTGCGGAGGCGCTGGTACCAGGCTATGGCCTCTGTCTCGGCAGAAGCATCCAAAACAGCTGCTCGCACTTAAGGGCAGCAGCACGCTGCTTCAGGATACTGTAAAAAGATGTAATGGTTTTATATCTGAAAAGGCTGTCTGTAAAGACCCTTTAGTAGTATGTAATGAGGAGTACAGATTCCTTATTGCTGAGCAGATACGCGAAACAGGAATAAAACCGGCTGATATAATTCTAGAGCCTGTTGGCAGAAATACAGCTCCTGCTTTGACTGTTGCTGCGCTCCATGCAGCAGATGATAATAATGCGCTGCTGCTGGTTATGCCTTCAGATCATGTTATAGAGGACAATAAAGCATTTCAAAAAGCGCTTCAATCAGGTTCAGACGCTGCTCTGTCCGGAAGCATAGTCACTTTCGGCATACAACCTGATAGGCCAGAGACAGGGTATGGATATATCGAGGCTGGCGCAGGTGATAGTGTATTCAAGATCACACGTTTTGTTGAAAAGCCGGATTTGGAGACAGCAAAAAAATATGTGAGCAGCGGCAACTATTATTGGAACAGCGGCATATTTATGCTGCTTGCCGGCACATGGATAAAGGCGATCAAAAAGTTCAGACCTGATATATATGAGGCATGCGAAAAGGCTTACAAATCCGGAATAACGGATCTGGACTTTTATCGTATCGAAAAGCGAGCCTTCACCGACTCTCCATCAGATTCAATTGATTATGCAGTCATGGAAAAGCTTGGCTCATATTCTGACAGCAGCATATCCGCGGTAGTTGTACCTATGAATGCAGGATGGTCTGATGTGGGCGCATGGGATGCTGTCTGGAATGTGTCAAAAAAAGATGTTGACGGCAACGCAGTAAGCGGGGATGTGATGCTCGAGAGCACATCCGGTTCTTTTGTCTCTGCTGCTTCACGCCTGGTCGCGTGTGTTGGCGTTAAGGATATTGTCGTGATCGAGACCCCTGACGCTGTGCTCGTTGCAAAGAAAGACATGGTGCAGGATGTTAAATCCATAGTTGCCAGACTCGCAAAATCAGAAAGATCAGAAGGAGTGTCTCACAGAAAAGTCTACAGGCCTTGGGGATGGTATGACGGCGTAGATTCTGGAGAGCGTTTTCAGGTTAAAAGAATCTGCGTAAAACCTGGAGCATCCCTCAGCTTACAGATGCACCACCACAGGGCAGAACACTGGATTGTGGTAAAAGGCACTGCAAAAATTATTCGCGGAGATGAGACAATACTGCTTAGCGAAAATGAATCAACATACATACCTCTCGGAGTTAAGCACAGACTCCTAAATCCAGGCAGAGTGCCTCTTGAGATGATAGAGGTGCAGTCAGGTCCATATCTTGGTGAGGATGACATTGTACGATTTGATGATATATACGGCAGGGAAGGGCAAAAATGATCTGCACTCCCCTGGCATGTTTCAAGGCATACGATATCCGCGGTAGAGTTCCTGAAGAGCTGAATGTAGATATCGCGTACCGTATAGGAAGGGCATACGCGGACTTTCTCAATCCAGCAGATGTTGTGATTGGTTATGATGTGCGGCTCACAAGCAGGGATATTGCTGCTGCTCTCTCAAGAGGCGTTAACGACAGCGGAGCAGATGTTATAGATATAGGCCTCTGCGGCACAGAAGAGGTTTATTTTCAGACATTCCACCGCAAGGTTGGCGGCGGAATAATGGTGACAGCGAGCCATAACCCGATGGATTACAACGGCATGAAGCTAGTGCGCAGAGGCAGTATGCCGGTAAGCGGAGACACAGGACTGCATGACATCCGCTCAGCAGCAGAAAATGGTCTATTTGCTCCAGCTGAGAAATCTGGCAAATATATGTCAGACCATTCCAAAGAGAGCTACATAGAGCATCTGCTCAGCTACATAAATATAAGTCAGTTAAAGCCGCTCAAGATTGTTGTTAACGCAGGCAATGGCAGCGCAGGTGTTGTTATAGATATGCTTGCCAAACATCTGCCTTTTGAGTTCATACGCATTAACCATGAGCCTGACGGTTCATTTCCAAACGGCATACCAAATCCATTGCTTCCAGAAAACAGGGCTGCTACTGCTGATGCTGTCAAAAAACATAATGCGGATCTCGGCATAGCATGGGACGGAGACTTTGACAGATGCTTCTTCTTTGACGAAAAGGGCAGATTCATTGAAGGCTACTACATTGTGGGAATGCTTGCGAAGCAGATGCTCGTAAAACATCCCGGATCAAAAATAATACATGACCCTCGCCTTACATGGAACACAATCGACATTGTTAAGAGAGCGGGCGGCATACCGGTAATGAGCAAGACAGGGCATGCGTTTATCAAAGAGCGCATGAGAGCAGAAGACGCTGTTTACGGTGGAGAGATGAGCAGCCACCACTACTTTAGAGACTTTGCGTATTGCGACTCAGGAATGATCCCTTGGCTGCTCGTTGCGGAGATGCTCAGCATGGAGAATAAAAAAATGTCAGTGCTTGTGGATCAGCATATAGCAGCATTCCCATGCAGCGGAGAGATCAACTATACAGTTAAAAATGCAGAGGCAGTGCTTTGCAAAATACAGAACAATTATAAAGATTCAAGCATAGCCATTGATCGCACAGACGGCTTGAGCATGGAGTTTGGCAACTGGCGCTTTAATATAAGATCATCAAACACAGAGCCGCTTCTGCGCCTGAATATAGAAACCCGCGGAGATGCAAAGTTAATAATTCAAAAATTCAAAGAAATCGAGATGGGTATATGTTGAGAGCTAGTAGACATATTGAAAAATGGTTTAATATTTTGTTATCGAAAAATGAGGCTTCATCAGAAAATAAACAACAGAGAAATTATATAAATTGTCGAGGTGATTTTGTATGAACAGAGATGTTTATCAGTGTACTAGGAATAATGTTGATCTTGATGACTATTTAAAGATAATTAAAAAAAGAAAAAACATCTTAGTCGCAATTTTCTTTGTTTCAATTTTATTGGCAATAGTATATGGGTTATTTATGCCGAAAGTATATAGAGGTGTTGCTATTATTCAGATGATGCCAAACGAGATTGTTTCTTCATCTGAACTTAAAAAAATACTAAGTGCTGGTGGGGTTGAGGCAATATTCCAAGATAAGGCTGATTTAGTAAAAAAATTCTGGGTATCTGAGCTCGATGAACTTGCAGGCGCAATTAACATAACTATCGAAGCAACAAGCCGTGATGATATGTTTATATTATTTTCTAAAGTTAAAGAGTACATTAATAATTCTAAAGTAATTAAGGTTCATGCGGAAGAAAGCCGCAACAAAATAATTAAACAGATACAAGAGATTTCAAATGTTTTAAAAGATGCAGAGATTATATCAAATATTGTAAAAAAACAGATTGAAGCGAACAGGTTAGCTTCGTTAGGGTTTAATCCTCTAGATATAAGCGAAAATATTTCAAAGTTAAATATGCAAAAATTTAATTTTGAACAGGCGCTTAAAAGAAATCAGGGTGTAGATTTTTTAAGTTATCCATCTATTTCAAATAAACATGTAAAACCCAAGCTTATAAATAATATATTGCTTGCCGGATTTTTAAGTCTGTTTTTTGGGGTTTTTTTTGTGTTTATTTTAGAGCAGATTTCAAGATTAAGATTAAACAGATAGAAAGAAATATTTGAGGTCATTTATGAAGGCATTAAGATGGTGCTAACGCAATGATTAATTATTGTAGATTAAAAAAATATTCTGGTATATATACTGATCAGTTTAAAGTAGATGTGCTGAAGGAACATAAGTACACAGGGAGAATAATATGTTTAATAGTAAAACAATTTTGATTACAGGTGGCACAGGGTCTTTTGGTAGAAAATGTGTTGAAATCATATTAAAGAAATATAGCCCTGAGAAGCTTATTATTTTTAGCCGTGATGAACTTAAACAGTTTGAGATGAGTCAGATTTTTGATCAAAGAATGTATCCATGTATTAGATATTTTCTGGGCGATGTTCGGGACTCTGAAAGGTTAACGCGTGCTTTTGCCGGGGTTGACTATGTAATACATGCTGCAGCTTTAAAGCAGGTTCCCGCAGCCGAATATAATCCTTTTGAAGCTGTTAAAACAAATGTTATTGGAGCACAGAATGTTATAAATGCTGCAATCGATGCAAATGTGAAGCGGGTTATAGCGCTTAGCACTGACAAGGCCGCAAACCCGGTTAATTTATACGGTGCGACTAAATTGTGTTCAGATAAGCTTTTTATCGCAGGCAATTCATATTCGGGGTATCATGAAACCCGATTTTCAGTCGTCAGATATGGGAATGTAGTGGGTAGCAGGGGTAGTGTTGTGCCATATTTTAAGATGTTAAAGTCCACTGGTGTAATTCCAATAACTGATCCAAAGATGACTCGGTTTTGGATAACTTTAAAAGAGGGAGTTGAGTTTGTTCTTAAATGTTTTGATTTATCTGTTGGTGGTGAATTTTTTGTGCCTAAAATTCCGAGTATGAATATAATGGATCTTGCAGTAGCTATTGCTCCGGACTGTGAACATAAAATTATTGGAATAAGACCTGGTGAAAAAATTCACGAGGTTATGATTACCGAAGATGACGCTCGTCATACGCTAGAATTTGATGGTTATTTCATTGTAGAGCCGGAATTTAAGTGGTGGTCTGCTGCAAGGCATGTTTCAAATGGGGGGAAAGCTGTGTCTGAAGGGTTTAGATATGCCAGTAATACAAATGATCAATGGATTTCAGTAGAAGATCTCAGAAAAATAATTGAAGAGTAGAGCTTAAATGGACTTTATTCCATATGGTAGGCAGAGTATTGATGACGAAGATATAAGAGCTGTTATAGAGGCGTTACGTAGTGACTGGCTTACTCAAGGGCCTAAGGTTATTGAATTCGAGCGGTTGCTTGCTGACTACTGTGGAGCAAAATACGCAGTTGCGGTAAGCAGTGGAACGGCTGCTTTGCATATTGCGTGTTTAGCAGCTGGCATTAAAGAAGGAGATGAAGTTATAACCTCACCTATATCTTTTGTTGCGACATCAAACAGTGTGTTGTATTGTGGAGGGAAGCCGGTTTTCGCTGATATTGATAAAGACACATTTAATATCGATGTTGCTGAGATAAAGAAAAAAATAACGCGATATGTTAAGGCAATTATACCTGTGCATTTTGCTGGGCTCCCCTGTGAAATCGAAGAAATTAACAAAATCGCAGAGGAACATGGATTGATATTAATTGAGGATGCATGTCATGCCCTAGGTGCAAAATGGATGTCTCAGTCTGGCTCTTGGAATAAAATTGGATCAAGCTCTCACTCAGATATGACGGTTATGAGTTTTCATCCTGTTAAGCATATTACTACAGGTGAAGGTGGTGCAGTGCTGACAAATCGTTGGGATTTGTATAATTCTCTGCTGAAATTGCGTAGTCATGGTATCACAAAAAGAATAGAAAGTTTCCGTAATAAATGTGCTGCATTTGGATATAGTTCAATCAAAAAAAAAGAAATGCCAAATCAATGGTATTATGAAATGCATGAGCTGGGCTTTAATTATAGACTGACTGATATTCAGTCTGCTCTTGGAATCTCGCAATTAAAGAAAATAGATAGCTTTGTTTATAGGAGACAGGAAATAGCTGAACAGTATAATAATGAATTTAGTTCTATAAGATACGTTAAACATCCATATAAATATAATGCAAAACAGTCTTCTTATCATTTGTATCCTCTCCTGATTGACTTCAAAAAGCTTGGTTTTTCACGCAATGAGTTTATTGAAGAATTAAAAAAAAATAAAATTGGTAGTCAGGTGCATTATATTCCAATACATCTTCAACCATTTTATCGAGATAAATTCGGATATAAAGAGGGCGACTTTAAAATTGCTGAAGCTTTTTATGCTCAAGAGCTTTCTATGCCTATCTATTCAGGAATGTCAGATGCTGATGTTGAACGGGTTGTAAAAGCTTTTAAGGGGATTTTTAATGTCTAATAAAATATTATTAATTCGTCCGAAAAATGTATACAACTATAATAACTATCCACCGTTAGGTCTGATTTCAGTAGGGTCTGCATTAAAGTTGGCAGGTTATGATGTAAAGATTATTAATTGCGCTTTTGAAAATGATCCTTACGGTGCAATTTCAAATGAATTGAATGATGTGCTTTTTGCCGGCATATCATTGATTACCTCAGAGATTCAAGATGCTTATCAGATTATTAAATACATAAAAGAAAATTCAAATACTCCTGTTGTGGTCGGTGGCTGGCATTGCACATTGTTCCCTGATCAGATGGCTAACTGCAAGTATGTTGATTATGTTGTCGCAGGTGAGGGTGAAGAGCATATTGTCACTATTGCAAGGCAGATAGAAAATGGAGCTGCTCCTGTTGATAAAATTTTTGGTAAAAAATATTTAAATCTTGATTCAGCTCCAAAAATAGACTATAGCGTTGACGAAAATATTCAAAGATTTGTTAGTAGTTATTTGACGGACAAATTATCAGAATATGTTTGTCAGCCCATGAGGTGGCTTCCTTACGAAAGTAGCCGGGGATGTCCATCTCATTGTACGTTTTGCATTAATGTTGTTACCAACAATAATAAGTATAGAAAGAAAAGTCCGGAAAAGGTTCTTGAGGAGGTTGAATATCTTGTAAGGAATTATAATCTTACACACTTAAAAATTATTGATGATAATTTTTTTGTGGATATTGATCGTGTCCGCAAAATTTGTACAGGCATAATAGAAAGAGAACTAAACATAACATGGGATGGCGAGTGTAGGTGCGATTATTTCAGAAATGGAATGCTTGATGATAGTACTCTCGATCTTTGCAGAAGATCAGGGCTTGTGCAGTTAACGCTTGGAATCGAATCCGGATCGCCTCATACTCTAAAGATT
>JAFGXL010000040.1 GCA_016936655.1 Nitrospirota bacterium | reverse complement strand
TAAGGAAATCCTACAAAACATCTATGCAGAAGATACAGAAGGGCGATGAAAGGATAAAAGAGGCTGTAGCAGCTCGCAAATAGAGCTGCGGGGGGGGGGGTATGAGTACATTCAGGAGCGGTTATGTATCACTTATAGGAAGGCCAAATGTAGGCAAGTCCACTCTGCTTAACCTCATTGCAGGAAGAAAGCTGGCTATTGTATCTCCAAGGCCGCAGACTACAAGAAACAGGATACTCGGAATCAAAAACCTTCCTGATGCCCAGATAATTTTTGTTGATACTCCAGGACTGCATAAACCCAAGCACAAGCTTGGAGAACATATGGTTAAGGAGAGCAGCGATACTGCCAGAGAGGCTGATCTGATACTCTTTATGACAGAGCCGGAGATGCCTGGGCCTGGAGACAAAAATATCCTCAATCTGCTCAGGACAATGAAGATACCTGTATTTCTTCTGATGAACAAGGCAGACACTGTAAAGAAACTGCATCTGCTGCCTTTGATTGATGAATACAGCAAGCTTTTTGACTTTACCGAGATATTTCCTATATCAGCTCTCAAGGATGAGAGCATAAATCATATTATTCAGGCTGTTGCAGAGCGTATGCCGGAGGGGCCAAAGTACTATCCTGATGAGATGGTTACTGACATGCCGGAGAGATTTATGGCAGCTGAGGTGATCAGGGAAAAGATCATATTCGATACGCATGAAGAGGTGCCTTACTCAATAGCTGTTGAGATTCTTGAGTGGAAAGAGAGAGACAAAGGCAAGCTCTACATAAGCGCCAACGTATATGTTGAAAGAGAGGGGCAAAAGAGTATAATAATAGGCAAGCAGGGAGCCCGCCTGAAAGAAATTGGTTCAAGGGCGAGGCAAGACCTCGAAGAAATGCTCGGATCAGATGTCTTTCTGCAGTTGTGGGTTAAGCTCAAAAAAGACTGGAGAAGCGATTCTAGAACTCTCAAGGAGCTGGGGTATTCTTAAATGATGATCCAGATGAAGGTCGAAGGTCTCTTATTCGATCCAAGAAGCAGCATGTATATACTTCTACTTCAGCAGGTTGATGGGAGCGACACTCTGCCTATCTGGATAGGAAAGCCTGAAGCTGACTCTATAGCGCTTGCGCTCGGCAAGGTTGTTACTCCCAGACCGCTTACTCATGACCTGATAAAAAATGTTTTTGACAATCTCAATATCAAACCTACCAAAGTTGTTATAACTGAGATAGTGGACAACACATATTATGCACTTATATGCGCTACTGACGGCAAAAAAGAGATAACAATAGATTCAAGGCCTTCTGATGCTATAGCTGTTGCGCTTCGTGTGCATGTGCCTATATTTGTAGAAGATAAGGTGCTGGAGGTGCGGCGCACTGATGAGCTTGAAGAGTGGCTAAAAAACCTCAGGCCCGAAGATTTTGGCAACATAATGTAAATCGCAAGCTGTTCTTTTTTTACTGCCTACATAACATCAACCAGATTTTTTAAAGTTCATTTTTTCTATACTGCTGCTGTATCATAAATATCGCGTGCTTAAGCGAACAGAGGGCATAGTACTAAAGACAACAGTATTTGGAGAGGCGGATTTAATAGTCGCTTTTCTCACAAAAGACTTTGGGATCATGCGCGGATTCGCAAAGAGCCCCAGAAAGATTAAAAGCCGATTCGGCAGCAGCCTTGAGCCGCTCACATACTCCAGATTAAGTTTCATGGGAAAGGAAGATTCCAACCTCCCCAGAATAACCCAATCAGACATAATCAAACCTTTTAACACTATCAGGGAAGATTACAGCTCTTTTCTGAAGGCGGCAGAGATAATTGATATTGCGCTCAGGTTTCTGCCCGAAAGGGAGCCACATCCCGAGCTCTTCAGCCTTATGCTAGGCACTCTGAAGGGTCTGGAGAGAGAGACTGATGACAGGTTGAGCTACCTGTACCATAAGATAAAATTTCTCCAGATAGCGGGTCTTGCTCCCAGACTTGATATGTGCGGCAGGTGCGGATGCGGTCTTATGGAGAGGCCTTCAGCACACAACAGGACAAAGCATATTTTTTATGTATCGCACGGCGCAGTAATATGCAGCGAATGCGGCAGGGATACTGGCCAGGCTGTGCATATATCCGAGGGCGCGCTCAGGTTTTATGCCAGCCTGCTCAAGTGGCCTATAATGTCTCTTGAGCGCATCAAGGCGCCAGAGATGTTTATACGAGATCTTGCATTAGCTATTGATTCACATATCAGATATGTATTAGGCACAGGGCCTGCTTCCGCAGATGCAGTGATCTACAAGATAATGACAGCCAAGTAATGAATGCTTTTCTTGACATAAAAGTAATGCATTGTTTATAAAACCAAATTAATTGATTATGTGCTGCAACGGAGATTACTCAATATGGAAAGCAGGGACTCATTTGATGATTTTTATTCGATAAAAAAAAGACTCGATACTTTTTTTGGCCAGGATTCAGATAGCTGCGACAACACAAGCTTCTGGAGACCGGCTATGGATGTTTACGAGACTGCATCAACATTTGTTGTCAAGATTGAGCTGCCTGAACTTGATGAAAATGATATAAGCGTAAGAGTGGAAAAGGGGCTTCTCAAAATAAGCGGTGAGAGAAAGAAGAAGCCAGCGGCTAAAAGCTGCATACAGATAGAGAGGCCTTATGGTCCTTTTTTAAGACAGTTCAGACTGCCAGCGTCAGTGGATGACGAGAGGATAAATGCGGAGTTGAGAGACGGCATACTCACCGTTGCCATTCCCAAAAAGAGCTGCGATACGCCGGTAAGTCTAAAGATCAACTAAAAGGAGCAGAAGATATTATGAAAACTATTCGCATAGCTATTGCGGGTCTAGGCAACTGCGCGAGCGCCCTTGTGCAGGGCATTGAGCACTACCGCACAAAAAATGCTGAAGACGGGCATAACGGACTTATGCATTACGAAATGGCTGGATACAGGCCTCACGATATAGAGGTGGCGGCAGCCTTTGATATTGATGAGAGAAAGGTGAACAGGCCTCTGCGCGAAGCAATATTCGCAAAGCCAAACTGTACAACAATCTTTTATCCTGAACTGCCCGACTACCCCGTAACCGTAAGTATGGGAGAGATACATGATGGTATCTCTGAGCATATGGCTGATTACAGCGATGACAGGAGGTTTATACCTTCAAAGGCAGAGCCGTGTAATGTTGCAGAAACACTCAGAAAAAGCGGAGCAGAGATATTGGTAAGTTTTCTTCCAGTTGGTTCTGAGAAGGCTGCCCGTTTTTATGCATCAGCATGTCTTGAAGCGGGAGTCTCTTTGATAAACTGCATGCCTGTATTTATCGCGTCAGATAAAGCATGGGTCGAGAAATTCGAAAAGGCAAACATACCAATTATCGGAGATGATGTAAAATCGCAGATCGGCGCAACAATTGTCCATAGAGTGCTTACGAAACTTTTTATGGACAGAGGCGTAAACATAAAGCATACATACCAGCTTAATGTAGGAGGCAACACAGATTTTCTCAATATGCTCAACAGCACAAGATTAAAGTCAAAAAAGATATCAAAGACCGAAGCTGTAAAATCACAGCTGTCTCATGATCTGACAAGTGATGACATACATATTGGCCCTTCAGACTATGTGCCATGGATGAACGATAACAAGGTCTGCTTTTTGAGGATGGAGGGAGAGGCATTCGGCAGTGTGCCTATGAATCTTGAGCTGAGGCTTTCAGTTGAGGATTCTCCAAACAGTGCAGGAGTTGTGATAGATGCGATCAGATGCTGCAAGATAGCTCGCGACAGAAAAGTGGGAGGTCTGCTCATATCTCCTTCATCATATTTTATGAAACACCCAATAGAGCAGTATGCTGATGAGGATGCACGCCAGATGGTGGAAGACTTTATATCCGGAGCAAGGGAGCGCTGATTTGCTTAGCCAAAGGTTTGGGCATTCTTTTGATCTCTATTTTGCTCCAGCCGCAAAAAGCCTGCCGCTGAGTCCTAATGCTGTTACAGTAGCCGGTTTTTTAATAACTGTTTTAGCAGCGCTTGTTATGCAGAATAATCTGTTTGCAGGAGGTTTGTTAATTCTGCTTGCTGGTTTTTTTGATATGCTCGACGGGATAATCGCAAGAGTAAAAAATATTCAAACCAGATTCGGCGCGCTTCTGGACTCTACACTCGACAGGGTTTCTGATGCCCTTATTCTGCTGTCTGCTGCATGGATATTTGTTGAGTCAGGCTCATTAACAGGCATTTTTGCATCAGCTGCAGCGCTTATATTTTCATTCATTGTAAGTTACATAAGAGCAAGGGCAGAGGGTCTCGGCATAAACTGTACAATAGGGCTTATGGAGAGACCAGAACGAATTGTTACGCTCGCTGCAGGATGCATCTTGGATCAGCTGTTCGCTGCTGTAGTGGTTGTTGCTGTATTTTCAGCATTTACAGCTGTTCAGAGAATTATGCATGTACGGT
>JAFGXL010000039.1 GCA_016936655.1 Nitrospirota bacterium | reverse complement strand
TAATTTACAAAATATTAATTTAAACAGTTAAATTAATATTTAAAACCTACATGGTTTATTTTATAAAATCCCGTAGTTATTATTCGACATATACAGTTGTGCTAAAAATACAGGATTTTGTTTGCATACTGTTTTGTGGTAATCTGTCAATTATATCCAGGCAGGAGGTATAAATTTTAGGAATATTATAAATAGACTAAAGAAGAGAAGGTTATTTTATTAATTATTTAATGTTGTTATCAGGAGGTCTTCTGTGGTTAGTGAATGTAGAATCAAATATTTCCCAGTATCTTTTTTTTCAATGATTTTAGGCATGGCGGGGTTTTCTATTGCTTGGCAAAGGGTGGAACATATTTTTGAGTTGCCCATACATTTAAGTCAATATGTTTTAGCGTTAACATCGATACTTTTTTTTGCGCTCTCGTTGACGTATTTAATTAAAATAATTAAATATAAAGCAGATATAGCGATTGAGTTTAACCATCCGGTTAAGTTGAGCTTTTTCCCTACAATTTCTATAAGTATGCTTCTTTTGAGCATAGCTTATGTATCCGTGTCTGCCGGTATATCAAAATGGTTATGGGTATTTGGGACTTTGTTGCATTTCGCTTTTACAATAAAAATTATATCTATATGGATTCATCATACCAGGTTCGAAATAAAGCATATGAATCCTGCATGGTTTATTCCTGCTGTAGGAAATATTTTGGTGCCAATATCAGGTGTTACTCATTGTGCAGCTGAGATCTCCTGGTTCTTTTTTAGTATAGGCTTTTTTTTCTGGATCATTCTGTTAGTAATATTTTTTAACAGAATAATTTTCCATCATCCACTTACTGAGAAACTATTGCCAACCCTGTTTATTCTTATAGCTCCTCCAGCAGTTGGTTTTATTTCTTTGGTTAGCTTAACAGGCGAAATCAGTTATTTTGCTAATATCTTGTATTATATCGGTCTATTTTTGTTAATTTTGCTGGTTTCACAGATAAAGGTATTCAAGAGAATAAAATATTATCTTTCTTGGTGGGCATATTCTTTTCCTATGGCTGCGATAACCATAGCTACAATACTGATGTTTCATAAGACAGGCGGAGTGGCCTTTAAGTATATGTCATTAGTGCTTTTTATTATTTTGAATATGATTATATTATATCTTTTGGTTAAAACAGCGTATGCTGTATCAAAAAAAGAGATATGTATTGATGAAGAATAGTTTTATGGTCTGCTGAGTTTTTATCAAAAGTTAATTAACTGCTACTGCAATTAGACATCCGGATAGATTAACCTGCCCGGATGTCTATGTTTGTTATAATCAAATTAATCTATGAAAGAACGCCTTGATAAAGTCATTGTTGCGCGTGGTATCACAGAGAGCCGCGAGCGAGCTGCTGCCATGATAATGGAAGGCAAGGTGCTTATTAATGGAATGCCGGCTACTAAGGCAGGCATGATGGTAAACGATGATGTTGTGATAGAGATGAAGGGGCAGGATATTCCTTTTGTGAGCAGAGGCGGACTGAAGCTCGAAAAGGCGCTTGATGAGTTCAGCATAAATGTTCAGACCAAAACAGCCATGGATGTGGGCGCATCAACCGGAGGCTTTACAGACTGCCTTCTCCAGCGCGGCGCATCAAAGGTGTATGCTATAGATGTTGGATATGGGCAGATGGACTGGAAGATTAGAAATGATCAGAGGGTCATTCTTATAGAGAGAACCAATATAAGGCACATTGAAGGCTCAAAGATACCCGAGAAGGTTGATATAGCTGTCATTGATGTCTCATTCATATCTCTTAATAAGGTGCTGCCGCGGGTTATTGATTTTCTCAAGCCTGAGGCAGAGATCGTGGCTCTGGTAAAGCCGCAATTTGAGGTTGGCAAGGGCGAGGTTGGCAAGGGCGGCATAGTGCGTGATGACGCAAAAAGGCTCGCTGTGCTCGAAAGTGTTAAGGAATTTTGCATCGGTCTCGGGCTGGCTTATGCAGGCTTTACTGAATCTCCGATAGCCGGTCAGAAGGGCAACAGAGAGTTTTTACTCTATCTTAAACAGAGCCTTAGCTGATAAGGATTTAAGGGCTGTATTATCAGCAAGGCTTTGGTATATAATACTCATTCCCTGCAGCCGGTTTTACGGTTGCTAACACGACCAAGTTGTATGTAGGAGTAGGAGCGAGATGAAAGATACGCCCGAATTTGTGAGTAAAGAGACATGGGACAAGGTGCTCAACTACATCGCCAGAAGTGATGAGGATACGCCATTTTTACTTATAGACAAGGATATTGTAAAAGACAAAGTCGCCAGAATAAGTAAGGGCATCAGAAACTCGAAACTTTTTTATGCTGTAAAGGCGAATCCAGATGAAAATGTGCTTGAGTATATAAACAGTCTTGGAGCGGGTTTTGAGATAGCTTCTGAAGGCGAGCTGAGGGTGCTTGCTAAGTTTGGTGTTGATCCGCAGAGGATTATAACCAGCAATCCTATGAAGACATATAAGTTTCTTAAGGAAGCTGTCGAGTATGGAGTTAATATGTTTGCATATGATTCTCTTGTTGAGGTCGATAAAATGGCAAGGTATGCTCCAGGCTCTGATGTGTATGTAAGAATAGCTGTTCCGAATGAGGGAAGTGAATGGCCTCTAAGCAAAAAGTTCGGCGTAGAGATTGAGGATGCTGTGGATCTGCTGAAGGCAGCTAAAGAAAGCGGGCTTAATCCCATAGGCATAACATTTCATGTAGGCTCTCAATGCACTAATGTATACAACTGGAATTCAGCGCTAGAAAAAGCTAGAGAGGTTTATCAGTCTGCTGAAGAGAGCGGGATAAAGTTGAGGATGATAGACATAGGCGGAGGATACCCGATCAGGTATCTCAAAAATGTAGCTGAGATTGAAGATATTGAAGAAAAGATAGACAAGGCTGTGCGTGAAAAGTTCAGCGATGATGTCGAGATATTCATTGAGCCCGGCAGGGCAGTTATCGGAGATGCAGGTATATTTGTGAGCACTGTGACAGGCAAAGCAGTAAGGGGAGACGAGAACTGGCTCTATATAGATGTGGGTGTTTTCAACGGCCTTATGGAGAGCATAGGCGGCATAAAGTATAATTATGTAGTAGGCAGCAAAAATGATCCGAAGCTCTGGACAATAGCTGGTCCTAGCTGCGACAGTATGGATGTGATAGACAGAGAGGTGGAGCTGCCTGAGCCTGAGCCCGGCAACAAAATTCTTTTGCCGTCAACAGGTGCATATACAATTTCTTACGCCTCTGAATTCAACGGTTTCTCCATACCCAGGACGATACTGATTTAGCGGCCGTAGTCTGCTTTTAAAATGACCGCTCTTTCTATAGAGCATGACAGGAGGGGGTATGATCAAGTTTTTTGAGAAGGATCCTTACGCGCCTATACAATATTCGTATGAGGTTAGCAAGATTCTCCACAGCGCCAAGAGCGATTTTCAGGAGATAATGGTTGTCGAAAATCCGCAATTCGGCAAGATGCTCATACTGGACGGCGTTGTGCAGATAACAGAAAGGGACGAGTTCTTCTATCACGAGATGCTTGTGCATGTTGTGATGCATTCTCATCCGAATCCGAAAAAAGTTGTAGTTATCGGCGGTGGAGACGGAGGAGCTGTAAGAGAGGTGCTAAAGCACGACTCTGTGGAGAAGGTCTATTTTATAGAGATAGACGAAGAAGTTATTAATGCATCAAAAAAGTTTTTTCCAGCAGTCTCTTGCGGCATGGATGACCCGAGGGTAGAGATAAAGTGCATGGACGGAGCTGAGTTTGTAAAAGAACGCGACGGCGATATTGATGTTGTTATTGTTGATTCCACGGACATAATAGGTTTTGCAAAGAGCCTCTTTACAGTCGAGTTCTTCAAGTCTGTAAAGGACTGCATGACTGATGAGGGCATGTTTGTTAGCCTCTCTGAATCCCTGCATTTCCATAAAGACATTGTTATAGAGGTGCAGGAGGAGATGAAACTGATATTCCCTGTTGTAGATCTTTATACAGCCTGCCTGACAACTTATGCGGGCAACTGGTGGACATTCTCTGCAGCATCAAAAAAACATGGTTTAAGAGAGATGAGAAGGCTGTTCAATATAGATACGAAGATATACAGCGATGAGATACACCAGCAGTGCTTTATGCCTCCAAAGATGTACGAAAAACTTATGAAGCGTCAGCTTAATTGGTAATCAGATTCAAATAAATTGGCGTGTCTTTGAAATTGGACACGCCAATTTTCAGGCCTTTTTTTCTTCTCTTTTTAGTTGTATTCTTGACACATTATCCAATTACTTGGTAAATTATTAGCACTCGGGGTGTTAGAGTGCTAATAATTATGCCTAATCCCGGCAGGTTTGCTTTAATAACAATAAGTTATGAGTAGAGAGACAGGCTAAAATGAACAGAAAAATGATCGATTCGAGGACAAAACAGATACTTTTTGCGGTGGTTCAGAGTTACATAAGCAACCCTGAACCTGTAGGGTCACGTTTTGTCTCGAAGAAGTATAATTTTGGCTGTTCTCCTGCGACCATAAGAAATGTTATGTCTGACCTTGAAGATTTGGGTCTTCTGGCTCAGCCGCACACATCAGCAGGCAGAATACCTACTGACAAGGGCTACAGAATGTATGTTGATATGCTCCAGTCCTCAGAGCCTCAGCAGAACGATTTTGATGTAGACATGGATTTTTTTGCTGCATATACAAACAAGCTGGAGGCCATGAAAAATGATATGAGCGGAATGTTTTCTGAGGTGACCAATACGCTCTCATCAATGTCAAACTATATAGGTCTGGCTCTTCCTCCAAAGCCTGACCGCACTACATTTAACAGGATAGATCTGTTGAAGTACAGAGGCGATCAGATAGTTGCCATACTCGTCACTGACGAGGGAGTTATAAAGAACAGGATTATAGCATCAGGCAGCAATCTTGAGCAGAAGGATCTTAACAGAATATCTGACTATCTGAACACAGAATATGGCGGTTATACCATAGATGAAATCCGGGATATACTTATTTATAGAATCAAGAAAGAGAAGGCACTCTGGGATAATCTTATATCAAGCGCCATAAAAATATGCGAGCAGGCGCTGTCATTCAGTGATGAGGACATGTTTGTTTCCGGGTTTTATGATGTTGTTAATCTGCCTGACTTTTCGGATATATCCAGAATTAAGGATATAGCAAGAGCGATAAAAGAGAAGCATCTTATTCTCAAGCTGATGAACGAACTCTCCAATACAGAAGGTGTTCATGTGATGATCGGCAGTGAAAACCCTATAGAGGAGCTTAGAAAGCTCAGCATTGTTACTTCTACTTACAAAGAGGGAGATAGAAAAATCGGTATAGTGGCTCTGATAGGCCCTACCCGCATGAATTATACAGGCGCCATATATATGGTCGAGAATATTGCCAGATGCATAAGCAGGACATTCGAGAGATGAAAAGCATTGGCAGCATAGATTCAGGGAGGATGCGGTCATGAAGAAAAAAAATGAGCATGCCAAGACAGCCGAGGTCAACGCAGAGAATGATGAAAGGCTGGGTGCCTCTGTAGAGATAGAGGACAACAGAGAGGCTGCTGCTGTTTCTTTGCATGAAGAGATTGAAGAGGCAAAGGATAAGTATCTTAGGTTGTATGCAGAGTTTGACAACTACAAGAAGAAGACTATCAAGGATAAAGAAGAGCTGATCAAATACTCAAATGAGTCCCTTGTGTATGAGCTTCTTGCTGTTATCGACAATCTTGAGATGGCTTTAAAGCATATCAGCGATGAAACAGGAGCAATAGAGACTCTGAAAAAGGGAGTTGAAAACACGCATCGCGAACTGATGCGCACTCTGGAGAAATCTGGGCTTAAGGTGATAGAGGCTTTTGAAAAACCTTTTGACCCTGCTTTTCACCACGCTATGTCTACAGAGCAGAGCGACGATTTCGAGCCGAATGTTATCATTGAGGAATTCAGAAAAGGTTATATGTACAAGGATAAAGTTTTGAGGCCTTCTTTGGTGAAGGTGTCAAAAAAAGCTGAATAACAAACTAGACATTTAATATATTTTACAGGAGGATTAAAATGGGAAAAGCAGTAGGAATAGACCTTGGCACCACAAACTCGGTTGTGGCTGTTGTTGTAGGAGGAGAAGCGGTTGTAATTCCTAACCAGGAAGGCAATAGGACAACCCCTTCAGTTGTAGCGTTCTCTGAAAAGGGTGAGAGGCTTGTAGGACAGATAGCAAAGAGGCAGGCTATTACAAACCCTGAGAACACAATATTTTCGATTAAGAGGCTGATGGGCAGAAAGTTCAAATCAGCTGAAGTGGATCATGCTCGCGAGAGACTTCCGTACCACATAGTTGAGGCATCTAATGGAGATGCTCAGGTAGAGAGCAGAGGCCAGAAGTATTCTCCGCCCGAGATATCTGCGATGATACTCCAGAAGCTTAAGCAAGCTGCTGAAGATTATCTTGGAGAGCCGGTTACAGAGGCGGTTATCACAGTTCCCGCATACTTTGACGACAGCCAGAGACAGGCTACAAAGGATGCAGGAAAGATAGCCGGGCTTAATGTGCTCAGAATAATTAATGAGCCTACAGCAGCAGCGCTAGCATACGGACTCGACAAGAAGAAGGAAGAGAAGGTTGCTGTCTATGACCTTGGAGGCGGCACATTCGATGTATCTGTACTAGAGATAGGAGAAGGCGTTATAGAGGTTAAGGCAACAAATGGAGACACATTCCTTGGCGGCGATGACTTTGATATAAAGGTGATTGACTGGCTCATCGAAGAGTTCAAAAAAGAGCAGGGTATTGACCTGAAGCAGGACAAGATGGCGCTCCAGAGGCTTAAAGAGGCTGCTGAAAGAGCAAAAATTGAACTCTCAACAGCATCCGAGACAGAGATAAACCTGCCTTTTGTGACAGCTGACGCAACAGGACCTAAGCATCTTCTTATGAAGCTTGCAAGATCAAAGTATGAGCAGCTTACTGATGATCTTGTGAATAGAACCATTGAGCCTTCCAAAAAAGCGCTCTCTGATGCTGGTCTTTCTACTTCAAATATTGATGAGGTTCTGCTTGTCGGCGGACAGTCGAGGGCGCCAAAGGTGCAGCAGGTTGTGCAGGGATATTTCGGCAAAGAGCCGAACAAGACTGTGAACCCGGATGAGGTTGTTGCTGTCGGAGCAGCCATACAGGCTGCTGTTTTAAAGGGTGAAGTAAAAGAGGTGCTTCTTCTTGATGTAACTCCGCTTTCTCTAGGCATCGAGACCCTCGGCGGCATATTCACAAAGATCATAGAGAGAAACACAACAATTCCTACAAAGAAGTCGCAGGTATTTTCTACAGCAGCTGATAACCAGCCTGCTGTTACGATCAAGATTCATCAGGGCGAAAGAGAGATGGCTGCGGACAACAAGCTGCTCGGCCTATTCGAACTGGTTGGTATACCGCCTGCACCAAGAGGCATGCCTCAGATCGAGGTGTCATTCGACATAGATGCCAACGGCATACTCCATGTCTCTGCAAAGGATCTGGGTACAGGCAAGGAGCAGTCGATACGCATAACAGCATCCAGCGGCCTTAGTGATGAAGAGATCAAGAAGATGACCCGTGATGCAGAAGAGCATGCAGAAGAGGACAAGAAGAGAAAGCAGCTTATAGAGGCAAAGAACGAGGCAGACACACTAGTATACTCCATAGAAAAGTCTCTAAAGGATTATGGAGACAAGATATCTGCTGATGAGAAGAAGAGCGTTGAAGATGCTATAGAGAAGTGCAAGAAGGTGAAGGACTCCAGCAGCGACCCTGCAGAGATTAAGGCAGCGGTTGAAGAGCTCTCTACAGCGTCTCACAAGATAGCTGAACATGTATACAAGGCAGCTCAAGCACAGCAGCAGGCAGCAGCAGGCGCAGCAGCAGGTGAACAGCCTAAGCAGAATGAAGAAGAGGTTGTTGAGGCTGAGTTCGAAGACGTAGATAAGAGCAAGAACAATTAAGCATGAGAGACTATTACGGGATACTGGGTGTAGAAAAGGGAGCTTCGCCGGAAGAGATCAAAAAGGCCTTCCGGCAGCTCGCCATGAAGTACCACCCAGACAGAAATCAGGGCGACAAGGTCGCAGAAGATAAGTTTAAAGAGATAAATGAGGCGTATTCATGTCTGTGCGACCCTGAAAAGAGGAATAATTACGACAGATTCGGCAGCGCTGATGGTTATGGCGCTTCGTCGGGATACGGATTCGGCGGCGGAGCAGCAGGATTCGGAGATATATTTGAAGATATGTTCAGCGATATATTCGGATCTTTTGGAGGTTTTCGCAAAGATGCGGCTACAAAAGGCGCTGACCTCAGATATAACATGAGTCTTACGCTTGAGGAAGCAGCTTTCGGCGCTGAAAAAACAATAACTGTTCCAAAGTGGCAGACATGCGATGCATGCAGCGGCACAGGAGCTGAGCCTGGTATGCCTCCTATAACATGTCCGCAGTGCCAGGGCAGGGGCAGCGTAAGATTTCAGCAGGGTTTTTTCAGTGTATCAAAAACATGCGGCAAGTGTAATGGCACAGGGAGGATAATCACAAATCCTTGCAAAAAATGCAACGGCAAGGGCAAACAGAAGATAAAGAAGGATATCCTTGTGAAGGTGCCTGCTGGAGTTGATAGTGACACAAGGCTGAAGATGACTGGAGAAGGTGACATCGGAAGCTTCGGCGGTCCTTCCGGAGACCTTTATATTGTTATATCTGTGCAGGAGCATCCTGACTTTAAGCGTGACGGAACAAATATATATTGCAATGTCGGCATATCATTTACAAATGCTGTGTTTGGAGCAGAGATAAATGTGCCCACTCTTAACGGCAGCTCATCTCTTAAGATACCTTCCGGCACGCAGTCCGGCAAGGAGTTTGTTATTAAGGGCAAGGGAGTTACAAGACTAGGAAGCAATACCAGAGGCGATCAAATAGTATCAGTCTATATAGATGTTCCAAAAAAGATAACCGCCAGACAGAGAGAGCTGCTCGAAGAGTTTGCAGCTATAAGCGATGAACGGTCTGACGACTCATCCAAGTTCAAGAGCAAGCTGAAAGACCTTTTT
>JAFGXL010000038.1 GCA_016936655.1 Nitrospirota bacterium | reverse complement strand
GTTTTGGATGCAAAGACAGCTTTGTTGATGGCAACAAGATGGGGAGCAGAGTCATTGGGGCTGGGCTCTGTTACAGGAAGCATAGAGCAGGGTAAGCGCGCTGATATGATCACAATATGCACAAACAGGGCACATCTTGCTCCGGTATATGACATATGCTCGCACATTGTTTACGCTGCACAGGCATCTGATGTGCAGGATGTGATGATAAATGGGAATCTGCTTCTAAGAAACAGGAGTCTGGTTAATGCATCTGAGGATGATGTTCTTGCGAAAGCCAGGGAATGGGGCAGCAGGATAAGCCTCAATACAGACAAGGAGGTGCGCTGATGGCCGCTGCATGCAGCAATGCTGCTGAATGTTGGAAGGAGATCCTCGCTGACCCTAAAGGCAAAAGAGACCTGCTCAAAGAGATCGAGAGGTTCGCCAGAGAAAATTGCGAGCCTTCAGATATTGTTTTCGGAACATCAGGCTGGCGCGGAGAGACAGGCACTGATTTCACATTTCATAATCTCAGAGTAGTTACTGCCGCAATTATAGAAGTTATGAAAGCTCAGGATAAAGATGTGATGGCAGCCATGGGTGTACAGAATTTTGCTGAGATTGCAGAACGGGGAGTTATAGTGGGGCATGACAGCAGGTTCCTCGGCAGGGAATTTTCGGTTGAGGTGATAGGCGCTCTCCAGAATGCCGGAATAAGAGCATGGTATGCTGGTGAGGCGACAACTCCAGAGTTTTCAGCAGCTGTTGTGATGATGAATGCAGCATGTTCCATAAATCTTACACCGTCTCACAATCCTGCCAACTATTCAGGTTTTAAGTTTAATCCATCAGACGGCGGGCCTGCAGGACAGGAGATAACATCCAAGATCGAGGAGGCAGCAAACGCTATAATGTCTTCAGGCGAAAAGCCGGCTTCGTTAGCGCCAAAAAGCATAGATGCTATAGATCTTACTGCCATATATATAAACTTTTTGGAGCAGCGCGCTACACTGGATCTGAAGAAGATAAAGGACTTTATTCATAATGCTGATTGTCTGGTATGCATAGATAATGTGCATGGAGCATCGAGGGGCAGGATTGAGCGCATAATCGGAAATAGCCCCAAGATTATTTATCTGAGGACAGAAGACGATTTTCTCTTCGGTGGTGTTGCTCCTGAGCCTTCAGAAACAAATATGGCCGGAGTTATGAGTGTGCTGAATTCCGGCAACGCAAGGTTCAGGATCGGGGCTATTATGGATCCCGATGGAGATAGGATAAGACACGCTGATCAGAACATTCAGATACCCATGAACTACTTCGGAGCTATGGCTCTACATTTTCTTCATACACGCAAGGCTATAAACGGAATTGTGGTTAAGTCTGTAGGCACAAGCAACTTTGTAAACGCTATTTCAGAAGCTCATCGCCTTGATCTGGTAGAGACCAAGGTCGGGTTTAAAAACTTCAGGCCTTATCTGCTGCCAACATCGGTGCGGAAGGCAATAGTAGCATTCGAGGAGTCAGACGGCATATCTGCATATAATCATACTCCAGAGAAGGATGCGCTGTTTGGCCTGCTCTGCGCTATAGAGATGGTGGCAGATACAGGAAAAAATCTTGGCGAATATCTTGGAGATCTTATGGACAGATACGGCCACTATTATACAGGTCGTTCAGGTCTAAGTGTCGACAGGTCTTTTGCAGGAGCGCCGCTTTTAAACAAGCTGAAATATATTAATGAAAGGTATATCCCAGGAAGCAAAATTATGATTGGTGATAAAGAACGCAACATTGCTGACACAATAACTATTGACGGAACGAAGCTGGTTTTTGATGATGGGTCATGGCTTATGATAAGGCCATCAGGCACAGAGCCCAAGGTGCGTTTTTATATAGAGGCAAGGACAGAAGATGCAAAAGACGAGGTTATGCAGGCTGCAATTAATATAACGAATGAAGCTCTGGAGAGGTAGCATATGAGATATGGACACATAGATATACCGCTTCAGAGGGTACATATAGAGCTTACCAATGTGTGCGACTTTAACTGCACATTCTGCCCCAAGTCAGAGATGAAGCGGCGCTACGGATATATGGATACGGAACTCGCCAAGAGGCTGATAACCGAGATCGGCGAAAACAAGATAAGCGACAAGATAACTTTTCATGTAATGGGCGAGCCTACTCTGCATAAAGATTTTTTTGAGATACTGCAGTTTGCCATAGACAATGGGGTAAAAGTCGGTTTGACAACAAATGGCGGAGGCCTCGGCAGAGAGGTTGGCAAAAAGCTGGCTGCATATCCTATGCATCAGGTTGATATATCGCTTCAGACTCCTGATGAAAGATCGTTTGAACTTCGCAAGGCAGGAGCTCTTGAATTTAGGGACTACCTTGAGGGGATTTTCAGTTTTTTCGATGAGTATTACAAGGGGCATAAGGATACGATATTTAAATTCAGATTCCTTAATACTCGATTCAGAAAAAAGAATATGGAAAAAAAGACAGGCCCCATCTCCGTAATATCATCCACAGAAGAGCTGCGCTCTACATTCAGGTACTGGGCTGGCAGGGTTTATGACATAACAGGTATCTCAAATAAAGATAGGGACAAGGCGTTTGGCATGATAGACAAACTCTCTGCTTATAAATGGAATGTGGTGGAGGTGGCTCCAAATGTATTTTTCGAGACATATATGCTTGAAGACTGGGGCCATGCTTTTGGCGACAAAAAGGTTAGAAAAGCCTGGGCTGGATACTGCTTTGGCATGAGAGACCACTTCGCAATACTTCACAACGGAGATGTAATCCTTTGCTGCGTGGATTTTGACGGCAACACCGTTATAGGCAATGCAAATGATAAGAGCCTTAAGGAGATACTATCTTCTGAAGAGTTCGGAAAGATAATGGATGGATTCAGAAGGTTTAAGCTTGTACACCCATACTGCAGGCACTGCCTTGGAAGCACTTCACTTCTGGGATGGATGTTCAAACCTGTGTTGTCTGTTGCAGGGCTAAAGCTTCTAAAGCCGTTCTTCTATAAAAAGGTGAGACTCTCTGACTAGAGAGTCCTTCTGCCTTCTAGCGCTTTTGAGAGCGTAACTTCATCAGCAAATTCTATATCGCTTCCGATCGGCAGTCCGTATGCTATTCTTGATATCTCTATGCCGAGCGGCTTTATAAGCTCTGTAATATACCTTGCTGTCATCTCTCCTTTTGTATTCGGATTTGTAGCTAGTATAACCTCTTTTATCCCGTCTCTTTTTATCCTTTGTATAAGCTCATCTATTCTTAGTTTGTCAGGCGTAATGCCGTCTAATGGAGATAGGGCGCCAAGAAGCACATGGTAGAGCCCTTTGAAGATCTTTGTTCTTTCAACTGCGATAATGTTGCTCGGCTCCTCAACAACGCATATGCTGGTCTTGTCTCTTGATGAATCAGTGCATATTGCGCATGAATCAGAATCTGTGATGTTATAGCAGTTAGAGCAGAATCTGGCGTTTTCCTTTACCCTGATTATTGCATCTGCAATTGATTTTGCCTCATTTGCTGGCATGCTGAGTATAAAGAATGCTAGCCGCTGAGCTGATTTGCGGCCTATGCCCGGCAGCCTGGTAAGTTCAGCAACAAGATTGTCTATTATTCCCTGTGACAAACTATCTCCCGAACATACCGCCGAGATTGCCGAGTCCCGGCATTCCCATTGTAAGCTTCGACATCTCCTCTTGCACCAGCTGCTGTCCGCGTCTTATAGCCTCATTTGAAGCAGCAAGTATAAGATCCTGCAGCATATCGGCATCATCAGGGTTTATTACCTCTTTTTCGATCTTTATAGAGATTAATTCTCCGCTTCCGTTAGCAGTGACAGTGACCATTCCTCCGCCGGCTGTGGCCTCAACAGTCTTTGTCTTTGCCTCTTCCTGCATCTTCTGCATCTCTTCCTGAAGCTTCTGCGCCTGACGCATAAGATCACCCAGCATCTTCTTTGACATGAAATCCTCCTTTATTCTTCTTCGTTTTTATTGTTGTTTTCCTGTTTTGGCACTACGTCAACTATTCTGCCTTCAAACAGTTCTAGAGCTTCATTTATTATAGGGTTTTCGAGAGCCTTCTCCTTAAGCTCTTTTTTTGACAATGATGTGGACTCTTTTGAGCTGATATTTATTGATACAGACCTGCCGCATTTTTCTTTAAGAGACTTTGCAAGCAGGTTCATTTTCTGCTGTATATTATCGGCATATAATGACTGTCCCCCGTTAAATACAAGAGTTAATGCATCGTTATCTAGCAATGCTTCTGGAGCGCGCAGCTGCGATGCCAGAAAGTGGTCTTCCTGATCAATTTCGTTTATTACTGACTGCCATGCCTTGTTCAGATCAGAGATAGGTTGGGACTGTGTTTTTAACGGCGCCGGCGCATTTTTCTTCTCGTCACTTTTTTTCGCTATAATCTTTGTCTCTGCTGATCCTGATGCAGGCGCTGAAATATGTTTTTGCGCTGGCCTGGACTCAGAAGAGCTTGGAAGAGCATTTAGAATATCCGCTACAGAGCTTAGCTTGCTGAGCATTCCTGCCTTAATTAGAGTCATCTCAAGGGCTATACGGGGGTATAGCGCGTTCCTTACAGCCGGCTCTGCCTTTATCAGGTCGGAGAGCATGAGCGCTATGTGCTCCTGGCTGGCAGACTGTTTTATCGTATTTATGGCTGATAGATCTTCTTCACCAAGATCGAGCACTCCTTCTGTGTTGCCGACAATCTTTGCTATAAGAAGATCACGGATGAACTGGAGCAGGTCTTTTGTGAATACCTTAAGGTCAGATCCAGCATCAGCCAGCATAGAGATTAGTTCAACAATCTTTTTTGTGTCTCCAGTAAGCATTGCTGAAGTCAGTCCGCTCAATGTCTGTATATCAGTTATTCCCAGCAGATCTTTGACTTCAGTTTCTGTTATATCCTCTGAGAATGATGCTATCTGGTCCAGTATGGTTAGGGAGTCTCTCATTCCACCGTCAGCAGCGCGTGCGATCATCTCAAGAGCAGGATCGGTTATCTTTATAGATTCTGCTGTGCAGATATGCCTGAGCCTCTCTTTGACCTTCTGGGATGTTATCCTCCTGAAGGGCAGATGCTGGCACCTTGAAAGTACGGTTGCAGGTATCTTTTTGGGTTCTGTTGTTGCCAGAACGAATATTACATGAGGAGGTGGCTCTTCGAGTGTTTTAAGAAGCGCATTGAATGCTGATATCGAAAGCATATGCGCTTCATCAATTATATATATTTTGTATCTGCCGCCGGTTGCTGCGTACCTAACCTTTTCGTTTAGATCTCTTATGTTGTCTACACCTGTATTGGATGCTGCATCGATCTCTGATACATCCATTGATGAGCCGTCAGAAATAGATGTGCATGATTCACATTTCCCGCAGGGTATTGTTACAGGACCTTCTGCGCAGTTAAGCGCCTTGGCGAGTATCCTCGCTGTTGACGTTTTGCCGACACCTCTTGGCCCTGAAAAAACATAGGCATGAACAATTTTTGATTGTGTGATTGCGTTTTTCAGTACGCGAGCTATGGGTTCCTGTCCTATCAGGTCATCAAGGGTTTGTGGTCTCCATTTTCTCGCTAGCACAAGGTATGACATGCTCTTTCTCTCGTCTTTTTCCATATCCGGCGGCTGGCCTCTAAGTTTTTTTAGGGGACCGGCTTGCTGCGGCACCCAGACAAAATGCTTACCGTTGCTTCCTTCCGGACCTGGCGGGGTTCACACCTGCCTGCTGCGCAGAGCCAGCCCCCGGATACAGAAAAATTAACCTCCAGGGAAAGATTATTAATGGCGGAGAGGGAGGGATTCGAACCCTCGGTGAGTATTACCCCACACACGATTTCCAGTCGTGCGCCTTCAGCCAACTCGGCCACCTCTCCAACACAGCTGAATTAGAACAAAAAGTTTAACGCAACATCCGGACAATTGTCAAAATAACTACTCTATCCACCTGGTTATGTCATCCATTGGTTCTCTGCTTGTTACAAACAGTTTTGATTGATCTATGGGCGCTGGGTAGCCGGCGGATATCCCTATCACAAGCTTTTTTGTATCAGGTATATCCAAAAAATCTCTTACTGCTTCAGAGTAGTCTATGACAAATGCCTGAGGCACGCTTCCTACACCCTCTGCATGCGCAGCCAGCATAAGGCTTTGACAGAACAAGCCTGCATCAAAGATAGACCATAGAGGCAGGTCTTTGTCCTGAAATACAAATATGCCGTGAGGAGCTTCATAAAATCTGAAGTTGGCTTTTTTAGCTTTCTT
>JAFGXL010000037.1 GCA_016936655.1 Nitrospirota bacterium | reverse complement strand
TGTTGCAGCAATAACAGGAGCGAGCGGTTCTGTATTGGGTCTGAGGCTTGTGCAGGAGCTGTTAAAGACATCAGAGGTGCATCTGATTTTATCAAAGGGAGCTCTTCCTGTTATAAAATCAGAAACAGGACTGGACTTCAGCTTTGATGCAGGGTCAGCAATAAAATATTTCAGCTCAGACAGGCTTTATCTACACGAAGATTATAATTTTTACGCTCCTGTAGCGAGCGGATCATTCATAACAGACGGCATGTTTGTTGTGCCGTGCTCAATGAAGACCCTCTCGGGCATAGCTAACGGATATGCTAACAATCTTATAGAACGCGCTGCTGATGTGACGATAAAGGAGAGTAGGCGGCTGGTTCTGGCACCGCGTGAGATGCCATTCAGCGCAATACATCTCGAAAATATGCTTAAACTTGCCAGAATTGGGGTAACTGTTGCGCCCCCTGTGCCGGGTTTTTATCACGGAGCAGATTCCCTTGATGGAATGATAGATTTCCTGATCGGCAAGCTGCTGGACAGTATGTCTGTACAGCACCAGCTTTTTAATAGGTGGGGTAAGTAGGATGCTTTTATCTGGTAAAATAGAGATATGAGAGAGAGCTGCCCTGGAAGCAGGGAGATAACAAATCCATACCCTGAAGACCTTGTCTGCGTGTTCTGCGGCCAAAAGAATGAGATATGGTCTGATGAGCCTGACATGGCCTGCAAAAAGTGCGGCAAGAATATAACAAGAGATATGAAGTCCTCTTGTCTTCAGTGGTGCCCTGCCGCAAAAGAGTGCGTAGGAGCTGAAAAATATGAGAGGCTTATGCTTAAGCTTAAAGAACAGTCTTCATCAAAGAGCTAGCAGCTATCTCTTGAATCATTAACCTTCAATTCTGTATTCTAGAGCTGTGATAGGCATTATCCTCTTAAATCTCGGCGGTCCTGATTCGCTTGATGCTGTCAGGCCTTTTCTTTACAACCTTTTTTCTGACAGGGATATCATAAGACTCGGGCCTGCGTTTATGCAGAAACCTATCGCTTCTTTGATATCCAGAACCAGATCAAAAAAGACATCCGCACTCTACAAACTTATCGGCGGCAGATCTCCAATAGCCGAAATTACAGATGCCCAGGCAAAACTGCTTGAGAATGCTATAAAGGCGTCGGGCATTTGTGATGTAAAGGTCTATGTTGGCATGAGGTACTGGCATCCTTTTATAGAGGATACAGCTCTGAAAATGAACAAAGATGGGGTTAAAAAAGTGATAGCTTTAAGCCTATATCCCCAATATTCTGTTGCTACAACGGGGTCGTCTGTTAGCGCATTTGAAAAGGCTGCTTCCAACTACGGATTTCAGTACTTCTGCGCTGGCACATGGTTCAATGATCCGTTATACATAGATGCTCTTGTCGAAAAGATAGAGGCTGCAAGGACACAATTTTCTGAAAAACCTGTACTTCTCTTCAGTGCGCACAGCCTGCCTCAGAAGTTTATTGATGAGGGAGATCCATATTTTAATGAAACTAAGGGCACAATTGCTGAGGTTATGAAGCATATAGATATGGATTGGCACCTCTCTTTTCAGTCAAAGAGCGGTCCTGTAAAGTGGCTGGAGCCTTCAACTGAAGAGATGCTCGAATCCCTTGGAGCAAAGTGTGTAAAGAATCTGCTGGTTGTGCCTGTCAGTTTTGTCTCTGATCATATAGAGACACTTTATGAGATTGATATGCTTTATGCTGATATGGCGGCTCGTCTTGGAATAAATCTGAAACGGGCAGAGTCGCTAAATACTTCTGAAAAGTTTATAAAAGCGCTTTGCGGTATTGCTGTAAAAAATCTTGAGCACATGAGGTGGATATGAGAGTCATTATTGCAGGTGCAGGCATATCGGGTCTGTCTCTTGCTTTTGGGCTCCTGCAGAGGGATCCAAAGCTGGATGTGACGGTTTTTGAAGGTGAAAAACAGGCTGGAGGAAAGATACGCACAGAAAAGGTTGACGGGTACCTTTGCGAGGCAGGAGTTAACGGCTTTCTTGACAACAAGCCATCTACGCTTGAGCTGGCAAAGAGTCTGAACATTGAGGCGCTAAAGAGCAATGACAGCAGCAGAAAGAGATACATATGTCTTGATGGAGAGCTGAAGAGGATACCAGAGACTCCGGTCTCTTTTTTAATGTCTAATTTCCTGTCTGTTGGCGGCAGGCTGAGGATGATGTCAGAGTTTTTTGTGCCTAAAAAGGTGTATGAGGATGAGTCTCTGGAAGAGTTTGCTGTCAGAAGAGTTGGAAGAGAGTTTCTCGAAAAGCTGCTTGATCCTATGGCATCAGGTATTTATGCCGGAGATCCGGCGAAGATGAGCATAAGAAGCTGCTTTGGCAAGGTGTATGATCTGGAGCAGAAACATGGAGGGCTGATAAAGGGCTTCATGGCTATTGGAAAGGAAAATAAAAAGAGCGGTAAAAAGGTAGAGGCTGGCCCCGGAGGAACGCTGATGTCTTTTTCTGGCGGCATGGGCAGCCTTGTTGATGCTTTGTGCAACAGCCTTGGCAGTAGGGTAAAGACAGGCAACGCAGTGAAGGGTATAGAAAAGAAAGGCAGCGTCTATTCTGTTCTTACTGAAGATGGTTCATGGCATGAGGCTGACTGCGTAGTCTTTGCTTCTCCTGCCTATAACACCGCTGAAATAATGGCGGATATGGATAAAGGTATAGCAGATATACTTTTTGAGACGCCATATCCTCCTCTATCTGTCGCAGCCTTCGGATACAAAAAGGAGAAGCTGAAGATAGATACAGACCTTTTTGGATTTCTTGTGCCCGGCAAAGAAAAGCGTAAGCTGCTCGGCACGTTATATGATTCATCCATTTTTACAAATAGAGCTCCTGAAGGCTATGTGATGCTCCGTTCTATGGTTGGAGGTGCAAGACAGCCGGAGCTGGGCATGATGGAGCCAGACAAGCTTGTGTCAACAGTAAGGGCTGAGCTGAAGGATATAGCAAAGGTTGATCCAGAGCCTGATTTTATATGGACATACAGATGGGAGAAGGCTATACCGCAATATCTTGTCGGACATCATGAAAAGCTGGCAGCTCTTGATGAGAAGATTTCAAAGCATAAAAATATTTACCTTGCCGGCAATGCTTACCGTGGGGTGAGCGTGAATGACTCAATAGCAAACAGTATGGAGCTTGCGGATAAAATAGTGCAGGGGAATAGATAGTTTATTGCCTGCTATGCCTCCGACCGGAGGCTAGCAGGCTCTTCAGAGGCTGGATGATACTATTATTTGTTCTTGTTCGTAAAACAGGTGGCAATGTATCCGTATGTCAGACTTTTTAAGTCTGGTCTCAAGAGAGCCTTTTGCTGCATAGCAAATCTTTTTGAAGGTTTCGTGCCTGTTTGAATAGTAGAGCCATGGGAAAATATCCTCAACATCCCCTGATAAAAACGGATGAAGCTCATCACTTCTGATGCCGACTTTTTTGAACACAAGTACAAGTTCAGATACAGCAGGTTTTTGTTCAGCCCAATTTGCTAGTTTTAACATATTTACCCAGTTCAAAACTATGTGCAGTTTAGCAGGGTGTAAAGGTTCTGTAGAGTTGCATCCAGAGAGCAAAGAAAGTCTGGCCGGAATTAAGGAGTGGTCTTCTTCAATAAGATAAGCGTCCGGGCTGAAGTCAAAAAGTTTCCTGTGAGCCCTGATAGCTGCTCTGCTGTCGCAATAAACCAGGTCTCTGCCATGAAATCTTTTAAAGGTATCAGGCATTCAAACATAATTTAACATACAGCTATATATTTGTGCCTGTGGTTGCCTGCTGCGGTGGTGATATGCATTTTAGGCATTGCTGGATGTGTAACTTTTGATTACGGTCAGCGCAATGCAGCTCCGTCTCATTATGGCAAGACCGGTATATGTTCAGCTTCTGAGCTTAAGTATTTAGCAGACCAGATACTGATAAAGGTTAATTCCGAGCGCAGAAAAGCTGGAGTTTCACAGCTTGCGTGGGACAGCGGCCTGGCGTCAATCGCTCTAAGTCATAGCTCTGACATGATACGCAGAAAATTCTTCGCTCATGTAAATCCGGACGGTGAAGACCCTGTTGCAAGGGCAGAGAGGATGGGTGTGTCCGCATACACAAAAAAAGGCAGGATGATGATAGGAGTAGGCGAGAATGTGGGGCTTCTTTCCAGAGGACAGCTCAGGGGATATGGAGAGATAAGGACATCGGATGACTTGGCTCATGTGATGATGGATATATGGATGAAGAGCAAGGGGCATAGGGAAAATATACTTTCATCAGATTATGGACTGCTGGGTATAGGGATAGCATGCGATTCAGAAGGCACATACTATTTTACCCAGAACTTCAGATAGTATCTATCTGATTTCTAAAAACGCCATAGCCTCAATATGGTAAGTCTGTGGGAAAAAGTCTATCATGCAGAGCTGATTTAGGCTGTATATGCGCATAAGTTTTTTCAGATCGCGTGAGAATGTTGAAGGGTTGCATGACATATAGATTATCCTGGTTGGAGAAGTGCGCAGCACACTTTCGATAGTCCTGTTTGTTAGCCCCGGTCTTGGAGGATCGAGTATTAGCATATCTGTTTTAGCAGGGATGTCAAACTTCTCTGCAGCCGAGGTTATGAAGTCACAATTTAAAAGAGAATTTAACTGTGCGTTTTTTATCCCGTCTTGTACTGCATATGGGTTTTCTTCTACGCATATCACCTTTTCTGCATACTGGGCAGCAGGCAGAGCCAGATTCCCGGCGCCCGAATAGAGGTCTACAATATTTTTTGCAGAGTAGCTGCGTATGTAATCGTCTATAAACTTCACCACAACATTATTCAGCTGCCAGTTGCTCTGGAAAAAGCTTAGAGGGGAAACCCTGTATTTAAGCCCGCATAGATCAAGCTGCATTGTCGGCTCGCCAAACTGGAGGTATCCTTTTTCTGTCTCTATTGTTACACCTGTAAATCCTGATCTCATAAGTTCAGAAGCTGTTTTTAGAGGCGCGTCTTTGCTGGCCATATAACTGCGCAACCGCACCAGTGCTGATGAGCCTGTGGCTGATGATATATGGATCTCTTTTGCAGCAGAGTCCAGATTGCCACGTACTTTCGAAAGAAGGCTGTTTATGCAGGCTGCCATTATAGGGCAGTTTTTTATATCAACCACGCTGTCGCTCTTTTCCCTGAAAAAACCAATTTTGTCTTCAGAAGTCTTGAACTGTCCTCTGTGTCTGTATCCCCAATGCTCAGATGACGAGAATGTGTGCGAAAGCTTTGCTTCCTGACCGAGCGCCCTTGTTACGGATTCTGTCAGGATATCCTCCTTCATTCTTACCTGCTCTCTATAAGAAGCGTGCTGGAGCTGACATCCCCCGCACATGCCGAAATGGGTACATTCAGGAGACACTCTTTCAGTGGATGGTTCTAGTATTTCTGATGCTGTTCCTATAAAATAGTCGCGATGGTCATATTCTATATTTGCGCGCACCTTTTCTCCGGGGAGCGCGCCTTTAAGTAGTATGACCTTGCCGGAATTTGTGCGTGCAACAGAGAGCCCGCCATAGGCGGGCTTTTGTGTTGCGACTGTTATAAATCTGCTATCGGGCTTCAAGGATTGTCTTTATGGTTTCTTTCAGGCTTGAAAGGTCTGAGGATTTTACTACATAGGCATCAGAGCCCCATACAGAGAAGTCATCCCTGTAGTCATAAGCAGTTAACATAATAACCGGAACCTGCGGATTTTTTTCTTTCAGCATTCTTAGTATCTGTATGCCGTCAATGTCTGGCATGAGTATGTCCAGAGTAACAAGATCAGGTGAATGCTTATCAAATGCCTCGAGCGCTTCTTTGCCGGAATTTGCTGTGAATACAGAGTATCCTTCTTCTTGGAGTTCTGTTTCATAGAGTTTTAGGATATTTTTCTCATCATCTACAACGAGTATCTTTTTCATTCAAGCCTCCTGTGCAGGCAGATAAATTCTGAATTTAGTGCCTTTCCCCATCTCGCTTTTTACCTCTATCCTGCCTCTGTGGGATTCAATTATTTTTTTTGTTATCGCAAGCCCCAGTCCTGTGCCGCTTGATCTTGTTGTAAAAAAAGGATCAAATATCCTGTTTAAATCTTCAGGCTTTATTCCTGCTCCGCAGTCCTCCACTTCTATTATGCCTTCCCTGATGCCTTCAGGGTTGTTTTCATAAAGCGCTCTTATGACTATTGTACCCTTCTTTGTGGCCTGTATGGCGTTGTTTATAATATTTATAAGCGCTTCTTTTAGTCTATTCTGGTCTGCCTGAAGTATAACTTTCTCATTAATCTCTTTGACGAGCATATCTTCTTTTGATGCTGCAGCTGATTCGAGCAGCGTGATTATTTTGTCAATAAACTCATCCATATCTGTCTTTTTTATGTCCAGTCTGCTGCTTCTTACAAAGCCGAGAGTATCATTAAGTATCTCCTCAAGCCTGCCAACCTCTTCAACTATGATTTTAGCGTACTCTTTTAGATCATTATTCAGCCTTTTTTCTAGCCTTCTGGCAAAGCCGCCGACAGATAGCAGGGGGTTGCGTATTTCATGAGCAACTTTTGCAGCGATTTCACCGAGAGCAGCCATTCGCTCAGCATTTGCTACCTTTTCCCTCAGTTTTTTCTGCTCTGTGATGTCTCTTGCAATATGAACTGTGCCGAGCAGGGCTCCGGACTTGTCAAAAAGTGGTGAGCAGGAGACTATATAAGCGCCGCCCAAATGAAAGTCTTCCACCTCTTCAATAAATGCCTTGCCCTGATCCAATGTTTTTATATGAGGGCAAGACATGAGAGGCTCCTGCATGCCATGAAAGATTTGATAGCATTTTTTCCCAACGATCTCTTCCTCCGGCATGCCTATTTTATTAACTACAGCCTTGTTGACCTTGTTGATCGTGTAGTCTGTGCCTGTGAAAAAGAGCAGATCAGAGATAGATTCAAATATGTTTGAGAGCTGCTGTTCAGTGCTGTTTATGCTCTCAAAAAGCTGGGCGTTCTCTATAGCAGAGGCCATCTGGTTGCTGAATATCCTTAGGAACTCTATATCCTGTTCAGTTATTGGCCTTCGCGTAAAGAGGTTGTCTACCCAGAGTACGCCAATAACCTTGTCTCTTGATATCAGCGGAACAGAGGCATATGCAGTTGTGCCGAGCTGTTGTATAAGCTCAAGGTCTGACAGAGACTCCTTCTGCACATCTATAACATTGTATGCCTTCTTTTTCTTTACAGTTCTTGTAAGTATTGTGTCAGACTCCAATGATATTTCGATGCCTTTGCAGAGCATATCAACAAATGACTCTTTTTTGTTGGGATTTTTGTCCATTTCATTCAGAATGGATGTTAGGCTCTTGTGCTCAAGAGAGAGTTTTGCCCAGATCTCCCAAGCCTCTTCATGGCTTGCAGGCCCGACGCCCATCGCACCTTTCAGTATGTTTTGTTTTTCATCTCTTAGAAAGAGCATTGCTCTGTTAAACCCGAGACCATCTCCCATGGTGACGGCGGTCAGAACCATTCTGAGCAGCTTGTCCAGCTCGAGCGTGCCGCGCATAGCTGCGCTGATGAAGAGAATTCTCGACAATTCTGAGTTGCGGCGAAGCAGATTTTTTTCTGTCTTCTTTTTCTGAGTTATGTCTCTGGCTATGCCGCTGATTCCTGTGACATTGCTGGAAGAGTTTTTTATAGGCGAAAGAGTTAGGCTTACATCTATCATTGAGCCGTCTTTCTTTTTTCGTATGGTCTCTATGCCTTTTAATGTTTCTCCGAGCGCTACACGTTCGATAAAGGTTTTTTCAGAGTCCATAAGAAATTCGGGGACAAACGGCATATGCTGTCCAATCACCTCATTATGATCAAATCCGTATATTTTTTCAGCGCCCTTGTTCCATGATGTTACATAACCATTCAAATCAGTGGTAACGATCGCGTCAGCTGTATTTTCGAGGAAACTGTCCAGGTATCCTTTTAGCAGTTCTGCTCTGTCTCGCGCTGCAGACTCGGCGTTTTCGCAGTCGCACTCTTTGCGGCTGCTCAACGCAGCAGCAGAAGTTTCTCCTAGTTCAGAAAGCAGTATAGAGTCAATTGAGCTAAACTCTGCAGGAGAATTATCTTGGGCTTTTTTTGTAAAAAGTGTGATCACGCCAATTACAGACCCGTTTGCAGACAGAGGAACAGAGACTGCTGAGAGCGGCAGTGAGCCAGGATCGATGCCTGGCGGCGCTGAATATGTTACAGCTCTGTTTTCATAAAGCGCTCTGGATGCGTTGCTGCTGATATCCCAGCCGATAAATGCAGCTGCATTGCCATGGGAATATTTTAGACTAAGTTCTGCGCCATGAGTGATGTATAGAGCTGCGCCGGTGGAGTTGAGTATTCTTGATGACTCCTCGCATATGGCTTTAAAGAGCTGATCAGCAGATTTCGCGGCAAATAGAGACCTTGCAAATCGTGATGCTTCTGATGTAAATAAGCTGGAGGCTCTGCTGTCACCAGCAATACCCTCCTGTTTAAATCCGAGATGCTCTGAGTTGTTGTCAATCGGATCTAATGGTTCCATCAAAGCTAGCCTTTAAGATTTTTTCTGTATTTTCTATAGAGCTCTAAATAAATATTAGCAGATTTTGACCATGAAAAATCCCTTGTCATGCTGTTCAGGACAAGCTTATTCCACACATCGGGCATATTAAATGCCAGAGTAGCTGTAAAGAGCATTTCTGTAAGAGCTGAGGCGCTGAATTCATCAAATAAAAATCCTGTGGGTCGAATATCCGGCATTGATGACTCTGCATCTTCAGCTGGGAGGCATTCTGCACTGACTATGGTGTCTGCAAGTCCGCCTGTGTTTCTTGCCACAGGCACACAGCCGTATCTCATAGCTATCATCTGCACAAGGCCGCAAGGCTCATAGAGAGAGGGCATAACAAATATGTCAGAGCCTGCATAAGCGAGCCGCGCTGCGGACTCGTCGAATCCTGCAAAGAAATTTATGCGGTACGGATGTTTTTTATGCAGCTCCTCGATCGCTGTATGATATTTTTGCTCACCTTTGCCGACAATAAACAGGCAGCCCATTTTTACTATGCTGTTTGCAGCATCAACAATGAGATCAATGCCTTTTTGTGATGCAAGCCTGCCAACAAAGGTGAATACAGGCTCCCTGCTGCTGATGTTGAATCCGCAATTTTTTATCAGCGATTTTCTGCATTCTGTTTTGCCTGACCTGTTTGCAGCAGAGTAGTTAGAAGGCAAAAAAGGATCAGCTGCAGGATCCCATATGTCGCAGTCAATGCCATTTGGTATGCCGTAGAGATCTGCAATCCTGTTTTTCAGCAGCCCTTCCAGTCCGAACCCATTTTCTGGGGTGAGAATTTCATTGGCATAGTTGCGGCTCACTGTTGCAACTATGTCTGCGCCGATTATGCCGGCTTTGAGAAAATTTATCTTTCCGTAAAACTCTATGCCCTCCGGATTAAACAGCTTTAAGTCGAGTCCTGTAGCAGGCAGCAGATCTGGGTTGAAATGACCTTGATATCCCAGGTTATGAATGGTCATCAGAGATGTGCAGTTTTTAAATGCCGCATAATTTTTGTATGTAGTTTTTATGAGCAGAGGAATGAGAGCGGTCTGCCAGTCGTTGCAATGGATTATATCCAGTCTTAACCCCAAGGTCTCGACAGCCTCAATGGCAGCTCTGCAGAAGAACGAGAATCTTTCACCATTATCAACATAGCCGGCATCTGTGCCATACAGGCTGCTACGCATGAAGAATTTCTTATTTCCTATAAAAATCGCCTTTGCGTTGCCAGAGCTGTATAAATAAATATCGCATTTTATGTTTGAGCTGCCCGTAGAAATAGTGATTGTTGATGATGCCGGGGGCAGATTTCTGCCGAAGTATTCTGCTGTCTCTTTATAAAGAGGTGCTATCAGGATTGTCTCGTGGCCTTTGATGCTGAATTCCTTCCAGAGCGCTCCTGTAACATCGGCTAGGCCTCCTGTTTTTGAAAACGGGAATGCCTCTGATGCAGCTATCGCAATTTTCATATCCTGGCTTCTTTCATAAATCTCACTGCTTCTTCAGGCGGTGTCGGATTTATGTAAAACCCAGATCCCCATTCAAATCCTGCTGTCTTTGTGAGTTTCGGCACTAGCTCAATATGCCAGTGGTAGTATTCGTTCAGCTCATCCTTGAATGGTGAGGTGTGAAGTATGAAATTGTAAGGAGGATAAGACAATACTTTGTCTAGCTGTCTAAGCACCCTCTGGAGTATCTCTGCCAAACCGGAGAAGCTTTTGTCTGCCGGCGCAAAAGCAGACTCATGTTTTTTGGGCAGTATCCATGTTTCAAAAGGTTCGCGCGGCGCAAACGGTGCTATCGCTATGTAACGCTCATTTTCGTATATAACTCGCTTGTCAGCAGCAGCTTCTTGAACGATAATGTCGCAGAATATGCAGCGCTCTTTATTTTCATAATATTTTTTTGCTGTCTCTATCTCTTCTTTGACTACCTTGGGAACTATCGGAAGAGCAATGAGCTGGCTGTGGCTGTGCTCAAGAGAGGCTCCTGCTGTCTCACCCTCGTTTTTGAAGATGAGCGCGTATTTAAGCCGCATATCTTTTTTTAGGTCAGACAACCTGAAGTAGTATGCCCAAAGTACATCTTCTGCAGACTTTTGGCTGATGGTAGCAAGCGATTTATCATGGTCTGGGGTCTCGATTATTACTTCATGAGCTCCAACGCCGTTCATCTTGTCAAATATGCCTTCTCCCATCTTGTTGAGATCTCCCTGTATCTGGAGGGCTGGGAATTTGTTTGATACAACCCTTAGCGACCAGCCAGGAGAGTCGGCAGGGCTGTCTGATGGTCTGAATGCGATTATCTCAGGTGGTGTTGTATTTTCGTTCCCTGGACAAAAAGGACAGAACCCTCCGTTTTTTCTCTTTAGATTCGGGGATAAAAAATCTGAAGGCCTCTTCCCTCTCTCAATAGATATAATGACCCATCTGCCGGATACAGGGTCTTTTCTCAGTTCAGGCATTATTCCTCCTCAAGTCAGAAACATCATTGGCGTGTATCTTCAGAGTTTTTGTTTTAATCATACTGCTCTGAATTGCTATAATTATAGCACTATGAAGCCCACTTTTCATGCTGAGACAGTTAATGATCCATTAGGCGATCCGGCTCTTTTTTTAAGGCTGTTGAGAGAGCGCAGGGCTCTGCTTTTTGATCTGGGAGATATAAGCAGGCTGAGCGCAGCGGATATGATGAAGGTGAGTGATGTATTTATTACGCACATGCATATCGATCATTTTATAGGCTTTGATATGCTGCTAAGGGTGCTGCTGAGGCGCGAATCACCGCTCAGGGTTTTCGGACCGTTGGGGGTAACAGATGCGGTGGAGGGGAAACTTAAGGGCTATACCTGGAATCTCATACATGGCTACCCGACAAAAATAGATGTTTATGAGGTGAGCGGCTCTCAGATTAAACATACAGGATTTTATGCTGAAAATGAATTTATGAGATTAAAGATTGGCACTGATTCTTTTAAAAGCATAATTCTGCAGGAAGAGGGATTTGCTGTTAGGGCGCTTGAACTTTGGCATGGCATGCCTGTATTGGCATACAGTATAAACGAGGGTGTTCATATAAATATAAACAAAGAGGCTCTCGCATCGATGAACCTTTCTGTGGGCAGGTGGATTACTGAATTCAAGCACGCATTAAGAACAGAGGCTTCTGACGATAAAATTTTTAATATTGATGGCAAACAGATAGCGCTTGCAGATTTAAGGCCTGCCGCCATATTTACTAAAGGTCAGAAGATAACATACGCTACAGATATATCTCCTGCAGATGAGAACATTGAAAAAATATCTGAGTTTGCCAAAGATGCTGATGTGTTATTCTGCGAGGCATTTTTTTTGCATGCCGAGATAGACCGGGCAAGGGAAAGAAATCATTTGACAGCAGCAATTGCAGGCAAAATCGCAAAAGATGCCGGCGTAAAGAGGCTGCAAACTATGCACTTTTCACCAAAGTATACAGGCAGAGAGAATGAAATAATTGATGAGGCAGAAGCAGCTTTCAGAGGAGATATATGATACCGCTTATCCTTGTAACAAATGACGACGGAGTACACTCGCACGGAATTACTGCGCTGCAGAACGCTATGGCTGAGGTTGGAGATGTATATGTTGTGGCTCCTGATAGGGAGCGCAGCGCTGTTGGTCATGCCCTTACGCTGCACAGGCCTCTAAAGGCAGAAGAGTTAAGAGACAGAGTATTCAGTGTTAATGGAACGCCTACAGACTGTGTTGCCCTCGGAATTCATAAAATACTCCCCAGAAAGCCTGATCTTATAGCTTCAGGTATAAACAAGGGGTCAAATCTAGGTGATGACATAACATATTCCGGCACAGTGTCTGCTGCTATGGAAGGGACGCTCCTTGGAGTATCTTCGTTTGCCATATCTATGGCTGGAGATAAGCCTTTTATGTTTGATAGCGCGCTGCCTTTTGCCAAGAGAATAGCCGGGTATATTCTTCAGAAGAAGCTGCAGTCAGACATATTATTGAATATCAACGTGCCTAATATCCCTCTCGATCAGATTAAGGGAGTAAGCTTTACACGACAGGGCAAAAGGGTTTATGACAACGCAATTCAGGAGCTTTTGTCGCCTAGTGGAGAACAGTACTACTGGATAGGAGGCGGCAAGCCAGTCTGGGGTCAGTCAGAGGCTAATGATATACAGGCTGTTATGAATGGGTATGTCTCTGTTACTCCTCTGCATCTTGACCTAACAAGCTATTCCTCGATAGAGGACCTTAGGAACAGCTGGCAGGATTAAAAAATGCCAGCAAGTGGATAATAGGGCATATGTCAGTATCAGACCAGCACTACAGAGGGCTTGCCCAGTTAATGATCCGCAGCCAGCTTGCTGCTAGGGGCATCCAGGATAAAAGGGTTCTTGATGCCATGGCATCAGTACCTCGTCATGAATTTATGCCTGAGGCTCAGAAGAGCATGGCTTATGAGGATATGGCTCTTCCGATAGCAGCTGGCCAGACAATATCTCAGCCATATATGGTTGCTGTAATGACGCAGCTTTTAGATCTGCATGGCGATGAGAAGGTGCTCGAGGTTGGAACAGGGTCAGGCTACCAGGCAGCAGTGCTATCTATGCTTGCTTCAGAAGTATACACTGTCGAGCGGATACCTGAGCTGGCTGAAAAGGCAAAACAAGACCTGCAAAGGCTTGGCTACAGCAATGTAAATGTGGTTATTGCTGACGGAACAGCAGGCCTTCCAGACAAGGCTCCTTTTGACAGGATAATCGTTACAGCAGCAGCACCGTCTGTTCCAGAGCCGCTGATTGAGCAGCTTGGACAGGCAGGCATATTGGTTGCGCCTGTAGGTGACAGGTGGTCGCAGACGCTTGTGCGTATTGTAATGTCTGTCAATGGCCCACAACAGACATTCCACACAAAATGTGTTTTTGTGCCGCTTTTGGGCAAATATGGCTGGAATTACCAGAACCCTGAACAGTAGAAAGGTCAATAAGTTTAGAAACGCTTGACCTTTGCTTTATTTAGTAATACAATTTGAGTAAATGAAAAAACAGAAGACAGCATTTGAGCTACAGGCAGATCTTTGCAAGGTAATGTCCAGTCCAAAGAGGATCGAGATTATCAATGCACTCAAGGATGGCGAAAAATCTGTGCTTGAGCTTGTTAATATTCTCGGCACTCCTAAGGCTAATGTATCGCAACATCTTAGCGTAATGAGATTAAAGGGTATATTAAAAAGCAGGCGCTCAGGTGTGCATGTGTATTACAGTATATCTAATCAAAAGATTGTAAATGCGTGTTCAATAATGCGTGATCTTCTTGTAGAGACAATGATAGAGCGCGATAAGGTGGCGCAGTCAATTTCCAAGTTTTAATATCTGCATTTTCTCCCTCTATTTTAAAACCTGCTGATCCTGATATTCCTTGACTTATTGATTTGTCAAATGTTATTTACATTAATGCCTTTTCGGGCAATATTTAGGCAGTTTTCGCCAGACTGCTTGAGCATCAAAATCTCCTTTAAATAACATATGGAGGACTTAATGACTCTTGGCACATTCAGGGGGGGCGTTCATCCGCCTGATAAAAAAGAGCTTTCTAAAGACAAGGCTATAGCTGCATGCAGCTCTCCAGCCAGGGTTGTTGTGCCTCTGAGCCAGCATATAGGCGCGCCATGCAAGCCTGTTGTAGAGATAGGGCAGGCTGTTAAAAAAGGAGAGGTGATAGGCGCTGCAGAAGGTTTTGTATCTGCCCCTGTACATTCATCAGTATCTGGCAAGGTTGCAGCTATTGGAGAGTTTTTATCAGCAACCGGCAGGATGGTGCAGTCTGTAGTAATAGAAAATGATATGCAGGAAGAGTGGGCTGCGCTTAAAGATAATCCTGACTACGAAAAGCTTTCATCCGAAGAGCTGAAAGAAAAGATTAAGCAGGCAGGCATTGTGGGCATGGGCGGAGCAGCATTCCCAGCGCATGTGAAACTATCTCCGCCAAAAGAGAAGCCGATAGATGCTGTGATACTTAATGGCGCTGAGTGCGAGCCCTATCTTACAGCTGACTACAGAATTATGATCGAACGCGCCCCTGATGTTATTGCAGGCCTAAAGGTTTTGATGAAAATGCTTGGAGTCAGCAGGGGTTATATAGGAATAGAGGATAACAAGCCTGATGCTGTAGAGATTATTAAAAAGGCAGCTGAATCTGACAGCGCAATAGAAATAATAGCTCTGGAGGTTAAATATCCCCAGGGAGCTGAAAAGATGCTTATAAAGTCTGTTACAGGCAGAGAGGTGCCTCCAAGAGGACTGCCTATGGATGCAGGTGTTGTTGTACATAATATAGGCACAGCTGTTGCTGTTTATGAAGCTGTCAGATATGGAAAACCTCTTGTGGAGCGGGTTGTTACCATTACAGGTGAAAGCATAAAAGAGCCTAAAAATCTTCTTGTGAAGGTCGGCACATTGATATCTGATGTTGTGGAAGAATGCGGAGGACTTGCTTCAGATACAGCAAAAGTGATATCTGGAGGCCCGATGATGGGTTTTGCTCTTTCTTCACTTGAAGTACCTGTAACAAAGGGTACATCAGGAGTGCTCGCTATCCCTGAGCAGCCTATAATACATTATGAACATTTCGGGCCATGCATAAGATGCGGCAGATGCATTGATGTATGCCCAATGGGTTTGATGCCTTCTATGTTGAGCGTTCTGTCAGAAAAAGGGCTTTATGAAGAGGCAAAAGAGTATAAGCTTTTTGACTGTTTTGAGTGCGGATCATGCACATATGTCTGCCCATCAAAACGGCCGATAGTGCAGTTTATAAGGCTGGCAAAATCATTAGTAAAGCCTTAGAGCGCTTAAGCGCGATTTCTGTTTTACAGAGGGGATTTGATGGATAAGAATAAAGACAGGCAGTTTTTGGTGTCGGTCAGTCCGCATGTCCGGAGTGAAGAAACTACTGCCAGAATAATGTGGAGCGTAAGCGCAGCGCTGCTGCCTGCTGCTGCTATGGGAGCATACTTTTTCGGCCCGAAGGCTGTAATAACCATTTCCATATCTATTATCGTGGCCGTACTCACAGAGTATCTCTACCAAAAAGGCATGAAGAAGAAAAATACTATAGGAGACGGCAGTGCACTTCTAACAGGTCTGCTGCTCGGCCTTAATCTTCCGGCATCAGTTCCTTTTTACATACCTCTGGTCGGCGCCGTGGTCGCTATACTCATAACAAAACTTATATTCGGCGGTCTCGGTTACAACATATTTAATCCCGCATTGGTTGGCAGGGCGTTTCTTCTGATGTCATTCCCGAAGCTTATGACAATATGGACACAGCCCACAGCAGCTTTTGTGAAGATTGATGCTGTGACCACTGCGACCCCTCTGGGAATACTAAAGGAAGAGGGTATACAGAAGCTGCTCGAGACATTCGGCGGCAGCTTTAATATGTATATGCAGATGCTTTCAGGCAACCGAGCCGGCTCTATAGGCGAGACATCAGCAATAGCATTGCTCGCAGGAGCGGCTTTCCTCTTTTACAAAAGATATATAACCTGGCATGTGCCGTTTTCTTTTCTCGGCTCTGCCGCCCTGATGGCATGGATATTCGGAGGCAAGGGCGCTTTTTTTACAGGCGATCCTCTGCTTCATATGCTTAGCGGCGGTATGCTGCTCGGCTCATTTTTTATGGCAACTGATTATGTTACATCTCCTGCTGTAAAAAAAGGGCAGATACTTTTTGGAGCTGGCTGCGGATTTTTGACAATGCTTATAAGGCTTAAGGGCGGTTATCCTGAAGGCGTTATGTTTGCGATTCTTATTATGAATTGTCTAACCCCTATGATAGACAGGGGCTTCAGAACAAAGGTGTTCGGATCAGCCAAGGGAGCAGCGAGATGACAGGCAAAGACATAATTAAGATAACACTCAACTTTGTAATAATTTATGTTATTGGCGGTCTTGTGCTTGCAGGGATATATGCAAAGACATCGCCGATAATTTATAAAAACAATGAAAAGGCCAAACAGGAGGCTCTTAAAAAGCTCATCCCCGAAGCAGACTCGATAGTTAAAGTTGGCGATTGGGTTATACATGAGAAGGCTGCTGAGTATTATGAGGCCAAAAAAGGGAGCGAAACACTTGGATATATTGTGCAGTCGTTTGGTAAGGGATATTCGAGCTATATAAATACTCTTATAGCTGTTGATCAGGATATGAAGATAAAAAAGATCAATGTTCTTAGCCATGGCGAGACCCCTGGTCTCGGAGACGAGATAGAGTTCGACTCGTTTACAGATATGTTTAAGGGAAAGACAAAGGAGCAGATGAAGGTGCTTAAAACAGATACCACAGAATACATACAGGCCCTTTCAGGAGCGACCATCTCTACAAGGGCTGTTGCAGAGGATGCGGTTAAAAACGGACTTGTATTTTTGACTCAAAAGTATAAGGGAGGCGCAGGCGATGGCAGCTTACCACGGTAAAAACTGGGATCTCATAAAAAACGGTATTATTTCTGAAAATACCATATTCAAACTTGTACTCAGCCTGTGCCCTGCCATAGCTGTCACCAACAGCCTCAGAAACGGATTTCTTATGGGAGTGGCAGTCATGTTTGTGCAGACAATGGTCAATATCACAGTTTCTCTGCTAAAGAATTTTATACACCCGAAAATAAGAATACCTGTATTTATGCTGATAATATCCGGGTGGGTTACTGTTACGGATATGTCTATGGCTGCTTTTGCTCCTGATGCGTATAAGCAAATGGGTCTTTATATTCAGCTGATCGTCGCATTTGCCTCAATCTTTGCGAGGGCTGAAATGTTCGCAAGCAAAAACAAAGTCGTTCATTCTATGTTTGACGGCATAGGCATGGGTCTCGGTTTTCTCTTTGCCCTTGTAGCTATAAGCTTTTTCAGAGAGCTGCTCGGCAAAGGAACATTATGGGGAGTGCCTGTGATAGATGCAAAGCCGCTCTTGATAATGGTGCTGCCAGCTGGAGGATTTCTTGCAGTGGGCATACTGATGGCAGCTTTTAACTGGATGAACAAAAGATATATGGTGAGTAAATGATGAAATACAGATCTCTGGATAAAGAAGTTCCTCAAGAGGAGGCGGAATAATGGGCAGTGAATTCGGCAAGATGCTGGAGCTTTTTATATCAGCTTCCATAGTGAACAATTTTGTGTTCACAAGATTTCTCGGGCTCTGTATCTTTTTTGGCGTATCCAGAAAGATGGAGACAGCAGCAGGAATGAGCGTCACATTTACTGCTGTCATGATGGTGAGCGCTGCCCTTAGCTGGGTGGTATTTAATTATGTAATGGTGCCGCTTGAGATTACATTTCTGAAAATAGTCATCTTTATCGGAATAGTAGCAGGTTTTGTGCAGGTGTCTGATACGATTATGAGGAAGGTCGCCCCGGGGCTTTACTATAAGCTTGGTATATATCTGGCGCTTATATCCACAAACTGCATAATACTGGCGGTTCCGCTTATAAATGCTGGAGAGCACTATAGCTTTCTTCAGAGCATAGCTTTTGGACTGGGCTCTGGAGTTGGTTTTGCGATAGCTTTGCTCATTATGGCCAGCATAAGGGAGAAGATCGAGATCGCTGACGTGCCGGGTCCTTTTAAAGGATCGCCGATAGCATTTGTTGTTACAGGCCTGCTGGCGCTCGCTTTTGCGGGTTTTTCCGGGCTTATTACTCTCTAAAAAGGACTGCTGAAAGGTGAACATGGATATACAGAAACTGATAGAAGAAATATTTAGAGCAGCAGCCCAGACCGATATCTGGCGTTTTATATTGCCGCAGGCTGGTGTCGGCGGAGCTATAGATGTGAAGGAGAGCATTGATATAGTTCCTGTTCTTAAGTTCACATTTATTTTCCTTGCAGGCATAGCTACTGTTTTTGGATTGGGCCTCGCGATGGCAGCAAAGAGGTTTGCTGTAAAAGTTAATCCAAAAATTGAACAGGTCAAAGGAGTGCTGGCTAATGCCCATTGCGGCGCCTGCGGATATGCTGGCTGCGAACAGTATGCAGAGGCTGTAGTCAATGACCCAAATGTTGCTCCTAATCTCTGTACTCCAGGCGGTGAGCGCTGCACAAAGGCTGTGGCTTTAATCACGGGCAAGACAGCTGAGGCTAGAGAGCCAATTTACGCAAGAATAATGTGCCAGGGAGGAACCAATAACTCCCAAAGGCGCTTCAAGTATGAAGGTTTTGAAGACTGCAGGGCTGCTGTACTTGCAGGCGGCGGAGACAAAGCCTGTATTTACGGATGTCTTGGCTATGGGACATGTGTAAGAGTATGTCCTTTTGACGCGCTTCATATGGGTGATAACGGACTGCCTGTAGTTGATATACAGAAATGTACTGGATGCAGAAAATGCGAAGAGGCATGTCCAAAAAATGTTATAGAGGTGTTGCCTGCTTCAAAGATGGTGCTTGTAGCGTGCCATTCAAAAGATAAGGGTGCTGATACAAGAAAGCATTGCGATGCAGGATGTATAGCCTGTGGAAAGTGTGTAAAGATCTGTCCGTTTGATGCGCCTAAAATAGAAAAAAACTGCTCTGTTATTGATCTTTCGAAATGCCGTGTTTGCGGTCTATGTGTGGCTGTCTGCCCAACTAAGGCTATTGTTGATATGCTTCCTGTAAGGACAAAGGCATTTATTACAGACAAATGCATAGGCTGCGGCATATGCGCAAAGGTCTGTCCTGTAAGCGCTATAACAGGAGAGCAGAAGAAAAAGCATATGGTTGATGCTGACAAATGCATAGGCTGCGGCATATGTGTTGCCAAATGCCCTGTTCAGGCGATTGATGGAGCTTTCAACTCAGCCGAGATTATTAAAAAAGCAGAGGAGAAGCGGGCAGCAAAGACAGCGTAGTCTGGCTGCCTTTATGTATCATCATAATCGTAAGCAGGAAATTAGCCCAGCATAAAGATTATAATATTTAACTAATGATACGATGCTTGGGGCTGCTAATATTCTATCTGTCTGCGTTTTTTTTAATCTCTGCTTCAGCAAATGCTGAGGATCAGGCAGGGATACAGCTCCAGTTGCCAAAGCCTGAGAATAATGTATCAATAATCTCTGAATCTGCACCTAATCTAGAGCTTTCAAAGCCTGAAATAGAGATTACCTTCCCCCAGATTGACATGTATGATGAAAGACAGGACAGCATAAACAGTAAAACATCTGAAGTGTCTGATACCATATCTGATGGCAAGGATAAACCCCGTCGCGCAAAACATAAGACAGGGAGCAATCAAGAGGAAGACCTGTCAGTTTCCAAAACAGACAACGATCCGTTTGCTGGCCAGCCTGTTATAAAACAGGCAGATGCTTCACAGCAGCTTCCGCTATCTATGTCTTATCCGCAGGATGAAAAGGGGATAAAGGCTATAGACAGGAGTTTTGTACTTTTTAAAGAGACGATAAGAGAGCGTTTTTCTGTATGGCTTGAGAGGTCAGCAAAGTACATTGAGATAATGAAGGGTGTTTTGAAAGAGCGGAAGATGCCCGATGAACTTGTGTTTTTACCGTTGATAGAGAGCGGATTCAATACAAATGCTTATTCAAAGGCCAGAGCTGTAGGTCCGTGGCAGTTTATATCAGGAACAGCTAAGAGGTACGGGCTGGTTATTGATTGGTGGAGGGATGAGAGAAAGGATCCTGTGAAATCCACAAGGGCAGCTGCTGACTACCTTAATGATCTTTACAAGATGTTTGGCTCATGGAAGCTCGCCCTTGCAGCATACAACGCTGGAGAGGGCAGGGTAGCACGGACACTTAAAAAAAATAATGCCAATGATTATTGGGAGCTTTTGAATAAAAATCAGTTGCCATTGGAGACGAGGAATTATGTGCCTCGTTTTATAGCTGCAGCAACTATAGCCAATACTCCTGAAGACCATGGATTTACTGAACTCGAGCTGCACCAGCCTATGGATTTTGATGAGGTGGAACTAAAGAGGCCGGTTGATCTGCAGGTTATAGCCGCATGCGCTGACACAACAGTTGCGGAAATAAGGGAACTTAATCCTGAGCTGCGTAGATGGTCTACCCCGCCAAACCTTCAGAACTATAAAGTAAGAATACCTGCCGGAACAAAAGAATTTTTTATGGACAACTTTAATGAGGTTCCAGAAGAAGATCTCTTCAGTGTAGAAAAGTATGTTGTAAAAAAAGGAGACACGATTAAAAAAATATCCAAAAAAACAGATACTCCCATTCAGGCGCTGCTGGCTATGAATTCACTGGGCGGCATAGAGAGGCTTAGTGCCGGAGAGGTCTTGTTGCTACCGCCTGACGGCAAGTATGCGCCTGATCTTGATGACAAGATGACCAATAAAAAGAAGGTGGTTAGGACTGCCAAAAAGAGCAAGAAAAAAACATCAGTCAAGAAGAAGCTGGTGAGTGGAAAGAAGAGTATTAAAAAGACTGGCAAACAGAAAAGCAGGACGAAAAAGATTTGATCAGGAGCATGCCTTCAGGCATGCTCCTGATGAGGTTTTATTTTCCAGCGAGAGCTTTCTTTGCTTCTTCTGCAAGCGGCGACTGCGGAAACTTTGTAATAAGCTCGTTATATTTTGCTTTAGCCTCTTCTGTTTTTCCTGCCTCATCAAGCAGCTTTGCGTTTTCGAAAAGAGAAAGATCCTGAAAAGCTACTGTTTCATTCAATGAGCTGAGCACAGCGAACATACTGAAGGCCTTTGGCTTGTCATCTTTTTTTATGTATGTCATCGCCATCTTGTATCTTGCAAGAGGAGCTATAAGCGGGTCACTGTCCCTGTCTGTAAGATCGAGAAGATTTTTTATGGCTTCATCATATTGTCCAAGCTCATAATGGCAATTGGCTATCATAAAAAGCACATGCGGTCTCTTTTTAACATCATATGATTTTTTGAAAAGCTCCATCGCTTTTTTAATCCTGTCCTCAGGAGCCATCGGCTGCGTCTGAAAATCAGCATAAAGAATTTTATAAGCTTCTGATTCCAGCTCCAGAGCTTTGTTTGCTGTGTAAGAGTTGTAACTTATATATCCGATTATGCCAATAAGTATGGCTATGAATCCCGCAAGTATTGCGACCATAAGCTTCTGCTTTTCCTTAAACTTGTCTCTGAGGTCAGCTATGCTCTCTTGCACAGTATGATCATGAGTTGAATATGTTGTGTGTTTTTTTATAGTTTTTGGCATCTAAAATCCTCCTCTATATCCTGAATAATTATTTTGTAGTTTTTTTAACCAGTTCTGCTGAGTTAATGAATACCTCGTCAACATTCTCAGGTGCAATCCCAGCTGAAAGCAGCACCTTTATCCCAAAGTCTTTGGTTATGAGGTCAGACGGTGCATGAGAGTCAGTATTGAGAACCATCTTGGTTCCATAGTGCAGAGCCATCTTGGCTACATGGCCGTTTGAGATGCTGTGCCCCCTTCTTGCTGTTATTTCAAGATGTACTCCACGCTCTTTGGCAAGAACAACATCCTCTTTTGTAATAAGTCCGGGGTGCGCAAGTATATCAGCGCCTCCTTCTATTGCAGCCCTGTTTGTGCCTTCTGCTACAGGCTCCACAATTGTTTCTCCATGCACCACTACAATGCCTGCGCCTAGTGCTCTTGCTTCCTTGATTAGTTCAGGGATTAGCGCAGGGGGCACATGTGTCAGCTCAGCTCCGGCTATGACAGGCATAGGCAGATGCTTTTTCATTTTCTCAAGAGCCTTCAGAATTCTGGGCAGAGCAAAGTCCAGATTTGACTGGTCCATATGGTCAGTAATCGCTAGCGCTCTGTATCCATTTGCTGAGGCCCTTCTGATAAGTTCAGATGGTATCAGCTCGCCGTCGCTGAATATTGTATGTGTATGAAGGTCTATCATTTCAGATTTAAAGAATACAGGAACAAACCGCCAAAAGTAAACTTTTGGCGGTTATGTTTTTATTCAAAAGCCCTCTTGAAAACAAAGTCAATATTTCTGAGATAGTATTTCGTATCAAATATATTCTTCAGCTCATCAGGGGTAATATGCTTTGCGATCTCTTTGTCAGAAAGCAGCAGATCGAGAAAGCTTTCTGCATTTGACCAGCTCTTCATCGCATTTGCCTGAACAAGAGCGTATGCGTCTTCTCTGGTTATGCCCTTTTCTGTGAGCGCAAGCATTACTCTCTGAGAATTGAAGAGGCCAAAGCTTCTGGCCATATTTTCTTTCATTCTTTCTGGGTATATATACATATTTCTGAGCATGCCGGTTATGCGATTAAGCATGTAATCTACAAGGATGGTGCTGTCAGGTATTATTATCCTCTCTACAGACGAATGAGATATGTCTCGTTCATGCCACAGAGCTATGTTTTCTATAGCTGCAAGTGCGTTTGTCCTGACGACTCTGGCGAGGCCAGAAAGATTTTCAGCTCCTACAGGGTTTCTCTTATGAGGCATTGCTGATGAGCCTTTCTGCCCAGATGTAAATGGCTCTTCAGCCTCTCGCACCTCTGTTCTCTGCAGATGTCTTATCTCTACAGAAATCTTTTCAATAGATGCTGCGATAAGTGCAAGAGCCGTCATGTATTCAGCATGTCTGTCGCGCTGGATTACCTGTGTTGCAACAGGCTCGGGAGTTAGGCCTAGCTTTGCGCATACCTTCTCCTCAAGCTCAGGAGGCAGGTTCGAAAATGTGCCTACAGCTCCGGAAATTTTACCAACATTTATTGTTTCTCTGGCCTTTTGCATGCGTGCCAGGTTTCTGTTAAGATCCTGGTACCAGAGCGCGAATTTCAGTCCAAAGGTCATAGGCTCAGCATGCACACCGTGGCTTCTGCCCATGCACGCTACATCTTTATTTTTAAGAGCCTGCTCCTTCAGTACATCTCCAAGAGCCTTAAGGTCGTTAATGATTATGTCAGCTGCCTCACGCATAAGCAGAGAGAGGGATGTGTCTACAACATCCGATGAGGTGAGTCCTTTATGCACAAAGCGGGAATCAGGGCCGATATGCTCGGCAACAGAGGTGAGAAAGGCTATCACATCATGTTTTACTGTTTTTTCGATCTCATCAATTTTTACTGTGTCAAAAGCAGCTTTTTCCTTTATTGTGGCGAGTGCATCAGCAGGTATCTCGCCCAGCTCTGCCCATGCTTCACACGCGGCCAGCTCAACATCGAGCCATTTTTTGTATCTGTTCTCCTGGTTCCATAGTCTGCCCATCTCAGGTCTTGTGTATCTCTGTATCATTAACTCCTCCTTATTATCATTATGATTTCAACAAAATTTTGTTAAGAATTAGGTATATTCAGGCAATCTATATATTAAACAAACGCTCTATTTTTAGCGAGTCTCCGACCGACTTTGCTATGCCAAAAACATTCCTTGATTCAGCATGTTTAAGCTTTACATGCTCGCCATCTTGCAGAGCCAACACAGTCGGCATTTTAACAGGGTTTCCGTTCTTAGCGAGTTTAAGGTCGCTGCCGTCCAGTGAAATGTCTTTCAGGTGGGAGAGGGCAGAATTTATATCCATAAGAGCTTCTGTTTTTGCTGGCAGCTCTTCAAGAAGCGCTGATCTCTCTATGCTGAATATGCCAGTGCTGGTGCGCCTGAGCTGCGTAATATGAGCTCCGCAGCCGAGCAATTCTCCAAGATCAAAACATAATGATCTCATATATGTGCCTTTAGAGCATCTAACTTTTAGTTTAAAGTGCGGGGGGGTAAAAGAGAGGAGCTCTATTTTATCCATCCGCACTCTTCTGGGCTCTACCATAGGAACGATCCCTTTTCTTGCGAGTTTGTAAAGCGGCTCTCCATTTTTCTTTATCGCTGAATATGCGGGAGGCATCTGCAGTGTTTCGCCCTTAAAATGCTCCAGTGCAGCGATCAGATCTGCCCCAGTTGTGCTTCTGTAGTCGCGTGTGGAGGTTATACTACCCTCAGAGTCATATGTATCAGTAGTTTCTCCAAGCTTTCCTGTTATGATGTACTCTTTATCAAGTCCTGCAAGGTATCCTGTTATTTTTGTAGCTTCGTTCAGGCAAACTATAAGCACGCCTGTAGCTAGCGGATCCAGAGTACCGGCATGTCCAGCCTTGCGGCATTTAAATATTTTTTTTATCGCAGTTACAGCCTCTTGTGAAGTGATGCCTAAGGGCTTGTCCAGATTAACAACAATATGCATTAAATCCTGATGCCTCCAACCCCTAACAGCTCAATGATGAACATATATTTGTATTCTGCAGGTCTCACATTGTCTCCAGGCGTTCTTGAAAAGTGCGAGACAAGAGCCCAGCACTGCTGTCTGTAGATTATTTTAATATTAGAGTCTCTCATGCCTCCGCCTTTAAGGTCGTACAGTATGTTTGAGGCGAGGCTCCATTTTTTTGTTATGATTGATGAAAGCCCTACGCTATACTGGAAAAGATCAGGAAATCCCCTTGTGTATCGCTCGCCTATGCTGATAGTTGTTTTTTCGAACGGCCTGAAATATATATCAGTATTAATATTTTCAGTTCTGCCTGTGCTGAAGTTATGATTAGTGCTGAATATTAAAGAAAAAGGGCCACTCATTGTTAGCTCTATTGTTGTGGCTGAGAATTTGTTTCCATTCGTTCTAAGATTATATGGTTGCGACAGTCTTGCTGATAGACTGAGATGTCTGAATGAGAATGCATTTAAAAGAGATAGGCTGCCAGTAGATGTCTGGGCAACTGTTTCTGTAGAGTCAAAAATCGGTAGCTCTTTTTGGCTTGAGATATATCTGTATTCGATTGACGGCTCTATTATATGAGTAAATGATGAATAGCGTTTATAAAATCTTGTAAGAGCGTTAGCCCTGTAATCAACATATTCTCTGTGTGGAGAGCTGTCAGCGCTTGTATTGTTTTTGAGCGAGTAAGCGGTTTCCCTGAGAGAGACAGACTGAAATACCTGAACTGCATTTCCAAAAGAGTGCGAGATTGTGGGATTTATGTCAAGCCTCTGTCCTGCTGGAGCAGCGCTGCTGCTGAAGTTTGCTGCTGATGTAGACATTGTGAACATAAAAGGTCCTAGTTTTGTTGCGTTTATAAAATATCCGATCTCAGGCAGTTTAAATGGAACCTTTGTGCCATCTGTCTCTAGGTCTATCCATTTCTGTGCAAGCAGATACAATCTTGAGCTATCCATAGGTACGGATAGCTCAATTGTTGATTGAGTATATTTTTGGATTCTTTCAGTCTCCTGTTTTCTTGCGTATTCCTTAAAAAAGTCATATCTGCTCACATAATCTATATCTGCGAAGGCCTTCATTTTGCCGAAGTCATGCTGATGAGATCCTTTAAGTTGTAAGTAATCTTTTTTAAAATGCCTGTCATGTATGTGGTATGCGTACCAAGCGCCTTTGCTATTGAAATCAACAAATCTATACTCTATGCTTTTGCCTATTCCCCGTTTTGTGTAGTAGTCGAGTCCAAATGTGGCATCCTTGTTTTCGTCAATAGCCCAGAAATATAACGGACTGAACTGGAATCCTTTTGTTGTGCTGTTGCCGAATGTGGGTATCAGAAGTCCTGAGTGTCTGGATGTATCAGCAGGCATCCAGAATGCAGGAGTATATAATACCGGCAGTCCTTTTGCTGATAGTCTCACATTAGTGGCTTTTATGCGGTCTTCTCTGATGATGTCTACATTATCACCCTTAAAGCACCAGTCAGGTGTGGCTGAAGAGAAGAGTCCCTCTTGGGGCATCTCTTTGAATCTGTCTATTCTAAGCTGTGTGTATGAAGGAGGCGAACACGTTGTCATCTGGGCTGTCTTTGCGAAATAGTGATCTTCACCCAGTTTTTGTATATGATCGCTTTTTATCCAGTAGTCAGATACAACTGAAGCTTCATCAAGATTGAGGTTGGCTATCTCAGGTATGCCTCTGTTAAGCTTCTGATCCTTCAGCATTACTATTGCGTTATAAAGAGTGCCGGTTTTTTTATCAAAGTTGATTTCAGCTTTTTCGCATTTTACAAATGCTTTTTGGTCTTCCAGTATTACATTTCCCTCAACAACAGCTTCTGATGTCATTTCAATCATTACAGCCTTGTCTGCAGTCACAATTGTGCCTGATCTTTCTATTACAACATTTCCGGTCGCTATGTATTTGTCTTCGGATTTTATGTATTCAAGGCTCTCTGCTTTTATTGTTGTGCTGTCATCGCAAAATGCATTGTGTGCAAAAAATATAATTACCGAGAAGAGACATGTAAAGAATGTCATACTGGGCAAGAGGATTTTTTTATAGTTTTTCTGTAAGGTCATGTAGTATTCGTTCTGCTCCGAGAGCAGCTTTTATTTCTCCTATTGTATAAAAAGAGCCTGTTGCCACGATAAGCGGTGCAGGCTCTCCATTTACAGATAATTCTGCTGAAATCCTGTATGCCAGGTCAATAGCATCTTTTATATTGTCTGTTGTACAGGTGTTTGTGTATCCCTGATCCATAGCTGCAGAGTTGAGTTGATGGGAAGATGCAGCCCTTTCAGTAAGCGGCTTTGTGAATATTGTTCTTGATGATAATGGCAGCAGCGGCTTTAATATTTGGGTTATATCCTTGTCAGCCATCATTCCGAGAATAAGAATGATTTTCCTGCTCCCATGGCTTGTTTTAAGATATTCTGCCAAGGTTTCAGCAGCCTCAGGATTGTGAGCAGCATCCAGTATGAACGGCGGATTGTCAGATATAGTCTCTATTCTGCCGGGCCATTTCAGCTTTGAGATTGCGCTTCGAGCTTTGTCAGGATTTATGGCATTTTTACCAAGACATAGAGAAACAGTTTTAATCGCAACAGAGATATTTTGCGCCTGGAATGCTCCGGCAAGATTCAGCTGGATTCCCTCTGCAGAAAATTCAGGATCTAAATAGTCAAATGAAGATGCTGAATGACCAATATTAAGGTTTTTGGGGCTGAAGTCAGAACCACAGAAAAATATTCTTGTTTTTTTTTCGTGTGCAGTTTTTGTTAACAAAAACGAAACTTCTTTTTTCTGAATTCCGGATACAACAGGGACATTCTCTTTTATTATTCCGGTTTTTTCAGCTGCTATTTTTTCAATTGTGTCTCCAAGAAAAATTTGGTGATCAAAACTTATCGGGGTAATTACCGAAGCAGCAGGCATCAGAATATTTGTTGCATCGAGCCTGCCTCCCATGCCGGTCTCAACTACTGCCCACTCAATATTCTTTTCAGCGAAATGGAAGAAAGCCATAGCAGTAACAAATTCAAAGAATGTGGGGTCTCCATGTTCTTCGGATAGCTCTTTAATATTTTTGCGTATGTGGTCAGCAATTCTTATCACATCCGGCTCTTCTATCTCGTTGCAGTTTATCCTGATGCGTTCTGTGAAGCTGACAAGATGCGGAGAGGTGAAGAGGCCGGTGCTGAAGCCGTGGCTGCGAAGTATGGCATCGCAGGCTGCAGCAGTGGATCCTTTGCCGTTTGTTCCTGCAATGTGTATTGATCTGAATTGATACTGAGGATTTCCTAGTGCATCTAGTATTTTGCTGATTCGTTTAAGGCCGAGTTTTATGCCGTGATTTTGCAGTCCGTACAAAAAACTGATGGTTTCATTATAGTTCATGATTCCACAGGTTCTGGCATGAAATGCGAAATCAATGTATAGACTGTGGATTTCATCTCTTTGCGTGATGCTATAAGGTCTATCATTCCATGCTCCATAAGAAACTCGGAGCGCTGGAAGTTGTCAGGCAGCTGCTGCTTGATTGTCTGCTCAATTACCCTCTGGCCAGCAAATCCTATAAGGCTTTTAGGTTCTGCTATTATGATGTCTCCAAGCATGGCAAAGCTGGCTGTGACTCCTCCAAATGTCGGATCTGAAAGTATAGATATATATAGGCAGCCTGAATCTTTTAGCCTGCCTATGGCTGCTGATGCCTTTGCCATCTGCATTAGTGAGAACATGCCTTCCTGCATCCTGGCTCCGCCTGAAGAAGTTATGGTTATTAGAGGCAGATTTTTTTCAGCAGCCAGTTCAGCTGCCCTTGTTATTTTTTCACCTACAACAGAACCCATGCTGCCGCCCATGAATGAAAAGTCTATGCCTGCAATACATACAGGTCTGCTGTTTATTAATGCTGTGCCATAAAGCGCGGCATCATTCATGCTGGTTTTCCCTTTGTTGGATTCCAGTCTTTTTGCGTATGGTATTGAGTCGTTAAATTTTAGAGGATCGTTTGAAAGCAGGTCGTCATCAATTGATTCAAAACTGCCCGGCTCCACAAGAAAGCCTATGCGTTCGAGGAGGCTTATCCTGAAGTGGTAGTCGCATTTTGGACATACATGCAGATTTTTTTCAATCTCTTTTTTGTAGATTATTTCTTTGCAATTGTCGCACTTTACCCATAGCCCTTCGGGTATCTTAACCTTTTTTTCTGTCTTCTGTTCTTTATGTTTTTTAAACCACGCCATGATTTATCTTCTCAGCCTGCTAAGAATGGCTAAATGGCCTCCCTCAATTGTTTGATAAATTCTTCAGCCCTGTCAGGCTGCTCATGAAATATTTTTACTATAGCGCTGCCGACTATCACTCCATCAGCGATCTGTGACATCTCTTTTGCATCTTGCGGGTTTGAGACGCCGAATCCTGCAGCAACAGGCGTTGAAGTGCAGGTTTTAAGATAGGATATATGATTCCTCAGCTCTTCGCCAATATCGAGTTTAGATCCTGTTATGCCTACAAGAGATACATAATAGACAAAACCGCGTGATGCTGAGGCTATTTTTGTCAGCCTCTCTTTTGCAGATGTGGGAGCTGCAAGAAATATTGTGTCCAGCTTAGCCGCCCTTGCTGGCTTTATTATCCCTAAAGCCTCATCAGGCGGCAGGTCAGGTATTATTACTCCGTCAACTCCGGCAGCAGCCGCATCATTTACAAAACGCTCTTCTCCGTATTTGTATATGAGGTTTTCGTAAGTCATTAGAACCAGCGGAATATTGATTGTCTCTTTGATCTCTTTAACCAGCTTTATAACATCTTTAAGAGTAACTCCTGCGCTTAAAGCGCGCTCAGCAGCGCGCTGTATTGTTGAGCCGTCAGCAAGCGGATCAGAAAACGGCACTCCTAGCTCTATTATGTCAGCTCCTGTTTTTGCTAACAACAAAACACGTCTTTTTGTTTCGTCAAGATCCGGATCTCCTGCCATTATGTAGGCGATGAATGCTTTCCGGTTTTTTTCGCGGCATTTTTTGAATGCTGATCTTATTCTGCTCACAGCTCCTCACCTCTCAAGCTGGCTACATGCTGCACGTCTTTGTCTCCTCTGCCTGATAGATTAACCAAGATGATCTTGTCCTTGGGCAGAGTAGGCGCAAGCTTTATGACTTCTGCGAGAGCATGTGATGATTCGAGAGCAGGAATAATGCCCTCTTTTGCTGCAAGCAGGTCAAAAGCTGCCAGAGCTTCATCGTCAGTCGCGTAAGTATATAGCACTCTTTCTGATTCTTTTAAAAATGCGTGTTCTGGCCCTACAGCAGCATAATCTAATCCTGCTGATACAGAGTGAGTCCCCAGCACATTGCCATTGTCATCCTGAAGCAGGTAGCTCTTAGTTCCCTGGAAAATGCCGATTGATCCTCCTGCAAAACGTGCGGCATGCTCTCCGGAGGATATGCCTGTGCCGCCTGCTTCTACTCCGATAATTTTTATGTTATCATCTAAAAATTCATAAAAAAGCCCCATAGCGTTGCTGCCTCCGCCAACACAGGCTACGAGATAGTCCGGCAATCTGCCTTCTGCTTTAAGTATCTGTTTTTTAGCCTCAGAGCCTATTACAGACTGGAAGTCTCGTACAATCAGCGGAAAAGGGTGAGGACCAAAAACAGTTCCCATCACATAGTGTGTAGTGCGCACATTTGTTGTCCAGTCGCGCAATGCTTCATTTATAGCGTCTTTAAGAGTTTTTGATCCTATGGATACCTCATTGACTTTTGCTCCCAGCAGACGCATCCTGAATACATTAAGTGATTGCCTTTTGATATCTTCTGAACCCATATAAATTTCGCATTCCAACCCTGTCAGTGCTGCCCCTGTTGCTGTTGCTACTCCATGCTGTCCTGCTCCTGTTTCAGCGATTATCCGCTTTTTACCCATTTTTTTTGCGAGCAGGGCTTGTCCTAGTGCATTATTTATCTTGTGTGCTCCTGTGTGAGCAAGATCCTCACGCTTCAGATATATCTTTGCTCCGCAGAGATGTTCTGTAAGTCTTGACGCAAAGTATAGGGAAGTAGGCCTGCCAACATATGTGCTGAGCAGATGTTTAAAGTTTTTCTGGAACTCTCGGTCTTTTGATGCCTCTGAGTATGCCTGTTCCAGCTCATTCAGGGCAGATATTAATGTTTCGGGGACAAATCTGCCTCCGAACTTGCCGAAGTATCCTTTTTTGTCTGGGAGCCTTATGGCGGGTACCTCCATGGTTCTAAAGATTGCATATTATATCATATATTATAGTGTGATATACTTAAGCTGCATAACAAAAACCCGATAAAACTGTATGAGGAATATGTCAAAACCTGTATCCAGCCAAAGAGGTTTTACAATAGTTGAGCTTGCCATTGTGCTGGTTGTTATCGGTATACTTCTTGGCGTAGGAGCCAGCCTGGTAGGCCCTCTGACAAAAAGAGTTAAATTCAATGAGTCGCGTGAGGTTGTGAGAGCTGCTCGCGAGGCTGTAGTAGGCTATGCGATAGCAAACAAGCAGCTTCCTGCCACCCTTGCAGCAGCAGGAGTGCGCGATACTGATGCATGGGGTCGGCAGCTCTACTACTCCACCAATATGTCAGGAGTCCAGCTATGCACTACTTCTCCCGCATTTCTTGCTGATGTAACAGACAACAGAAGAAGCCCTGCTGTCACCCTCACAAACTCCGTTGTTGTTATGCTCTTCAGTCTTGGAGAAAATGGAGTTAACAATACAGGCACAGGCCCATTTGCTATTTCTGAACAGTTTGCTGGAGATTATGATGATATAGTGGAGTTTGTTGATATATCTTTTCTTCGAGAGAAAGTCTGCCATTCTTTTAAAATTACTACAGAGAGCCTGCCTCTGGGTTATGAAGAGTCTCTGTACCCTCCAGCTACTCTTGAGGCAACGGATGGCACAGAGCCCTACACATGGAGCATAATTTCAGGCTCGCTTCCTGCAGGACTGAACCTTGCTTTCGGCACAGGTATGATTTCCGGCACTCCTACTGCGAGCGGCAGCTATAATTTTGAGGTGCAGGTTCAGGATAGCGAGACATCTTCAAGAATAGCCGCAAAAAGACTGACTGTAACCATTAATCCCAATCCTCCGGTCATAACAACTGAATTTCTTAACTACGGACAGGTGGGCATCGCCTATACCGCGATAGTTGGAGCAGCAGGAGGAGGGTCATCATATACTTGGTGCAAGCTCTCAGGTTCTTATCCGACAGGCATCACAACCATGCCGCCGAATTGTCCATCAACCGTCGCAGGCACGCCTTCGATCGCCATATCAGGCAGTCCGAGCGCAGCAGGCACATATTCGTTCACTCTTCAGGTTGCTGACAACAGAGGTCGCACAGCGACAAAAAACCTCTCTATCGCAATTAATCCATGAACAAGCTGAAGAATAGCCGCGGCTTTATCGCTGTAATTGTGGTGATAATGCTCGCTCTGGCGCTTGTTACTGCAGGAGCATTTATTCTAGGCAAAAGCGTTCCGCCAAAAAAGATCAAGGCAACAAGAACGGTTGTGCTCGAGGCAAAAGAGGCTGTTACTGGGTTTGCAGCGACAAATAAAAGGCTGCCTTCCCAGACCGAGTTTGAGACATTGTTCAGGTCAACAGACGAGTGGGGCATCCCTCTGCTCTATTCAGCTTCAGATGATCTGGACAATCCCGGCCTTAATCTCTGTATGCCGGCTGCCTCACCTTCTCTTCTCACGATAAACGGTTCTGCGGCCGGTGTTTTTGTTGTCTATTCCAAAGGGTCTAATAGAACTGATGAGACAAATACTGGACCATCAACTTTTGTTATCCAGTCTCCATCTGATGCTTATGATGATATTGTCGAATACATAAGCCTTGCTGATCTCAGAAAAAAAGTATGTCATGAGATGCGCATAACCACAGACAGCCTGCCGATAGCCACAGAAGAGGTCGCTTACTCATCCACAACCCTTGAAGCTACTGATGGTACAAAACCTTATACATGGACAAGAATTTCGGCAGCAGGTCTTCCACCCGGGATGACTCTTAATGCCTCAACAGGTGTCATTTCCGGCCTGCCCGAAGGCATTGATCCTGTTACTACAAGGAATTATCCTTTTACAGTAAGGGTTACAGATTCAGAAGGAAGAATAGCGGACAAAAATCTGGTTGTAACCGTAAAGCCGAACGGACCGAGAGTTACAACAGGATTTTTTCATGACGGCAAAGCTGGTCAGCCTTATTCAGCCCAGCTTGTTGGAGACGGCGGCAAACCGGGCTACAAATACACGGTTGTTGGCGGCTCTATTCCTCCGGGACTTACCCATATGGTTGACATGATATCAGGCACTGTAAGCCCTACGGCTTCGGGAGTATATACATTTACGGTAAGAATTACAGACCACCGCGCAAGAACAAGCGACAGAAGACTCACAATAAAAATTGATGCAACTTCATTGTGCGATCCGCTAATTAATACAACTTCAAATCCGTTAGCTTCTGGCAATGTTAATATGATATATCACGATTTTATAACTTATACAGGCGGTCAATCTCCTGTGTCTTGCAATATTGTCTCCGGCAGTCTGCCTCCTGGTCTTTTTAGTTTTTGGTGTTTAATATTTGGCATACCTACAGATATGGGCACATATACATTTACAACAAGAGTTACTGACAGTTGTTCATCAGGCGCTCAGACAAGCGATAAACAGACTCAGATCACTATTGGTTGTCCATTATTTACAGGCTGGAGTTCGTCTCTGCCGACCGCACACACCTGTCAGGCATATCCATCCGGCACGATCAGTGTGTTTGGTGGATACTCTCCATACAGCTGGTCATTAATTGGTGGTGTTCTTCCCAAGGGTATAAATTTCTGCTCAGGTAATACCTCATCTACATGCAGTCTTGTGACGCCTGTCAGCGGATATGTTGATGCTCCCTCAGGATCGTACTCATTTAATGTTCGGGTTAACGACAGCTGTCCATTAGGTAGCCAGAACACAACAAACAGCTTTGCAATATCTGTTCAAAACAATACAGGCTGTTCCGGTTTAAGTTTGTACAGCAACCAAAACAACAGGTCTTATACTATAGACGGCAGCGCACCTATTGCATGGACCAATGGCAATAATCCTGTTGCGATCAGCGCCGGTCATAGCTATGTTATTTATCAGAGTCCAAACGGTACAGGCAATGCATCTCCGCTTAATTTTTGCGAGGGGCTTTCGTATGATTCCGATAATGACTGCAGGATATCTATAAGCGGAGGCGGAGCTTTTTCTGATCGCTAGCCTCTTAAGAAAGTACAAAGCCCGTCCCTTGTGCTAAAATAGCGAATCAATTATAAATACAGCCGGAGGATTTATGTCAGACACAAAGATATTTCTTTCTGAAAAAGATATGCCGAGGCAGTGGTACAACATAATGGCGGATATGCCTAACCTGCCGAAACCACCTCTTCATCCCGGTACAAGACAGCCTGCAGGACCTGATGATCTCAGCGCAATATTCCCTATGGCTCTTATAGAGCAGGAGGTATCAACACAGCGCTGGATAGATATACCACAGGAGGTGCTCGACATTTATTCACTCTGGAGGCCATCGCCTCTTTATAGAGCAAAAAGGCTCGAGGCTGCGCTTAAGACGCCAGCAAGGATTTACTACAAATACGAGGGTGTGAGCCCGGCAGGCAGCCATAAACCAAACACAGCAATAGCTCAGGCTTACTATAACAAACAAGCCGGGATTAAGAGGATTGCAACAGAGACTGGAGCTGGCCAGTGGGGCATAGCCATGTCTCTTGCAGGAAGAATGTTCGGTCTTGAGGTTGTTGTTTACATGGTTAAGGTTAGTTATGACCAGAAGCCATATAGAAGAATAGCTATGGAGACATGGGGAGCGAAGGTTCATGCCAGCCCTTCAAATGTTACCAACTCCGGCAGAAAAATTCTTGAATCAGACCCTGACAATAAGGGCAGTCTTGGGATAGCTATTTCTGAAGCTGTTGAAGATGCTGCAAATCGCAGTGATACAAATTATGCTCTTGGTTCTGTACTAAATCATGTTATGCTGCATCAAACAGTTATAGGCCTTGAGGCAAAGAAACAGATGGAGCTGGCAGGAGACTATCCGGACATAGTTATAGCATGCAGCGGCGGAGGGAGCAATCTTGCAGGAGTGAGCTTTCCTTTTGTGCATGACAAGATAAATGGAAAGGATCTCAGGGTAATAGCTGTTGAGCCCAGCTCATGCCCATCTTTAACAAAAGGCGAATTCAGATACGATTACGGAGACACAGCAGGACTTACTCCGTTTTTAATGATGTACACACTCGGCCATGATTTTATGCCTCCGGGCATACACTCAGGAGGACTCCGTTACCACGGAGAGTCACCTCTTGTCTCACAGCTATATCATGACAAAATTATAGAGGCAAGGGCTTACGGACAGACCTCAATATTTGAGGCTGCCATGACATTTGCCAATGCAGAGGCGATAATTCCTGCCCCTGAAAGCTCGCACGCAATAAGGGCAGCCATAGATGAAGCGCTGTTATGCAGGGAAGAGGGCAAGGAGAAGTGCATACTCTTCAACCTGAGCGGACATGGATACCTTGATCTCGCTTCATATGCTGATTTTATGGCAGGCAAACTTGAAGATTATGAATATCCTGCTAAACTTATAGAAGAGTCATTGAAGAATCTGCCTGTGATATAGAGAGATGGTTAAAGTCAAAATATGCGGCATAACAACCCCTGAGGATGCGCTGGCTGCTGTTGAGTATGGCGCGGATGCTCTGGGGTTTATTTTTTCCAGAGAGAGCCCCAGATATATAGACCCTGAAAAGGCGAAGCAGATTATATATGCTCTGCCGCCCTTCATAACAACTGTAGGGGTTTTTGTGAATGAAGACCCTGCTGAGATGAAGAGGATAATGGAGACAACAGGCATTAATATACTCCAGCTTCATGGTGATGAGTCTCCTGAGGTTTGCGACATGTGGCCAAAGGTGATAAAGGCTTTTCGAGTGAGGAACTTTACAGACCTTGAACCGCTTCGCAAATACAGGGTATCTGCCTATCTGCTTGATGCATATTCTCCACAGTCTTACGGAGGCACTGGACAGATATTCAATTGGGACATAGCAGTTGAGGCCAAAAGATA
>JAFGXL010000036.1 GCA_016936655.1 Nitrospirota bacterium | reverse complement strand
AGACCACCACTTTGATAGGCTGGAAGTGTAAGTGCGGTAACGCATTGAGCTTACCAGTACTAATAGACCGTGTGCCTTGACTATATATTCCAGATTGTCAATAAGACAAATTTTTTTCTTGCTTTTTGTATTATTGATATGTTAATCTAAATTTCTGGTGGTAATGCCGGAGAGGCCACACCCGTTCCCATCCCGAACACGGAAGTTAAGCTCTCCATGGCCGATGATACTATAGCCGCGAGGCAATGGGAAAGTAGGTAGCCGCCGGATTCAGAAAAGGCCGAGTTAATCCTCGGCCTTTTTTTTGTTCTTTTCCGGTCTCTTTTTCTGGATGTGATTCTTATTGTTTAATCAAATCATTAGCGCTTATGTTTTCTATAGCCTTTTCTTCTGATTCATCCATTGTTCTGATAAGTTTTCTTATGGGGGATTCTGTTGATTCATGTTTCCAAGGCATATACAATCCTTTGTCTTCTTTGCGTACTATCTGCAGCAGTTCCTTGGTTTTAATTGCTTCCAGGTCTTTTGCAGGTAGGTATGATGCATCTGCGTCAAGCTTTATAAGTATTTTGTTTTGGACTAAGGATTCCAATATTTCGCTGATAGGTTCTGGAGGAAGTTTTAGCCTTCTTGTGAGGCTGATAAGGGTCCAGCGAGCCTTGTCCTGCGCAAAGTTTAGACTGATCAGGTAGATAATCATGAGCGCCAGTCTGTCTCTCTGGCGCATTGTTAGTATCTGCTCATTTTTTGCATTCAGCAATGCAGGATATTGAGTATAGAATGCCATTTTGGATCCGACAAGCAGGATAAGCCAGTTAAAGTAGAGCCAGATCATAAATAGCAAAACTATCGCGAATCCTGAATATATAGCCTTGTATTTTGCAGAAGATACCACGAAAAAAGAGAATAGCCACCCCCATAGACTGCCATGTTATTCCGGCAAAGATTCCACCAGCCAGAGCTGCCTTGAATTCTACCCTTGTATTGGGCAGCATAAAGTATATAAGTGAGAATGCCATTATTATTATCAGATATGGAATTGTTTTGCCTGTTATAAGTAGCAGGGTGCCAAAAGGCTCGATTGATTTGAGTATGCCTGCTACGGAGCTGCTCATAAGTGTCGTTGTGATGCCAAGTGCTGTTGTCATTAGCACTGGCCCTACAAGAAGCACCGTAAAATAATCTTTAATTCTTCTTGAAAGAGACCGTCCTGTCTTTACCTGCCATGCATAGTTGAATGCTGATTCTATCTTCTGTATTGTTGACATGGCTGTATATAAAAGTGCAGCAAGTCCTGCTGTGCCTAGTACGCCTACCTTCAGGTTATTTACATACCCCACGATTGTGAGAGCCAGCTCCTCTCCTTTGTCCCCAAGCGGTTCGAGCATATTTATGAGAAAGGGTTCTACAGTGTTGTGAAACCCAAACGCTTTAAGTAGAGAAAAGGCGACAGCGATTACAGGCACAAACGAAAGTATGGTTATGTATACAAGGCTTTGTGAACGTGATATAAGCTGCCCATCCTTGAGTTCTGATATAAGCTTGACAGCTACCTGCAAAGTTCTCTTTGCCCATTTTTTTGTTCTGCTTTCTGTTTCGTGGATCGCATTCCAGAGCCCTTCATTAAAATATTTGATTATAGATAAGATAAGTTTTTTCATGCATTATTTATAACGTATAATGAAGCTGTTTTCAAGCATATTGATTTTATTGTCTGCATACGCTGTGTTATTCTACAAAAATATTTACCCAAACGGAGGGGAGTTTGAGAAGATTCTATTTTTTAATGATTGGCTTTTTATTTGTTTTCCAGTGTTACGGATGTGCGGCTGTTGTCATAGCTGGAGCAAGCGGCGGTGTAGCATATACTCTGACTAATGTGGCTTATAAAACGGTCAGTTATCCGTTGGATCATGTCAAGCTGGCTAATCATAATGCATTCAAAAAAATGGGGATAGTAGAGAAGAATGTGTGTCCTATTAACGGAGGCTACAGAATAACAGGCACGACAGATAATCTTACTATAGAGGTTGATCTTGAGATGATTACATTAAAATCCACAAAAATATCTGTTGATGCGCGTAAAAACTTCCTAGTTAAAGACAAGGCAACTGCTACAGAGCTGATTGATCAGATTGTTAAGATACTGCAATAAGGATTTTTGTTTGATATGTAAAAAAAGGGCTGATCGCATTAGGCGATCAGCCCTTTTCAGATCTCTCACTATTTTTCGCAGCAGAGACGTCTCATCTTCTTCTTACCTGTAGATGAAACTGACATGACAACATCTATTTTGTTGCCGCACAGGCTGCAGGTCTGGCCCTTGCCCTTATTTGCAGCTCTGGCTGCAACGTCTGTTTTGGATTTTTTCTTTTCTGCCATAATGCATCCTCCTTTGGACTATCCTGTATGTGAATGCCCATGATTTTAGTATTGAGTTGCTGATTTTCTCTGGTCATAAGGCTGTTTGAAAATATGAAATCCTCAATACAGCCTAATTCAGAGACATATAATATATTAATATCAAGCAGATTATGTCAAATCCGGCTTTTGCAGGCTGGAATAAAGCTACCTGTTCAGACGGTTATAACGCAGAGATCAACTGTACAGATATTTTGCTGCCATTGTCTATCTTTTCTGTACCCTCTGGGATGCAGGCTATGGCATCTGCTTTAGCCATAAACTGCAGCCTGCTAGTCATCTTGAGCGGTTTGAAAAGTATTTTGTCTTTTTTTGCTCTCAGTATGCCGTGAATGAATTGTGTCCAGTCTTTTTGACCATAAACGGTTTCCTCTATAACTGCTTCAATCTCGGGCAGTTTTGGAGAGGAATGGCCTGCAAGCCTTAGAAGTCCGGGCAGTGCCAGCTGCAGAAATGCCATCTGATTTGATGGTGGGCCTCCAGGCAGGCAGAATACAGGCTTTGAGTTGAGTAAGCCGAAGCCTATAGCCTTCCCAGGACCCATTTTGACTCTGTGATAAATCTTTTTCCATCCAAGGTCATCAAGTATTTTAACAACAAGATCTCTGTCTCCCTTCCAGGCTCCGCCGCTGGTTATAAGGCTGTCAGATTTTTTAATCTTTTCTTTGATTGCTTTTTTTATTTCTGATTCGGAGTCCTTGACAACTGATGTTTCAGATTCCATTCCATAATGAGTACACCAAGAGGAAATTGTTACGAGATTGCTGGCAAATACCTTGCCTTTTACAAGAGGCTGGCCTACTGCGAGTATCTCATCGCCTGTGGCAATTATAGAAACAGAAGGATTTTTAAATACAACAGCACGATCATGTCCTGAGGCTGCTATGAGTCCTACAGCCGGAGGCCATAATCTTCTGCTGCTTTCTGTTATGATTTCTCCTCTTTTTACATCAGACCCTTTTTTGAGTATGTTTCTGCCGTTTTCAGCATGGTTAAAGATTGTCACTTTACTGTTTGATGTTTCAGTAAACTCAACAGCAACTACAGCATCAGCTCCTTTGGGTATTGTGGCGCCTGACATTATTCTTACAGCTGTACCGGGCACAACTTTGTAGTTTTTGGATGAACCGGCCATAAGAGATCCTTTGAGTGCCAGTACAATAGGTTTGTTTTTTGAAGCATTCATTACATCAGCAGATATTACAGCGTATCCGTCCTTTAGAGATATGTCAGAAGACGGGGTATTGACAAGTGATTTTACAGGTTTTGCTGTTATTCTGCCTGCAAGTTCGGGTATAAATACCGTTTCTGTTTTAATAGGCTTAATGTTTTCTAGAGTGAGCTTAAGAGCTTTCTTAAGAGGTATGTCATATTTTTTTATGTTTGGTCGAGAATTTGCTTTCATTTCATATCTCTCAGTTTCCGCATGATGGGGTTCCGCATGGTGTATGGCTGCCGCAGCAGGTCTGGCTCTTGCCGCATCTGGGTCTTGCAGCTGGTGCGGCTTGGGATTTCATTATAAATCCGCTGCCGCCTGATATTTTTCTTTTAACGTTGCCGCCACATGCAGGACAATTTGTGAGCGGATTTTCGTTCATTGACTGATTGGCTTCGAATTCGTGGGTGCAATCATTGCATTTGTATTCATATACAGGCATAATGCCTCCAAATCATTTTTAAAGCGACTGCGTAATTATACGCAGTCGCTTTAATTGTAATGTTGACTATTTTTTAATGCCTGGCAGGCTATCCACTACCTGTGCAAATGACTTTGCTGCATCAGACTCTTTGTAGATTGTAGCAAAGTGCTTGCCGCTGTCACCGCACTCAACCATGTTAGGATCTATCGGTATGGCTGCTAGAAAAGGTATTCCCATCTCTTCTGCCATTTTTGAGCCGCCGCCTTTTTTGAAGATATTTACAACCTCTCCGCATTTAGGGCATTTAAAACCGCTCATGTTTTCGACAACTCCGATAACCGGCAGATTCATCTGTCCGCAGAAGGTGACAGACTTTCTAACATCATTAAGTGATACATCTTGTGGAGTTGTGACGACAACAGCTCCATCTGGCTTTTCGAGCAGCTGTATTACAGAAAGAGGTTCATCTCCTGTGCCTGGGGGGCAGTCGATTATAAGGTAATCCAGTTCGCCCCACCTTATATCTGTTAAAAATTGTTTGATAAGGCTGTGCTTCAAAGGCGCTCTCCATATCACAGCATCATTCTGATCCTTTAGGAAGAAACCGATGGATATAGCCTTGAGGTTTTCATTGGCCTCAGAAGGGTATAGTCCTTCAAATGTGTTTCTTGGGGGGACATTTTCTATGCCGAGCATCTTTGGTATGCTTGGCCCATGGATATCGATATCCATAAGTCCTGTCTTCTTGCCGCGAAGAGCAAGCTCAATAGCTATGTTTGCTGCAACTGTGCTCTTGCCGACTCCGCCTTTGCCTGAAAGCACGATTATCTTGTGCTTTATCTTGCTGATGTTGTCAAGAAGCGCCTGCCTCTCCATCTCTTCGGATGGCTGTTGGCATGATGACTGTGAGCTGCCTGGGCAGCTTGGTGCCTGTTTTTTTTCATCGTTGTTCTGCATTTTCACTCCTGTTTATTTCTGCTAGATTTTCTAATCTGCCCACGAGCTCTCTTATAGAGACCGAAGCGGGGCTGAATGGATATACAGATGTTACTGGCAGGGTCATGGCAACTGCTTTGGGTATGGAAATATCATAAGGTATTTCGCCAAGAATGCTTATGCCTGCGTCCATTGCAAACTTTTTTATAGTGGCTGTCATGTCTGCGTTAATATCTGCCTTGTTGATTATTATACTTATTACAGGTTTAAAATGACCAGCTACAGTGATAACCCGTTTCAGGTCATTAAGTGCTGCAGGCGTTGGTTCTGTAACAGCTATTACATAATCACTGCCTTTGAGTGTAGAAATTACAGGGCAGCCTATGCCTGGAGGTCCGTCTACAAAAAGCAGTTCAGCGCCTACTGAATCTGCCTTTAGCCTGGCCCTATTTTTTACTTCATCAACAAGGCGTCCGGAACTGCTCTCTCCCATAAGCAGTTCTCCTGATACTATGAAGCCGCTCTTTCCTTTGAATATTTTGATCTGTCCATTTACAGTTTTTTTGATTTCTATTGCGGCTGACGGGCATACCACTTCGCAAGCGCCGCATCCTTCGCATGAGTAGCTCATTATCACAGGCATATCCGATTTTATGATTGAGGCAAATCTGCATACATCTATGCACTTCATGCATGCTGTGCATTTTTCATAGTCAATATATGCTTTATCAGAGGCAGATATGTCTGATGATTCCTTTAGTGAAGCTCCGGTGACAATATCCAGATTAGGCGCATCAACATCTGTGTCAGCCATCACTAATTTATGTTCAACAGAGAGCAGGTGGCATATGGATGCTGTGATTGAGGATTTGCCTACTCCACCCTTGCCGCTAACAACCACAATCTCTTTCATCTGATATGCTCCTTTATGATCGATTCAGCCATTCTGTCAAAGATCTTTGCAGGCTCTGAGTCAGAAAACATTTTGACCACAGGTCTTCCCACTGCGTAGCTCTTCTCGACGCTTTCATGCATTGGAATAGAGGCGATTATTGGTGAGCTGTATCTTGCTGATATGGTCTGGATAGCTGCCTGACTGCCCGGCAGATCAGACCTGTTGAGCAGTATGCAGCTTTTTATCTCAAAAATATTGAGCAGTTTTAGTATGGATTCTAGATCGTGCGCTCCAAGCGGCGTAGGTTCTGTTACAGCATACGCTGCATCAATCCCTCTGAGCGCGCTGATTACATTGCAGTGAGTGCCCGGAGCAGTGTCAACAATAATAATGTCAAAATCATCAGCATCCTTTATCAGTCTTCCCTGAAGCGCTGAAACAACAAATGCGCTCTCTTCGGAGCCTTCATAAAGTTCGCCAGTATATAGAGTGATTTCGTCCGATTCTGTTCTGTATGTGCATCCCACTGCTTTGCTTCCCTTTGTTATTGCATTATCAGGGCAGACAAGTATGCACGTTTCGCATCCATTACAGTCGCCTATGAGTTTTGGAACAGATCCGGATGGCATAAAGAGAGCGTTTCTTCTGCATGCTTTTACGCATGCTCCGCATCTGGAGCATGCAGACTCTATAAATTCAGGTACCATAGACTGAACCAGTTCAGGATCATTTAGTGGAAGTGTTGTTAGTATGGCAGCATTTGGAGCATCTACATCAGCATCTACAAGAGCAACTTTATATCCTTTTGAAGCAATTGCATAGGCAATGTTTATGGCAGCTGTTGTTTTGCCTACTCCGCCTTTTCCTCCAGTAACTCCAATAAATGGTGTGCTGAATGCTTTGTTATGGAATGTTGTAATTACCTTTGTATGAATAAGCTCTTTACTGATCATATT
>JAFGXL010000035.1 GCA_016936655.1 Nitrospirota bacterium | reverse complement strand
CCCCACCGCCCCCCGAAGTACCCCAACCCCCCCCCCCCGCAGCTCTATTTGAGAGCTGATACAGCCTCTTTTATCCTTTCAGCGCCCTTCTGAATATTCTGCATAGATGTTGCGTAGGATATCCTTATATAGTTGTCATCGCCAAATGCCTCACCATGAACAAGGGCTACATTAGCTTTCTCAAGCAGGTATGTCGCAAGATCGAGAGATCCATTTATCTTTACTGAATCAGCAGACTTTCCAAAGATTCCTGATACATTCGGAAATGCATAAAAAGCGCCTGTAGGAGTCTTGCAGCTTATTCCGTCGATCTCATTAAGCGCATTGACGAGGAACTTTCTTCTTTTGTCAAACTCCACTCTCATTGTGAGTATGAAATCCTGAGGACCGTTCAAAGCTGCAACAGCAGCCTTCTGCGCTATTGATGTGGGATTTGATGTGGATTGGCTCTGGATATTCGTCATTGCCTTTATTATATCCTTAGGTCCTGCTGCATAGCCTATTCTCCAGCCTGTCATTGCGTGAGATTTAGAGAGTCCGTTTACAACAATAGTACGATCCTTTATTTCACTGCCAAGCGACGCTATGCTTAAATGCTCTGTGCCGTCATAAACCAGCTTTTCATATATCTCATCAGATATAACATATATATTCTTTCTTACAGCAATATCAGCTACAGCCTCAAGAGTCTTTTTATCATAAGCAAGCCCTGTAGGGTTTGATGGAGAATTTAGTATCAATACCCTGGTCTTGGGGGTAATAGCTGCCTCAAGCGCTTGAGGATTTACCATAAAGCTGTCGCTCTCTGATGTCCTCAAAAAAACTGGCACCGCATCATTCAAAAGCGCCTGATCCGGATAAGAGACCCAGTACGGTGCAGGTATTATTATCTCGTCGCCCGGATTAAAAAGCGCCTGTGCTATATTGTAGAGCGTATGTTTTGCTCCGCACGATACAACAACCTGATCATTTTCGTAGGAAAGCCCGTTGTCTCTACTTAATTTATTCTTTACAGCTTCCTTAAGCTCATCAGTGCCGCCTACAGGTGTATATTTTGTGAATCCGTCTTTTATTGCTTTTATTGCTGCCTCTTTAACATGATCTGGCGTATCAAAATCCGGCTCTCCGACTCCGAAGTTAAGCACATCCAGACCCTGAGCCTTCATTGCCTTTGCCTTTGCATCAATAGCGAGTGTTGGTGAGGGTTTTATCCTGCCCGCTCTCTGTGAAACCATCATTTTTCTCCTGTTGTATAGTTTTAAAGACGACTGTTATTTTACCTTATCTCGTTAGAAAATAGATTATATCAGTTTTTGGAATTCAGGTTCCGAATCCTGTTGAGGGTGTCCCTGTAATTCGTATTCTCCGGCTTCAGCTCAACAGCCTTTAATGCCAAATCTTCTGCCTCATCAAGGTTAATCTTCTGTTCATAATACAGCCATGCAAGATTATTATATGCATCAGCCATAGCATCATCTTCTATAATAGCGTTTCTGTAATTATACTCTGCATTTTCGATGTCTCCTTTGCGCATATACGCATTGCCGAGATACAGAAATCCGACCGCCACTTTCTTTGATGCTGTCTGATACTCTTTTATAGCCAGATCGAACTCGCCCTTGTTTTCGTAGGCAACACCAAGGTTTATCCTCTCCTGAGCAGTAAGCGGATCATCGAATATGATTATTCTTGGAATAGTGCATGAACAGAGCATCAGCATTAATGCTGCCATAAAGATTAATTTGAATTGGTTAACAGTTACTTTTTTATCCATAGTGTCCAGTTCTTAGTACGCTGCCATGCTGAAATAAAATCTCTGCTGCTTATCAGGGCAGATCTGCTCTTTCCTGAATTTACGACTATGCCTGCATTATCATACCCTGTTACTACCATAAAGTGGTTCATCTGGATTGATGAAAATCCAAAGTCAGCCATCACTATCATCGGATACCCCGAGCGCAGCTTATCTTTAAGGTCAGACATGCTTCCTGAATATTGGTCTGCCTTAAGTCCTCTTTTTTGTAAATAAAGAATCATATCAATTGTTAGAGTGCCTCTTGCCTTGGGGCTGTATATCTCTGCAGATATATCATTAGGTGTAACATTAACGCCGTGAAAATTGAGCACAGATGCCAGAGACGACGGACCGCACTGAAAATCGTCCTGCGGGAAAAATGGCACTGTATCAAGTATAAAAGCATTTTTTGAAGGCTGCAGATAGCTTACTGAGCAGGCGGCAATAAATAAAATAGATGCAATCAAGAATATATTTGCATATTTTTGCATTTGTAATTATAGCAACCTGACCAAAAATAAAAAAAGCGGTCCGAAAATCGGACCGCTTTTTTGTAAACATATTCTAGTGTGTAATTGCTACCTTATGGCCTGTAAGTTTAAGTATGACAATAACAAGCAGAATGATTACGAGAACTCCAATGACCAGCCCTATCACACCGCCTACCTTTAGCTCATCAACCTGCGTGGCAACCTGATGTATCTGCTGGTCGCTCATCTCTGAGAGCCTGCTGCTGATCTCTTCCTGTGAAAGACCGTAGTCAGCGAGCCTCTGCTGCACAATCTTTGTTTCTAAAAATGTCTGCACCTTCTGCATGTCTGCATCCCTGTCTGTCTGTGAAAGCACTATTGCCTCTGAAGGGCTGAAACCAGCCTCTGCCTTTGGAGCAACTGCAATAATGCACATAGCAAAAACAAGATACCAGCAGACCTGCTTCATATACGGAATACGCATTGCCTCACCTCCTATTTTGTTTTCAATACTGTGTAGATTTTATTATTTTTCGCAGAAAAAAACAAAATTTTATTTACCTACTCTTACGCCGCCGCCCATAAAAAAGCTCTGCCTTTTTGAATTTATAATTTCATCCATTCCAGTGGAAATAAAAATATTTTTATATATAAAGTAGTCTGCTCCCGCCCTCATTCTGGGATTTTTGGACTCTCTGTCGTCTCTGCTAAATCTTGATGCATCCAGATAGATCCGCATTTTGTCCTGAAAAAAGTATTGATCTACTCCGCCTCCTACAGAGCTGTCAATAACCCCAGCCCTTATTACTGTATTTTTAAAGTATTCGCTGTCGTTGAATCTTTTACCAACCTGTGCGCTGAATGTGGTCTTTCTGTCTCTGGCTCCATTGCCTATATCTGCCATGGGATCGCTAGCTGCGCCGAGCATCAAGTAGTGCGAAGCATCGGGTCTAAATGTGATTGATGCCTCTGGTCTTATCTGGTTATGACGTGTTAAATATCCTGATTTGAGATCCATGAATAATCGGAAGCTGTCCAGCATGCTCAGTTTTTCCTGTATTTTGTCTGATGTCTTTGTTACAGAATTGTATAGTGAGTCATCATTTATCAGCTTGCCTACTGTGCCGTCACCAGACTCTATTTTATTGATCACCTTGTCCAGATTGTCGACTGCGCGCTTTAACGACGGCCTGTTTTCATCAACCGCTCCTCTGAGTTCTACCACAGCGCTGTCGATATTTTTAAGTACAGCAGGAGCCTGATTTTTTAGAGAAGCGCTCAATTCGCTTATGTTGGCTGCTGCTGTGCTTACAGATTCTCTGTTGTTTTTTACGAGCTGATCAACTGATCTTGAAAGTTCATATATGTTGTCAACAGCCCTTCTCAGAGCAGCATCATTATTCACTATAGCCTTATTCAGATTGCGGCTTGCCTCTCTCATGCTTACTACAAGATCCTTAAACACCTCTTTGTTGCCCTCATCTCCAAGCATCCTGTAAACATTCTCTGTCATTTTGCTTATCTCAATGGATACTCTTGCGAGGTTTCTTATCAATCCGTCTATGTCAGTAATGCCTGTAGAGCTGGTCAGAGTATCTCCGTCCTTCAGAAAAGGTGTCTGTGTGCCGGGATTGATCTCGAGAAACTTGTCTCCCAGCATTCCAGCCATCTTGATGGCTGCTGACGCGTCACTAAGTAGCTTTATATGGCCAAATATGCGCACCTTTACCCTAACCCTCTCATCAGCAAGCGCTATATCCTGTATATATCCGGCGTCGACTCCATTTACCCTCACCTTTGTGCGCGAGTCTAGACCTGCGGCATTATTAAAATAAATGTATATCGTATATCCTCCGCCGCGGTGAAAATCAAAATCTCCGATTTTAAATGTCATAAAGGCTATTACAGACAGCACAGCTATTACAAACAGGCCTACCTTCAGTTCTTTGCTAAATATCTTCATGAAACACCTTTATAGAGTTTTTTGTTTTCCATATTAAATATTATATGTTCCTGCAGAAATAAATTCTCTTACATAAGGCTCTTCTGCATTTTTTATATTCTGCGGTGTATAAACTCCAGCAATCTTGCCTTCATAAAGCATCGCGATCCTATCAGATATCTTAAGGGCGCTATGCATGTCATGAGTGATGGTTACTGATGTGACAGACAGTTTTTTATTAAGATCTATAATCAGATCATTAATAGCCTCAGCCATTATCGGATCAAGACCGGTGGTAGGCTCATCATAGAGGAGTATCTCCGGATCATGTGCTATAGCTCTTGCCAGGCCTACCCTCTTCTTCATGCCTCCTGAGAGTTCTGAAGGCATAAGGTCAGCAACTTGCTCCAGCCCAACCATATGCAGCTTCTCTTCTGCCATATCTTTTGCCTTTTTTCTTGAGCAGCTCTTCTGCCTGAGGCATACAAATGCCACATTTTCCCATACAGACATCGAGTCAAACAATGCAGCGCCCTGAAACAGCATGCCGAACTTTTTCCTAGCCTCATAAACAGCTTCACTGTCGAGGCTGTTTATATCTGTACCGTCAACAAACACCTCTCCTCTGTCAGGCTTCATAAGACCTATTATATGCTTAAGAAGAACACTCTTTCCTGTGCCGCTGCCGCCTATTATAACCATGCTTTCACCCTTGCCTATGTCAAGATCAGCACCGGAGAGCACGCGTTTAGAACCAAAAGATTTATGTAAGCTGCAAATTTTTATCATCTGAACATCCATGCAGAGAGAAAATAGTCTGACACCAGAATCGTTATGGATGAAAGAACAACAGCCCTTGTTGTTGCCTTGCCGACTCCCTCAGCTCCGCCTTGTGTATAAAATCCGTTGCAGCAGCTTATTAAGGCTATACAGGCTCCAAAGAATGCCGCCTTAACCAATCCGTAATAGACATCCTGATACTTGAGATAGTCCCATGTCCATTTCCAGTATGTGGATGAGCTTACTCCAAACAGCTTAACTGTAACCATAAAGCCGCCCATTATACCCACAAGGTCAGCCACGGCTGCAAGTGCAGGCATCATAAGCATTGTAGCTATAAATCTGGGTACAACGAGATGTTTTACAGGGTTTGCTGCAAGCGTCTCCAGAGCATCTATCTGTTCTGTTACGCGCATTGTACCCAGCTCAGCGGCCATTGATGCGCCTGCCCTTCCTGCAACTATCAGTCCGGTTAATACAGGCCCTAATTCACGAACCATGGATAGAGATACAACAAAACCCACAACAGACTGCGCTCCGAACCTCTTAAAACCTGTATAAGATTGAACAGCCATGACCATTCCCGTAAATAAAGCTGTAATAATGACAACAGGGAGCGATTTTACGCCTATTTCTACCATCTGCTTTAGTATTGTATCTGCTTCAAAAGGTCGTCTGAACAACTGGCGGAGGGTGTCTGTAAAGAGAATCCATGTCCTGCCGATCTCTTCAGCAAATTTTATAGACAACGCACCTATGTATTCAATTACCGCAATCATGGCAGAGTATCAGGAGTGTTTGTATATTTTTCCAGCTCTTGATCCAAAGGATGTTAGGATTTCATATGATATTGTACCCGCTTTTAATGCAAGTTCGTCTGCGCTTATGAATTCATCACCCTGACGACCCAATATTACAACTTCATCGCCCTCAGAAATGTCTGTTTCAGCAGCTATGTCTGTAACATCAGCCATACAGAGATCCATGCATATCCTTCCAGCTATCCTTGTTCTCTTACCCGAGATAAGCACATCAGCTGCATTTGAAAAAGATCTACAATAGCCATCCGCGTAACCTATGCCCAGTACAGCGATAATGCTGTCACGTTTGGCTATAAATGTTCTGCCGTAGCTGATCGGAGCGCCTGCCTTAACCTTTCTTAGAGAATGAATTGTGACAGTGGCCTTCATAACAGGTTTTAGATCAATGCTGCTGCCATGCTGAGGAGGGTATCCATACAAAATTATCCCCGGCCTTACAGCATCAAGATGCGCCTCCGGCAGATTTATAACAGCGGCGCTGTTAGCTAAATGCAGATACTCTGGCATAATGCCGCGCTTATGCAGATGACTGCGCATAGCCCTGAATCTGGATATCTGGTCTGCAGCAAAAGAGAGATCTCCAAGGTCTGCTTCTGAAAAGTGGCTCATCAGCCCTTCTATTTTTATATTAGGCAGAGAAGCTATCGAAGCGATTGTATCTATATCTTCAGGATATATGCCAAGCCTTCCCATACCCGTATCAATCTTCACATGCAGACTGAGCTGATATGAACTACTCTCAGCTATCTTAGAAAGCCTAGCTGCAGATTTGAAATTATGCACAACGGGTATAAGGTCGAGACTAACTACATCTTCCGGATCCGGATCAAATAGAGATATGATCGGGCATTTAATGCCAGCTTCACGCAGAGGCCTTGCCTCTGAAGAGAATGCAACAGCAAGCCTGCTGACTCCATCGGAAGAAAGTCTTTTGCCTATTTCAACAGCTCCATGCCCGTATGCGTCTGCCTTAACAACTGCAAAAACGAGCCGGCCAGAGACCAGCTCGTTTATTGTCTTGTAGTTGTGGGATAGAGCGTCTAGATCTATTTCAGCAGTAATGCCCCGTTTCACGGCAATTAAGCTTTTTTGCTCTGTTCTGTCTTGCTTTCGCCTTCAGCTGTCTTTTCTTCTGGAGTGACATCAATTGCATCCTTTTCTGTCATTCCTTTCTTGAAATTGCTTATGGCCTCTCCTATGCCCTTACCGAGCTGAGGAAGCCTTGTGGCGCCAAAAAGAACCACAACAATAACAAGTATTATCACCAGCTCCTGCATACCAAGTCCAAACATTCCGTCCTCCTGTTTTTTTCAGCAGTCCTGCCCAGCCTGTTTTAATGCATCTGCCAAAGCTGCGCTGCTGAAAAATCTTTCGTAATCATCAATAGTATTTATATTAACAAATGAGAGACCATACGAGTCTACTTCTTTTATAACATCCTCTTCAATAAAGTTGGTGCTTATATCATATAACAACGGCCTTATGGATGTCTTGTCATCATAAACAGCGCTCTCTATCAGTCCTGCCATATTACGGGAATATACGGACAAAAGAGGCTGTAGCCTTCCGCCGAATTTTGGTACTGTAGCATAAATATCAGAGCTTCTGCAGGCTTCAATATGTGCAGATGCGATAAGGTCGATCACAGATGGATTTATAAAAGGCATATCCCAAGCAGCAACAAATATATCCGTATCAGAGTTAACAAGCCCGGAATATATGCCTGACAAAGGGCCTTTTGATTCGATAACATCACCTATAAGAGGAAGCCCATGGCAGAGGAATCCTGTCGGACTGTTAGTGCTGATCATAACTCTGCCAAAAAACTCTAGCAACAGGTTTATATTCTTCTGGAGTATCGTGACTCCGTCTATCTGTATAAGCCCTTTGGGAACAGGAAAGCGGCTGTTTCTGCCCCCAGCGAGAATCAAAGCTGTCAGTTCAGGAAACTTCGGGGTATTCATCTTATAATCAGCCCCGCATATCCGACCACTCTGTCAAAGTCTCCGCTCACCTCTCCGGATGTGGCATGCATCACAAGCTCAGCATCTGAAGCTCCGAGCTCCTTTGCTGCAAACAGCATAATTGCAGCAGGCAGCATTCCGCACATAGATATGTTGTTTGTCCTGACAACATTGTATAGACCTTCTGGATCAAGAGCGAGAATCCTATCTATAGCGAGCTTGTCAAGCTTCAAGGTTGCATCATGATCTAGATAGTGGCTCATGTCTGTGCTGGCAGCTATAACAACTCTGCGGGATGACTCTGATATTGTTTTGGCTATGGCGATACCTGCACTTCTACAGTCGTCTATATCAGCTCTGCTGACAGTGACAGGAACTATTTTTATGTCATCAGATTCGTAAGCTATAAAAGGCAGCTGCACCTCTAAAGAGTGTTCAAACGTATGCGCGCCTTCATCATCTGTAAACAGTGGAGAAGATGTTTTAAGAGCAGAGCATAAAGCTTCATCTATATCAACAGAACGTCCAGGTATCTCCCAGCTGCCTGAGCAGAAGAGCGCCAAATCAGAGCCTATGCCTGTATGGTTAGGCCCCAAAAGAATAAATGTATCTGGAAACTCGATATGATTATAAACTGCTGCAGCTACACGCCCGGAATATATATAACCTGCATGCGGCACTACTATGCCTATCACCCTCTTTCTGGGCTTATTTATGCTGCCGAATTCCTGAATCTGTGACTTTAGCTGCACTGCGCTGCCAGGGTAAAAATGGCCCGCCACAGCAGGCATTCTTTTCACTAATAGACTTCCTCTTCAGATTCGTAAACTACACCTGCAAAGTCAACAAACCTGGTGGAATCAGCTAGGAATGTGAGGTTGACTACGTCGGTGGGTCCATTTCTCTGTTTTGCTATTATTACCTCTGCCTTACCCCTTGAAGCCGGGTTGTTCTTGTTATACACCTCATCTCTGTATAAAAACATTATAACGTCAGCATCCTGCTCGATAGCTCCCGACTCCCTCAGGTCAGCCAGAGTAGGACGTCTGTCCCCCCTGTTTTCCACTGCCCTGTTCAGCTGGCTAAGTGCTATTACAGGCACCTTAAGATCCTTGGCAAGCTCTTTCAGTGATCTCGATATGTCAGATATCTCTTGCTCCCTGCGCTCAAAATTCCCCCTGCCCCTCATCAGCTGAAGATAGTCGACAATGACCATGCTGAGACCGCCATGCTCCATCTTGAGCCTTCTGGACTTTGCCCTCACCTCAAGCACAGATATGGCTGCAGAGTCGTCTATAAAAAGCGGGGCTTCGGCAAGTCTGCCCCCAGCATTGGTGAGCTTGGGCCAATCCTCTTTGCTTATAAATCCTTTTCTGACCCTTGATGAATCAACCATCGACTCTGAACATAGCATTCTGAGAGCAAGCTGCTCTTTTGACATTTCGAGGCTGAATATAGCAACAGGTTCTTTATTCTCCAGTGCAACATGCTGGGCAATATTCAATGCGAATGATGTCTTGCCCATACCTGGTCTGGCTCCTATTATTATGAGATCGCCGGGCTGGAATCCTGATGTAAGTTCATCTATGTCTTTGTATCCTGAAGGCACACCTGTAATAGCGTCCTTCTTCTGGTAAAGGCTCTCTATCAGCTTGAATGTGTCTTTTATAATTCCCTTCATTTCATAAAAAGATGTTTTTGTACGCTTGTCAGCTATATCAAAAATCATCTTCTCTGCATAATCGACCATCTCATCAGCATCATTGCTGTCTTCATATACTTTGGTGGATATCTGCGTGGCTGTTCTGATAAGAGCCCTGAGCAAAGCCTTCTCGCGTATGATCCTAGCATGGTAACGGACATTGGCTGCAGTAGGTATGCTGTTTATAATCTGGGAAAGATATGCAACCCCGCCCACTGAATCAATTTCATTATTGCGCCGCAGCAGGTCGGTAACTGTTATCAGGTCAATAGCCTCTCCCTTGTTGAAGAGCTCTGCTGCTGCCCTGAATATCTTGCGGTGGGACTCTTTGTAGAAGTCTTCTTCTTCGAGTATCTCGATAGCCTTGGGAAGAGCTTCGCTGTCTAACATTATCGCGCCGAGCACAGACTGCTCTGCTTCGAGATTTTGGGGAGGCAGCTTGTCAGTCAGTTGATCCATCGCTTTCAAGAACTACCTCCCGGAATATTCTGGTATGTTATTTGTTGCTAAATTATTCAGAAGCTACTACTGATACGCTGACCTGCGCTGACACTTCAGAAAATATCTTTACATCAACCTTGTACTCGCCAAGCCTCTTTATCGGCTCATCGAGCACGATCTTTTTCTTGTCAACATCAAAGCCTTTTCCCTTGAGAGCTTCAGCTATATCCATTGCTGTAACAGATCCAAAAAGCTTGTCCTCTTCCCCAGACTTTGCCTTTATCTGAACAGCTACTGCTGAAATTTTCGCAGCCAGCTCCTGAGCAGATGCCTTCATCTTAGCAGCCTTCTGCTGTATCTTTCTCTTTTCGTTCTCAAGCTCTTTTACGTTGGCCATATTAGCTTCAACAGCCAAGCCCTGCGGTACGAGGAAGTTGCGGGCATAACCGTCCTTTACAGAAACAATCTCGCCCATATTTCCGAGGCTTTTAACTTCCTCTTTAAGAATAACCTTCATATTGAAAATCTCCTTTCAGTGCTGTTTTTTGTATAGAGTAGTATATATGATCAGGCATAAAAATGGTAAGCTCTTATATGCACCATATCAATCCTATTATTTTTCAAGCATATATATGCGCTGCCTAAGAGCCTCATAAAGACATATGGCAGAGCTTGATGCTACATTGAGGCTCTCTGCCCTACCCTGAATCGGGATAGCTACAGAAAAATCTGCTACTGAGACTATTGAGTCATTTATCCCATGAGCCTCGCTGCCAAAAACAATCGCCAGAGGCTTTGAAAGGTCGACTTCAAAAATAGATGTACTGCCCTTTGCTGAACTGCAGCATATTGATATCCCTTTGGCAGCAGCATAGCTTATAAAAGCATTTGAAGAAGCTGTAACAACCTGTATGTTGAATATGCTGCCGGCTGTAGATCTGACAGATTTTGGATTATAGGGATTACAGCATCCACCAAGCAGCACAACAGCATCAGCGCCTGCTGCATCAGCAGTACGTATTATGGTGCCGATATTGCCCGGATCCTGCACCCCATCGCAAACAGCTATGAGGGGCACAGATGAAAGAGTTAAATCATCGAGATCTACTCTCTGCAGGGTCACCACAGCAGCCACACCCTGCGATGTCACAGCATCAGAGATCTTTGACATAACAGCCTCATCAACCTCTATAAGCCTCACATGAGCTGACTCAGCCTTCTTTAAGATCCTGCCACCCTCGCTCTTTAAGCTGAAAGAGCTTGTAAAGAATATCTCTTTTATTTTACTTCTTGATGAGAGCGCTGATTGCAGAAGGTGCGGCCCCTCAATAAGAAAAGAACCGTCTCTTGATGGCTTTCCCTTAAGTTTAACCGCTGCTTTAACAGCAGGGTTAGATATACTTGTTATATTTAGAGATTTCATAATTCTATTTTAAATGGAACAGGCACAAATGTTAAGACCAGCACTATAAAACTTGCCATTGCAGCAGCTCTTCTGCTGCAGCTTACAGGCTCATGCCAGTAAAGCACAGGTGGATGTTTAGTTCCCATTATCATCATAAGCACAGCCCATATTATCCATCCAGGCCAGAATAATATGCCGATAAGCAGCAGCAGCGCCACCAGCACCTTCGAAATCCATCTATGCCTATCACCAAAAAGCGCGTATGCTATATGTCCGCCATCGAGCTGTCCAATGGGAATAAGATTCATGGATGTTACAAATAAACCTATCCATCCTGCAAATGCAACAGGATGCAAAAGTATGTCATGATTGTCTGGAAAGTTACCCACTATAAGTTTTGCCAGCATGCTAAACAATAATGAGTTGCCCACTCCAAATGCGTTTTCCTGAGAATCTATCTTCACAATATCAGACATATATAGTCCAGCAATACAAGCAACAACAGAGACTACAAAGCCTGCAAGAGGGCCTGATGAGCCGATGTCTATTAATGCCTCTCTTGTGTTAATTGGAGACTTCATCTTGATAAATGCCCCAAATGTGCCAATTATGGATGGTGCAGGAATAAAGTATGGCAGGGTAGCCTCTGTCCTGTGAATTTTTGATGCAATATAGTGCGAAAACTCATGAACCAACAAAATGGTAATAATTGTTAGAGCAAAAGGCATGCCCTCATATATCCTGTGCGGCTCTGCAAAAGGGTCTATGCCTGAATTTATTGTTCCTGCAACAAGAGTAGTCAGAAAAGTGAGCAGGAAAAGTATTATATGCGTTACCGGCAACTTGCTGCGCATTATCCAGCCTTACGGCTGTCTGACACAACAGCCCTGAGATCGTACTCCAGCCCTTCAGTTATTTCGACATCAACAAATTCACCGGGCCTGATAATATGTGACTCATTCTCTCTATCAATAATCACCACTCCATCAATCTCGGGAGCATGGGAATAGAGCCTTGCTATAATGTGGTCATCACAAACCTCATCAACAAGAGCCTCATATCTCTGGCCAACAAGCTCCCTGTTCTTTTCGAGCGATACCAACGCCTGCCTCTGCATAATCTCTGATAGCCTTCTCTCCATAACAGCGTCAGGCACCTGCCCTGAAAGAGAGTATGACGGAGTGCCCTCTTCTCTGGAGAATTTAAATACACCGAGCCTGTCGAACCTTATCTCTTCTACAAAGTCTGTCAGCCCTTCAAAATCACGCTCAGTCTCTGAAGGGAACCCTACAATGAAGGTTGTCCTGAGCACAGCTCCGGGTATCATGCGTCTGATCCTTCTTATCAACTTTATATACTCCTGCCTGCTTCCGCGCCTTCCCATAAGTCTAAGCAGCCTATCCTCAGAATGCTGAAGAGGAATATCAAAATATTTATAAATCTTTTCTTCACCAGCAATAACGTCAAGCAGTTCATCATCAATATTTACAGGGTAAAGATATAGCAGCCTTATCCTGAAATCAGCATCAATTGCCGCTATCTGTTTGAGCAGCTTAGGAAGGCTCTGGTCTTTTATGCCTTTACCATAGCTCGTTATATCCTGAGCTACTAGTATGAGTTCTTTCTTGCCGCTCTCTATATATCTGAGTGCATCCTCAAGTACAGACTCAGGCTCTATGCTTCTGAATCTGCCTCTGATTGATGGGATTGCGCAGAATGTGCATTTCCTGTCGCATCCATCAGATATTTTGAGATACGCAAACGGATACCCCTCAGTGTCTGTATTCAGCATAAAATGATCATGCACTGCTTCAGGCTTGAAGCTTTCGCCTGCAACTCCCTTGCAATATTGGAGGATCTTTTCATTTTCATAAACTCCCATTATCGCATCTATCTCAGGTATCTCCCTGATCAGTTCATCCATATACCTCTTTGCAAGGCATCCAAATACAATTAGTTTGCGCCTGCTGTTTTTTAGAGACGCCAGCCTGAGTATCTCGTTCACAGACTCCTCTTTTGCCGAGCTGATGAATCCGCAGGTATTTATCAAAAGCATATCAGCAGCATCTTCGCTATCCACAAAAACAAATCCATTGCGTGCCAGCAGTTCAGCAAGCTTATCTGTATCAACAGAATTTTTTGGACATCCGAGGCTTGTTATATGAACTTTATTTTTAATTTTCATTTCTCGATCTCTTAATCATGATGTATATGACAAAATATGCAGCAACAGAAGACACCAGCCCGACAAATGTAGAGCCAACGATAAACGGCCACAATAGCGGCTTAAACTCATCAAAAAACATTTTGTAGTTTACATTATTCCAGTCTATATCAGGAATTATGTCATCAACACCCAGCAGTATCGCTCCTACCCATGTCGCAAATGTATATATGGGAACCAATGTCCATGGATTATTGACGAAAACACCTAGCATTGTTACAAATTTGTTAAGTCTAAAGAGCCAGCTCAAGCCCAAGCCAAGTATTGTATGCAGCCCAATAAGGGGAGAAATGGCTATAAAAAGTCCGAGGGCAAAAGCAAAAGCGAGCCTGCGGGGCGATTCATTTATTGTGAGTATGGATCTCAGTCTTTCACGAATTCGCAAAGTGCTGATATCCCTTGGGCTTGATTTCTGTTCTGCGTCCTTCAGAATCCTTGGCAAACATACCAGAGTCAGTTATAAAGCCGATGCATGCAGCTCCCTGAAGTTCAGATTCAGCTGTATCCGGCGGAGCTGTAAAAAGAAGTTCATAATCCTCTCCGCCTGATGAAGCAAGCATGAGGCTATCAAGTTCCAGAAGCCCGGATACTATGGCGAGTTCTCCGGAAACAGGTATTTTTGCAAGATCTATTTCAGCCCCCACTGCGCTCTCATCACAGAGCCTGTTAAGATCAATAAAAAGTCCGTCGCTTATATCCATCATAGCTGTAGCTGCTGATGCGTATGCCTGTGATGCTCTTGCATCCGGAGCAAGATGCCTTTTAATAAGCGGCAGAGCTGTGCTAAAACTTATTTGCTTATGATAAGAAGCCTCCAGATGTAGAGAATCCAGATTTTCTGCATTAAACTCGTTGATAAAATCTATGTTTCTGACAGACTCCCTAGAATCTGGTGAAAGTCTTTTGAGTATCTCTAGACCGCAGGCGGAGTCTCCTAGCGTGCCTGTAACATAAATTTTGTCTCCGGGATTTGCTCCTGACCTTGTCAAAAATGATGATGAACTACCTATAAGAGTTGCTGAGAGCATTGCCGGACCTGTTGATGATGAAAGATCACCGCCTAACAGCCGCAGCCCATATATGCGCATAGCATGCTCTATTCCGCTGAAGAGCCTCCAGAAGTCATCCATGTCTGTTTCGCCGTTTAGAGCTATATTCAGAAAAAGATATCTTGGCTCAGATCCCATAGCCATTATATCGCTCACATTAACTGATACGAGCTTATATCCAAGGCTCACGAAATTAGTGAATGAGAGATCAAAATGCACACCCTCTATCATCATGTCAGTTGTAACAAGGGTTCTTCTGTCATGAAGCGAGAGGACTGCGGCATCGTCTCCGATGCCGACAATAACCTCCGCATTTCTGGAAAAGTCTGGTGAAGAAGGATTATGCCTTCTTTTTATTTCTTGCAGGAGATTCAGCTCTCCTGCCTCTTTTATGCGCATCGCTCTTTTTTACCAACTTTTTTGGAGCTGACATTTTTGCAACTGCTACCTTTGACTTTCCTGTTGGCTTTGTCTTTGATTTTGCAGTTGCATCCTTCTTTGACTTTGAACATGCGATTATATCGCCATTACTAAGGGCTGTTTTAAGCACATCCTCCATATTATCAACAACCACAAAGTTCATATCCTCTTTTACATATGGAGGAAGGTCTTCCAGATCCTTTTTGTTGCGTACAGGAATTATTACATTTTTTATACCCATGCGCTTTGCAGCCAGAGTCTTCTCCTTAAGCCCACCGATCGGCAGCACCCTTCCCCTGAGCGTAACCTCGCCTGTCATAGCCACATCCCTTCTTACAGGAGTGCCTATTAGCGCTGATGATATGGCTGTAGCCATTGTTATGCCTGCTGATGGTCCGTCTTTAGGTATTGCGCCTGCCGGCACATGAATATGTATATCAGTCGTAGAAAAAAGCTCTTCGCTTATTCCTAATTTTGATGCCTTGGATCTGACATAGCTGAGCGCAGCCTGCGCAGATTCCTTCATCACATCACCAAGCTGGCCTGTAAGGGTAAGGCTGCCCTTGCCTTTCATTACAGTAGCTTCGATATATATGAGGTCTCCGCCAGACTCTGTCCATGCAAGGCCTGTAGCTACGCCAACTTCATTCTTTTTTATCTCATCCTCTGTGAGAAATTTCGGCACGCCGAGATATTTCTCCACATTTGCGGAAGTGATCTCAAAAGACTTCTTCGAGCTCTCGACAAACCTCTTTGCCACCTTTCTGCAGAGATTTGCCATCTGCCTTTCGAGGTTTCTGACACCGGCCTCTCTTGTGTAGTGAGATATAACCTTGAGTATCGCAGAGTCGCTTATCTTCAATATCTTAGACGTAACGCCATTTTCTTCCATCTGTTTTGGTACAAGATACTTTCTCGCTATCTGGAGCTTCTCTTCGCTTGTATATCCTGAGAGATAAATAATCTCCATCCTGTCGCGCAGAGGACCAGGTATAGTATCTGCCATATTGCCTGTTGTGATAAACATTACATTTGACAGGTCAAAAGGCACTGACAGATAGTGATCCATAAATGAGTTATTCTGTTCAGGATCTAGCACCTCAAGCAGGGCTGACGAGGGGTCTCCCCTGAAGTCAGAACCGAGTTTGTCAATCTCATCAAGCATAATAAGCGGGTTGTTTGTGCCGGCCTGCCTCATACCCTGAATAATCCTGCCGGGCAGAGCGCCGACATATGTGCGTCTGTGTCCTCTGATCTCAGCCTCATCATGTACACCGCCAAGGGACATTCTGACAAACTCCCTGCCGAGCGCCTTTGCTATAGATCTGCCTAAAGATGTCTTGCCGACTCCTGGAGGTCCTATAAAACAGATTATAGGCCCCTTCATCTTCTCTTTCAGTTTTCTTACGCTAAGGTATTCGAGTATTCTCTCTTTCACCTTTTCCATGTCATAGTGATCTTCGTTCAGCACCTTTTCAGCAGCTTTGATATCTATCTGGTCTTTTGTACTTTTTGACCATGGCAGCTCAGTGAGCCACTCAAGATATGTCCTTATCGTGCCAGCCTCAGCGCTGTCTGGGTGCATCTTCTCTATACGCCTGAGCTGCTTTTCAGCCTCTTTCAACACCTTCTCCGGCATTTTTGACTCATCAATTTTTTTACGGAACTCCCTCACCTCTTCAGCACGCTCATCGATTTCTCCAAGCTCCCTCTGTATAGCCTTGAGCTGTTCACGAAGAAAGTATTCCCTCTGACTCTTGTCTATCTCGCCGCGGGCCTCTGTCTGTATCTTTTGCTGGATAGTGAGAAGCTGTATCTCTCTGGTGAGTATCTCGCTAACCCTCCTGAGCCTCTCCACAGGGTCTGACATCTCTATAATCTCCTGAGACTGCTCTGTGCGAAGACCGAGATTCGAAGCTATAAGATCAGCAAGCTTTCCTGGGTCGTCAATATTTTCTATAACTACCATCATGTCAGGAAGTATGGTCTTGCCTAATGACACAGCCTTGTCAAGCTGCTCCTTAACATTTCTGATAAGAGCCTCATCCTCTATCTTAAGAGCGCCGGGCTTCTCTTCCTCTATCTTCTCGATCTTAGCAGTGAAAAAAGGCTCATGCTGTACAAACTTGTCCACCTTTGCCTTGCTGACACCCTGCACAAGTATCTTGACCCTGCCATCCGGCAGCTTCAGCATACGCATTATCATGCATACTGTGCCTATTGAATAGAGGTCCTTTAGTGACGGCGCGTCAATATTCAGATCTCTCTGAGTAAGGAGAAGCACCATCCTGTTTCCGCTCAGCGCATGGTCAATAGCCTTGATAGATATATCCCTGCCCACAAAAAGCGGAAGTATCATATATGGAAACACCACAATGTCGCGCACCGGCAGTACAGGCAGCGTATCTGGTATCTCTATATCTTTATCATCTTTTATTTCAGCTTCAGCCATTAAACATTCCTCCGTTTCTTCTAACGTAAGTATAACCCTTTTTTCAGAGCCTTTTTATTTTTTTACCACCTTTATATTTGTAAATACCACGCTGTTTTTCTGCAGCTTCAGACTGAGAACTCCTTTGCTGTATACAGCCTCTGATCCTTCGCTTCTGACAGTTGAAGGAAGCCTGAGCGCTCGTTTTATTGGACTGCAGCAGCGTTCAAGGCAGATAAACTTGAATGCCCTGTTGTAATCATTCTGTTTAGAGCATTCTATGATAACCCACTGCTCATAAATTCTCACTCCTATCTCATCCACATCATAACCGGGCAGATCAATATCAATCAGAAAATCGGAATCTGTCTCATAAATATCAGCGCATGAGCCTTCACATTTCTGCTCTAGGATAATAAATTTATCAGCCGGCTGATTCATTGCAAACCTGTCAGCCGCAAATCCTTTTATCAAGAAACTTTCTGAATGGATCTGAAAGCTCACTGTTTTTGAGCGCAAAATCAACAGTAGCCATCAGATAACCGAGTTTGTCTCCAGCATCATATCTGCCGCCCTTTATCTTGTATCCATAAATCGGCCTTTGTGACATCAAACTGATGAGCGCGTCTGTGAGCTGTATCTCTCCGCCCTTGCCTGGCTCCTGCTTTTTGAGGACATCAAATATATCGGGCGTAAGAATATATCTACCAATTATAGCCAGATTGGAAGGCGCATTGTTAGGATCAGGCTTCTCTACCATCCCCTTTATCCTGATAGCTCCATTTTCGATCTCACCATCAATTATGCCGTACCTTTTGGTCTCTGCTCTTGGCACCTCCTGTATAGCAACAACAGGAGACTTCACTTTCTCATAAAGCTCTATCATCTCTTTCAAGACCTTGAAGTCAGGATCAATAACATCATCACTCAGTATCACGGCAAAAGGCTCCTGCCCTACAAAAGGCTCTGCGCAAAAAATAGCATGTCCCAGACCAAGCGCAACGCGCTGCCTGATATAGGCAAAATCTATTGTGTTCAGGCGAGTAATCTCATCAAGCATCGCGTCCTTTCCGGAATTTCTCAGCTTCTCTTCAAGCTCAGCGGCTGTATCAAAATGGTCTTCAATAGCGCGCTTGTTCTTGCCAGTTATGATAATGAACTGATCAATGCCGCACTCAACTGCCTCTTCGACTCCATACTGTATAAGAGGCTTGTCCACAATTGGAAGCATCTCTTTTGGCGAGGCCTTTGTTGCAGGAAGAAACCGTGTGCCCAGCCCCGCAGCTGGAAATACAGCCTTTCTTATGCCTTGACCCATAAAACCTCCAGGAAGATGTTTTTGTGGTGCCGGAGACGAGAATCGAACTCGTACGATGCTAGGCATCGAGGGATTTTAAGTCCCTTGCGTCTGCCAGTTCCGCCACTCCGGCTTATAACATTTAACAATAATACATGGATATTTAAGATAACAGATGAGGTGTCAAAGTTCAACATCTGCTGGAATCACAGCTCATAAGTGATGCAATATAAACTAAACGCAAAATCATGAATGCATTGATCGACATACAACGCGCTGATGTTCAAATCGGAAACCAGAAAATACTTTCTGATATCTCATGGCGGCTTCAAAAGGATGAGAACTGGACATTGTTAGGCAGCAATGGCGCGGGCAAGACAACTTTTCTTAAACTCATACATGGAGACATTTGGCACAATGCAGGCAGCAGAATTTATGCGATTCAAGGAGAGCCTCAGGAGAGCCCTATCGGTATAAAAAATCATGCTGCACTTGTTTCACCAGAAATGCTTAATGCCTATGCAAAATATGACTGGAACATTAAAGTTGAAGAGGTGATACATACAGGGTTTGCCGACACAGTATGGCTCTTTGACAAACCTAACAAACATCAGATAAGTATCGCCGACAGAATTATCGAACAGCTCGGAATAGACAGCCTGCGCCAAAAAGAGATACTCCGCATATCATCTGGCGAGGCTAAAAAAGTGATGATAGCTCGCGCTCTTGTATCAGAACCCGTACTGCTTATGCTTGATGAGATATGCAATGACCCTGATGCGGACTCAAGAGAAGCGATTATTGACATAATTGATCAAACCGCACTCTCAGGCACCCAGATTATCTACTCAACACACAGAACACTAGAGATGCCAAACTGTATAACGCATGCACTGGTGCTTGACAGAGGCAGTATAGTAATGCAGAGCGGCAAAAAAGATCTTCCCCATGTCAGAAAACAAGCATATATTCGCATGACATCAGATGAAAGCATCCCCATTATTGAAAAAAAAGAGTCTGAGTATCTGGAGTACAAAAGTGAATCAGCGCCTCTGATAGAAATTAAAAATGCTGACATATATATTGGAGACTGGCAGATACTCCATAATATCAACTGGCGAATTAACAAGGGTGAACACTGGGCAATCAGCGGCAAAAACGGCGCTGGGAAATCAACTCTCTTTAAATTGATAATGGCAGAACTGCACCCTGCATCAGGAGGCAAGATATTGAGATTTAATCTTCAAAATGATGCTTCTGTATGGGATGTGAGGAAAAGGATCGGGTATGTTTCATCCTCTTTGCAGGCGAGTTACGACTGGGGCATCTCAGCAGAAGATGTGGTGCTTTCAGGCTTTTTTTCGAGTATAGGCCTTTATGATGAAGTATCCAAAGCTCAAAAAGAAGCTGCTATTGAATGGTTGCATATTTTGAGAATAGATAACCTGCGAAACAGACGCATCCTTTCGCTCTCTTACGGAGAGTCAAGGAAGGTGCTGCTTGCGCGCGCTATGGTAAACAAACCTGATATGCTCCTGCTCGATGAACCATTCAACGGACTTGACGAATATTCACGCAGCGAATTTCTAAATCTCGTTGAACAAATTGGCCGAATGGGAACAACAATAGTCATGTCAACTCACCACAGAAACGAGATAATTCCCATAATCAATCACGAACTTAAAATGAAAGGCGGCAGGATCCTATCCAGTCATAGAATATTAAAAACCATCCTGTGACAGTCTTTTATTTTCTACAAAAACCACCTTGTCAGCCAGTCTGTCCGCTTGAGTCCTTTCATGTGTTGAAAGTATTATTGTCGAGCTACGCTCCTGTTTAATGCGGAGTATTGCAGACTCAACTATCTCTGTATTTTCAACATCAATTGCTGATGTAGGCTCATCAAGCATAAGCAGACGGGGTTTAATTACCAAAGCCCTTGCTATGCCCAGCCTGCGCTTCTGACCGCTCGACAGCAGCAGGGCATTCTGGCTCATTTTATGAGTCAACCCGACCAGCTCCAGAGCTTCACAGGATGCATCATAAATGCTTTTTCTGGAAAGACCTCTGATCTTAAGGCCATACTCAACATTCTTTAGCACGGTTGTGTTGAAAATACCTATATCAGGAAGCAGCAGAGTCATCATCCTGCGCAGCCGCATATCATAAGCAAGCTCATTATCTCCTGCGTAGTACGAAATAGAACCGCTTGTTGGACTCTCGAGCAAACTGCATATTCTGAGCAGAGTAGACTTGCCGCAGCCATTTGGCCCCATTACCGCGTATACGCTTCCGGCCTGGAATGTGTAGCTGCAATTATCGATCACAACACTGCTGTTGTAAACTTTTGATAGACCGGATATCCTTAAACTTATCGGCATGTCAGTCCCCCTCTATCTGAGAACGCACATCTTTATTATTCTGAATCAGATGCAGCGCTGTGTTAATCAGCAATGAGAGACTCAGCAGTATTATTCCGAGCGCAAGCGCGAGCTCAAAATTACCCTTGTCCGTCTCCATGGCTATCGCTGTGGTCATCACCCTCGTAAGGCCGGCGATATTGCCGCCGACTATGAGTATGGCTCCAACCTCTGCTATCACCCTGCCGAATGCAGCAATAACAGCAGCCATTATGCCCATGCGTGCTTCTCTGATAATTGCGACTGCTGTCTGGTAGTTATTCGCGCCGAGCGTTCTGGCTGCCATTCGTATTACAGGATTTACAGATGACACAGCAGCATATGTGAGCGATGCCACTATAGGCAGAGAGAGCACTGTCTGTGCAATCATCATGGCATAAGGTGTATACAGCAAAGACATAAAACCGAGCGAACCACTCCTTGAAAGCAGAAGATAAAGAAAAAGACCCACAACAACTGGCGGCAGACCCATAAATGTGTTCAAAAGGCTTACAGCAGCGCTGCGCATAGGGAACTTTTTCAATGAAAGCAGCGCCCCTAGCGGTATGCCTATGAGAGCAGCTAAAACAAGAGCAGCTCCAGAGACCTTCAGCGACAGAAAAATTATGCCGAGCAGCTCGGAGTCGAGCTTAAGTATCAGCTGCAGCGCATGATAAAATCCTGATGCAATATATTCCATAGAAAAGTTTATTTTGCGTTAGGATAAAAGAGCTTGTTGCCGTTTTTATTCTTAAAGTCCGCTATAGCTGCCTGCCCATCTTTTGATATTAGCCAGTTCACAAACTCCATGGCTTCTTTTATCTTTACATGCTTGTGTTTGTCAGGATTAACAGCCATTACTCCATACTGATTAAAGAGTATCTCATCGCCTTCCAGCACAATCTTCATGTCGAGCTTGTCTTTATCAACAGTCGCAAGCCATGTTCCCCTGTCTGTAAGAGTATATCCGCGTTTTTCGTCGGCTATTCTCTGCGTCTTAGCCATTCCCTGCCCTGCCTCCAGATACCATGCCTGGCCTTTTGGTGTTATGCCGGCAGATTTCCAAAGGCTAAGCTCTTTTGTGTGTGTTCCTGACTTATCTCCGCGAGATACAAAAGGACTGCCAGATACAGATATCTTTTTAAATGCATCAACAGCCTTTTTAATCCCTTTAACAAAAGCAGCATCATTTGAAGGACCGATAATAACAAAATCGTTATACATAACATCATGCCTGTTTATAAAAAATCCTTCAGCTACAGCCTTCAGTTCAAGCTCTTTTGCGTGCACAAAAAGTACATCCGCATCTCCACGCTTGCCAATCTCTATTGCTGCACCAGTGCCTACTGCAACAACATCAACTTTAATTCCTGCCTTTTTTTCGAATACAGGAAGAATGTGGTCAAAAAGCCCTGAATTCTGAGTGCTTGTTGTTGAAGCGCACCTGATTCTCTCAGCGCCAAAAGCTGAAACTGTAAAACATAAAACAACCATCATCACTACTAAAAATCTCTTCATCACTACCCCCCCCAGTTTTGTGTTTTTGGACTTATCGAATAACGAATCAGCTTCTCGTTTAGTCCAGATATGGGTTTTATCTTACCATGAAGTAAACAGCAACTTCTATAAATATATATTGGCTGGCCGATAATACGGAATAACGCTGATTTTACAACTTAAAAACAGCAGTTAAATAAAAAATATATATCTTGACTATTAAAACTTCTGAACTTTATTATGTAAGTAACCACTTACATAAGCATTAGACTCAAAAAAAGGAGTCAGGCGTGCATGACCAGACAACCAGAGACCGAATTTTAGAGAGCGCACTCCACCTCTTTTCTACAAAAGGATATATTGGAGCCACTACAAAAGAGATAGCAAAAAAAGCAGGTTTAGCTGAGGTGACTCTATTTCGTCATTTTAGATCTAAGGAAAAGCTTTTTGAAACAGTGCTCAATTCCTATACTTTTCTACCCGACCTTAAAGGTCTTCTGCCTCAAGTATCAGACAAACCCTATGAAGAATCTCTGCTTATAATTGCAGAGCGTTTTTATGACAAGCTGTCAGAAAGAAAAGAGATGATACAACTTGTGCAGGCAGAAGTTCAGCGATATCCGGAAAAACTGCTTAAGACCTACCAAAAATTTATTTATGAACTTTGGCATACACTCGCCTTATACCTTAATGAACTGCAGAAAAAGAGAATCATCACCAAATTGGATCCTGAAATAGGAGCAAGGGCATTTCTTGGGATGTGCTTCGCCTACTTCAATGCCCAAGAATTGATGCTGAACAAGACGCCGGACAAAAAAACTAAAGACGAGACCCTTAAAGGTTTTGTACAAATTTTCGTAAGAGGTACTACAGCATGAACAGAAATTTAGGACATTGTCTGCTAATATTTTTTGTAATCATATTATCGGCGCTTAAAGTACAGCCAGCATATACTGAAGACAAGAACGCTTCATCCCTAATATCAGCATCAGAGGTTATAAGCCTTCAAAGGGCTGTCGATATTGCCCTAAGGAGCAACCCTCAAATAGCAGCAGCCATCAGCAGCGCAGACATATCAAAGTCCAAAATCGGGCAGGCCTCGTCGTCATACTATCCTCAGATCGACCTTTCTGCCGGTGCAAACCGCTTCTCACCGGAAAACAACAGCTCAAAAAGAAGAGGCGAATATACATCAAGCGCCACATTAAAACAGAATATTTATGACTTCGGTAAAACAGCAGCCCAAGTGAATATACAGGAGCTGCTGTACGAATCCTCATCAATGGATCTGGTTAACGCAGCGCAGCAGATAACTGCAAATGTAAAACAAGCATACTTTAATGTTCTTCAGACAGAAAAAAACAGGGATCTTGCACTAGATGTTGTTAAGCAGTACAAGGAACATCTTGATATCGCTGTAAAGATGTTTGAGGTAGGACTGAAGCCAAAATTCGATGTTACAAAAGCAGAAGTCGATCTTAGTAATGCAAAGCTTAACCTTATAAAAGCTGAAAACAGCTTCAGACTAAGCTGGATCAGTCTAAAAACAGCAATGGGGCAGCCCCAAGCTCCGGAGTTCAAACTGATCAATATACTCGGCTTTAAAAAGTACGAACTTACACTCCCTAAAGCGATCAACAAGGCTCTGGCGAACAGACCTGATCTCAAATCTATGAGCATAAAACAGAAGGCTGCTGAAAAGAATATAGAGCTTGCTCAAAAAGGCTACTACCCTGCTGTTACAGGAATAGCTTCGTACACAAAAGCTGGAGACAACCTTTCACCAGACAACTCATGGAATGTAGGAGCTGCCATCACATTTCCTATCTTCAGCGGTTTTTTGACAAAACACCAGATTGAGGAGGCAAAGGCATCCATGAGACTCGCAAAGGCGAATGAGGATGCGGTCAAGCAGGACATTCTGCTGGAGGTGCAGCAAGCTATGCTCAACCTCAACGAAGCAGAAGAGAGGATAACTGCAGCAGAGCTTACTGTAAGACAAGCAGACGAGAATCTAGAGATCGCAAAAGGCAGATACAATGCAGGAGTCGGCAGCCCTATTGAGGTGACAGACGCGCTCACAACCTATTCAAACGCAAAGACAGCACATACAGCCGCGCTTTATGACTATAAAATCGCACAGTCCAATCTCGAAAAAGCTATGGGGGTTAAATAATGAGGCTTTTGAGCATGAAAAACATCAGCTGTATTTCTGCATCTGCACTATGTATATTCTCACTTATGATCTTTGCAGGATGCTCAAAAGAGAAGCCAAAACCAAAGCAGCCGCCAGCTCCAGTAATCGTTGCAAAAGCATCAATTAAGGATATTCCTCTTGAGCTGCATGCCATTGGAAATATTGAGGCATATTCTGTTGTATCTGTAAAGTCGCAGATAAATGGCCAGCTAATCAAAGTGCACTTCAAAGAGGGACAGGAGGTAGCAAAAGGGGCTCTGCTGTTTACGATTGACCCAAGACCTTTTGAAGCAGCCCTCAGACAGGCAGAGGCTGCTCTAGCAAGAGATACAGCGCAGCTTAACAATGCAAAAGCTGACGCAAAAAGATATGAAGAGCTCGTAAAAAAGGGTTACGTTGCGCAATCGCAGTATGAACAGTACAGAACAAATGCTGAGGCTCTGGAGGCTGTAGTAACGGCAGACAAGGCTGCTGTAGAAAACGCCAAGGTACAGCTCAGTTACTGCTACATCTACTCTCCGATCACAGCAAAAACAGGAAACTATCTTGTGCATCAAGGCAATGTTGTAAAAGCAAACGATGACAAGGCGATGGTTGTACTACACCAGATATAGCCTGTATATCTTAATTTTGCTATTGCTGAAAAATATCTTCAAGAAATCAAGAGCTACTCAACATTTGGAGGGCTAAAAGTTACAGCAACGCCTTCTGGAGAAGACAAAAAACCTGTTGAAGGGAAACTTATATTTATTGACAATACAGTAGACAAAGAGACCGGCACTATTAAACTGAAGGCGCTGTTCACAAACAGTGACAGAAGGCTTTGGCCGGGACAATTTGCAGAGGCATCTCTAAAGCTATCAACAATAAAGAATGCTGTTACCGTGCCTTCACAGGCAGTAATGACAGGCCAGCAGGGACAATATGTATTTGTAATAAAACCAGACATGACCGCAGAGGTGCGTCAGGTAAAAACATCCGCTGTTCATAACAATGAGACTGTCGTAGCCGAAGGCATAAAACAGAATGAGCAGGTTGTAATAGACGGTCAGATCAAACTTGTTCAAGATACAAAGGTTGCGGTCAAAACGGCAATATCCCAAACAGGAGCAGGCAAGTGAATATATCTGAACTCTGCATACGCAGACCGGTAATGACAACACTTGTCATGCTGGCCATACTCATATTCGGAATTTTTGCATACACCCTATTGCCTGTAAGTGATCTGCCTAATGTCGACTTTCCTACAATACAGGTTACAGCAAGCCTGCCTGGAGCAAGTCCGGAAACCATGGCTTCTGCTGTTGCAACACCGCTGGAACGACAGTTTTCAACAATTTCAGGCGTGGACTCGATGACATCAAGAAGCGCTCTCGGCCTAACGCAGATAACTCTCCAGTTCTCACTCGAAAAAGATATAGATGCTGCTGCTCAAGACGTGCAGTCAATGATCTCAATGGCACAAAAACAGCTGCCTGCTGATATGCCTACACCTCCATCCTACAGAAAGGTAAATCCTGCAGACCAGCCTGTATTCTATCTAGCCCTCACCTCAAAGACACTGCCACTTTCTCAGGTGCATGAATATGCCGACACAATGCTTGCGCAGAGGATTTCAATGGTCAATGGCGTGGCACAGGTTATGATTTACGGTTCACAGAAATATGCTGTAAGGGCTCAGCTGGATCCTGATGCGCTATCATCGAAGGGGATTGGACTTGATGAGATTGCAGCATCTGTGGCGAAAGGCAATGTAAACCTTCCTACAGGCACACTGGACGGCTCCCACAAAGCATACACAATACAGACAATCGGCCAGCTGTATAATGCAGCTGCATACAGACCTCTTATAGTTGCATACAGAAATGGAAACCCTGTAAGGTTAAATGAAATCGGCAGGGTTATAGATGATGTAGAGAACAACAAAATAGCAGCATGGTACAACGATACAAGAGGCATAGTTCTGGCTATACAAAAACAGCCCGGAACAAATACTATTAAAGTTGTTGATTCAATCAAGGCACTGCTCCCTAAATTAAAGTCGCAGATCCCTGCATCAGTAGAGCTGCATATACGTTATGACAGATCTCTCACAATCCGCGATTCTGTATCAGAAATAAAATTCACTCTGGCTCTGACTGTCGCTCTGGTTGTTATGGTTATATTTCTTTTCCTTAGAAACCTTTCAGCTACCATAATCCCAAGTCTCGCATTGCCAATATCAATAATAGGATCTTTCGCAGCAATGTATCTTATGGGGTTCAGCATAAACAATCTCTCCCTGATGGCTCTTACGCTTTCTGTCGGTTTTGTTGTTGATGACGCGATAGTCATGCTCGAAAACATCGTGCGGCATATGGAAAAAGGAGAGAAGGTATTCGAAGCTGCACTCAGGGGCTCAAGAGAGATCGGCTTTACCATCATATCAATGACGCTCTCTCTTGTTGCGGTATTTTTCCCTGTGCTCTTTATGGGTGGAATACTTGGCAGGCTTCTGCATGAATTTGCATTAACTATAAGCATGGCGATTCTTATATCTGGACTTGTTTCCCTTACTCTCACTCCAATGCTATGCAGCAGGTTTCTTAAACCTCACAAAGAAGAGGAAAAGCATGGCCGTGCTTACCAGTTCCTTGAAAAAGGCTTTGACATAATGCATCGCTATTACGAAGTTAGCCTGAAATTCACTCTCCGCCACCGTTTTTCTGTGCTTGTATTCTCATTACTGATCCTGGTTGCAACAATATTTCTGTTCAAAGGAATGCCTATGGGCTTCCTTCCGTCAGATGACATAGGAATGATCGTAGGGTTCACAGAAGCACAACAGGGGATATCTTTTGAATCGCTCAAGGAACATCAGCAGGCTGTTGCAGCCATAGTTGCAAAAGATCCTAATGTGAAGTCATTCATGTCAAGCGTCGGCGCCGGAGGTCCTAATCCAACATCCAATGCAGGACGCTTGTTCATAGACCTTAAACCCAGACATGAAAGATCCATGAATGCGGATCAGATAGTGCAGAAACTGAGACCGCAGTTCTCCGGCATTCCCGGCATTCAGGTATTTCTCCAGAATCCGCCTCCAATAAGAATTGGCGGACAGCTGACAAAGAGCCAGTACCAGTTTACTCTGCAGAGCCCTGACATAGCTCAGCTCTACATTTCTGCAGTGGATTTTGAAAAAAGGATGAAGGAACTGCCGCAGGTACAGCAGATAACTAGCGATCTTGAGATAAAAAATCCGCAGCTGAATCTTGAGATAAACCGCGATCAAGCATCAGCTCTTGGCATAAATGCTCACCAGATTGAAGATGCCCTGTATACAGCATTTGGTTCGCGACAGATATCTACAATCTACGCGCCAAACAACCAGTACCAGGTTATTATGGAGCTGAAACCGGAATTTCAAAAAGACCCGGCAGCTCTGTCAAAACTCTATGTTAAATCAGACACAGGCCAGCTTGTGCCTCTTAACACGCTGGTTAAAGCTCGCAGCGCTGTAGGTCCCCTCACAGTCAACCACCTGGGTCAGCTTCCTTCTGTAACAATATCATTTGACCTTAAAGAAGGCGTGTCTCTAGGCACAGCTGTGGCAGCAGTAGAAAAGCTCGCAAAAGAGAATCTGCCCGACTCAATAAGCACAAGTTTTCAGGGTTCTGCACAAGCTTTTCAATCATCTATGAAGGGTCTCTGGCTGCTGCTTATACTCTCAATAATAATAATTTATATCGTGCTCGGTATACTTTATGAAAGTTTTATCCACCCAATCACTATTCTTTCAGGTCTGCCGTCAGCAGCATTCGGCGCGCTCATTACACTTATAATCTTCGGCATAGACCTCAACATATACGCATTTGTCGGAGTGATAATGCTGATAGGCATAGTAAAGAAAAACGCTATCATGATGATTGACTTTGCCCTTGATGCACAGCGCAATGAGAATAAGAGCGCTTTTGATGCGATTTACCAGGGAGCTATTGTAAGATTCAGACCCATAATGATGACTACTATGGCTGCCCTGATGGGCACACTGCCCATAGCTATGAGTATAGGGGCAAGCGCAGAGTCTAGGCAGCCTCTTGGACTGGCTGTTGTAGGAGGGCTGCTCTTTTCTCAGGTTCTTACTCTCTACATAACTCCGGTTATTTTCATATATTTAGATTCATTCCAGAACAGACTGGCTTCAATAAAGGTGAGAAAGAGAGCAAAAGCTAAAAGTGCTAAATCTGTTTGATGCGTAAATATGCGTTAGCTTCCTGTACTGGAGGATTATAATATGGATGAAAATGCAGTTAACGGAAAAAGAAAAAAAATCGCATTCATTACACTAGGGCTGTTAGTAATTATAAGCATTGCAGCGCTGGCAATATATTTAAGATACTCCACATCACACATATCTACTGATGACGCTTTTATAGATGCTGATATCCATACTATTGCCTCAAAAGTACCCGGCACAGTCAAAGCTATACATGTAAAAGACAATCAATATGTAAAGCTCGGAGATCTGCTTATCTCTATAAATCCAGAAGACTATCAGGCAAGGGTTCATGAGGCATCAGCAGCTATTGCGGTAAACAAATCCAGATATGGGGCTGCATCAGCATCATATGAATCAGTAAAGAAGCGAATAGACGAGATAATACTCTCTGCAGAGGCAGCAAAGGCTTTGCTAATCCAGCAGCAGGCTGACATGAGGCAGGCAGAGCGTGACATGAAGAGAGCTGATGAGCTTTATAAGAAAGACGCTGTATCTAAAGAGAGGCAGGAGCAGGCGATGACAGCCTATGATGTGGCAAAAGCGAGAGTAAAGGCAGCTGAAGACAATCTAGCCAAAGCGAAGTCATCAATTGATACACACAAGGCTGTTATAGTCGAATACGCTGCTGCAATGAAAGCGCAGGCAGCGGAGATAATTAAAAGCGAGACCGAGCTAAAAACAGCAAAGCTTAATGAAACATACACAAAAATTTATTCTTCTGCAGACGGACTGATAACAAAAAGATCAGTTCAGAACGGCAACCATGTGCAGCCAGGACAGGCATTAATGGCTGTTGTGCCACTTCACAAAATATGGATAACAGCAAACTACAAAGAGACTCAGCTTAAAAATGTTAAGCCAGGACAGAAGGTCAGCATAAAAGTGGATATGTATCCGGACAGGACTTTTGAAGGCAGAGTTGAGAGCATAATGGCGGGCACTGGAGCAGCGTTTTCACTTTTCCCTCCTGAAAACGCAACAGGCAACTATGTAAAAATAGTGCAGCGGATACCTGTGAAAATCGTGTTTAAAAAGCCTGCTGACGAAAATATACTTCGAGTAGGCATGTCTGTGGTACCGACAATAATAATCGAATAATTGCGAAAGTTACAGGGTCATTTTTTCACACATTCTCTCCGCCTTGGCTGACCCTCGTACAAAAGCTTCACAAGAATGAGTAAAAAACTTATTAGCCACCTAATCTGAAAAAACAGCTTTCTGAGGTAACGCATTTGAACAAATGGATTATCGCGCTAACAGTAATGCTGCCTACATTGATAGAGATTATCGACACATCTGTTGTTAATGTCGCTCTAGAACATATAAGAGGCAGTCTTTCAGCGGGCATTGATGAATCTACATGGACTATAACATCCTACCTCGTTTCCAACGCGATAATCATACCGATGACAGGCTGGCTCAGCAGAATATTCGGCAGAAAAAGATACCTCATATTTTCAATTATCCTATTCACAGTCAGCTCTTTCATGTGCGGCGCTGCATGGAATCTTCAGAGCCTTATATTTTTTAGGATACTGCAAGGTTTGGGCGGCGGAGCTATGCAGCCTATATCCCAGTCCATACTGCTTGAAACATTCCCGCAGCGGCAGCATGGAATAGCGATGGCTGTATTCGGCATCGGCATAATGTTCGGGCCAATAATAGGACCTCTCATGGGCGGCTGGCTCACATACAACTGGTCATGGCACTGGATATTTTTTATAAATGTTCCCATAGGAATTATATCAATGTTCATGGTTCTTTTTTTCATTACTGACCCCCCATATCTCAGGAAAAAAGGGCTGAAAATAGATTACATAGGCCTTGCGCTTTTGACATTAGGGCTTGGATCTCTCCAAATTTTATTGGATAAGGGACAGCAGGACGACTGGTTTTCTTCACACTTCATAATCGCTCTAGCATTTATATCTGCTGTATCGCTGATAGCATTTATAATTAATGAACTGTACGCAGAACATCCGATCATCAATCTCAGGCTATTCAGACATATATCATTCAGCGCAGGCAACACAGTTATGTTCTTCACATTTTTCAATCTTTTCGGCAGTATTGTGCTTCTGCCAATCTACCTGCAGTCACTGATGGGCTACACATCATATCTTGCGGGATTTGTGCTTGGCCCCGGGGGAATTGCCACACTGATAGCCATGCCTATTGCCGGCATATTGGTAAACAAAATTAATCCCAAATGGCTGCTCGCATCTGGGATTATTGTATGCGCCTACTCCACCTATACAATGTCGCAGTTTAACCTCTCTGCTGACCTTGCCACTGTAGTTTGGCCCAGAATACTACTCGGAATAGGCATGGGATTTCTCTTTATACCACTCACTACACTAACAATGTCGTCTATCCACAAAGAAGATATGGGTGACGCAACATCAATGTATAACCTCCTTAGAAATCTGGGCGGCAGTTTCGGAGTCGCTTTTGTTACAACTGTTCTGGCCAGACGATCACAATATCACCAGAGCCGGCTGACAGAAAACCTTACTCCTTATGATCAGCAGTTCCAGCAGGCTGCATCCGGACTCGAGAGCACATTAAACTCTGTTGGAGCAGAGCCTTCATCAGCAGCACATAGTGGACTAGCTCTAATCTATAAGGAGCTTATGAGGCAGGCTTCCATGCTATCATTTAACGACGCTTTTTTTCTTGTGAGCATACTTATGATAGCTATATTGCCGCTTGTGCTGATAATGAAGAGAGGCAGCAGCAGCGGCAGCCAGCCGCCGCTGCATTGAGAGCTATTTTTTAGACTTGCGTTTTGTGGATGATGCAGACTGCGTTGTTTCAGGCTCTATTTCCAAAGCCATCCGCTCAGCAATCACTTGAATTATCTTCTTTCTGCCACGTGACAAAAGCCTCTGCACAGTACCCCTGGATATTCCCATTTTCTGTCCAGCCTCTTCCTGTGTAAGATCCTTATTGTCACAAAGACTAACAGCCTCCAGCTCATCATGAAACAGAGTTATAATTTTAAGATCTTCAATCGGTATGCCTACTGGTTTAAACATCTTGCCTTTAATGTCTGAATAGGGACAGTGACATTTCCTCGGCTTTTTATATCTTGGTGACATTTAAACCCACTCTCCTGTATTTGAATTCATTTAAAATTTAAAAAAACGGCTGGAAGGAACTTTGCAGCCGCAGCACTGATCAAAATGATTAACAACATTGAGTAAACAATTTATCTATGAAAAATATAAGCAATCACAAACTTCATTTTCATCTCATAAAGCATACGTATATACTGATAATACACATACTTATAATGTGCATATGCACATTATAGTTTTGGATATTACCGTTTGTCAATGAACACATTTTTAAAACAAGTTCGGGTGCTGTTATAATTAGAAACGTGAATATATCGAATAAAGAACAGCTGAGCAAATGCGTAGTTTCTGTATCAGAAGATTTTTTTGGAGTCATACTCAGTAACGACTTCTCTAAATCCATCCACTCAATACATTTGGTGGGCAGCGCAGCCACAGATGAGTTTGATGAAGTCAAATCAGACATCAACTCCATAATTGCTCTTCACAGAACAGATCCTGAAATCATAAAGTTAATAGCTCCGCTTGGCAAAAAGTATGCAAAAAAGAGCGTGGCAGCCCCGCTTGTGATGCCTCTGCATGAGCTTGTGTCTTCAGTTGATGCTTTCCCCGTTGAATTTCTCAACTACAAACTTATGCACAAAACAATTTTTGGTGAAGATATCATAATCAGCTCTGTGATAGAAAGAGATCATCTAAGGCTGCAGTGTGAACGTGAGGCACGGCTTCTGCATATAAACCTGACAAGGCTGTTTATATCCAATCTTGGAAAAACATCCGAGATTCCGCAAATAATTAAATTCGGTGTTAAAAACAGCATTCCCCTTTTGAGGGCAATAATCCACCTGAAAGGCGGCAAGCCTCCTATTAACAAACATGCTGTGGTTTCTGAATTCATTAATACATCAGGAATGAATGCCAGCATATTCGAGACAGCTCTTCAGATCAAAGAGGGAATCATATCACCGCACAAATCAGACCTCCAGAATATCTTCTTCAGCTACACCGATGCGATCGAAAATATATGCAGGATGATGAATGATCTGCATGTTTAAGCGCAGTATTTGCCTCCTCATCTTATCCTTCTTCATATTTGCTCCGTTATGCATGGGAGCCACACCTGAACCTCCGGATCAGCCGGGACAAAGACTGCTGGATCTGGCGAATGTGATTGATCAAAATTCACGCTCAGTCTTAGAAAATTATCTTAAACGAGTTGAGCAAGCCACTACTGCCCAGATAGTAGTTCTGACCATACAGAGCCTTGATGGAGAAGATATCGAAGGGTTCTCTCTTAGAATCGCAGAAAAATGGGCTATCGGACAAAAAACCAAAGACAATGGCATGCTCATTGTAATAGCAGTGCAGGACAAAAAGTACAGGTTCGAGACAGGATATGGACTTGAGCAGATAATACCCGACAGCTTGGCTGGATCAATCGGCAGAACACACTTTCAGCCTGAGTTCAGACAGGGCAAATATGCTGCCGGCATTATAAAAGCTGTTAATGAAGTAGGCAGCAGAATAGCCTCTGACCAAGGCGTAGAGATCAAAGATATACCTCCGGAATTCAGCAATCAGGCAAAACCCAAATCAGAAAAACCGGGTATATTGCAGATAATATTTCTTGCTGCACTAGGTATAGGAGCGCTTATACTTTTCATAATAAATCCTCAGCTTTTTCTACTTATTCTGCTTACAGGCGGAGGCAGAGGTGGTCAATGGGGATCTGGAGGCGGATTTGGCAGCGGCGGCGGCTTTAGCGGCGGTGGCGGCGGATTCGGCGGAGGCGGCGCATCAGGAAGCTGGTAAACACTAAACATATAAGGAGGCATCATGAGCAAAGGAGTTAAAATCGCGATAGGTGTAGTTGCAGCTCTAATTCTCTTGGGAGTAATTATTATAGGGTGGGGCATAGGCCAGTACAATAATGTTGTATCTATGGATGAACAGGTAAAAGCGCAGTGGGCACAAGTAGAGAATCAGCTGAAAAGAAGATTCGATCTGATACCAAATCTTATAGAAACTGTAAAAGGCTATGCAAAACATGAGAGCGAGCTCTTTCAGAATATCGCTGAATCGAGAACAAAGTATTTTCAGGCAAAAACAACAGGCGAAAAGATGCGGTCTGCAAACCAGCTTGAAGGAGTCTTATCAAGACTGCTGATGCTGCAGGAGTCATACCCTCAGCTAAAGGCAAATGAATCATTTCTAAAGCTGCAGGACAGTCTGGAAGGAACAGAAAACCGGATTGCTGTAGAAAGAAAGCGTTACAACGAAACAGCACAAGCCTTGAATACATACAGAAGGACTGTACTTGGAATGGTAGTTTCATCATTTGCCGGCATATCAGAAGCTCCATACTATGCAGTGCCAGAAGCAGAAAAAGATACACCTAAAGTAAAGTTCTAATATTAAAAGTGCAACTGGGGCAGAGCTGATTGTTCAGAAAAAATAACGGACAAGATACCCTGCCCCAGTTGCAAGAAGCATACAGCATATGCCAATTCTCACAGGCTTCTCAGGAATAAAACGCTGCATCCTTGCTCCAAAATATATGCCCAAAAAACCGCCAAGCCCGAAGAGCGCTCCCAGCGCTATGTCTGGAGCAGTGGAAACATCGCCTGCAACAGGAATAAACGAATAGAATATTACTCCAAAAAACGCTGTAACAAAGCCTGAAAAAAGAGCTGCGCCTGCTATTGTATAGACTGGCAAGCCATAAGCTGCCATGCAAAAAGGAGCTATTATAGCTCCTCCGCCTATTCCATAAGCTCCGCCGGCCAGTCCGACAAGAAAGGAGATCAAGAAAAGCCCCGGCACACTGAAAGAATAACTATTGCCATTGAAACAAAAACTGACCTTTGACAAATCTGCTGACTCAAGAGTTATACGGCATGCATCACCGTTCATCGAATCAGGCTCTTTGACATCAGACCCGGAACAGATCCCTGTCTGCTTTCTGTATATATCATATGCCATCCTTGCGCCGATATACAGCAAAAAAAGACCTGAAAATATCCTGAACACTCCCGGATCATCAAGCAGGAATGCACGCGTATAAAATCCGCCAAGACTGCCCGGCACAGTGCCGGCTATAACCACAGCGCTGAGTGGCCAGAGCATCCTTCCCTCTTTTATAAATCTGTATACACCACCGGGAATAGCGATAATGTTGTAGACAAGATTTGTACCGCTCGCAGAAGGAGAAGCATAGTTGAGCATGCTCACCTGAAAAGGCATAAGAAGAAATGCGCCGGATATACCGGCTATTGATGTAAAAAAAGAGATAACGAATGCTACTGCAGGAGGTATAAGCACATTTATCTCTACTCCAGAAACTATAAAATGATGAGTAAGAACTGCGAAAATGTTTTCCATAAAAAAAATTATACATCATCAGAGTTATTTTTTTTGCAATGCATTACTTAATTGTCTAAAATGTATAAATGAATACAAAGATTGAGCTGAGTATTACAGGCATGACATGCGCAGCATGCTCTGCTGCAGTAGAAAGAGCCCTCACAAAGATACCCGGCATAAAAAATGCCTCAGTAAATCTCGCATCAGAGAAGGTCTCTGTAACATTTAAGGATCCTGAAAACCCTGTTCCTGTACATAAAATTGTGGACTCTATAATTGCTGAAGGTTATGGAGTTACAGAAGAGTCGCAGGATATACGAGCAAAGATCGCAGAAAAAGAGTACTTGGCTCTTCGCAAAGATTTTATTATAAGCGTTTCATTTACACTCCCAATATTTCTGGGCAGTATGTTTCATCTGCCGCTGCTATCAAACTGGCATCTGCTGATGATACTGTCAGCTCCTGTTCAATACTGGATAGGCATGAGGTTTCACAAAGCAGCATTCAACTCGCTGAAGCGCCTCAGCCTTAATATGAACACACTAATCAGCATCGGTACAAACACAGCATTTATATTCAGCGCTGCAGCAGTATTCTTTAAAGACAGCATGGTTAATGCAGGAATAACACCTCATATATATTTTGAGACATCTGCTGTAATCATAACCCTTATACTTCTTGGCAGAATGCTCGAATCAAAGGCCAAAGGCAGGACATCTGGCGCTATCAGGAAACTCGCCTCTATGCAACCCAGAACAGCAACATTATTAAAAAACGGCACGGAAGTAGAAATTCAGATCGATGATGTTGCTGTTGGCGACAGGCTGATAGTTAAGCCCGGTGAAAAAGCGCCTGTAGACGGCACTGTTTCTGAAGGATTCTCATCCATAGATGAATCAATGCTCACAGGCGAGAGCATTCCAGTTGATAAAAAGCCTGGAGATCAGGTTTTCGGCGGAACTATAAACAGATCCGGCGCGTTCGTAATGGAAGCCGGCAAGGTTGGCCGTGACACAATGCTCGCAAGAATAATACGGCTGGTAGAGGAAGCTCAGGGAAGCAAAGCCCCTATTCAGAGACTGGCTGACAAGACAGCTGCAGTATTTGTGCCTGCAGTTGTGAGCATAGCCCTGATCACCTTCATTGTCTGGGCATTCCTTGTAAAAGACAGTACTCTATCTCTTGCCCTGATGAACTTCATCGCTGTGCTGATAATCGCATGTCCATGCGCTCTGGGACTTGCAACTCCAACAGCGATAATGGTAGGCACAGGCAAGGGAGCAGAAAACGGCATACTTATTCGAGACGCTGCAGCTCTTGAAACAGCACACAAAATAAACACAGTGGTACTTGATAAAACAGGCACAATAACAAAAGGCGAGCCAGAACTTCTCGAGATTAGAAATCTTAACAGACCGGATCTGAGCCTAGATCAGCTGCTGATACTGACAGCATCAGCAGAAAGATATAGTGAACACCCAATAGGTCAGGCCATACTAAAAAAAGCCATAGAACAAAAACTTAATCTACATGAACCATACGAATTCAGATCAGTAGCCGGCGGCGGAATACACTGCATGATCAGATATAATGACCAAAAACTTTCATTAACTATAGGCAACGAAAAGCTTATGAAAGACAATTCAATAGAGACATCATCTGCTGCTGATGCTGTATTGGAAATATCAAATTCCGGCAGCACACCTGTATTTATGGCTGTTGACAACTTGCTGACTTCGTTATTCGCAGTAGCTGATGCTGTAAAGGATGATTCACCGGCTGCAATAAAAAAGCTCCAGTCAATAGGAATAAATGTCATAATGCTCACAGGAGACCATAAAAACACTGCAAAAGCGATAGCAGAAAAGACCGGAATAAAAACATTCTATGCAGAGGTGCTTCCTGATAAAAAAGCCTCTGTTATCGAATCTCTAAAAGCTGACGGAAAAGTTGTGGCTATGGTTGGAGACGGAATAAATGACGCTCCAGCTCTTGCTGCTGCTGATATAGGGATAGCTCTCGGCACAGGCACTGATATCGCAATCGAAGCTGCCCAGATCACATTGATGCGAGGCAGCCTTTCAGGCGCTGCTGATGCTGTAAAACTGAGCAAAATGACAGTCAGAGTTATTAAACAAAATCTTTTCTGGGCATTCATTTACAATATTATCGGCATACCAATGGCTGCCGGAGTGCTTCATATATTTGGCGGCTCTCTGCTTAATCCGATGATAGCATCAGCTGCGATGGCATTAAGCTCTGTATCTGTTGTGACTAACTCATTGAGCCTTAAAGGAAAGAAAATCTAAAGTTTTCAGTCATAAATTACGATAACATTAATATAGTTTTAACTACCGGAGGAGTGGTGCAGAGAATAATCTATGTTATTGACGATGTTCCGACTAATGTCGAACTCGTTGAGGCAGTATTCAGAAACGACAAAAACCTAATAATCAAAAAGGCTTATGATGGCAAATCATTTCTGGATGCACTTAAAAATGAAGCGCCTCCCGACATTGTTATACTCGACCTTATGATGCCGACTATTGACGGCTTCGGCGTGCTGGAACAGATAAAACCTCTTAGAGAAATCCACTATTTCCCTGTTGTTGTACTTTCCGCGCTTACTGACAAACAGAGCATCATCAAAGCCCTTGTTATGGGAGCTGACGACTATATAACAAAACCTTTCTTTGTTGAAGAGCTGAAGGTCAGGATATACAACATGCTTAAGCTTAAAGAGCGTGATGAATTCCTTAACTCGTCTCTTGACGTTATGGAAACAAACCTGATCGAGAAACTTAAGATGCTTGAACTGACACAACTAGAGATCGTTATTAGGCTTGGCAGAGCTGCCGAGTTCAGAGATGATGAGACAGGGCGCCATATCGAGAGGATTGCAGATTATGTCGGCATTCTTGCAAAAGAAGTCGGACTAAACGATGAGCAGAGCACCATGCTCAAATATGCATCTCCAATGCATGATGTCGGAAAGATCGGCATACCTGACGGTATACTGCTTAAACCAGGCAAGCTTACAGATGCCCAGTTTAAATTGATAAAAATGCATACTGTCATAGGAGCAAGAATACTCAGCGGCACCACCCTTCCTGTCCTCGAATTAGCCAGAGAGATAGCCCTCAGCCACCACGAAAAGTGGGACGGCTCAGGATATCCACAGGGACTCAAAGGAGACGACATACCTCTTTCAGGCAGAATAATATCAATCTGTGATGTTTTTGATGCGCTCACATCTGAGAGAGTATATAAGCATGCATGGACAATTGATCAGGCTATCGAGTATATCAAAACCCAGAGGAGCATACAGTTTGACCCTCAGGTTGTGGATGCATTTCTCCGTATAATAGATAAAATAGTCTCAATCAAGACTGAAAAAGCAGATCCTGAATCTTCCAAACCTCTCATTCAGCAGTTAATAGACGGAGACATAAATTCTGAAGAGATTTTGGATCACATAAGATAGCTTATGCAATACCCTCCTGAATCAACAACACTCCAGATAATTCCTCTGGGCGGTGTCGAAGAAATAGGTCTTAATATGACCGTATTCAGATACGGCAATGACATGCTTGTTGTGGACAGCGGACTGATGTTTCCTGAAGAAGATATGCTGGGTATAGATTTTGTAATACCTGATTTTTCTTACCTTCTAGAAAATAGAGACCTAATCAGAGGCATACTACTTACTCACGGCCATGAAGACCATACAGGCGCGCTGCCGTTTGTGCTTAAAGAGATCAAAGCTCCGGTCTTTGGGACTGCCCTCACCCTGGCTTTGGTAAAACAGAAACTTATTGAACATGAGATCGATGACATTGAGTTCATTCAGATAAAACCCAGAGACAGCGTTGAGCTGGGCAATTTTAAAATTGAGTTTATAAGAGTTACCCACAGCATCGTAGACGGCGTGGCGCTCGGCATATCAACCCCTGTGGGCAATATTGTCCACACAGGAGACTTTAAACTAGATCCAACCCCTGTTGACGGCGAACTGATGGACTTTCATAAATTTTCTGAATACGGAGAAAAAGGCACTCTTGTACTTCTGTCAGACAGCACAAACTCTGAAAAAGGCGGCTTCACATATTCAGAAAAAGAGGTGCGCCGCGCTTTTGAAGATATATTCGCAAGGAGCAGCGGCAGAATAATAATTTCTACATTCGCATCAAATATCCACAGGATACAGCAGGCTGTTGATGTTGCAGTACAGTACAACCGCAAGGTAATAATGTGCGGCAGGAGCATTGTCACCAACTCTCAGATAGCTCTCGATCATGGATATCTGAAGATACCTCAGGATGAATGGATGCGGCTCGAAACACTCAAGGACATACCTGATGAGCAGGTTGTTATAGTAACGACCGGATCACAGGGAGAGCCTCTGAGCGTACTTTCGAGAATCGCATCTGATGAGCACAAACATATAAAAATTAAAAATGGAGACACGGTTATACTGTCTGCAAAAGCAATACCTGGAAATGAGAGATCCATCGGTAGAATAATAAACAGGTTAATGAAGCGCGGAGCAGAGGTGATATATGAGAAGGTTTCAGAAATCCATGTCTCCGGTCATGCGTCAAAAGAAGAACTGAAACTGATGATCAACCTTGTAAAACCGAAATTCTTTATTCCCATACATGGAGAATACAGGCAGCTGAACCAGCATGCAAAACTGGCAGAAAAATCCGGTATACCAAAAGAGAACATCTTTATTCTCGAGGACGGCTCCATATTAGAGACTGACGGCAACACCTGCAGCAGAAGCGGCAAGGTCTCCTCTGGCAGAATTTTTATTGACGGCAAAGGCATAACCGGTGTAGAAGATATTGTGCTGAGAGACAGAAGGCGGCTCGGCCACGACGGCATTGTGATTATAATAGTCGGCATAGAAAAGCTCTCAAAAAAAATAATCTCTGGACCTGACATAATCTCAAAAGGCTTTATGTTCGAGGAGATGTCAGCAGAGTTTCTTGCTGATGCCAAAGGCGTTGTAGCAGATGCATTGGAAAATATGGATGAGGACACTATTACAGACACAACCATGGTACAGGCTAAAATAAGATCTGCGCTGAAAAAATATATAAAAAATACTATGCAGCGCAGACCTATGATAATGCCTATTATAATGGAAGTATAAACATCCTCAAATAAAGGAGCTTGTCCTCAGGACAAAACGGGATATGAAAAACACAAACAATAAAACACCTGATCTCAAAACATTGGAGCTTCTCTACAGTATCCAGACCAACCTGTTAAGCCCTGAACTTAAAAACAGCGAAAGGCTTCAGCATGCTGTCATAATGATTGCCGAGTTCTTCAGAGCAAATAAATGCTCAATCATGATGATAAATAATGCTGAAATGACACTCGATGTTGTAGCATCAACAAATAAATCGATAATAGGACTCAAAAGAAACCTTGCTGATGTAACAATATCAACAAGGGCGCTTCTGGATGATGAGCCTTTCAGCGCAGACGGCAAAAGGAGATCATTCTTTTCCCCTCTCGAAGATTCGATGTATAACTCTGAATATTCGCTCAGCATACCAATAAAGTATTTTGACAAGAAAATCGGCGTAGTCAACATAACAGATTTTCGCGATATGGAAAGCCTAACCCCTGAACAGGAAAACTGCGTAACAAACATAATCGCAAGAATAGCTCCAATGATATATGCAGAGCATACTACCGAGCTTTTGGGCAGCAAGATATCAAAGCTTGAAGAGGCTAACAAAAAACTGATTGAGCTGGATGATATGAAGACAGAGCTCACACACTTCATCGTCCATGACCTTAAAGGCCCGATAGCAACTGTAACAGCAAATCTTGATATGCTCAGCTATGAAGATCTCTCTGCTGAACAGTTCGAGTATCTTAATCTTGCTATTGAGGATATATTCAAGATGCAGCGCATGGTTATGAACATTCTCGATGTACTGAAACTCGAGGAAGGCAGGATCGCCATATACAGGGAAGAGACAGACATACATGATATAGCAGAACGTGAGTCCAAGTCTGTAAAAAGCCTCATGGCCAGAAGGAATCTGTTGATGGAACTAAAAGGCGAGAGCTATTCGTGCTATATAGATGAAAATCTTATCAGCAGAACCATTTCTAATCTGCTGATAAATGCTATAGAACACACAAAAGAAGGCTCTACAATCACACTTTCCACAGAATATGACAAAACAAATCAAGAGGTTATAGTAAGGGTAGCCGATGAAGGCCCCGGCATACCTGATGAGATGAAAGAAAAGATATTCGACAAATATTTCCAGATCAAAGAAAACAACAAGCAACGCAAGGCTACAACAGGACTTGGACTGAATTTCTGCAAACTTGTTGTAGAAGCGCACGGCGGCAAACTCTTTGTAGAAGACGCTCCAAACGGAGGCTCCGTATTTGTCTTTACACTGCCGGAAAGACCAAAGGAGATATCATAATGGCAAGCGTTCCAATAAAATATTTCTCAATTAATTGCCTCGTAGTGGACGATGAGACATCCATGCGCTCCACCATCAAGCATATGATGGGTAAAATAGGATTTAAAAATATCCTTTCCGCAGAAAACGGCAGAAGCGCTCTGGACTATATCAACAATACAAAAATTGATCTCGTGATAAGCGATGTAAATATGCCGGAGATGTCCGGATCTGAGCTTTTTAATACAATCAGAGCAAATAGAAAACATGACAATGTGAGCTTCATATTTGTTACCGCGGAGACAACAAGAGATGTTGTTGCAAGGGTTGCTGAACATGGAGCCGACGACTATATAATTAAGCCGTTTCTGCTTTCTACGCTGGAAGATAAAATCGCAAAAGTTTTGACAAAAAAATACAATCCATCAAATGTAGAGGTGCAGCTTAAAAGCTTTCATACCTTTTTAAATGCAAGATCTATCACAGAGGCAGAAGAGGCTCTAAAAAAAGCAGCCGAATTGGCTCCTGACAGTCCTGTAATAATCTTTAACTCCGGACAGCTCGCACTCGCAAAAGGAGAACTTGAAAAAGCCATATCACTATTCAAGGAATCAATAGAGAAAAAACCCCTCTTTGTTAAGGCATACAACGCACTTGGCGAAATCTATGAGCAGACAGGCGATATGAAGACAGCTATTCAATATTATGAACAGGCGCATAATATAAGCCCCGGCAGTACTGAGAGGCTTATAACACTCAGCAAATTATATGCGGGTACAGGTAAAAATGAAAAAGCTGAATCCCTTCTCAAAGATGCGATTTCAAATGTCAGAGAAGACCTTTCTACATCCAATCATCTGATAGGCGAGATGCTGCTTGCTAAAAATGACAACGAAAAGGCTCTGGAGATGCTGCTTAAGGCTCACCAGAAAAATCCTCAGGATATTAAAATAATGTTCAGCCTTGCTGATGCTTACAGAAAGACAGGCAAAACACAGGAAGCACTCGATGTCTACGACAATATGCTTCGCATAACACCAAACAATGCAGCAATTCATTACAATATCGGTAAGGCTTACATCGAGATGGGAGTCAAAAACAAGGCTATCCAGGCAATGAAAAAGGCTTGGGAGCTAAATCCATTCTCAAAAGAGATAACTACTGACCTTAAAGCTCTAGCTGAAAAAGACAGGTTCGATCTTTAAAATAGTACTCAACCTTTGTTCGTTTCTTCGGTATCTCCCATTTTATTAATTCCTGATATCGACCTGCCCAGCTTGTCCAGATCCATCACTACTGAAGATATCTTAAGCGTCTCTTCAACAATATGCTTCCATACATCGGAATCTACTTTTACGCCATATCGGAAAATAGGATTCTCAGCTCTGTACTTCTCTATTTGAGAAAGCAGATAATCGTCATCAATCTCATATCCCATGCTTTCGAGCTGCCTCATCTTCTCGAGTATTCTTGACTGCTGCCTCGAGAGATCAAGTACACGCTCAGTCAAAGCCCTGTCAGGACTACAGATCTTAAGCTGGTCAAAAAGAATTTTATTAAGCAGCAGCTCAAGTATTACATTCTGGTCGTCATTTTTATAGCCCCACCTAACCTCTGCTTCAAAATTCTTTAAACTCTTTTTGAATGTCTGTGTCTTTTCGTTCAGTTCGCGATTTATATAAAAGTTAAAGCCGTCTTCATTCCAGTCCAACGCCTTAACCTCTTCCCATGCATCGCCATTTTTTATGCGTATGCTTATATTCACATGATTGTAGCGTTTTTTTCTCCTGGTCACACTATCCCCACTTTTGCTCATAAGTCACCGCCGCATTTTAGGATTAACAAAGTCTTTATAAAGATTATCCTTAAACATGCAAAAAATCAATTTCTATCTCCAGTTGCTGCTGATTCTTGTTTTTTTGTATTCTTCTGTAATATCCTTACTCAATGTATTTTCGGAAGGCCTTTTTGCCTATTACCAGCAAATTAATAAAAAAGAGGATAAATAAGAGTGGACATTGAACTTATAAAAGCATTTTTCATGGGGATAGTACAGGGGATAACAGAGTTTTTCCCTATAAGCAGCACTGCTCATCTTATTTTAATGCCTAAGTTCTTCGGATGGACAGGCCAGCTCGACTCCCTCTCGTTTGATATAGCCCTGCATGCAGGCACACTGGCATCACTGCTTGTCTGCTTTTGCAAAGACTGGATAGAGATATTCAAAAATAACAGAAAGCTGCTGCTCTATCTGGCAATAGGTACAATACCCGCAGGCATAGCCGGAGTGTTTTTTAAAGATACCATAGAGACCGCGCTGCGGCACCCGGGTTATATAGCTGCTGCTCTGGTAGCAGGAAGCATAATAATGATAGCAGCGGAGAAATACGGATCATCACACCAGAGAAAACAGAACGCAGGCATGTTTGATGCCCTGTTCATAGGTATAGCTCAAGCAATAGCCCTGATACCCGGAATATCGAGATCTGGAATAACGATTTCTGCAGGACTCTTCAGAAATATAGACAGAGCAAGCGCTGCCAGATTCTCGTTCCTGCTCTCTACGCCAGCTATTGCCGGCGCAGCCCTGTTAGAGGCAAGACATATGATAAGCACACAAAGCAGGCTTGACCTTGATATGGTGGCTGTTGGATTTGGAGCTGCCTTCATCTCTGGACTGCTGGCGATAAAGTTTCTGATGAGCTTTTTGAAGAAGCACCCGCTCAATATATTCATCTACTACAGACTCGCACTTGCAGCAGCTATTTTATTAGCATACCTTTTGATGTAAAATAAGCTGATATGCATGAAAATGATTACGCCTCACCTTCTAACACAAACAGGCGGCTGCAGGAGATATCCGGTGTTCTGATAATCCTAAGCTGTCTTTATCTGTTGATCTGTCTTATCAGCTATGACAGATGGGACAGCTCAATTTTCGTCTATTCAGCACAAGCCCCGGGCAATTACGGCGGGCTGGCTGGCGCTTATATCGCAGATGCTGTTATGTCAACAATAGGTTTGACCGGATATCTCTTTATTGCATTCAGCATATTTTTTGGATTTATGAAGATTGTGGGAAGACAAGCTCACAAGCTTCAGATATTCGGAGCTTTGCTATTTATGCTGGCATTTTCGATGCTGCTTCAGCTTATATCTGACACATTCCCCTCTCTTATTGATACGCCCGGGGGGCTATCCGGACTTCTTCTTGCAGACTTATTCACCTCTCTGGCATCTAAGACCGGAGCATTTATAGTTAGCGCAGCTCTGATGATCACCTCAATTATCACCATGAGCCCTGTATCTATATTTTCTAACCTTACAGACAAGAAGAGCCCTAAAAGGAGTAAAAGATCGCCTAAAGAAGAATCTAATTTTACAGATAAAACTGATCTGCTGCTGGATTCAAAAACAGATGATGTATTTATTGTCACACCCAGACAGATGCATACATTAAAGCCAATACAGCCTGTTTCCGGATCTGAGGATGGTTACGAGATGCCTCATATAGACTTTCTGAACGAGCCTGAAGATACTCCAGGCCCATCCAGAGAAGATCTTAATGCAGCTGCAGTCGGACTCGAGAAAAAACTGACAGACTTCGGAGTTAACGGAAAAATAAAGCAGGCATATCCCGGCCCTATTGTCACAATGTTCGAGTTTGAACCTGCTGCCGGAGTCAAGATAAACAGGATAGTATCCCTCTCTGATGACCTTGCACTGGCGCTAAGAGCGCAGAGCATAAGGGTATACCCTATAGCCGGAAAGGCAGCTATAGGCATAGAGGTGCCCAACAAACACCGCGCAACAGTCAGATTCAGGGAGATTATAGCTTCAGATGTTTTTCAGAGGAGCTCATCCCTGCTCTCTTTAGCTCTTGGAAAGGATATATTCGGAAACCCCATAGTTACTGATCTGGCAAAGATGCCTCATCTGCTCGTTGCAGGAGCCACAGGGTCCGGAAAAAGCGTATCCATAAACTCGATGATAATGAGTATTCTCTACAAAGCTACACCTGACCAGGTTAAGATGCTTATGATAGACCCAAAACTTCTGGAGCTCTCTTCATATGCAGATATACCACACCTGCTGGCTCCTGTCATCACCAGCCCTAAAGAGGCATCTGAAGCGCTTAAAAAGATGGTGATTGAGATGGAAAGAAGATACAAGCTTATAGCAGAAAAAGGCGCAAGAAATATAGAGTCTTTCAACAAGATGGTAGAGCCTGAAGAGAGACTGCCTTATCTGGTAGTATTTATAGATGAGCTTGCTGATCTTATGTTCACTGCACCCAATGATGTTGAGAATGCCATAGCCCGTCTGGCACAGATGGCAAGGGCATCAGGCATACATCTCATACTCGCCACACAGAGGCCTTCAGTAGATGTAATAACAGGACTTATAAAGGCAAACTTCCCTGCAAGAATATCCTTTCAGGTCACATCAAGAATAGACTCACGCACTATACTTGATGCTCAGGGAGCAGAGCAGCTGCTCGGTATGGGAGACATGCTATTTATGGTGCCGGGGCTTAAAATAACGAGAATTCATGGCGCATTTGTGAGCGACTCTGAAGTAAGCGTAGTAACTCAATACATAAAAGGACAGCGGAGTCCGGACTACTCGGTATTCAACTCTCTTGTTTTGTCTGAGCTGCACCCATCAGGATCAACAGAGTCTGATGACAGGGATGAGTTCTACCATAAGGCTATTGAGTTTGCCGAGTCAGTTGGAGAGATATCCATATCCTCCATTCAACGCAGATTCAAGATTGGTTACAACAGGGCAGCCAGAATAATGGAGCTATTTGAAGAAGACGGACTTGTCGGACCTCCAAAAGGCGCTGGGAAGCCGAGAGATTTTCTGAGGAGATTCTGATATGAAACTGGCTGTTAAAGCGATTATTGCTTATACTCTTATATTATTTTCTGTCCAGGCTATTTATGCCCAGACAGCAGACCTTGCTGATTCTGTACAGAACGCATACAGCAGCATAAAAGATGTGAAAGGCAGTTTTGTGCAAAAAAGCTACATAAAAGATCTTAAAAGAATCGACACATACAAAGGCGTATTCTACATCAAGCCTCCCAAAATGAGATGGGAGTACAGGACTGACAAGCCACAGACAGTTTATGTAACAGGAGAGGAGATCATCATACACCAGCAAAAAGAGAAGCAGGCATTCAGATCCAGATTTGACAGGGCAACCTACGGCCAGGCTCCTATAGCCCTTCTCGGCGGATTCGGAAAAATCAAAGATGAATTCTTTGTTGCTGAAAAGAGCGGCAGACTTATTCTTAAACCAAAAAAAAGCATGAGCAACATAGCAACAATAGAGCTGACTCTAAATGAAGAAGGCTTTCCTGTAAAATCCATGCTTATAACTGACACGCTCTCTAACAAGATCGAAATTATACTTTCAGAAATAAAAATAAACACATCCATCAAGGATCTGCTCTTTGAGTTTAAAGCGCCCGAAGGCACTGCGATAATACAGCACTGATATGAAGAAAAAAAAGAAGATAGCATTCACAATGGGAGACCCTGCAGGCATAGGGCCCGAGGTAGCTCTGAAGGCTGCATTCAATACATCAGTCAGGCAGAACATTGAGCCTTTGCTTATTGGTGACAGAAGAATATTCGACAAGGCATTCTTAATGCTTTCTCTTGAAGGCATGAAAAAAGATATCAATATTCTCTCTCCGAAAAATATGCCTGATAATATTACTATTGATAAAAAACCGTCAGCGCAGTCAGGACTAGCATCTGCTCAATGCATAAAGACCGCTGTGGAGCTGGCTCTCGATAAAAAGGTTGACGCTATTGTCACAGCGCCGATTTCTAAAGAATCTCTGCACCTTGCAGGCCTTAAATGGCCGGGACATACAGAGATGCTGGCTGAACTTACAAACACAAAAGACTATGCCATGATGCTTACCGGCGGCCCGCTGAGAGTTATACTCGCCACCATTCATACATCGCTCAAAAACGCTATATCATCAATAAACGCAGGTGTTGTATTTGACAAGATTGTCATGGCTCAAAAGGCGTGCGCTATGCTGAGCATTGATAATCCCAGAATAGCTGTAGCAGCGCTCAACCCTCATGCAGGTGAATCTGGCATATTCGGTGATGAAGAAGATAAACACATAATGCCTGCTGTCGCAAAAGCACAGGCTGCCGGAATAAATACAGTCGGCCCTCTTCCTGCTGATACTCTCTTTCACAAGGCATACAACGGCCAGTTTGATATAATAGTCTGCATGTATCATGATCAGGGGCTGATTCCCCTCAAAATGATTGCGTTCGACAAGGGCGTGAACATAACCGTGGGCCTGCCGATCATAAGGACTTCGCCTGACCACGGCACAGCCTTTGATATTGCATGGAGTGCAAAGGCAAATCCATCCAGCATGATAGAGGCAGCTCTATCTGCAGCAAGCTTGAAGATTATTTAGGAGACAATATGCCCTTTAGCCCCTTCAGGCTTAAAAACCTGAGCCTAAAAAACAGAATCGTCAGATCTGCAACATACGAAAAACGCGCAGATGTTGACGGATTCGCAACCGACTATCTCGCCTCTTTATATAAAGATCTAGCAAAAGGAGGCTCAGGACTCATAATTTCCGGATGCGCGCTTGTGCATATATCCGGCAGAATACTTCCGCAGATGATCTGCATCCATAACGATCATTACACTGACAGACTGAAAAAAATAACTGAAGCTGTACATAGATATCCGGCAAAAATATTCATACAGCTGGTTCATGGCGGCAGACAGTGCCATCCCGAGATGCTAGGTGGGGAGGCGCCTCTTGCCCCGTCTGCAGTTCATGACCCTTCCACAGGCATCACGCCCAATGAAATGACAAACGAGCAGATATGGGAGATCATAGAATCTTTTGTTTATGCTGCCAGAAGGGCAATTGAAGCAGGATTTGACGGAATACAGCTGCATGGCGCACATGGATACTTGATCAGCAGCTTTATATCTCCGCACACTAACCGAAGAGACGACTACTGGGGCGGAGATGAGGTGAGGAGATTCCATTTTTTAGAAGAGGTTTACAAATCCATACGAAATGAGATCGGAGAGGAGTATCCTATTGCGATCAAGATGAACTCTTCTGATTTTGTTAACGGCGGGCTTGAGATAAATGAGAGCGCAAGAATAGCCAGACAGCTCCAGATATTGGGGTTTGATGCCATAGAGGTGAGCGGAGGCATGTATGAGGCAGGACATAAAACATCACAGACAGGCATAAGCACACCAGATCAGGAAGCATACTTCAGACAGGCTGCAGCAGAATTCAAAAAAGAGCTATTTATTCCTGTTATTCTGGCAGGCGGAATAAGGTCTTTCAGTGTAATGCAGGACATTATAAAGAAAGGATATTCTGATTTGGTATCATTATCCAGACCTCTGATAAGAGAACCTAACCTGCCGAATAAAATGATGGAAGGCAAGCAGAAGGCTGACTGCATTTCATGCAACGGATGCATGAGATTTAAAAAACTCGACATTGTAAGATGCACCCAAATAGAACATTAAGCTAAACATAATAGTTATAGATACGAAAACTAATTAACCATACCAACGGAGGTCGCTGAACAATGAAAGGAATAATTCTCGCAGGCGGCAGCGGCACAAGACTCTATCCTATAACTAGGGCGATCTGCAAACAGCTGCTCCCGATATACGACAAGCCGATGATATACTATCCCCTATCTGTTCTTATGCTAGCCGGCATAAGAGACATCCTGATAATATCCACTCCGCAGGATCTAAAGAGATTCACAGATCTATTTGGCGACGGCAGCAGCTACGGACTGAATCTTTCATACAAGGAGCAGGCAGCTCCCAATGGAATAGCAGAATCATTCATTATTGGTGAAGAGTTTATAGCTGGCACTCCGGTATGTCTAATACTCGGCGACAATATATTTTACGGACACGGATTAACGAATTTGCTTGAAAAGGCATCGAATGATGTATTCACAGCAGGCGGTGCAACCGTGTTTGGATATTATGTTACGGATCCGGAGAAGTTTGGAGTGCTGGAGTTTGACAAGAATGGCAAAGTCCTCTCTATTGAGGAAAAACCGAAGATACCGAGATCAAACTATGCAGTAACAGGACTATATTTTTATGATAGCGATGTCGTAAAAATAGCTAAACAGATAAAGCCATCCAGCCGCGGCGAACTCGAGATAACCGAGCTGAATAATCAGTACCTCAAGGATAACAAACTTAAAGTAGAACTTCTCGGCAGAGGATACGCATGGCTGGATACAGGCACTCACCAGAGCCTGCTCGAAGCTGGAGAATTTATATCAACTGTCGAAAAAAGGCAGGGCCTCAAAATAGCATGCATTGAAGAGATCGCCTATAGAAAAGGCTATATCGACAGTAAAGGACTGGCAGCTCTTGCAGAGCCTCTGAAGAAAAACGGATATGGCGAATATTTATTAAATCTGCTGGAGCAAGGGAGATACAATGCCTTTTAAATTCATAAGGATGGAAATACCTGATGTAGTGCTGATAAGTCCGCAGTCTTTCGGTGATCAGCGCGGATTTTTTATGGAGACATACAAAAAGAGCGATTTTGCAGACAACGGAATCGTGTTCGATATAATGCAGACAAATTTTTCAGTATCATCAAAAAATGTTCTCAGAGGACTTCACTACCAGATAGAGCCTAACGCTCAGGGCAAGATGGTGCAGTGCCTTAGAGGAAGCGCTTTTGATGTTGCTGTTGATTTGAGAAAAGGATCCCCATGGTTTGGCAGATGGGTCTCAGCAACACTAAATGCAGAGAACAGAAACATCCTCTGGGTGCCTGAAGGCTTTGCTCATGGCTTTCTGACACTTGAAGAAAATACAGAGATAATGTACGGAATATCTTCAGAATATTCAAAAGAACATGAAAGAGGACTAATATGGAATGATCCTGCCATAGGGATTAAATGGCCAAGTCTTGATGTGATACTGTCAGATAAAGACATGGTTAACAGCAAGCTTGCAGAAGCAGACATCAACTTTATTTATGGAGACAAAATATGAAGATTTTAGTTACAGGCGGAGCAGGGTTTATAGGCAGCGCATTTGTGAGGCTCGCTGTGCAGCAGGGTATGGACATAGTTCTTTGCGACAAGATGACATATGCCGCTGATCTCATGCGAATAGAGTCTGCAAAAAGCAGGGTCAGAACATACAAGGCAGATATATCAGACTTCGACACTATGGACAATATATTCGCTAAAGAAGCTCCGGAGGCTATTGTGCATTTTGCTGCCGAGACTCATGTTGACAGAAGTATACTAAACCCTGATGAGTTTGTTCAGACAAATGTGACAGGCACAGCAACTCTGCTAAGGCTGACAAGGAAATTCAGGACAAAGAAGTTTGTTCATATATCAACTGATGAAGTTTACGGAGATCTGCCAGCTGATACAGACATGAAGTTTTCTGAAACAGATCCTCTCATGCCCAATTCTCCCTACGCTGCAAGCAAAGCTGCAGCAGATATGTTTGTCAGATCATACATAAAAACATTCGGCCACCCAGCCCTTATTGTCAGGCCATCAAACAACTATGGGCCTTGGCAATATCCGGAAAAGCTGATACCGCTTACCATAGCCAAGGCAATGCTCGGAGAGAAGATGCCTATATACGGTAAAGGCGACAATGTGAGGACATGGCTCTATGTAGATGACTGTGCAGAAGGAATATTCAAGCTTCTCCTCAACGGGAAGACAGGTGAAATCTACAATATTGGCAGCCATGAAGAGAGAACAAATATTGATGTAATAAATTCAATACTCGATATAATGAAGGTAGACAAGAGCCTTATAGAATTTGTGCCTGACAGACCCGGACATGACTTCAGATACGCTGTGCATACAAAGAAAATAAGCAGCTCTGCAGGATGGGAAAGCAGTACATCATTTGAAGATGGGCTGCTAAAAACGGTCAACTGGTACATTGAACATAGAGACTGGCTGCTGAAAAAGAAGTCTGATGTAGAGGAATTTGTAAAAGCCCTAATGGCTGAATACTCTAAAGGAAACGATAAACATTGAAAATCATTATCACAGGTGCAGCAGGCCAGCTGGGAACAGAGCTGCAGCATACAGCGCCTTCTGAGTTTGAGGTTGCTGCGCTCACAAGAGAGCATCTGGACATAATAGACAACGCACAGATTGATGATGCTATTGTTATGCATAAACCAAATATAATCATAAACACCGCTGCGTATGTGAAAGTCGACATAGCTGAAGATGAGCCTGAAGCAGCATTCAAGCTAAACGCAATCGCAGTACGCAACCTCGCTCTCCGATGCCAAGAAAAAGGCATCATTCTTTTACATGTAAGTACAGACTATGTGTTTGACGGCGCAAAAGAGCCGGAGCCTTATCTTGAATGCGACAGGCCAAACCCTCTCAGCACATACGGGGTGAGCAAACTGGCAGGCGAACTCTATGCTTTAAATCTCTGCAAAAATATTTATGTTGTAAGAACAGCCGGACTCTACGGCAGCAGAGGTTCAGCCGGTAAAGGCGGAAATTTTGTTCTAGCGATTCTAAAAAAAGCAAAAACCAAAGAACCAATCACAGTTATTGATGATATTATTGCATCGCCAACATATGCCCGCGACTGTGCATCAGCCATATGGCAGATATTAAAAGCACAGATGCCATTTGGCATATACCATGCTGCAAATTCCGGAAGCTGTTCTTGGCACGAGTTTGCAAAACACATAGTCACAAAAGCCGGTCTGGATGCAGAGATAAAAAGTACAAAACAGGCGCTCTACCCTTCAAAAGCGCGCAGGGCCTCTTGGTCTGTTCTTGGAACATCCAGCAATATAAAAATGAGGCACTGGAAGGAAGCTGTTGACGAATACCTGGATAAACAAGGAGCTTTGAAATGAAAAATCTTTCAAACAAGCGCATTCTTGTAACCGGAGGCGCGGGATTTCTCGGTTCACACCTCTGCGAAAAACTGCTAGCAGAAGACCACGAGGTTGTTTGCGTCGACAACTTCTATACCGGACGCAAAGCAAATATAAAACATCTAATCTCAAATCCATACTTTGAAGTTGTGCGTCACGATGTATGTTTTCCGCTATATATCGAGGTAGATGAAATATATAATCTCGCATGCCCGGCCTCGCCTGTTCACTACCAGTTCGACCCTGTTCAGACCACAAAGACATCTGTTCACGGAGCTATCAACATGCTTGGACTTGCAAAGAGAATCAAGGCAAAAATCCTGCAGGCATCAACATCAGAGGTTTATGGAGATCCTTCTGTTCATCCGCAAACTGAAGCATACTGGGGCAATGTCAACCCTATAGGCTTCAGGTCATGTTATGACGAGGGCAAGCGCTGCGCTGAAACGCTCTTTTTTGACTACAACAGACAACATAAGCTGAGAATTAAGGTTGCAAGAATATTCAACACATATGGCCCAAGAATGCATCCCAATGACGGCAGAGTTGTATCCAACTTCATCATGCAGGCATTGAGAAACGAAGACATAACTGTATATGGAGACGGCAAGCAGACTCGCAGCTTCTGCTATGTTGATGACCTGATAAAAGGATTAATCAGCCTGATGTCAACTCCTGATCAATTTACAGGTCCAGTAAATATTGGTAATCCAACAGAACTTACCATATTGGAGATAGCAGAAAAGATAATAACACTCACAGAGTCGAGATCAAAAATCATTTTCGAACCCCTGCCTTCTGATGATCCCTTGCAGAGGAGGCCTGACATATCTTTGGCAAAAAAGACCCTGAACTGGGAGCCTTCTGTCTCTCTTAATGAAGGACTAAGATCAACCATCGCTTATTTCAGGCAGTTTGTCTAGATGGCTAAAAAGTCACTCGGACAAAACTTTCTATTTGACCCGGCTATTCTTGCGAGAATAACGGCTGCTTCAGGCATAACAAAAGACGACTTTGTTGTTGAGATAGGCCCTGGTCATGGCACTTTAACTAAACACCTCTGCAGTGCAGCAAAAAACGTACTGGCAATAGAGCTTGATGAAGAGCTTTATGAAAAGCTCCAGCTTGAAATGTCATCTTTCACAAATCTTGAGCTGGTAAACTTTGATGCCATGCAGTATGACTTTAGCCAGCTAGGCAGATTCAAGGTAGTTGCGAATATCCCTTATTACATAACTACACCTATACTATTCAGGCTGATAGAGACAGCGCCAGGCCTACAGTCAATGACTCTCACAGTACAAAAGGAGGTGGCAGACCGTATTGTCGCATCACCCGGAGGCAAGGACTATGGGGTGCTTTCTGTGGCTGTGCAGTATTATGGCAAAGCAAAATATTCATTCACCATACCAGCAGGAGCATTCAGGCCTGTGCCTAAAGTGGATTCAGCAGTTGTTCATATTAATTTAGAGCAGAAGCCTGAGCTGGATATAAAAGGCAGAGATGCATTTTTCAAGGTAGTTAAGACAGCATTTTCCCAACGCAGGAAAATGCTATCAAATTCATTGAAACCTCTTTTTGAGGATGTGCGAAGTTCACTCGCTATTGCTGGCATAGAACCTACAAGGCGGCCAGAAACTCTTTCATTGGCTGAGTTCGCAAAAATATCGAACATCTTGAAATAGCCCCTTATCAAGACACCTCAACTCATACTGAGATCAACCGCACTCATAAAGAACAATCCAAATCTTTAAGTTTATAGACAAAATACCAACTAACATTTCAGCCAGGAAATTATATTAATTATGATAATTTTGTAAGTACGATTTTAAGGGATATAATATTAGTAAATGACATTATAAGTAGCTTGACAATTAACAGGTCAAAACTTAAAATGTCATAAGTTAATAAACTTCGAAACTCTTGGAGGAATCATGAGTATCAGCAGAAGAGATTTTCTTAAGATCGCCTCTGCCGCTGCTGCAGTCTCAGCGGCGCCAGTCTTCAAATCAGTTTCTGCCATGTCCACCAAACCATCAGCACCCCCAACCTTCAGTCCTAACTATTGCGAACTCTGCTTCTGGAACTGCGGACTTATAGCAAAATCAGTTAATGGAAAGGTTGTGAAAATTGATGGCAACCCGCTGAGTTATCGCGGAAAAGGCAAACTGTGCGGAAGAGGCAATGCAGGACTTGGTCTGCTTTATGACCCAGATAGGCTAAAACATCCTATGCTTAATATAGGCAAGCGGGGAGATCCCAAATGGAAGAAGATCAGCTGGGATGAAGCTCTAAGCTTTATAGCAAACAAGCTCAATGACATTAAACAAAAATACGGACCTGAAGCAGTCGCTCTATTTTCGCATGGCACAGGCGGCAGTTTCTGGAAACATCTGCTCAAAGCTTATGGCAGTCCTAATTCTGCAGCGCCATCATTTGCACAGTGCAGAGGGCCTAGAGATGTAGGATTTTACCTCACATTTGGAGCTGCTCCCGGATCACCTGAACACTACGACTTTGCTAAAAGTAAATTTATAGTTCTAATCGGATCCCACCTTGGAGAAAATGCACACAACAGCCAGGTACAGGATCTTATCAATGGTCTCGATAATGGTGCAAAACTGGTTGTATTGGATCCCAGACTCTCCAATGTAGCAGCAAAAGCTAACTGGTGGCTTCCGGTGAAGCCTGCTACAGACCTGGCTGTGCTCCTTGCATGGATAAAAATAATTGTTGACGAAGAGCTTTATGACAAAGAATATATATCAAAATATGCTATTGGCATAAAAGAGCTTAAAGAAGAGGTAAAAGATTACACTCCTGAATGGGCATCAAAGATTTCAGAGATACCAGCTGCAACAATTGTAGAAATAGCTCGTGAAATGGCAAAACATAAGCCTAATCTCTGCATATCAGGCGGGAGATTCACAGTCTGGTATGGAGATGATTCACAAAGATCCAGAGCTATAGCAATACTTACAGCTTTAATGGGATCATGGGGCAGAGAAGGAGGATACTATTTACCTGCCGCCGGTAAAGTTCCAAAATATCCGGGACTTCCAGAGTATCCTGACACAGGAGATTCTATATCAGGAGACTATCCATTTGCCCTTCTGCAGGTTACAAATGCCATAAGAGACGCTGCTATTACAGACAAGCCCTACCCATGCAAAGGCTGGATCATATATGGATCTAACCTTATAAAAACAATGCCCAATAAGACCGAAACAATTAATGCACTCAGAAAACTCGATCTTGTTGTTGCAGTAGATGTTTTGCCTACAGATATAGTAGATTGGGCAGATATTGTACTGCCAGAGTGTACATATCTTGAACGATATGATGATATAGGCACAGGTAAATTTCAGACATTTGAAGTAACAATGAGAGTGCCCGGAATGAAGCCGCTTTTTGAATCTAAACCATCATGGTGGATTACAAAAGAGCTCTCAAAAAAGATGGGGCTGGAGGCATACTTTCCATGGAATGATATTGAAGAATACCTTAAGGCTCGCTGTGAGGCAGCAGGAATAAGCTTTGATGAGCTTAAGCAGAAAGGCGCTCTTCAGTTTAACGACAAGGCTAATCCTTATATCGCTGCTGACAATCAGCCGGAATTCAACACTCCATCTGAAAAGATAGAGCTCTACTCAAAACAACTTAAGGAACATGGTTTTGATCCTGTTCCCAAATATACAGCTCATGAGGAGCCTCCAGCAGACCACTACAGACTTGTCTTTGGCAGGTCACCTCTGCATACATTTTCAAGAACAATCAATAACTTTATGCTGCATGATCTTATCCCTGAAAATGAGCTCTGGATCAATACAAAACAGGCTGCAAAGCTCGGTCTTAAAAAAGGCGAGTATGTAAGGCTTGTAAACCAGGACGGGATAAAAACTGACACTAAAATAAAAATAAAAATTACAGAAAGGCTTAGAGAAGACTGCGTATACATGTATCACGGGTTTGGAGTAAACTCAGCCAATCTAAGCAGAGCTAACAAACGCGGCATCGGAACAGATGAGCTTATAACAAAATATACAGTTGATCCACTTATGGGCGGCACAGGCATAAGGGGCAACTTTGTAAAAATAGTGAAGGAGGCATAGGATGACTCTACTTAATATGAACCTGCCTGATATTACAGATATAAAAAAAACAGTGAATGATATTTTCAAGGGCAAAGGCGGCGTAGTGCTCTATCTGTCTGTTATAGGCATACTTATGGGCATTTACGCATTTCTAAGGCTGGTTATTGAAGGCCACGGCGCTGTTACAAACACCTCAAGCCTTGTTCCATGGGGAGTCCAGATTTCAACATATGTGTATATGGTGCTGCTGAGTACAGGCTGCACTTTTATTAACTTTTTCGGCTATATGTTTTACAGAAAACAGTATGAAATGTTTGGAACAAGAATACTTTTTATCGGTATATTCATCGCATTTGCCGGAATGGGCGCTCTTGCTACTGAACTCGGAAGAATGGACAAAATGATATACTTCCTGCTCTCACCCCAGCCAAAATCTCCGATGTGGTGGATGTCGGTATGGTACAGCATTTATGTGACCCTAAAACTTATTGAATTGGTTAACCACAAGCGAGGCACACATTCTGACAAACTTCTGTGGGCAACATTCATAGTAGCTATAATTACTTACAGCAACCTTGGCAGCGTATTCGGCATAATTGAACAAAGGGCTTACTATTTTGGCTCTCTTCTGCCTATCTACTTTCTTATGCTGGGATTTCTGACAGGCGCTGCTTTAGCAACAATAATCGCATCAGCCCATTTTTATAAATCTGATACAGAGTTTCAGAAACATGTTCAACCATTTAGAAACTCTTTGCGCATAGGACTCGGCATTGCGATGCTAGCTACATTCTGGAGGTTGTTGGCAGGTTTATATGCTCAATCAGAAGGATATGAAATTTTCCAGATCAATTTCATGTACTCATTCTTCTTTGAGCTCATATTATCATTAGCAGTGCCATTAATAATTACCTATTTCAGCACATGCCAGAGATGTATGATAGTTATAAGCCTTTTTGTTCTTGCCACTCAATTTAAAACAAGAACAGACCTTATTGTTGGCGGATTCAAAGTGCCTGTTTTTAAGGCATACACTATCCCTGATATAGTTTCTTATATTCCTTCTCATGTTGAAATGTTTGTTGTAATTGGAGCCTTGTCAGCAGCAACTTTTATATATATATTTGCTGATAAAATAGGATTCTTCAAAGGGGAGGAGCATATCCATGGTTAAAAATGAAGAGCTTATAGATATTATGACAGAAGACCTAAAGCGGGCTCTGAAAAAACCTGCAGACAAGAGAGTCTGGGCTATGGCAATAGATATAAAAAAATGTATTGGCTGTCATGCATGCACAACTGCCTGCATGTCTGAAAACCTGACGCCCCCACATATACAATATAGACCTGTAAGGGAAGAAGAGATCGGCACATTCCCAAATATTACAGTAAAATTTCTTCCTAGGCCATGCATGCAGTGTGAAAATCCTCCATGCGTAACTGTATGTCCAGTTAAAGCAACATACAAGCGCGAAGACGGCATAACTGTTATTGATTACAACAAATGCATAGGCTGCCGCTACTGCATAGTAGCATGCCCTTACGGAGCAAGGTCATCTGACAGCGGAAACTACTATACAGGGAAATTCAAGAAAGAGACATACGAGGTTGAGGCATCTGAGGAGTATGGCAAGCCGTGGGCAAGAAAGAACCACTTCAGTTCGCCAATCGGCAATGCCAGAAAATGCCATTTCTGCATACACAGAATAGAAAAAGGCACACTCCCGCGATGTGTAACAACCTGTCTTTCTAACGCAACATATTTTGGAGACTTATCAGATCCGGATAGCCAAATCGCAAAAGCTGTTGCAAAGGTCAACACATTCAAGTATAAAGAGCTGCTCGGGACAAAACCAAGAGTTATATATATAACCTAAATAACAGATTTAAAAGCGCGTCCTGCATCTGCAGGACGCGCTTTTTTTGTAGACTTTTTTAAATTTATTGTATCGTATGCAGCAGAAAATGTTAAAATGCATCTGCAATTTAATAAATCCTAAGGATTGAATATGCAGATCGGCTTTCTTGTGATAAATTTAAAATATGCAGAATCGATATTTGAGCTTGCTGACGCATCACTCGTCAGAGGACATTCTATACGCATATTTATGACCGATGAAGGCGTTAAGCTTATCGAAAATAAAAAAATGCATAATTACGCACCCATGCAGAAAACACATATAAGCTTTTGTAGCCACAGCGCTAAAAATCACAATATAAACACATCCATGCTGCCAGAAGGCATATCGCCTTCAACACAATATCAAAACGCTCTAATGCACAATGAGTGCGACAGAGTGCTGGTGTTTTAACACTAAATTGCCATGCAAAAGAAAATAGCAATACTTGCAAAGGAAAAACATAATGAGGCATTCAGAATTGCAGCAGGTCTTACCATACTGGATGACACAATTGATATTTTTGTTCTGGGTAATGAGCTGGAATATAATGAACAGATGCAAAATTCATTAAAACTTGCGGCAGCGATGGATTTGAAAATCTATACAAACAACCCCGCCAACAAACAGATGACATATATACCTACTGATGAGCTGGCCATCAAACTGCTCGAGTACGATCTGGTAGACCCATGCTGAAAAGGGGGCTGAGATGAAGATACTTCATATACTTAAGTCCGAACCAGACAATACCACAATACGCATAATAGAGATGCAAAAAAAGGCTGCAAAAGTTGAAGTCGTCGCGCTTAAAGAGAGATCAGCTGATGAACTTATCCAGATGATAGAAGCACATGACAAAATTATAATGTGGTAGAAGCCTCAGTTTTTGTAGTTTTCCATCAGGCACTGATACATATTCTTGGACATTGATGCCATAAACATCATACCCATCCTCACCTCCGGATCCCTCATAGTACTCAGAATATTAGAAAGATTCGGTTCAGGTGGAGTATTTGCGAACTCCTGTATTGTCTTTGTCATGCACTTTGTCATGCTGCGCAGAATATCCTGCATCTGCGGAGTAGATACCTCCTCTACAAATGAGGAGAGTACTGTTACAAGTCTCTGCACCATACTGTCCGTAACAACATTGGCGACTAGACCGATAAGATATGAAGATTCAGATAGAAGTTTGAGATTGCCTGTCTTCTGAAGATTTTTGATCTCTCTGACAGCTTCTATCATATCAGGATCAGCAGCTTCATTAGCTATTTTTAGCAGTGTGCCAACCATAGACATATTTCTTTCAAGCATTTTTTCTGTAACAGTATTAAGAAAAAGAGGCACAACATCTGTCATCTCAAACAGGTCTTTTAGCTTTCCGGATCTATACACCTCTTTCAGCTCTCTGAGGCTGTTAATCATCTCCGGACTCGACAGCTCTATCAGCGCTTCATTAAGAGAGTGCCCCTGCTGGCTGACCGCAGCCTCACCTGCTCTGCTGCATATTGGGATAGAGTCGAGCATCTGGCGCAAAGTATCCATAGCTCCGGATTTCTGAAGATCAGATATTTTTGTCAGCAGCTCATTGAGCGACTCCATAGCCTTAGGATCAAAATTAGGAAGAGAAGGCGCGCCGGACATTATAGAATACCCCTGGCTGTGAGCCAGTAGAGACGGTTATAACCAAGCTTCATCCAGTGGAGCATCCTTGAAGGAGGAGAAGGGTTTGGGGGAGTGTTGTAGTTAAACCATATATACGTAGCCTCATCAAAGCCTGACTCTAAAAAGCAGACAACCTTGCCGTCATACTCGATAGATGTATTGCCCTCAGATATTATAGATGTCAGCCTCTCTGCAACAACATCAGCCTGAAAGTGCGCTGTTGATCCAGCCTTGCTGATAGGTATATCAGTAGTATCACCGATAACGTAAACATTTTCGTAATTCGCGTTAAAAAGCCTTTTTTTGTCAGTAGGCACCCATCCATTTTTGCCCATTCCAGAATCCTCAATAACCTGAGCTCCTTTATGAGGAGGTATTGTTATGAGCATGTCATAACCAAACTTATCACCCTCCATTGAACTGATGACATTCTTCACAGGATCTATCTCTTCCATATTGAAGAATGTGTCGTACTTTATGCCCTTTCGTTCAAACTCGCGCACAGCCCAGTTGCTTACAGGTTCAAGCACATGAACGCTGTTAATCGGGTAAGTATAATGAAGCTGCACCTTGTTAAGCATATCTTTTTGTTTAAAAAAGTCGTAGAGCATAAAAGTCAGTTCCAGAGGCGCTACAGGACATTTATGAGGTATGCCCATACTTATCATAATTTTGCCGCCATTGAAATTCATAAGAGCCTCTCTCAGCCTAATGGCGCTCTGCATATCATAAAACCAGTAGCTGCCCTCTTGAAGACCGGGCACATCTTCAGGCACTATTCGAGACCCGGTAGCTACAACAAGATAATCATAATCAAACTCTCTTCCGCTTTTTGTAACAACTACACGATTATCTCTATCAATATTCACAGCTGGATCTATAAAAAGATTAATATGTGGATCAAGAAGATCTTTCTGTTTTCTGGTGATCTCTTCAGGACGAGCCTTGTCGAAAACAACATAGAGATAACCCGGCTGATATATATGATCAGGGCTATCGGTTATCAGATTGATAATCACCTTTCCGGAAGTAATATTTTTATAAAGATTTCTTGCCAGCAAATTGGCTGTTATTGTACCTGCTGAACCACCGCCAACAATAACTATCTTTGTCACCATTTGTATATCTCCATTGTCAAGAAATTTATTTCACCTTTTTTACAACAATGCGAAAGTATCCATCAACCGTTTCATTAACAAGAAGTTGATTCCCAACCTTATTTATCCATAGAGATGCGTCCTTTACTGACTGCTCGTCCTCAAAAAAGAACTCTATTACTGTATTGATATCAGCCAACTTTACAGCCTCTATCAGCGCCATTATTGGACCGGGGCAAAGAGAACCTCTCGTATCAACAACCTTATCAATACTGAAATCATCCATAAACTTCTCTCCTGTCTGGATTTACAAACATAATTATAGCGAAACAAAACAATAATACGCCACAATATCAGGCTATAAAAGTGCGGTTAAGAAAAATTAACTAATTAATGCACTGCTCCAAAGTTATGTTTTTTAGTAATGCATATAAAAGTCAGTTAGATTTTTGAAGGTCCCAATTGAAGAAGAGGGAGAGATAAAGCTCCCCCTCTTCTGAAGGTATCAATCTAGAATGCAAAACTTACCATACTGCCTAAAGAAAACATGCTCTTCATCTGGACTTCAACCACTAAATTTATGCCTTTAGAGATTGGTATACGGGCTCCGACAAATCCGCCAATATTATTCTTTTCCTTAATATAACCTGAAATGGGTGGACCGTCACTTACACCATTGGTAAAAGATTCTGCTACATTCTTTGTTTTATACCAATATACAACAGGTCCTCCATACAGCAGTATGTCTGAACCAGCAAACTTGTACTGTACAGGTATGCCTATATCAACTGCCCAAGTATTTTTATGTTCAGATTTGATCTGATCAACCGTGCCCATACTGGTGTCTGTTGCTACATCCTTGTATTTGCCGTAAATGGCTCCTTGAGCAAAAAGCCCGACTCCGAATGAATTGGTTATATCAACCATTCCCTTTACACCAAGAGCAGCGAATGGTTTCATGCCATCCTTAAAATCATAATCATTCAGGTTGATTTGATAAACATTCTTTATCTTCATATCAGCGCCGCCCAGTTTGGCATAAACAGCCATATTGCGGGCTGGACTGTATTCAGCATGCATATACACTTCATTCTGAGTAAGTTTATCGCTCCAGACATTTGTCTTCAGTTTTGCCTGATGATGTGTGTATCCGATTCCAAGTGCAAAACCTCCTGGCTTTGCTGTTGGTTCAGCAGGCCCAAACTCTCCTGCGTATGCTGTTGCACCGCTTATAAACATCATTACTGCTGCAATTGCTGTAATTAATCTCCTCATTATCTCCTGATTCTCCTTAATGGGTTATATGCCTCGAGAATGTCGAGGTTATTTCCCGTTGATAATAAAATTCACCTCCTTCTGCTAATAATTGGCTGCATTGATTACAACCCCCTCATTCTTCACTTACTGATACAATCACTTAAACTCGATCATAACACTCATAATATCTGCCTCTTTGTGTCGAATAGTGCAATGACGACCAATCTCAACAGTTTTCATATTGATCGCAATTTTTTTTGCATCCTCATCTGAAATATCCGGCTTCATTTTTTTAGCAAACTGAACCATATCCGGGTCAGCTATATCAGGGACTTCATGTTGTGGCACGCACTTAAGCAATAAAGGCTCGTTCATGAAATTACCGACAATCCCTTTAGTAGTTTCGTCATCAATTCCTTTTATTGTATTAATTCCGGCTACCCTGAACAGATATATGTCATGGGCAAATCGTCCCTGCAAAACACAGAGCTCACCTTGATAAGATTTGGAACTAAACTGTATCTGCTGTTTTCTGCAGGCAAACTTTCCAGGTTCAGCAATCAGCTTTAAATCAGTTTCAGCAGAACATACAGTAATACATGCCGTAAAGCAAAACAACACAACAATTGTTAAAACAATAATTCTATTCACTAACTCCTCCATTAAATAGTTGCCGAATGCAAGCTTTTTATTCACACTTATAACCTATATTGGGCTTCATTGTTTCTTTTTTATATGTTCCATCATCATTTTTAATAATCTGACTTAAACTTAGAATACAGAATTTTTGCTTACCGTGTTTTATCAAAACAAATTCAGTTTCATAATCAGCATCTTTCAACGGAAAGAAAGTAAAATCTAACGGGTTGCACTTATGTTGTTCAACATAAAGATCATATCCATAATTTGCTGTTACTGTAAATGGAACTCCGGACCTTATAAAGAACTCATCATACCAACCCTTTTCGGGCTTTAACGGTATCCCAACATCCTTGTTACTCCTGAAATTGGCAAACCACCGGCTGACTTGCCCGTAGCTGTCAGCCTCACTCTTTGTGCAAATACCACCTGGATAAAATTTGAAGGCAGCCCCACCATAAACAACTCTCATTCTTGCTTTGCTGCCATCTTCAGGTTCCTTATAAACGTGGACTAACCCACAGGATGACAGAGTTAATAAAAACATAATTAAAATAGAACAACAAAACATCTTAACCAACCTCATTCAAATTACCTCTTTTGATTCTAATTCTTGATGCTTAACAGTCTTTGACAAAGCTGACTGTCTTTTACTTACTTTCAGCCTCTATTCTTTTTGCCACTTCTTCAAATAGCTTCTCCGTAGCTTCATCTCCATCGTGATAAAAATCCCAAAAATCTCCTCCGAACTCAGGCGGCTCAAACCTCAATCTTCCACCTGAAGTTGTCCTAACTATCCAGCTCTTTGGTAGTCTGGGATCAGTGATTTCAAACATGGACATCGGAAATACAGCCGGTATCTTATCGCTGTCTCTTTGAATCAACAGCTCTTCCATCCCATGTACTGATATAGCAATGTCGAGGACAACATACTCTTTCCCTAATGTTATCGCTGTGTTATTCTCAATTATCTTACCTTCTGGTATTGTCCTTCTCGGCCATATACACTTCACCTTCATGGCTTTACAACCTCCTTTACCTTGTAATCAACTGAGCTATAGTCTATCTTACCAGTCTTGATATTTTGATAGAAGTGTATCTGCATTGATTGACCATTCGGCATAGATACACTTCTTGTGTAGTACTTTGCCCAGTCCTCTATCTTTGATCCATCTTGCGTTAGGGTCTTAACTATAGAAGGATTTTGAATCACTCCATCTTTTAACCGTATTCGCGTTGCATCTTGAATAGCTTCAGCAGTCAGCTTTCCCTCTTGAGTTAACACTCCTGCTTCTTGAAAAGCCAGTTGTGTCCTCAATCTTAAGGCATCAGCTGCACTGCTTGCAGCATTCACCTCACTCGCTGCTGCTTTTACTGCCTTTGCTTCTGTTGATGCTATGTTTGATACTGTTGATGTGGGGTTGGGCACTCCTGCTATGGTGTATATGCTCTCTTCTATTGCTTTTGTGCAGTTCGTTGGGTTGGTTGTGCAGTATATCAACGGACTCTGCACAAAGGCTGCTACTTCTGAGGCTATGCTTACAAGTGACGGCGCAAGTATATATAGTGTTCCGGCTGCTATTGCTGTTTTGCCAAGTACTTCATATGGTCTGTTTTTCTCTTTGATCTGCTGCGGGGTTAGTCCGCTTTGGCTCTGTGCTTCTCCTTTTGCGTAGCTTTCAAGGTTATGCTGTCTGATATCCATGTTGATATTTGGGTTGTAATACTCTGCTTCTGTTACTTTGATGCTGTTCTTCCCTAAAAAACTGGTTACTGCCTGATCCTGCCTGAAGTCATCTGATTTGGCTGTTTGATAGTCTGCCCAGCGCAGCATCTGACGCATTAGTCTGCCTTCTGCTTCTTCTTCTGTTATATCTATGCCTTCTGTTTGCTTAACCCATTCTTTGAATTGTCTTGCATACTTTTTTGCACGGTCTATTTCGCTTTGATGCAGTTGTCTGTTGTTCTTCTCTCCTTCTATTGCTGTGGATGCTCCGGTATATGCGTTGCCTCCTGTTGCTTTGGCTGCTGCTGCACCTATGATGGCTGCTGCTATCTGTCTGGCTGAATCATCTCCAAGATGTGCGGTCATCTGCGCTGCTGCTTCTGATGCGCCTGAACCCACTGCGCCTGAAAGGATATTGCCACTGCCAAGGCTTGCTGTGTCTTTTGGTATTGATGCAAAGGCACTGCTGCTGATTAGTAGCATCAGCACCAGTGTTGTTATGAGTGTATATATGCGTGATCGTTTGTTGGGCATGTTGGCTGACTATCTCGAATCAGATTTGCTCATGTTTTTTGTTATTGTGTATTCATTATGTCTTTTATTTCGTGCTGAATAAATACGGCACATCCTTCAACGCAATCTATAAACTTTAGTTGTATGTTATTTTCTTTCTTACTCGCTAAAAATCCTACTACACAATAATCTTGTTCTATCTTTTTGAAATACCAACCAGTTTTAGTTCTTTTGTCAGCAGAATATTTTAACCATTCATTTATACAATAAGGGTGCTCGCGAATAGCAGACTCAAGCATATCCTTGCTTATTGTCTTATCCAAGAAAAAGCAATTAGATTCTTTAAACAAATCATGTATTGAAATATTACCACGTCGATAAAATTCCATTGGAAGTGAAATCAATTTCATTACATAGTCATATTCTTGCATAATTTATCTCCTTTATTTAGTCATGCGCAGACCATCTGCACTAAACCTATATCCTTTTTCAATCAGGTAATCTAATTCCTTGCGAAAGTACCCAGTTACATTATCAATATTTTTTACCTTTGTAGATAAAAGAATTTCATCACCTCTGCTTATTGCCTTATCCAAGAACTTTTGATTAGCTGCCCACCTATCATTATCTGACATTTTATTCCATATGTATGATGGTATATTAAATCGTTTTGCATTTAACTTATCAGCCAGCTCAATATATTCAGGATAATGACCTAACACTGTTTTTCCCAATCCCTCAGGCAGAACCTTCTCTGCCTGTTTTGCCGCACTATAGAGGTCTTCTGCTTTATCTCCAAGTTTTAGTAGACTTCCTCCTTTGGCAAGTTTATCAAGCCCTTTGGTGCCTACTACTGCAAGCGCAACTGTTGCTGTCCATTCCTGCACCTTCTGCCCTGCTGTAAAGTCCCTGTCCTGCATCCTGTACAGCTCATGCTCGTACCACTGACTTTCGAGTTTCTTTACTGCTTCTGATGGCATCTGACCAGCTAATGTCTTAAAGCTCTCCCATGCCTTACCAGGATCATTTGCAGCGTTCTCTATCATGTTGTATAGTGTTGTCCATGTCTGCGCATCAAGCACTGTTTTGCCAAGATTGATTACTTCCCGTATTGTCTCTATTCCTACTTTCCCAACGCCGGATGGCTTAAGCTGCCCTGATTCTTCTCTTACTCCTGCCGGCGATACCACTCCTGCGCTGTATTGAATGTTATCAAGTATGTTCTTGCCCAATGCTGCATACTTTTGATAATTATTTATTCCGCCATCTGAAAATGCTTCGTGCAGCAGTGAGGTGGTGTCCATATACTGTTCTTTTGTTGTTGTGAGAAAACCTTGATTGGTTCCTGTTTCAGGGTTGTAAAAGGTGAGGCCTCTTGTGTTTGCCAACAGATAGTCTCTGGCTTCTGTGTTTATGCTGCCGTCATAGGTCTTGTTCCATTGATCATCTACTAGCCTAAGGGCTGTTTGCATTAATATCTGTTTTGCTTCTTCTTCGGTTATGTTGTTCTTTTTTGCGTATGATGAGGCAAGTTCGAGTATCCACTGCTGCTCACTCTTATGCAGTTGTCTGTTGTTTTTCTCTCCTTCTATTGCTGTTGCTGCTCCGGTTAAGGCGTTGCCTCCTGTTGCCTTGGCTGCTGCTGCGCCTTTTGGTATGGATGCAAAAGCACTGCTGCTGATTAGGAGTATCAGCAGCAGTGTGATAAAGATATATCTATATTTGTGTGGTCGTTTGTTGGGCATTTTGAGTTATCACTATGAAAGCAAATTGTTTCTTTCTTTAACTTAAAAGCAAATAAAGTTAAAATTCAAAAGTCATATTTGTTCAGCAAAGCGTTTTTTTGAATTTCAAAGTTTATTAAGTCTTCAGATTTAAAGTCATTTATATAGGTTGGGTCGGAAAACACATTTAAAAGAAAAAATCTACACGCATCATGTTCTGAATTAAATTTTTCATTAATTCTAAACTCACCTCTTTCGTTTAGAATAACTACCCAATTATTGTGTTCATTTTTTTTTATACACAATGCTCCTTCTGGACATATTATTGGATTAATTAAACAAGCTTTCAGATTTATATTATTTCTTATTAGCTCTTTTTTTAATTCTTCAATTTTCATTGCTCCCCCTGTTTGTTATTATAGGTTGAATCTTACCTGCATTCCATAGATTTCTAATTTTGTCTTCAAGTCTATATTGTATACCCATTCCAGAGGCATCCTTCCATGGAGCAGCTATACCACCCTCATATTTAATTGGTCTAACTACCTTCCATAAGGTTTCAGTCTGATTTGGGTAATTGGAAGGCAATCCTCTTGCACTAATTGAGGTTCCAGGTGGAGATACATATATCCCGTCAAGATCGCCAACTCTGCTGAAAACCTGTCCAGGTCGCACTTCACCTGCAACACTGTAACCACCAAAAAAGCCTTTGTTTTCTGGCCATACTTTATATATTGTTAATGCTTTATCCGTTACAGGTTTCTCAGAAGTAGGATTTAGCCCTGCATTTGACATAAACGTATTACTTAGCCCCTTCACATCTGATGACTTTTTGATAAGTGTTTCAGGTGTAGATCCGAAGACAGGTCCTAATCCTGCTTTGTAAAGCATCACGGACAACCCGATATCACTCAGGTTAGACAGCAGTGCTGCTCCTGTCCTGCGTTGTTCTTCTGTACCGATACTTAATATGCGACTGCCTCCATATACTCCTGAGGCCAATGAGCTGTTAAGTAATGAGTCCAGCAGTCTTGCGTCGCTTCTTCTGGATAGTGATGTTGGTAACAGATCCTCATTCGTTGTGGTGTTCAGATACAGATTGGCATCTGCTCTGGCGTCTAAGTATTGTTTTTCATTTTCTGTTTTTGTCCGCCCAAATATGTAATCCAATGATGTTAAGTTCTTCTCAGTATATGCTGTCTTCATTGCTGATGTTCCACCATATGGATAGCTATAATCCTTGGTCGGACTAATGCCGCTCTGTAGAAGTCTGTCTGTTGCTGCCTCGCCTTCCTGCATATAATAAGCTCCAAGGAAGATTTGCAGGTTATGTCTCTCATCTTCTGTAAGCGGTATCTCATTTCTGGTTTTTTCGAGCAACCCGTCGCTTATTTGATTAGCTGCTTCCAATATGACCAACCGTTCACTTTCTTCTTGTGTGCGGTCTTTTCCTTTTGCTCGTAATCGCTTCATTTCCTGGTATTGCAGATGTCCAAGGAAATTGTTTGTTGTTGAACTTAGGGCAACTGCTGCTCCGCTTTCAGCACCTGCTTTACTATTGACTACCATGCCCACTGCTGCTCCTACAACGGTGCTGGCCATTTGCATAAGGCTTGCATATTCTTTGGTGCCTCGTATTATTCCCTGACTTTCAATCTGCTTCGACATTGCAGGGATCACGGCCTCATTTGCCATTCCTGCTAAACTGCCTGCGGCTATATCTCCTCCGCCAAGGCTTGCCGCTGCGCCGCCTACGATGGTGTGCAGCGCTATCTTGATGGCTGAGCCGTCTTTCCACTGGTCATACTGCTCTTGATACTTGTTCTGGTCTGATTTT
>JAFGXL010000034.1 GCA_016936655.1 Nitrospirota bacterium | reverse complement strand
TCAAGCCTCTGGTGTATGCTGCTGCACTTCAAGAGGGCTATACAGTTGAAGACACAATCGCTGATGGCCAGATAATTCTGCCGGGGTCAAAACCTGGGGCAAAGTGGACACCAAAAAATTATGACGGCAAGTTTCATGGCATTATTACGCTAAAAAAAGCCATGGCACTTTCGCTGAATACCGCTACTGTTAGGCTGGCGCATCAAGTCGGAGTTGATAAGATTATAGCGACCTCGCGAAGACTCGGCATTAAGAGCGTGTTGCAGCCTTATCTGCCCATAGCTCTTGGCGCATCTGATGTAACTCTAATGGAGATGACAGCAGCGTATGGATCATTTGCAACAGGCAGGAAGATCGAGCCTTTAGCCTATGAAAAGGTGCATAACAGGGACGGACTGCTTATAGAAGAGGTGCATCCATACCAGACAGAGATTTTTGCTCCTGAAGTGGTGCAGGGAATGAGAGAGCTTCTTGCCGAGGTTGTAAATTCGGGCACAGCTGCTCAGGCAAGATCACTTAAAAGGCCAGTGTATGGCAAGACAGGCACGACAAATGAATTTTCAGATGCATGGTTTATAGGTTTTGATGACAGAATCGTAGCTGGGGTATGGGTTGGCAGAGACAATCACAAACCTATAGGCAATAAGGAGGCAGGAGCGAGAACAGCTCTGCCTATATGGATAGACTTTATGAAAAGCCTGCAATAATGTTAAATTATTTACCGTTATGCGGGGTGAGTTTTAGAAATGAATATTTTTGAGAATATAAAAAAACAGCTTCATGTGGATAAAGAGCTTGTTATTGTTTTTCTGCTTGTAGCGATAACAGGTTTTATTTTTCATTTTGTTACAAACCAGAGGGCATTTCTCAGTTTTTTTTATCTACCCATACTGCTTGGCGCTTATCTGTATGGAAAACGCTACGCTGTCTTTTCTGCTCTTCTTTCCGTCATCATAGTAGGAAGTATTGCTTATTTCATTCCGGATAAGCTTAATCTTGATGCTGACAATTCTGAATTCTCAAAATGGCTGGATATAGCTACCTGGGGCGGATTTCTCATGATTACGGGATATCTTATGGGGCATCTATACGAAAAGAAGGAGTCAGCTATCAGAGAGGTTAAGCAGACCTACCAAGGTATTATAGAGATGCTATCCATTGTTATCGAGTCTGTAGACAGCCATACACAGAGCCATTCATACAGGGTATCGGTTATATCAGAGATGATAGCAAAGCAGCTCAACTGCAACGAGATCGAGACAGAGAATATAAGGGTTGCCGCTCTTTTGCATGATATAGGAAAGATAGGCGTGAGCGCTGATGTTCTCAGAAAGGTTGGCGTTCTTTCAGAAACTGAAAGACAGCAGATGAAGAAGCATACTGATAATGCAGCGGACATACTTAAACCTCTTGGCAGCAAGGTGCTGGATCTTCTCCCGATAATATTAGGCCATCATGAAAGGGTTGATGGTGAAGGATATTATAATGCTTCAGGTGAAGAGATTCCGCTAGGAGCCAGGATAATAGCGGTAGCCGATGTGTATGATGCGCTCACAACAGACAGGCCATACCGCAAGGCATTCAGCCCGATGCAGGCAAAAGAAGAGATAAATAAAAACGCAGGCTCACAGTTTGATGCTATGGTGGTAGAAGCGTTTAATCTTGTTTTTCTTAAGCTGGAAGCGGAAAGCCCGCTTCTGCCAGCGAGAAAGTTGGTAAGCTGATCTCAGGATTGGATTGCCGGCTGTTATTCAGATGTTTCCGACTGTGTAATGCTGCCCATTTTTCTTAGCCGCTTATAACGCTCATCAATAAGTTTTGCGCATGACTTGCAGCCTATGGTCTCTATAGCTTTTACGATGTATTCAGATATATTTTCTGCTGTCAGTTTCGGATTTCTGTGAGCGCCGCCCAGCGGCTCTGGTATTATGTCATCAATGATTTTGAATGATTTAAGGTCCTGCGCAGTGATTTTTAACGCAGATGCAGCCTTTTCATACTCTGCAGCTCCTACAGCAGCGCCATCTCTTTTCCATAATATGGCAGCACAGCCTTCTGGAGATATTACGGAATAAACAGAATGCTCCAGCATGAAGAGCCTGTCTGCCACGCTCAGTGCCAGCGCGCCTCCGCTGCCGCCTTCACCGATTACAACCGAGATTATCGGAGTATTCAGTTTTGACATCTCTTGCAGATTGATGGCAATTGCCTCTGCCTGTCCTCTCTCTTCGGCTCCGATGCCAGGATAAGCTCCTGGTGTGTCGATGAAGGTTACTATAGGTTTTTTAAAGCGTTCTGCAAGCTTCATCAGCCTGAGTGCTTTTCTGTATCCCTCCGGATTCGGCTGTCCAAAGTTGCGCTGAATCCGCTCCTTTGTGCCGCGCCCCTTCTGATGGCCTATGATAACAACAGGTATGCCTCTGAGTTTTCCTATTCCGCCCACAATGGCAGCGTCATCAGCAAAGCGTCTGTCGCCATGCAGCTCCACGAACTCGTCAACCATCATGTTTATATAGTCAATTGTGTACGGACGTTCAGGGTGACGAGCTATCAATGTCTTTTGCCATGGAGTGAGATCTGCAAATATATTTGATCTGAGTTCATCAGCCTTTTTTTCGAGCTTTTTTATCTCAGAGTCTATATTTATCTCGGATGTGTCAGAGAGCTTCTTCAGGTCTTCTATTTTACGCTCAAGCTCTTCGAGCGGCTTTTCAAAATCAAGATAGTAATTCATTGATCATTCTCCAATCTTCGCTAAAGAAAAGACAGCGCTGGTTTCAGCAATAGATTTTTACTTTGCAGCCGGTTATCTTTTCGACTTCGCGTAAAAAAGCAGGGCCAGGCTGTAAATATGATGATAATATAACACAGCACGAGGGCAAAAAGAATTTAAATTCAACAGATACGCTGTCTTTGCCAGCAGAGTTTCTGGTCATAAGGCCTGCGATTTTTTTCAGCTTATCGCTGTTGATATGGCTGCATTTTACAGGCACTTCATACCTTATGCTTATGCCCATGTTCTGCAGGTTTTCGATCTCTCTAGCTATAAGCCTTGATCCCTTTTCACTGCTTAAAGCATTGCCGCGAATTATGACAAGCTCGCCTTTGCGCAGCAGGTCGCCCGCCTTTTTTGCAGCATCCTGAAATACCATTGCTTCGCAGCTTCCAGTCTCATCTTCAATGGTCAGGTAGGTTGTTACGCCTCTTGCTCCGGAACGGTTTTTTGAGTCTGTCACTACTCCTGCAACATATGCCTCTGCGCGTTCCGGCAGATTGGCAACAGACTCTAGCGGCATAACTCCTGTTGATGATAGTTTGTTCCTGTATCTTGTGAGCGGATGGCCTGATACATAAAAGCCGAGCGCTTCTTTTTCGAAGTTGAGCAGGGTGTTTTCATCCCATCCCTCTATACTGCTTGCAGCAGCCTCGTCTCCAAAAAGGCTCATGCCGCTGTTTTTAGGCGGTGGGCCGCTTACGCGGGACATTGCTGATGCGCGCGATATGTTTGGAGCCTCTGCAAAGAGCGAGTCGAAAGCTCCTGCTTTTGTTAGGCTCTCGAGCACCTTTTTATTCACCTTTTTGTTCTCTATGCGTATAAGGAACTGATCAAATGATTCAAACCTGGTGCTTTCCCTCTCTTGCAGTATCGCTTCTATCGCTGCTGCACCTACGCCTTTAACAGCTTCAAGTCCAAACCGGATGGAGCTTCCGATTATGTTGAACTCGCGGCCGCTCTCATTTATATCTGGCGGAAGCACCTCAATCGACATGCTTCTGCACTCGTTAATTAGCTTAACAATCTTGTCTGTGTCGTCCATATCTGTGCTCAGGTTTGCTGCCATGAACTCCACTTTATAATGCGTCTTCAGGTACGCTGTCTGGTAGGCAACATAAGCGTATGCTGCTGAGTGTGATTTATTGAATCCATACTGAGCAAAGGGTTCCATCTTTTCAAATAGCTCTTTTGCTTTTTTCTCAGGTATGTTGTTTTTTATTGCACCTGCGATAAAGTCTTCTTTCTGCTTTGCCATCTCCTCTGGCTTCTTTTTGCCCATTGCGCGCCTGAGCAAATCTGCCTGTCCGAGAGAGAACTTTGCGACCTCATTTGCTATCATCATAACCTGTTCCTGGTAGAGTATGATGCCGTATGTTTCACCAAGTATCGCTTTCAGCTCGGGCAGTTCATATGTTATCTGCGACTCATCTTTTTTGTTTCTGATAAAGTCATCGATCCATGCCATGGGGCCTGGTCTGTATAAAGCAACAAGAGCGATAAGATCTTCAAACCTATTCGGCTGCATCCGTATGAGTATGTCGCGCATGCCTGCACTCTCGAGCTGGAATATGCCTGTTGTCTCTCCAGAGCTGAGCATTTTGTATGTTGTTTCATCATCCATCGGTATTTTGGATATGTTAAGGTCTTTGCCCTGCTGCCGTATATACTGTATTGTCCGGTCGATTACAGTCAGGGTCTTGAGGCCAAGGAAGTCGAACTTGAGCAGTCCTATGCTCTCTACAGAGCTCATATCGAACTGGCTAGTTATTATTTCATCAGAGGGGTTTTTGTAGAGAGGCATAAAATCTGTAAGAGGTCTTGGCGCTATAACAACACCAGCAGCATGTGTTCCTGAATGGCGCGAGAGCCCTTCGAGTCTTATCGCGATGTCGAGCAGCTCTTTAACATCAGGGTTCTGATCTCTCATTTCCTTGAGTTGAGGCTCAGCCTTGATCGCTTCTTCGATTGTTGCGCTGCCAACAGGTACGAGTTTGGCAATCTTGTCAACATCAGCATAAGGCATGGCCAGCGCGCGGCCCACATCCCTTATTGCCATTTTTGCAGCCAGTGTCCCGAAAGTTATTATTTGCGATACATGGTCATGTCCATACTTTTCTGAAACATATGTGATAACATCCTGCCGCTTGTCTCTGCAGAAGTCCACATCTATATCAGGCATGCTTACGCGCTCAGGGTTGAGGAACCTCTCAAAGAGCAGCTTATATTTGATTGGATTAATGTCTGTTATTCCTATGCAGTAGGCAACAAGACTGCCTGCTGCCGATCCTCTGCCAGGACCGACAGGGATGCCGCTTTTTTTTGCATAATTTATAAAATCCCATACGATCAGGAAGTATGAGGAGTAGCCCATATTTTTTATAACCTGCAGCTCGTACTTCAGCCTGTCGCAATACTCAGCAGGACAGTTGTTCTCGAATAAACGATCCATTGAATCCTGCGCCAGTTTCGACAGGTACTGGTCTGCTGTCATCCCTTCAGGCGGATCGAATTTCGGGAGGTAGTGCTTGCCGAGTGTGAAGTCCACATTGCATCGTTCAGCAATTATTATTGTATTTCTGATAGCCTCAGGTATGTCAGCAAACGCTGCTCTCATCTCATCAGGCGATTTAAAGTAGAACTCATCTGAGGAGAATGACATCCTTTTTTCATCTTTTAGCGTCTTGCCTGTTCCTATGCAGAGCAGCACATCATGAGCTTTTGAGTCTTCGCGCTTCAGATAGTGGCAGTCATTGGTCGCAACGAACTGCATACCGAGCTCTCTGCCGAGGGCTATAAGTTTTTTATTAACTTCTCCCTGTTCCTGCATGCCGTTGTGCTGGAGTTCGAGATAGAAGTTTTCAGTGCCCAGTATATCCCTGTATGAAAGAGCTGCTTCTTTTGCCTTGTCATACATTCCATTCAAAAGAAAATAAGAGACCTCACCCTTCAGGCATGCTGAAAGCCCGATAAGCCCCTTGTTGTACTGTGAAAGAAGCTCTTTGTCTATTCTCGGCTTGTAGTAGAAACCTTCTGTGTAAGCTTGGGTTACGAGTTTTGTGAGATTCCTGTACCCCTCTGAGTCGCGCGCAAGCAGAATAAGGTGAAAGGAGGCCTCTTCCGACAGGCTGTTGTCAATGCTTGTTTTTTGTCTGTCATGTCTGCTGTTTGGAGCTATATAGACTTCGCATCCGATAATCGGCTTTATGCCTGCCTTCATCGCTTTTTTGTAGAACTTTACAGCACCAAACAGATTGCCATGATCTGTAATCGCAACAGCAGGCATTTTGAACGCTTCTGCCTGAGCAAGCAGCTCATCAATCTTTATTGCGCCGTCAAGCAGGCTGTACTCAGTATGGAGATGAAGGGGGACAAAATCCGAATGTTGCATCCAAAAATTTTAACCGTCATAAAATGTTTAAGTCAATCTTGTTTATCTTATGGTTTTGAATTGAAGGGATTTTCGAGGATATATGTATAGCCTTTCAGGTATTAATTTGTCTGATTACGGCTGTAGAAATACTTTGAAGTCGGAGTGATGGTTTAAAGATCAGGGTTTGAGGTTTATATGTTAGTTGGCGCTTTTTAAGTTGCCTGTCATCATTGAAAATGCTTTTTGCAGCCGTTCTGCCTCTTTTGTTATAACCTCAACATATTGCCATTCTGGTGATGCAGGGTCTATTGAAGCGGCAAGTTTTTTGGCGAAGCCTCCAACAGCTACCAGCGGGTTTCGTATCTCATGCGCAACTGCCTGAAGCGCGCTTCTCACCTTTTCATCATTGATTGATTCGGCCAGATTGCTGAATGATGGAAGAGTTCTATCTGGTGAAAGCAGCTTGTGAGACAAGGTTGTCAAGGCAGAGTGGGCTTTTTCTATAAGAGCTATAATGTCGTTCTGGCGATTCATCTCTACTTTTAACGAAGCTGCCAGCTGTTCAACCTCTTCAAAGGTTGATATCAGCATATCTGTCAATATATCATGATCAATTTTATAGATATTTTCAGTCTTGTTGAAAATTGTGTCCCATTGCAGAGACTCATCACATATCAAAGAAGAAAATTCGTGGGCTACAACTGTCATGCGCGCAAGAGGCGGTATGTCCTGATCTCCAATGTTTGCAGCATAATAGTCCTGGCACTCAACTATTATTTGAGGAAACTGCCAAAATGTGAGAGCCGCCTTGCCAACTTTTCTGTGGTTAATCCCGAAGTTTTCCTCTTCCCATGCTATCTGGTCTTCGATAGGATAGAGGCGATTTTCAAATTTTATATCAGAGTTTTTTATAAATAGATCATGAAATATGAGGAAGCCTATTTCGAGCACAAGTCCAGCAACAAATGCTTCTTCAGGCTTGCATATTTTGAGCTGGTTCGCAAGGGATTTTGCCAGAAGTGCCTGATATACTGAGGCGCGCCAGAATTTTTCGTAATCCATGCTGCCGACCTTACCGAGCGGGAATGTGTCGCGCAGCGACAGAGACAGCGCCATCATTCTTAAATGGTTCAGGCCGATGCGCATGATTGACTGCTCGACGGTTGTTATTGGGGATTGTGTTCTGAAAAAGGCGCTGTTTGCTGTCTTGAGCAGCCTTACAGTAAGCGCCGGATCTTTTTCTATCAGGTTTGTCATTTCATCAACAGAGGTTGTTTCTACTGATGCCATTTCTACAAGCTTGAGAGCAACTGTTGAAAGAGAGGGCAGAGAGTAGCCTGACTTTATTTTGTCTATTATCTCCTGCTCATTATGTGCCAGCATAACTAAAAGCTATCAAAAAAGCCCCGAAGTGTCAAGGAAAAATGCGGATTCCAATCATTGGACACAAATCTTTATAATAAACATATAAAAGGAGGCAGCAATGGATATAAAGATAACCTTCCCTGGAAATAAAAAGGTCTTCGCTGACACAGGCGAGTTTGTGATAGAGACTGATCAGTCAATCAAAAATGGCGGTGATGCAACAGCTCCAAGTCCGTATACCTATTTTCTCTCTTCAATTGGCACATGCGCCGGCATATATGTTCTAAGTTTCTGCAGAAAGCGAGATATACCTACTGACAATATAAGCATAATTCAGAAGACGGAATATGCAGAGGATGAAAAAGGAAATAAAAAACTGAACAAGATTGTACTGGAGCTATTGCTTCCAAAGGATTTTCCGGAAAAATATCTGAATGCTGTAAAAAAGAGCGCTGCCTTATGCTCTGTAAAAGAGACCATAATGAATCCTCCGCAGTTCGATATCATTACAAGGACTGCAGAGTGATGGCTGTGCGCCGGCTTTTCCGATATGCTATAACAAGATTTATTTTTTCAGCTGCAGTTTTGCTTTTTATGTTTTCGTCCTCTTATGCGTTTGATATGAAGATCAGCCCTGATGTTATAAAGCCTGGCGATCCGTTTATTCTGAAAGTAGAAAGTTCAGGTTCTGAGCCTTCTGCCGTATTTGAGGGCAGGGCTTTGCCGCAGTTAAGATGTGGGAATGATTGCTATCTGTTTATTGGAGCTGTTGATGTGGCAGCTAGCCCTGGAAGATATGCTGTAAATGTGAGCAGCAGTTCAAAGAGCGCGACAGCTGAATTTGACCTGCAAGATGGAAATTTCCGCGAAATATATCTTACTCTGTCGCAGGACAAGGTTTTTTTGAGTCCAGAAAATCTTGAGCGTGTAATTAAAGAGAAGTCTATGCTCGATGCAGTTTTTTTGAGCAAAACCCCTGTTTTATGGACAGGCTCTTTTGTGTATCCACTTGATTCTGATGTTACGTCAGATTTTGGCATCAAGCGCATCATAAACAAAAATACCACTAGCATACACAGAGGCATAGACATGCGCGCAAAAACAGGAGATCTGGTGAGGGCTTCAAATACAGGAAGGGTTGTTATTGCGCAGGAGCTTTTTTATGGAGGCAATACGGTAATTGTCGATCATGGTATTGGCATATTCACAATATATATGCATCTGTCTGAATTTAAAATAAGCAAGGGTGATATGGTATCAAAAAACCAGATTGTGGGACTCGCTGGTTCAACTGGACGCTCGAGCGGTCCGCATCTGCACTTTGGAGTGAAGATTCAATCTCTAAGTGTCAACCCTGTCTCTTTTCTAGGTCTCGGGATCTGAATACAAATAATGTTCAGGCTCGGAAATATTTCTATCCCGTCACGCTGTCTTCTAGCGCCTCTTGCAGGAATCAGTGACCTGCCTTTTAGAATGCTTAACAGGAGTTTCGGATGTGAATATGCGTTTATAGAGATGGTGAGCGCAAGGGCTTTGGTATATACAAACCGTAATACGCTCAAGATGCTTGATACAGGCATTGAAGACAGGCCGCTTGGACTGCAGCTTCTAGGGAATGATCCAAAGGTTATGGCAAGGGCAGTTGATATAGTTAACCAAATGCCTGTTGATTCAATAGATCTTAATGCTGCATGTCCGGTTAACAAGGTTACAGGACGAGGGGAAGGATCAGGTATGCTGAAAGATCCAGAAAACATAGAGGCTGTACTTAGGGTTATGGTAGCCAGATCTGCTGTGCCCGTAACTATAAAGATAAGAACCGGGTGGGACAGTTCCAGCCTTAACGCTGTTGAGGTGGCAAAAAGGGCTGAACAGGCAGGAGTGGCTGCTGTTTTTGTACACGGAAGAACCCGGCAGCAGGGTTATAGCGGTCTGGTTGACTATGATGCTATTAAGGAGATTAAAAATAGTGTGAGCATAGCGGTCGCAGGCAGTGGTGATATTCTCAATGCAGAGCTTGCAAAAACAATGCTGGATGAAACAGGTTGTGATGCGGTTATGATCGCAAGAGGCGCGCTTGGCAACCCATGGATATTTAAAGAGTTGCCTGCATTTATAAATTCCGGAGGTGCATTCCCAGCTCCGAAAAAGAGCGAAATATGTATAGTAATGTCTCAACACCTTGATGAGATGTGCGGATACCATGGTGAAGAGCAGGCTGTAAAGATGTTCAGAAAGTTTTTTGGCTGGTATTTAAAGGGGCTTGCCGGATCTCATGCTCTTAAGAGCCGTGCATTCAAAGCGCGCAAAAAAGATGAGATGCAGTTGTTGATAGATGAGATGATCAAGAAGTAAGTCCGCCGTTATCTCACCTCCGGGATAAAGGTTCGATAACGGCGGGATTGGGGAGGGACCCAATACTCCTGGCCTCGGGAGCCAGAAGTTCTTTCAACTCAGTTAATGCGCATTTTTATACTGCCTTTTGGCAGCTGGTGTGTATAATCAAATTTATCGTTCACCAAGTCATTAAAGTCAGAAGTATACTTTTCAGCGCTCTTGGCCTCTGTATCAGCTGACTGATAATGATCAGAGCATTTATTTGTATCATCTGATTTTTCCCGCTGTGCAGACAGCTTTGCTCTTAATAAAGCTTTGTCTATAAGCCAAGACAGGGTTCCTTTTTTCACAATAGGGAAGTGCTTTTGTATAAGCAGAAAGACCACCTTGCTGCCTGCTGCTTCATATATTTCATCAGAAATAGGTTCAAAACTTAAATCCGGCTCGAATCCAGCGATAAGGTTGTTAACCATCCTCTCAGCTCTTTTAATTTCAGACGGCCTGATATTGCTGCTAGTGTCGAGCGTAGCCAGAACCAAGCCGTTGCACACCTTGAAGGCTGCTGCATATTTAGCCTGTTCTGAGATGTTTTTATCAGCAGATGAATAAATAGCAATAGCAACAGTTCCAGAGAAGCTTATAAGGAATCTGCTAAGCAAAAAACCGTTGTTGCTATTTTTTGAACTTCTCGCTTTTTCTCCATTGGTTTGCTCAAATATTTGCTCTGATTTTCTTGTTCTATTATTTTAGCTTAGGAATAACGGTTTGTCTATGATTTTTCGTAAAAAAGAATCCAGAAAACGTAAATTTTTATAGTGCCGGAAAACAGTGAATTATCCTTATAGATTAATGGGTTGTCAGGGTTTTGGTCATGATTGCTTTTTTTTGGGTATAAACTTGCAACTAGCTGGCAGCTCTTTTAGCGCTGATTTTGGGCTTTTCTTTCTCATGATATAAGTCTGAATATTATGATGCAGCCGCCGCATGGCGGACTCGGCAGCCCCTCTATAAAGTCACATCCATCTACAAGAAAATCGCACTTACTGCATATATGTTCTCTAATCCATCGGTCTTCATCGGTTTTTCTGAGGTAGGTTTTTTTTAATGCATTTGAAATTAGGGCTTCGAGTTCAGAAACACAGAGATGATGTTTCAGAAACTTATATCCCCCGCAGAGCATCTCCTCTTTTTTGCCCGGTTTATAAAAGGAGCAGCAGGATGCGCAGACAAGATTTGTATATGAGGAATCTTTCATGGCCTGCCTCTACTTGGGCGGCTCAATCTCTTGCAGAAGCCAGCGGAGATATTTGTTGTCACCCTCAGCTATAGGCACAGCTATTATTTCTGGTGTTGTATAGCTATGCATGATTTTGATTTTTGCAGCAAGCTTGTCGAACATTTCTCTTGTTGTTTTAGCGATAAGTAGAGTTTCGTTTTCATCTTCGATCTTGCCCTGCCATCTGTATATTGATCGTACAGGGTTTATTGTGTTTACGCATGCTGCCAGTCTTTCTTCGATCAGGCTGCGACCGATTAAGGCTGCCTCAGCCTCATCTTTTGCGGTCATGTAGACAATAACGGGCTCCATAAAAACCTTCCTTTAAAGCAGAAAGATTGCTGCCCAGAGCATGATGCCTCCTGAGATCGTTATAATAACCCATCTCAATACCCTGTTGCGTATATACTGTTCTGTTTCGAGGCCTGCAATTTTAATGAGATCAGACTTCTGTACTTCTATGAGTGTGCCTTTTGAATATAAAAGCAGCATATTTTCATTTGATGCTACAAGTACGCCGCTGATGATTTCATTGTTGTTTTTTATTGCTGTTATTGTCTTGTTTGAGAGGTTTGACGGAGGCTCAACTATAAAAAGGTTTACATAGCCTACTATTATAAGGGCCACCCCGAGCATGCCTAATATTAATTTTCTGAATTTTTTATTCATTGCCCCAGCTTGCTGATAATGCGCTGCTTTTAAATATTCTATCAAAAAAACTTAAAAGTCATGCAAAAAAAAGAGCTGCATTTACTGGGCTGCTCCAGAGCAGTTACTTGAGCATAAGCTCCATCTGAGAAGAGTCGCCTTCTGGAAAGTTGATCGGGTAAGAATTATCAAAGCAAGCAAAGCAGAAGTCCTGCGGATTAGGCAGAATTTTTTTTAAGCCTTCTATGCTCAGATAGGACAGGCTGTCAGCGGTTATGTATTTTCTGATCTCATCTGTATGGTGGCTCGATGCGATCAGCTCTTGCCTGGTTGGAGTGTCAATGCCGTAGAAGCATGGTCCAACAGTCGGCGGAGAGCAGATGCGCATATGCACCTCTTTTGCGCCTCCAACCTCACGAACCATCTTAACGATTTTCTTGCTTGTTGTCCCTCTCACTATAGAATCATCAACAACAACTACGCGCTTCCCTGAAAGTATATCACGTACAGCGTTGAGCTTAATCTTTACTCCGAAATGCCTGATGGACTGCTTGGGCTCTATGAATGTTCTTCCTACGTAATGGTTTCTGATCAAGCCGAAGTCAAACGGCAGGTTGGTCTGTTCTGCATATCCAATAGTTGCAGGTACTCCAGAATCTGGCACAGGTATTACGATATCAGCATCTATAAATGACTCTTTGCCTAGCTGTTTACCGAAATTTTTTCTTATTGTATTAACGCAAAGGTGATTAAAGATGTAGCTGTCTGGTCTGGCAAAATATATAAACTCAAAAACGCAGAATGCCTTGCGTTCAGAATTGACTATCTTGGCAGACTGGATGCCGTTATGGTTGATTATAACCAGCTCTCCAGGCTCTATATCTCTTACATACTCGGCATCAATTAGGTCTAATGCGCAGGTTTCTGATGCTACTACATAGGCATTATCAACCTTGCCTATGCAGAGAGGCCTAACCCCGTAAGGATCTCTTGCTGCGATTAATTCTTTTTCTGTCATTACAAGCAGACTGAAGGCGCCACGAACTTTTCTCATTGCGCAGGCTATTCTTTCTGCAGGAGTATTTCCTTCTGATCTTGCGATAAGGTGCAGTATCACCTCGCTGTCTGCGTTGGATTGAAATATGGATCCGTCGGCTTCAAGTGATTTTTTCAGAATGTCTGCATTGATAAGGTTTCCGTTATGGGCTACTGCTATTGATCCGAGAGAGTAGTTTGCTGTCAGGGGCTGTACATTTTTTAGGTTGCTGCTTCCTGCAGTTGAGTATCTGTTATGGCCTATTGCTATATGACCGGGCAGCCGCTTCAGCCTCTTTTCGCTGAATATGTCAGCAACAAGACCCATAGATTTTTCTAAATAGAGCTGTTTGCTGTCTGATGAACATATGCCAGCGCCCTCCTGCCCACGATGCTGCAGGGCATAGAGTCCTAAATAAGCTAGGTTTGCAGCCTCAGGGTGGCCAAATACACCGAAAATTCCACACTCTTCATGAATGTCATGAAAGAGCGGCTTGGATGCAGCTGGACAAGTAAATTTTTTCATCAGACCTTTAACTTTAAGAGGATTTGGTTCATTATTTTAGCATAATAGCGATAAAATAGGCGCGTGGGATTTACACTGGTCAGCAGCATCTGTTATTTTAGGGCTGTTAAATGAAACCATTTAGAAAATTTCCTAAAATCATCATAAGCGCTTATGTCAAAACAACTCGTTTCCCATTATTTTTTCTATTTGTATTTCTAATTTCTTGTTTTCTATCTGCTGAGCCTGCATTTGCAGATTTTGAAGAGACTGTCAAATGGCTCAACAGCCTTATATCAAAACTCGAAAAGGTGCAGCAGGGTTCATCATTGCAGATCAGCAGGGCTGACACCAATATCCAGAGATCTCAGGATATGCTCCAGAGGGCGCAGTCTGCAAATAATCCCCGTGCAGAGGCCGCTGCATCGCAGGCAATGAACGCAGCACACAAGACAAAAGAAAAGGCACAGATCAACAAACAGAACGCAGAGGCTGACATAAAAAGGCTGAGATCGCTTCTTGCCCAGCTGCAATCAGGCGCTGTTTCAGACGATATACGGCAGTGCGATGCAGTTGACCGCAGGTTAGCCAGAGAGACAGAGATGGCCCGCCAGATGCAGAAGACGAGCGAGATGGGCATAAAAGAGATAGAGCAGTGGGAAAAGATGAATGAAAAAGCAGCATCCGATGCCATGTGGCGCGGAGTGGAGGCTCTAACAAAGGGCTTTGGCATGCAGCTTGAGGCAAAGCAGCGATCAGCAGCAGCATTCAAGGGTTGGATAACAAGATACCAGAAGCAGCTCGCAGAGCAGGGAGTGGTTGTTGAGTCTGTGCTGCCCAAGCTCGAAAGGACATTGGAAGGGTATGAAAAAGCTGCAAAATATGCTGATTTCAACAAATCCATGAGATATGCTCTCCAGTCGCAGGGTATAAAAGCAGGTGTGGCGAGACAAGCTGATGTCTCAAATATCATTAACAAAACAATGGCTGCGAAAGATCTTTATGCAGCATTCAAGAATGAGACCGGCATGGTTGCGCAGGATATAGCCCAGCATGATGCCTCTGTAAAATCCCTTCTTGAAGACCCGCGGGTGCAGAAGGTGTTTGAGCTTGAGCACCCCGGTGTTAATCTCAGCCAGATGTTTGCTGCCGCGAGTGCGGAAGAGGTGCTAAAGCAGGCTGCCAAATTCAGCGATAACATTAGGGGAATCGTGCGCGGAGCCGGAGGCGCGGCAGTGCCTGTTGAGTTTGCATCATTCCTTGTAGACTATGGGTACAGCGCTGCTGAGTGGCTGACAAGCAGAAAGCGCATACTTGAGCAGTATAATCTGACCGAAGACCAGCTAAAGGCTGTTAAAGTGCATGGCGAACAGATGAAAAAAACGGTAGAGGAGCTTAATCATTGCAGGCAGGGGATTCTGAAAAAATACAGCATAAAATTTTGAACAACCTGATCTCGATAACATTTACGCTGTTTTGGGTTGTCCTCATATTCAGCATCAGCCCTTCGGATTGTTTTTCCGCATGGCAGGTAGAGTACTCAAGCAACATTATCAGACATACCGGAGGTCCGAAACTCAGGGGCAATTTTGCTACCAAGGCCCAGTGTGAGCAGGTGCGTGACCAGTCAGCAAGGGCGAGCGGCGACTATTCAAATCTCATGCGAAATTCCTGGTGTGTAGGGTCTAACTCTAAGTCAGGTGGTTATGGCGGTACTACCGGCTATTACGGCAAACATGCCATTGCTATGCAGTTTATGGAAGCGATGCTGGGCGGACTGTTCCAGGGTCTTTTTGACTCGCCGCAAAACAGTGCAAACAGTAAAGAAGCAGCAGCATATCAACAGATGCTCAAGCAGCAGCAGGAAGCAGAGGCAGCACGAAAGAAGGAAGAGGAACGCAGGAAGTATCTTGCAGGACTCGACAGGTGGAAGTCGATGAAGCAGGAGGCTGAAAATGATCAGGCTGATAAAGAGCGGCAGGCAGCGCTGCTTGCGCAGCGAATGGGCAGTATTTCTGGCGGCGGGGGCTTGAGCAGGGAGGATATAGGCAGCAGCAGCGGCCTCCAGCCGTTTAAATGGGACAATGCTGCTGACAAGAAGCTCGCTCTTGACCAGCTTGGAGATGCCAGGTATGACACCTCATCCATGCCGGAGTGGCAGAGGCTCGCATGCGCAGCTCAGTTTTCAGGCAGTGCATTGGTTGCTATGAAGAAAGGCAACGCTGAAAATGCCAGATATCTCAATGAACAGGCATCAAGGATGAGCGCAGGCCAGCCTGTTGGAGTGAGCTGCCAGCTTGATGGTATGCCCCAAGTGCCTGATGTTCCAGATCCTGTGCCGGTCGCGGCTGAAGAGATGAAAAAACTCGAAAAGCTGATGGAGCAGATCAACTCTGATATAAAGGAGATACAGCAGATAGAGGTTAAGATGCAGGAAGTTTCTGAGCAGAAGGTCAAGGCTCAGGAAAAAGTTCAGCAGGCTGAGGTTAAAGTTAACGAGATAAAGGCTCAGCAGCCGCCTGCTGATATGCCTGATAAAAAGGCAGAGCATGACGCTCTGCTTGAAGAAGCTTTAAGGCTCCAGCAGGAAGCAGAAAAAGAGCTTGCACAGAGCGTTAAAAGCGAAGAAGAGCTTAGGGCAACAGCTCAGCAGAAGTATGAAAGTCTCAAACAACAGCAACAGGATATGACATCAAGCAAAGATAAATAACCTGGGAGGGAGTTTTTAATGATTATCATCCGTTTTATGATCGCTATTGCATCAGTTTTTATTCTTTCAGCATGCGCTTCGGACATGGCCATGTTTGGGAATGCCTATCTGAATCAGAAAAATTATGACGCAGCCATAAGTAACTTTCAGGCAGCAGCCAACATGGAGCCCGGGAATGCGCATTATCAATTTATGACAGGCAGGGCATACCACGAAAAAGGAAGCTACAAAGAGGCCATCCCATATTTTGAGAAGGCAGTAAAATTAGCGCCCAGCGCCAACTACTACAACTGGCTTGCGCATGCTTATTCTTATAGCGGCCAGCCTGCGCAGGCACAAGAGACAATAAAAAAGGCTCTTAGCCTCAACCCGCCTGATACAGCCACTAAGAAGCAGGCGCTCATGCTGCTCGCCAGATCATCAGAGAGTCTGGGACAGAAAGAGGCTGCTGTTAACGCAATGAACAGATACATTACCCTTGACCCCAATGACAGCGAAGGCTTCGCAGGGCTCGGGTATTTTCTCAGCAGCCAGGAAAAGTATGATGAAGCGATAACCGCATTAAAGAGAGCGATTGAGCTGAAGCCGGATGATGAGTCACCAGTAAATAATTTGGGTTATGCATATGGAATGAAAGAGCAGTATGACGAAGCCTTCAAACAGTTCGACAAGGCGCTCGCAATAAACCCTCGCAGCCAGTCGGCATACAGGAACATCGGTAAATTCAATCTGGAGCGCAGAAACTACGAAGGAGCTGTTGCTGCAATCAAAAAATACATAGAAATATCCCCTGATGATCACATTGCTCATAGCACCCTTGCGGTTGCATATGGGCACATGGGACGATTTGCCGAGGCTCTTGAGGCAGTGAACAAGTCCATATCACTGACATCTTTCAGCGGTATTGGCGCAGAGGTGGCAGCTGACAAGGAGTATGTTTCGATAAAATCTGTTGGAAAAGCGTCTCCAGCAGAAAATGCCGGTTTAAAGCCAGGAGACAAAATTGTTTCGATAGACGGCATCTCGATGAAAAACAAGACTGTTGCAGAGGTGGTGCAGAAGATGAGGGGTGAGGCTGAAACAGCGCTTGCCCTGGGAATCTATAGGGGTGATGCTGAAGAACCTGTGATCAAAAACATCACCCGAGGCAGGATAACTGACAGCAATTCTGCTGATGCTCATGGCATAAGAAGCATTATACAAAGAGAGACAGGTAAATATGATCAGGCATACCAGGATGCAAAAACAGCATCGCAGCTCAATCCAAAGAGCAGCTGGGCAATATACTCTCTCGGCATAGCCTATCTTGACAAGGGCATGTATGACGAGTCTGTGGCCGAATTCGCAAAGCTCACATATGACGCGCCGGCGGCAAAGCTATACTCATCAATAGCAACAGCAAAAAAAGGTGACTTGAAAGGCGCAGTAGAAAAATACATCAACATACCTCCATCAAAGCTGTCGTCAAAAAGCGTGCTTACTGCTAATGCCAAAAGGGATTTCTCCAGGCTTGTTGGGAGCGTTGCAAAGAGTCACCTTAATCAGGCCTCTGATTTTGAATCGCGAGGGAAATATGCAGAAGCTGCTGCAGAAATATCGAGTGCGCTCCTTATAGCAGAAGATGCTGCACAGGAAGAAGCACTTCGCAGAAGGATGTTCAGCATAATAAGAAAGATGCCGAGCCCTCCAGAGATTACAGAGCAGGCTCGCAGGCATGTGTTGAGAGGAGAACTGCTCATTAAGGAAAAAAATCTTGGAGAGGCTGTAACTGAGTACAAAAAAGCTGTGGCACTTGCGCCATATTCTGCAAAGCTCTACTTTAATCTCGCGCTGCTTTATGGAGAAGTCAAAAATTATGAGGATGCGATAAGCAATATGAAGATATATTTGCAGGCAGCTCCTGATGCGCCAAATGCCAGAGCAGCAAAAGATGAGATCATAAAGTGGGAGCTGCTTCAGGAAAAGGCAGCAGTCAAACGATAGGCCTGTATCGATTATACTAATGAGTGGATCATTTCAGACTTTCTACGCAATTTGAGCCAAAGGGCGACCAGCCCAAGGCAATAGAAGAACTTCTAAGGGCCATCCAGCAGGGCCAGAAGCATCAGGTCCTGCTGGGTGTCACCGGCTCGGGCAAGACCTTCACCATCGCTAATGTCATAGAAAAGGCGAACAAGCCGGCGCTGATCATAGCTCACAACAAGGCGCTTGCAGCGCAGCTCTACGGCGAATTTAAAGAGCTTTTCCCGGACAATGCAGTAGAATTTTTTGTCAGCTACTACGACTACTACCAGCCAGAGGCATACATACCCACAACAGACACCTATATTGAAAAAGACTCGATGATAAATGATGACATCGACAGGCTTAGACATTCAGCCACGATGTCGATACTCGAACGCAGGGATGTTATTGTTGTTGCCTCTGTATCCTGCATCTATGGCATCGGCGCACCTGAAGATTATCTCAGTATGCATATGTTTATCGAAGAGGGCATGAGGATAAAGCGTGATGAGTTGCTTATGGATCTTGTTGAGATGCTCTATGTGCGTACTGATACTGACTTCAAGCGCGGAGGCTTCAGGGTAAGAGGCGACAGCGTTGAAGTATATCCTGCATTTGCGCGCGACCGCGCTTTAAGGATTGAGTTCTTTGGTGATGACATTGATGCTATAAATGAGTTCGATCCTCTCACAGGCATAAAGACAGCACGGCTGAACAAGGCTGTCATCTACCCAAACAGCCACTGGATAACTCCAAAGCCCAAGCTCCAGCGCGCAATGAAGGATATAGAGCAGGAGATGCTGCAGCGCACTGAATATTTTGTACGCGCTGGAAATACACAAAGCGCAGAGCGCATAGAGCAGAGGACAAGGTTTGACATGGAGATGCTGAAGGAGTTCGGCTACTGCCACGGCATAGAGAACTATTCCCGCCATCTGAGCGGCAGAAAAGAGGGAGAACCGCCATACACTCTGATAGACTATCTGATAAGCGGGCCGTCCAAAGGCGACTACCTGTTGATAATAGATGAGTCGCACGCAACAGTGCCGCAGATAGGCGCAATGTACGAGGGCGACAGATCGCGCAAGCAGACGCTCATAGACTATGGCTTCAGACTGCCATCTGCGCTGGACAACAGGCCGCTCAAATTTGCTGAGTTCGAGTCCCGCATCAACCAGGCTATTTATGTATCAGCTACGCCCGGAGCGTACGAACTCAAACAGTCAGGCGGCAGTTTTGTTGAACAGATAATAAGGCCTACCGGACTTATGGACCCTGTAATGGTTGTGAGGCCTATCGCCAGCCAGGTGCAGGATCTGCTTGGAGAGATAAACACAAGGGCTGCTGCTAGCGAGAGAGTGCTTGTCACAACGCTCACAAAGAAGATGGCAGAAGACCTTTCATCATACTACATAGAACTTGGGGTCAAGGCAAGATATCTGCACTCTGACATAGACACACTTGAGCGCATAGAGATACTGCGCGACCTGAGGCTCGGTAAATTCGATGTGCTTATCGGCGTAAACCTGCTGAGAGAAGGCCTTGATCTGCCTGAGGTCTCACTTGTTGCGATACTCGATGCTGACAAAGAGGGCTTCCTCCGTTCAGAGCGGTCACTCATACAGACAGCGGGCAGGGCAGCAAGAAACGTGAACGGTCTTGTGATACTTTATGCTGACAGGATCACAGGCTCTATGCAGCGTGCGATTGACGAGACAGAGCGCAGAAGAAAGATACAGGCAGCATACAACAAAAAGATGAAGATAACGCCGGAGAGCGTAAAGAGCGAGATCAAGGACATACTCAGCTCGATTTATGAATCAGACTATGCAACAGTGGTTGATATGGCTGCTGAGGAACCTGCTGAGTATAACTTGAATGAAGATTATTTGAAACAGCTCGAAGCAGAGATGAAAGAGGCTGCAAAAAAACTTGAATTCGAAAAAGCAGCAGCGCTGCGCGACAGATTAAAAGTGCTGAAAGACAAAATGCTCGCAACTGGGATAAAGTAGGGTTTGTTTTTTCAAGGCTGAATAGATTTTTAAATAATGTCTATATTTACTTACTGATTTACTTCCTGCATAGAATCAGAATGTTGTAACAGGGCTTTGGCTTTTTCTAACAGTATAAATTTTCAGCTGATTTGCAGCTATTTTATCCTTTTTGAAATTGCCTTAAACTCTTCAGTACCGGCAACTTTAAGAAGCTGGAAAAGCACTGTTTCTGTGCATGTTATTACAGCTCCTGCGTCGCGCATAAGCTCTATGCCTGTCTCCCAATTCTTATCAGACCGGGAGCATATAGCATCTTTTACAACATGCACGTTGTATCCTGCTTTGAGCAGATCAAGGCAAGTCTGAAGCACACATACATGTGTTTCCATTCCGGCAAGGATCGCTGTTTTTCTGCCGGTTGCAGCTGCTGTCTGCATAAAAGAGGCTTCTCCACAGCAACTGAAGGCGATCTTTTCATGAATATTCAAGGGCGGCAATATGGTTTTTATCTCAGTTATTGTATTTCCGAGTCCTTTTGGATATTGCTCAGTCACGATTATTGGGATGGAGAGCATCTTTGCAAGCTCAATCAGATGTGCAGTGTTTGTTGTCACCTGTTCTTTATGCTGCATAGCAGCTGCTAGGCGTTCTTGTATATCGATTATTGTCAAGAAAACTTCATCAGCACCGATAATAAATTTGGTCATAATTTTCTCCTTGTAATAAAGGGGCGTGAGTGCTTAAATTATACCAGTATACTAAGCTGCTGAGATAATCAGAAGATTTAATAGGGGGATTAAAGATGGGCATACTCAGGAAGTTAAGCTGCGCCTCTCTTAAATGCAAGATCATGATTCCTCTGATCGTGATCTATGCTGTGACAGCTGTTTTGATAGTATGGTGGACAGGCTCAAAAATAGAGAGCGTTTCGACAGAGCAGGGTAAAAAAGACCTTGTGAACATGTCTGAGGCTGTTTTCGGGGTCATGACTGGCTATATGGTGACAGGTACCATATCAAGCAGCCTGCCTCCTTTTGTGGAGCATATGAATAAAATGCTTCCGCTTAGAATTATCAGAGATGAATCTCTTGATGCCCAGTTCGGCAAGAAAAATCCTGCAGACTATCTTAAGGATGACCTTGAAAGCGAGGTGTTCAAGACTAAGCAGCCAGCATTTAGGATGAAGGATGTAAAGGGTAAGCCATATCTTGTAGGCGTGTTTCCTTATGTAGCTGTAAAAAATTATATGGGTACCGACTGCCTCAGCTGCCATGCAGTTGGTGTAAAAGAGGGTGATGTGATTGGAGCTGTCAGCATTGGCCTGAATATGGAAAAGGCTATTGCTGATATTTCACACGCAAAGCTCATGATTCTTCTGCTTGTGCTGCTTATTACAGGCGTTAGCTTGATAATTATCTACTTTATCGTGACCAAGGCGCTAATAAATCCTCTTAACAATATTGTAGGTGTTATACAGAAGGCTGCCCAAAGAGATTTCAGACAGACTGCTCAAATACATTACGATGACGAGATTGGCAATGTTGCTGATGCAGTGAACAAGATGTCTGAGGGGCTTGCTCACACGATTACTGATATAGCAGATGTGTCGAATGATCTTAATTCAGCAGCAGGCTCATTAAACAAGGCTATTGAGGCTACTGTAAATACCACATCCAAGCAGGCTGGCCAGTCTATGCATATAGCCTCGATTTCTGAAGAGATGGCGCAGACTGTTACAGAAATAGCCAGAAATAGTGCATCAGCATCAGATTCTGCAAGAGAGGCTATTTCCATAGCTGACTCTGGCAAAGAGGTCGTTTCGCAGTCAGTAGAAAAGATAATTTCAGCAGGTGAGGCTACTAAAGAGCTGGCATCAATGATACAGCATCTTAATTCCAAGGTTGGAGAGATTGGAGAGATTGTATCAGTCATTAGCGATATTGCTGATCAGACCAATCTTCTGGCGCTTAATGCGGCTATTGAGGCTGCAAGAGCTGGTGAGCAGGGCAGGGGCTTTGCTATAGTTGCTGATGAGGTGCGCAAACTGGCGGAGCGCACAGCAAAGGCAACTAATGAGATATCAGAAAAGATACAGGGTGTTCAGGATGATTCTGAGCGTACAGGAGCATCAATGCAGAGCGCTCTTGATCATGTTTCTGATGGCGTCGAGTTTATGGAAAAAGCGAAGGGCTCTCTTGACAGCATAGTAAACAGTGTGAAGAAGACTGCTGAGGAGATAACTCATATAGCAGCCTCTGTTGAGGAGCAGTCAGTAGCTTCTGAGGAGATAGCTAAAAATATTGAAGAGGTCTCTGTGATGGCAACAGAAACGCAGCAGACATCTGAGAATCTTAAAGAGCTGTTTGATAAAATGAATAAGTTGTCAGACAACCTTAGATCAGCGATTCAGAGCTTTAAGTTCAAATAAATCTGAAGAGTTTTGCAGTAAAAAAGCGCTCCCCTATAATTCAAGGGAGCGCTTTTTTATGAAGCCAATTGCTATTTTTACTGCCTGTTCAATGTTGTTTATATCCGTATCTATTGTGAGCTCAGGGTTTATTGGTTCTTCATACGGAGCTGATATCCCGGGCACAGGCCAGCCAGCTTTCCCTTTTTTATATATATTCTTAGGTGCGTGTCTACGGTCAGTTCTTTCGGACTCTCTTTTTGAGCATACTTCTATTGGACAGCGCAAATATATTTCAGCAAAATGCGGCATCTGATTTCTTGCAAGGTCTCTGAACTTTCTCAGATTGCCTGTAGCATCTATCAATACATTGTGGCCAAGCATAGCTATTTTCTTTGCAGTAAATACAAGGCAGCTATAGATTATGCTGCGTTCTGTATCTGAGTAGTTTGGCTCAGGAGTCGCGATCTCTCTAAGCTCGTCCATTCTAAGGACAAAAAAATCAGGCAGCTTTTCTTTTATCTTGTCAGCAAGTAAGCTTTTGCCGCTTCCCGGCAGACCTGTTATCCATATGACAATGCTTGCCATGAAAAAATCATAACACAAAAAAATGGATAAGGTTTGTTGTTATGCTGTTTTTGTGTATAATTTTATTTATTGTATTGAACTATAGATAAAAGGCAAACATAATGATAAAAGCTAACGATGATAAATGCATACTCGTAATTGACGACTGCGAAGTTACAAGGACAGCCCTTAAAAAGGTGCTCGAGAAATCTTTCTGCGTTGTCACAGCAAAAAACGGCAGGCTCGGCATAAAAAAAGTCTCTGACAATACAGGCCTTGTGCTTCTGGATCTTATACTGCCCGACTGCAGAGGCATAGATGTGCTCCGCAAAATCAAACAGGCATATCCGTCTATACCAGTTGTAATAATAACAGGACACAGCTCAGAGGATATATGCATAGAAGCATTCAGGCGCGGCGCGCGCGACTATATCAAAAAGCCTTTTCAGTCTGAAGAGATTCTCAGAAAGGTCGAGATCTTGATGTATATACACGATATGCAGAAAAAGAGCAGAAAGGCTATTCCTATATCCAATATAGATAATACTGAGCCGAGCACTTATCCTCAACATATACGCACTTGGGTTTTGAATGGCATATTGGCGGTAAAGGATTTTATTGATAATAATCCTTCAATGCCTATTGATTTGGCATATGCTTCAAAAATGGCTGGTATGAACAGATCATATTTTTGTAAGTATTTCAGGGAAATTACAGGCCTCACATTTAAGGACTATCTTGTGAAAGCCAAGTTTATTATGGCAAAAAATGTTCTTAAGGACAGGGATGCAGATGTGAGGGATGCTGCTGATGTAAGCGGATATAATCCGAAGTACTTTGCAGAGGCTTTTAAAAGAGAGTGCGGAGTTAGACCAAAAGATCTCAGAAATAAATAGAGCTTATAAATAAGTCATAGCAAAAAAAGCGCCAAACTCGTAAAAATAAAAATATTCAATTACCCCCCCCCAAAAAAAATCTTAAGTGTAAGAATCAGCGGATTTTTTGTCGGTATCTCTAACAGTTCCAGCAATAACTTCAGATGATCTAAAAAATAAACTTGTTGAAAAGTAACAGTTTTATTAAGCAGGAATGATTTATGCTTAAAATTAAATACAAAGTTTCCTTGCCAAGCAACAAAAACCAAAAAGGGGGAATTATTTATGAAGATTGTAAGGGTATTTTTGCTAGTTGTTAGTATTATGTTTATAAGCTCAATGGCATTTGGCGCTGTTGATACAATTCAGGCTCCAACCGGTTATTTCACCCCAGATGATGCCAGCAAGTATAGCAGTCCGTACTATCGCTGGCACGGTGAAGGCTGGTCATGGACACACAATCCTATTGCAGGTACACTAACTTCAGCAAGTTTGAATATTAGTGCATTTGATGTTGATTACGATGGGGTGCCCGGTTACTATGCCGGAGAAAGAGATGCGATATATGCTTATGATAACGGGGTAAGAACTTTCCTCGGTTATTTGGCAGGCGCCAATGATGTTTGGGCTTTTACAGACTTTACACTGGGTTCAAATTTTTTTGATGATGTAAACGCAGGCTTAATGGTTGAGATAGAGATAGACACTACATATGAGGGATGGGCTGTTTCACTCGCAAAGTCTGCTCTTACAACTGACGGATCAAATCCTGGCAATCCAAATCCTGGCCCTGCAGTTCCTGAGCCATCTACAATAATATTATTGGGTTCTGGACTTGCAGGAGCAGCGCTGCTGAGGAAAAAGTTTAAAAAGAATTAGTTTTATTAAAATAAAAAACTGTTTTGAGGGCTGGCCATCATGGCCAGCCCTCTTTTTATTTCATGTGGTAAGATATTATGTTAAATATTTTCTAAGAGTTTTCAGGAGATATAAAGGTGACAGTTACAATAGTTATTCCTTTGTTTAATGAGCAAGAGAGTGTGGAGACGCTTCACCAGAAGCTGACTGAAGTTATGTCAGAGTGCGGTTATGAATATGAGGTTATCTATGTTGATGACGGCAGTACGGATGGCACACTTGGATTGCTTGAGTCGATAAATAAGAATGATAAAAATGTTGTTGTTCTGAGCCTAAGGAGAAACTTTGGGCAGGCAGCTGCTTTTGCAGCAGGCTTTGATTTTGCGAGGGGGAATATTGTTGTAACTATGGATGGAGATTTGCAGAATGACCCTAATGATATCCCGAGGGTGCTAGATGCTATGCAAGATTATGATCTTGTGAGCGGTTGGCGCAAATACCGCAAGGATCCCCTTATAATGCGCCGTATTCCTTCCATTGTAGCAAACTGGCTGATAAGTCAAGTTACAGGAGTGCGGCTTCATGACTACGGCTGCTCATTAAAGGCATACCGCAGGGATGTTGTAAAAAATTTAAAGCTTTATGGAGAGATGCACAGGTTTATACCTGCTGTAGCAAGCTGGTATGGAGTAAGGATCGGTGAAATAGTTATAGCTCACCATCCAAGATTGAAGGGTAAGTCAAAATATGGAATTTATAAAACAATAAAGGTGCTTTTTGATCTGATAACAGTAAAGTTTCTACAGAGCTTCTCAACAAAACCAATACAGTTTTTCGGGCCGATTGGAGGGTTCTTTGGTCTGACAGGACTATGCATATCTGCCTATCTGACAATACAAAAGCTGTTTTTTGATGCAGATATCGGGAGCAGGTCTCTGTTGCTGCTCGGAGCTCTTCTTATTATTGTGGGAGTGCAGTTTATAGGCATGGGCCTGCTTGGAGAGATGCTGGTTCGTGTATATCATGAAAGTCAGAAAAAGCCGATTTATACTATAAAAAAGATGCTTAGCTCTAGCGGTTAGCTGCTCAATTTAATGTTTTGCCCTGTCGCTACACAGTAACGCTTTGTCTTGCAGAGATATAAAAAAGCAGTCTTTTTAGATCAGGCAGGTTGTTTGGAAACTCATATGTTTCGTAATACTCTTTAAGGCCAAGTTTTATAGCTTCAGAACTGCCAAAGTAGAGGCTATATTTTTCTGTTATGCCTTGCGCTATAAATTCCAGATCACCGCGTCTATCCCGCAGCGGCGGCAGATAGAATTCATAAGGGTTAAGCACATTCAGCAGCTTTTTAGAAAAGTTGCCTGTACCTGCCTCTTCTGACAGATGTTTTCTGGATGTAATTATGAATTTTGCTTTTAATTTTACTGGTTCTGTCTCGCCAATTCTGTAAAATTCTGCTTTCTCTATTGTGTCAGCCAGTTTGTCTTGTAATTCGGCAGGCATCTTATCAATCTGCTTTAGCACTATTGTGCCGTTGCCTGCCAGTTCAAAAAGTCCTTTATGTTTTTCCAGACCCATGTATCCGCCTTTTGAACCGAAGAGCTCGAGTTCCATCGAATCGTTATCAAGATGACCGCAGTTCATGGAAAGAAATGGAGATGAGATATTAGGATTCCCTTGATGTCTGTGTAAAGACAGCGCAAAGAGTCTCTTGCCCGTGCCGTTTTCTCCATAAATGAGTATATTTCTGTTTTTATTAAATTCAGATATCGCTATATTGATCTGGTTTTGAAGAGGTTCTGATTTTGTATGGAATGTTTTGAAAGAGGTCTGGTATGCAGCTGCTTTTTGCAGTATCTGCGAAACTGCTTCCGAGATATTAAGCTGTGCAGCTACAGCCTCAAATTTTTCTATTACATCCGCAAGCAATTCCTCTAGCTCATTTTCAGCTATCTTGAAATGACGCTTGCACATCTCTACAAACTTTTCTCTTGCATCAAGAAGCTCAGGGAAAAGCAGCATTTGTGCGCCTGCCTCGCTTGTCTCAATTAGCTGCATTAGCTGCAGAGATTTATAAGCAACTGAAAATCTGCCCGGCTGTTGTTTGTTGCTATTTTTTGTGCCTTCTTTATCGTAAATGCTGGATAAAAGGCTGATCGTATCTTTAAAGACCTTGGGCGATGTTAGCGCTGATGACAGTTTTTCGATATGGTTTGTTTTAAATAGCTTCTCCTCGATAAAAATTTTGTCTTGTGCTGGAACTTTTATAATGAGTTCTGAAATATTTTTGTATTTAGATTCTGCTTCATACATAAGAAGTATGCCTATAGGAGTAATCATGCCTGCAAGAAACGCCTCATCATCATGAACTGACTGGGAGTAGTGATTAAGTGCAAGGGCGGTTTCAGCAGAAAGAATAGAGTATGCCCATAAAAGTAAATGTTCTTCAGATAGAAAGAGATCCTGCTCAAGAATATGGCGCTCAATACCGCCTGCACCGATAAGGTTGGCTATTTGTATCATGGATATGATCTCTCTGGCTTTTTCTGATGCGGAATTTTTCTGGAGAAGAGAAAAATATATGCCAGGGTCGTACTTTAGCATTTCTGCTATTTTGCCCAGCGGTTCACTTTCGTTCTGAATCAGGCTGCGCAGTCCAGAGATAACATGTTCAAAAACCGGGTAATTCATACAATGCTATAATAACCAATCAATGGGCAAAGCGCAAGATTTTGACGTCATAGTTGTTGGTGCAGGGCATGCAGGCTGCGAAGCAGCTTTAGCTGCCGCTAGGCTTGGTATGAGCACATGTCTTTTTACTATGAATCTGGATACAATAGCCCAGCTTTCATGTAATCCTGCGATAGGCGGACTAGCAAAAGGCCATCTTGTTAGAGAGATTGATGCTCTCGGCGGCCAGATGGCTATTGTGACAGACAAGTCAGGCATTCAGTTCAGGATGCTTAATCTATCTAAAGGTCCTGCTGTATGGGCTCTGCGCGCCCAAGCTGACAGAATTCTCTACAGGATGCACATGAAGGAGTCTTTGGAGTTGCAGGAGAGTCTATCTGTAAAGCAAGATTCAGTAGAGAAGCTGATTATTGATGATGGATGCATAAAAGGAGTTGTTACGGGTCTTGGGCTGCACTATAATGCCAAGGCAGTTGTTTTAACTGCAGGGACATTCTTAAACGGACTCATTCATATAGGCTTCGACACCTTCCCTGCAGGCAGGGCTTGGGAGTTTCCGTCAATAGGGCTTTCGGCTAGCTTGGCTGAGGCAGGATTCAAAATCGGTAGATTGAAGACAGGCACTCCTCCAAGGATAGATGCAAAGACGATAGACTTTTCTAAAACAGCAGTTCAGTACGGAGATGATCCTGCCATACCTTTTTCATACTCTACAACAGAGATAACCAATAAGCAGCTGCCTTGCTATATAACTTATACAAATGCAGAGACTCACAGGGCTATAATGGATAATCTTGACCGTTCCCCGCTTTACAGCAAAAAGATACAGGGCATAGGACCGCGCTACTGCCCTTCGATTGAGGACAAGGTGGTGAGGTTTGCTGACAAAGAGCGTCATCAGGTGTTTCTTGAGCCTGAAGGGCTAAACACAGCAGAGTATTATGCAAACGGCATATCCACAAGCCTCCCTGTTGATGTGCAGCAAAAGATAGTAAACAGCATTCCAGGTCTTGAGGAAGCTTTTATTATGAGGCCTGCATATGCGATTGAATATGACTTTGTATATCCTACACAGCTCCGACATACTCTTGAGGCAAAGACAGTGCAGGGGCTTTATATGGCTGGGCAGATAAACGGCACATCAGGGTATGAAGAGGCTGCAGGATTGGGCATTATGGCAGGTGTAAATGCAGCTCTCAAGATAAAAGGAGAGCAGGAGTTCGTGCTTCGCAGAGATGAGGCTTACATAGGAGTTCTTATAGATGATCTTGTCACAAAGGGCACTAAAGAACCCTACAGGATGTTCACATCAAGGGCTGAATACAGACTGCTGCTCAGGCAGGATAATGCTGATTTAAGATTGACAGAAAAAGGTAGACAGATAGGTCTTGTAACAAAAGAAGCTTATGAGAGGTTTACAGAAAAGAATAAGCTTCTGAATGCGGAGCGTTGCAGGCTGAAGTCAGTCCGTATAAAACCCTCAGTAGAACTCAATTCAGCCTTGGCTGATCTGGGTACATCTGAAATAACAGAAGATATCCAGCTTGAAAAACTTCTAAAACGTCCTGAAATAAAATACAGTTTTATAAACAAATTCTCTCCGCCTGCTTATAATATCAGCGGGGATATAGCAAACATAATCGAAACAAATGTCAAATACGAAGGCTATATTCAAAAACAGATAGAGATGGCTGAGAGGATGAATAAGGTGGAATCCAAAAAAATACCTGAAGGGTTCGACTATTCATCAATTGCCGGTCTGTCAACAGAGGTTAGGCAGAAGCTTGTCGAGGTTCAGCCTGATACAATAGGGCAGGCATCAAGGATACCCGGTATCACTCCTGCAGCAATAACGATACTTCTCATTTCTCTGGAGAGTCATTGCAGAGCCAGTCTTTAAAAGATCTGATCAGAGAAGGGCTTTTAGAGCTTAAGATCCCATCAGCTCTGGATTATGTTGGCGCTTTTGATCTTTACCGAACTGAGCTGCAGAAGTGGAACAGGGTGCATAATATAACATCAATTACAGAAGACAGAGAAATAGTAATCAAGCATTTTCTGGATTCACTCCTTTATTTAAGGGCACTTCCGTCAGGCAGGTATACCTTTTGTGATGTTGGCAGCGGAGGAGGATTCCCTGGGCTGCCACTGGCTATAGTAAGCCCTGAAGCAGAGGTGGCTCTTCTTGAGCCTTCAAGAAAGAGAGTCGCATTTCTTAGGCAGATGCGGAGGCTTCTGGGTTTAAATAATATTGAAATAATTGACTGCAAGGCTGAGGATTTAGCTGAAAGCGAGTTTGATGTTGTTGTTACTCGTGCTACATTTAGCATTTCTGATCTGATTAAAAAAGCAGGCCATCTGATTAAAGAAGGCGGATTTTTAGTGCTGAGCAAAGGGCCGAAAACTGAAGAAGAGATCTCAGCGCTGGATAGCAGGATTGATTTTGAAGTAATAAAGTGCAGCTTGCCGTTTTCTGATTCTGAGCGCAACCTGATAAGGGTAAAAAGCTTAGAAATTAGGCGTTAAAAAAATCTTAAGAAAAAGCTTGACAACCTGTTATGCCAAGTTGTAATATTTTTATCTTCCTCAAATTGAGGGTGTCCTTTTCAGCAAGTTGACAGAGTAAGTGCAAAAGGGTATCATTATAAGTGGAAGATGATCTTTGATTCGACCCCGGCAGTGAAGAACTCACTATCGGTTTTTAGACCAAAGCAGGTGTGGTTGGGCCCTTCAAATAGGGCATCCTTAGTAAAAATAACTACATCATAAGAAGTTGCTTTTTCAGCGCAAAGCGTGCTGAACGGTCTATTGTTCTTTGAAAACTTCGGTAGATTTTGCCAACGTAAAAGAATTTGAGTTAACAGGAAAACTTTTGAGAGTTTGATCCTGGCTCAGAACGAACGCTGGCGGCGTGCTTAACACATGCAAGTCG
>JAFGXL010000033.1 GCA_016936655.1 Nitrospirota bacterium | reverse complement strand
TGAACTTGCTTATCGTTCTTCTTAGAGCTTCTTCAGGATTTACTCCTATAAATCTCGCAATATTAACCAGAGAAAAGAAGACATCTCCAAGTTCATCCTGCATAGCGTTCTGGTCTTCAGAACCGAGCGCCTCTTTGAACTCTGTTATCTCTTCATCCAGTTTTTTAACAACATCATCTTTTTTGTCCCAGTCAAATCCTACACGAGCTGCCCTTGACTGTATCCTCTGAGCCCTGAGCAGAGCAGGCATCTGGCTGGGTATGCCTTCCAGTATTGAGTTGCGCTGCTTGCCCTCTTCTTTTTTTCTCTCTTCCCACTGCTTGAGCACCTCTTCTGAAGTCTCAAACTTTTCATCACCAAAAACATGAGGATGCCTATGAATCATCTTTTGGCTGATTATGTTTATAACATCGTTTATGTCGAACTCTCCTGCTTCTTTTGCTACCTGACAATGAAAGATTATCTGAAATAGCAGATCTCCAAGCTCCTCTTTTATCTCATCGGGATTGTTGCGCTCTATGGCATCCAGCACCTCATAGGTCTCTTCAACAAGAAATGGTGTTAGCGAAGCTCTTGTCTGCTCCCTGTCCCATGGGCATCCATTTTTGCTGCGAAGTGCGGTCATTATATCAACAAGCTTTTTAAAGTTTTCCATATAAGCTCCAAGAGTTAAAAAATATGCAGCGAACCGCCAAAGGCGAGCTGCTGCATTTAATGTTAAATCTATTTTGTGAGTATATCCAGAATTGAGTTATACCTTCCTGCTGTCTTGTCCACTATCTCTTTGGGAAGTTCAGGGCCGGGATATGTCTTGTCCCAGTCTAAAGTGAGCAGATAATCGCGTACAATCTGCTTGTCAAAACTGTCCTGAGGTCTGCCTGGAGCATAATCCTGTGCTGACCAGAATCTGGATGAATCGGGTGTGAGAAGTTCATCAATAATGATAAGCTTGCCTTTGAAAATACCAAATTCCATCTTCGTGTCAGCTATGATTATGCCCTTCTTCTCTGCCATTTCACGCGCCTTTCCATAAACCCTGAGCGCTATGCTACTTGCCTGCTCGGCAATATCTTTGCCCACAATTTTTACCATATCATCAAAAGATATGTTTATATCATGGCCTTCATCAGCCTTAGTGCTGGGTGTAAATACAGGTTCATTAAGCCTGGATGAGTCTGCAAGTCCGGCAGGCAGCTTTATGCCGCAGATAGTGCCGCTTGACTGGTACTCTTTCCAGCCTGAGCCTGAGAGATATCCGCGTACTATGCACTCAACAGGCAGAGGCTCGGCTTTTTTAACAAGCATACTTCTACCCTCAAGAACAGACTTGTGCTTTCTCGCAGCCTCGGGGTACTGGTCAGGGTCTGTAGATATGATATGATTTTCGACTATGTCACTCATCTGGCTGAACCAGTATTCAGAAATCTTGTTAAGCACCCTGCCTTTGCCGGGTATGCCGTTTGGCAGCACAACATCAAATGCAGATACCCTATCTGTGACAACTATTAAAAGATTATCCTCAATATCGTAAACATCACGCACCTTACCCCTTCTGACCAGCTTCATATTCTCAAAATCCGTCTGCATTACCATCTGCTCCATCTATATCCTCCTGATACAATATTACCAACCGATTGCAAAGAATAACATAAATAGGCTATTAGCTGATAGGGCAGCGCAGCAGAACAACAGCACGACAGCGCGGTAGCCCGACAATACGGCAGTGCGAAAGAAACAAACTACAACAACAAAGGCAGATGGTTTGATTTCGGAAGCTTATCATGGATAACTAATACTCAGTCGAAAGTCGAAGCGGGAGACTGAGGAATTATATTTGAATACTACTTTTAAGTCTATATATCCTTAACACTTGCTCCAAGGTAGTTTAGAAGCTTTCGTAAATCAAGCCACCTGCCTTTGTTAATCATCTGACTTCAAAAAAAGCTGGACTGAATTCAGTCCAGCTTTTTTTGAATCATACTTTGTTTAAACTTTTTCTATTACAAATAGCAGCTGGCCTTCCTGAACTGTATCGTTCAGCTTAACGCAGACCTCGACGATCTGGCCGTCAAAAGGAGCAGCAATAGCATTCTCCATCTTCATAGCCTCAAGGTTTGCGATCTCCTCACCCTTGTGAACAATATCTCCTGCTTTAAGAGCTCCACGTTCAGGATTGCCGATTCTCCAGACACTGCCATTTATAGGAGCACCGATATCAGAAGCAGCCTTTGCCATTCTTATCTCTGCCTTTCTCGCCCTCGGAGTCTCGACAGTATAGACTCTCGTCTTGTTGTTCACCTTCATAACAACATGGATAAGCCCTTCATGCTCTGCACCCTTGGATACAAGCTCTATACAGTACGGCTTTCCCCAAAGTTCAAACTCCACTTTATCGCCAGGATTATTAAGACCCTCACGCCACACATTTGTAGGCAGATGAAGCGGGGCATCTCCATATTTTTCTCTGAATGCCAAGAGCTCTACAGCATCTTTAGGATGCATAAGATAGAGAATAAACTCCTCATCAGAAGGAGACCTCCCTATTAAATCAGCGAATTCAGAGCGAAGAGCTGAAAGGTCGTCATGTGGAACAGATTCCAGAGGAGACTCATCCTTGCGTTCCTTTATCTTTTCTTTCCATTCATCTCCAAATGCACTTTCATAAACCCATTCATCAGGCCAGCCCATAGGCAGCTTCCCGTATCCGCCCATTATAAGATTCTTGAAATCACCTGGAGCATTTCTAAAGAGCATCTTTAACTCTTCCTGCTCGCTTTTGTCCATCTTATCTATACGCTGTGCCTTTTCTTCTACAAATTTTGTGAGCAGTTCTATAATGTGGCGCACACCAGCCTTTCCGCGCTCCTTGTCATACCTGTTAACAATGCCGCTGCATGTTACCCATGTAATCTGCGATCCGGGAGTAACATCGAAATATTTGACTATCCTGTTGTAAAGAGACATTACCGTTAGTATCGCGGGCATAAGGTGCAGAAAGCCGCCCTGCTCTGCCTGTTCAAATGAGCTTGGGAAAGCTCCGCCAGGCATCCTGTGTTTTGTCACATTATAGTCATATCCTTTAAAAGGCGATTCTGCCCATTCATACTGGCTTATCCACTCTCTGACCTTTTGTACAGAAGCATCAACATAATCCTTGTCTATATTGACTGTTATGCCGGATTCCTCCAGATAAGCTATAAGTCCAAGGACAGGAGCCTGACCATAGAAGCGTGTAAATGTATCTTCTTGCGCATCGAGTATCTTTGCTCCGGACTTTGCTGCTGCAAGAAGCGCAGGCATTGCTAATCCGTCTGTCGAGTGCCTGTGGTACTGAACAAGTATCTCTGGATACTTCTGCTTTATTGCATCAACAAGACTGCTTATCCTTGATGGGCTGCCGACTCCGGCCATATCTTTGATACAGAGTATGATCTCATCTGTACCGCCGCACAGGCTGACCATCTCCTGAACCAGACCAAGATAGTAGCTGTTTGTTGTCCAGTCTGCCTGAGTAAAGGAGATCGCAGGCTCAAACAGCCTGCCCCTCTTCATAACAGCCTCTGCAACAGTGCGCATATTTCTGACATCGTTGAGGAAGGAAAAGCACCTCCAGACATCAATGTCAACTCTTGAGACAACATGCTCTATTACATTTTTGGGATAAGGCCTGTAACCGAAAAGATTTGTCTCTCTTATAAGTGTCTGAAGGAGCACATTAGGCATTAGCTCTCTAAGCATGTCTATCTCTTCAAACGGATCCTCTTTTCTGTTCATAACACCTACATGCCAGCGCGCTCCTCCATGGCACTCTGAGCTGAAGAGTCCCATATTATTGTAAAATGGAGCAAGAAGCAGCAGGTCATGAATCCTGTGCCTGTTCTTAAAATCAGACTGCCCTGCATCACGCATACCGGTTGAGGTGATAAATACACCTTCAGCTGATCTGACCTGTGAGACTATCTCTTTTGCCGGAGTGTTCGGTTTTATCAATATCGTCTTTTTCATCTTATCACATCCATTTCTGAGGCCCAAGAGCCGAGATCTCAGCAACATAACGTGCAATCTTCAGCGCTTCATCCTCGCTATTTTTTTCTTTAAACATAGAGATAAGCTCTGCCATATGCTCTTCTATAAAACGGGTTGAAAAATCTCCTGATATGAACAATGGATGCCTTATTATGCTGAGCAGCAGAGGTGCCAAAGTCTTCACGCCCTCAACTCTGAGGTTTTTGCTCAGAGCCCTATCCATAGTCTTTATAGCATCTTCCCTATCAGGTCCGGCTGTCATCAACAGCATAAACAGAGAATCATAATACGGAGGGATATCAGCTCCTTCATACACTCCGTTTGCTATTCTTACGCCGGGTCCGTCAGGTATCTGCATCCTTGTTATCGTGCCGAATGAGGGGCTGAAGTTCTTGGGGTCTTCTGCATTAAGACGCACCTCAAGAGCCCATCTGTTTGGAACTATCTGATCCTGCTCAAAAGGCAGCACCTTGCCCCTTGCAACATCTATCATTATGCTTACTATATCCAAACCTGTCATCAGCTCTGTTATGCCATGTTCTACCTGGAGCCTTGTGTTGACTTCAAGGAAATAGAACTTGCGTGTGTTGATGTCGAATATGAATTCTACAGTGCCAGCAGTTGAGTAGCCAATCTCGCGCATCAGCCGGACTGCTGTAAAACATATCTCCTGCCTCAGCCCGCTATCGAGTGTAGGTGATGGAGCCTCTTCTATAATCTTCTGATTCCTGCGCTGAAGCGTACACTCCCTCTCAAAGAGATGTATAACATTTCCATATGTGTCTGCAACGACCTGAACCTCTATATGCCTGCCGCGCTCAATATATTTTTCAGCAAGTATGGTGCTGTCGCCAAATGCCTTTTTGGCTTCTGACTGGGTCTGCGCAAATGCCTGCGAAAGGTGATCTGCCTTTTCGACCTTTACCATGCCCTTTCCTCCGCCTCCGGCTGAAGCCTTGAGCATTATAGGGAAAGAGACATCATCTTTTTTCATCCATTTAAGTATGTCATCAGCATTTTGAACATTATCTATGCCGGGCACTGTCGGAATATGAGCCTTCTTTGCTATTTGCTTTGCCCTTATCTTGTCTCCCATCATCTCTATAACCTTTGGCGAAGGGCCTATCCATGTGAGTCCGGCATCAATAACCTTCTGTGCAAAGAGATGGTTTTCTGCGAGAAATCCCCATCCGGGATGAACAGCGTCAGAACCTGTGCATATAGCAGCATCTATGAGCTTATCCATGTTCAGGTAGGACTCCACAGGGGGCGCCTCTCCTATATGAACCGCTGTATCCGCCATAAGTACATGCTGAGCCAGTCTGTCCGGCGTGCTGTAGACAGCGGTTGTTGGTATCATAAGATCTCTGCATGTATGCATGATCCTAACAGCAGGCACTCCCCTGTTGGCTATCAGTATCTTTTTGATCTCTTTTTCCATCTTGCGTTTACCTCTGTTTTATTTTCGGTTTAACAAACCCATATTCTTTAAGACTTATATTTTATATTAATGTCCACAAAACGGTCAGCTGCTGGATCATAAACAGAGACCCTGCCTGTTCCTATTTCATAATACCAACCATGCAGAAAGAGCCCGCCTGACTCTAGGCGCTCTTTCACAAAAGGGTATGTCTGAATATTATTGAGCTGGAGAAGTATATTTTCTTTTTCAACAGCACAGAACATTTCGCTATCTTTATATGATGGATAATATGTAGATACTATATCAGCGGCAGGCCGCGCCAGCTCAAGCCATTCATGCAGATGCGGAGCATCTCCAAAGTAGCCGTCATCTTCATATAGCGCCTTCACGGCACCGCAATTAGAATTACCGCATATTATAATATCCGCTACCTGGAGTTTTATAACACTGAATTCTATGGCAGCGGCTACGCTGTTTTTATCTTTGATAGCATCATACGGCGGCACCACATTGCCTATATTGCGCAGTATAAAGATATCTCCAGGCCTGCTCTGTGTAATCAGATTTGGGTCTATACGAGAATCAGCGCAGGTTATAAACAGCGCAGCAGGAGACTGAGAATGAGCAATCTCCCTGAAAAACTCCTCCTCTTCCTTGAAGAAGGCCTTTCTGAACTCATGTATGCCTTTATAAAGCTTTTCCACACAGGTCTCCCGTATAATTATAATTTTCTATATGGAAATGTATCAAAAGAGTGCTGGAATACCAGAGCTATGCTGCTGATATTTATTTACTGCCCTGTTTAAGCTCATCAGACTTTGCTATAAGGCTCTGCCTTGTCTTTTCCCTGAAGAGGGCGAGTCTGTCGGCTATATCAGGGTATTTGATGGAGAGGATTGAACACGCAAGATAAGCTGCATTTTTTGCTCCGTCAATAGCCACTGTTGCTACAGGTATGCCCGGAGGCATCTGAACGGTTGAATAAAGCGCATCCAGACCATTAAGAGCTCCTGATTTAAGAGGCACGCCGATAACTGGCAGTGTCGTATGAGAAGCTACAACTCCAGCTAGATGAGCTGCCATACCTGCGCCTGCTATTATAATCTCTATGCCCCTCTGCCTTGCGGATCCTGCATATTTTGCAGTTATGTCAGGCAGTCGGTGCGCTGAACATATATCCATCTCATATTCCACGCCCATGTCTTTAAGTATATCTGCAGCTGCCTTCATTACAGGAAGGTCGCTTTCGCTGCCCATCAAAATGCCGACAATCGGTTTTTTCATGCTCCCTCCCATTAATTTATTTTTATAGTATCATAGAATTCAGTGTTTTATAAAGGATTTCAAGCGGGTTGACTTGACTAAAAGGCACTTACTCCTTGATCCTCATTTTGCTAGGATCATATTGCCCAAAGGCACTGCCTAAAGATTCCATAAGCCCTTTATGAACAATTTTACCGCCATAAGTATTCAGTGAAGACCTGATCTCGCTGCTAGTCTTTATAGCAGCATCAATGCCAAGGTCTGCTATCTCTTTGATATAAGGAAAGGTCGCATTTGTAAGGGTAACTGTAGAAGTAAGCGGATATGCACTGGGCATATTGGTTACGGCATAGTGTGTTATACCATCAACCTCGTAGACTGGATTGCTGTGGGTAGTTGGGATAGTTGTTTCAAAACAGCCTCCCTGATCAGCAGACACATCAACAATTACAGCTCCGCTTTTAAGTGTTCTTAACATTATCCTTTTAACAAGCATATCTGTCTTTCTACCCGGGGAGCTCACAGCGCCAACAATAATGTCAGCGCTTCTTATTTCGTTATATAAGTCCCGGTCAGATAAAACTATGGTTCGCACCCTGCCGTTAAACATCTTGTCTATATCAACCAAGCTCTCTACAGAGTGGTTCATAACAACTGTGTCCATACCGAGACTGTTGCCTATTACAGCAGCATTTATTCCGACTGTGCCTGCTCCAAGTATCAACATTTTTGCCGGACGTGCGCCTGCAACTCCGGTAGGGAGCACCCCTGTGCCTCCAAAATGCTTCTGTAAATAAAAGGCTCCGATCAATGGGGCCATCTTGCCTGCTATTTCACTCATAGGCCTCAATATGGGAAGAGTGCCGTCTTTTTCGAGCGTCTCATAAGCAAAGGCTGTAACCTTGCTGTCAAGAAGTGATTTGAGCAGATTTGCGTTTGCGGCAAGATGGAGAAACGAAAAAAAAGCCTGACCAGGCATCATCATATCGAGCTCTTCATCACTAGGCTCTTTAACCTTTACAATAAACTCTGCTTCATCAAAAATCCTCTTTTTGTCAAAAAGTTCCACACCTACAAGATCATATTCAGAGTCTTCGAAACCGCAAAAGTCTCCTGCTCCATGCTCAAGCCATACGCTATGACCAGCCCTTATAAGCTGTTGAGCAGCATCTGGAGTCAGAGCAACTCTGTATTCATCTTTTTTTGTCTCTCTTGGAACACCTATTATCATTTTATTGTCTCCATCAACCCAATTATATACCAAAAAACCTCGAAGTCATCACTTTCTACCCCATGAGTTTATAAATTCAGAATAGGTTATTGCGAAAGAGTCCTTGAATGCCTGCTCTATATCACCGCTCTTTTCAAAGCTTCTAAGCATATCCATTATCCTGACCATACCGTATTTATCAGCCATATCAGATACTGCTGAATAGCTCTGCACATAAGCCAGAAGAACATGCTGCCCCTGAAGCCAGGCAAAAGACTTCTCCAGATTCTTAAGCGGGATTATCTGACCAACTTTTTTTGGATACTTTCTAGAAAAATATTCAGCCAGACCTTCATTGATCCATAGCGGACAGTTCCTTGTTATTGACCATACGACAGCATGAACATACTCATGGGTAAGAACTGTCCTGAGTAATGCATCATTATATTCAGCGCCGCGTACTGGTATTTTTATCCTGCCGTCAAAAAGTCCGCCAGCCCACTGAGGCGCTTGTGTTATGTCAAAAAAATCCTGGCCTGTATAAAGAATAACCTCTACAACGCCCTCTGGAAAGTATCCTGTATCGTTGCTTATTTTTCTGTACGCATCATCAAGATGACCCAAAACAACCCTGCTTATCTGCCCATGCTCATATCCGTCAAACATCACCTTGAAACGTGACGCGCTTTCATCCAGATACCTATTATGAGTATTCGTCTCTTTATGGAGCCTAGCAAGAAATCTCTTCAGCTCAGGATCATTTTTTATAGATAGAGCCTTCTGTGCGCTGGCTATGCTTTTTTTAATATCGTCTGTACGGTAATATGCGAATGACAAAAACTTGTTTCTCAGAAATCCATCATCTATATCCGTAGCTGGTTCCAGATAAGTGACCGCCTTTTCATAATCCCTAATCATAAAGCTCGATATTCCAGCTCCGATCAGTGCAGATCTGTTTTTGCTTGAAGCCTCTAAAAACAACTTTAGGCTGTTCTCATACCTGCCCTTGTTAAGCTCATTCCAGCCTCTTTGCATCAATTCCAAGCTGTTGTCCGGTGCAGGAGACATCGAGCTAGGAGCAGCTGCCCTTTTGTCAATCAATACCTTGGATATTGATGGCGTGATTTCGATATCTTTTTTTTCTGAATCTGAAAATTCCGGCTCAGCCTCAGCTTGCTGGACTTGATCCTGTTGTGATGCGGCATCAGGAATTTGCACATCAGACTGAATGCTCACTTTTGATTTGTTCAGGTATAGAGGTATTACTGCCAAAAAACAGAGCAGTATCAATATATAGGCTAAACGGTTTTTTATAGCATCCTCCTCAGCCAAGATAGCTCATGGCTTCGTCAAGGTGCTCCCTCTCACCTGTAAGCAAAATCATGTCCCGCTTATTTATTATTGTATCAGGTTCAGGATTATTAATAATATCCGAGCCTCGCTGTATAGAAAGTATTGTTGCCCCAGTTGCAGATCTTAAAGCCAGATCCTTAATGCTTTTGTTGGCTGCAAAAGAATCTTCAGAAACATAATAAGTTGCTGTCTGTATGGTTCTGAGAAACTTCTGGTGATCAAATTTTTCTGTTGAATGGGATTCTGCTGCCCTAAACATGCCGTAGCTGTTCATTCTAATGCTTGAGGCATGCCTTGCAATCAGGTAAGCAGGCGTATTATATCTGTTGAGCACAATTGAGAATATCTCAATTGAGGTCTCAAACTCTTCCGGTATAACTTCATCCGCGCCAAGGATGAGAAGATCCTCAACCTCTGCAACATAACGAGTCCTTACAACAGCGTAAAGATCGGAATTTTCATGTTTTGCTATCTGCAGAACTCTGCGTGTAGCAGCAGGGTCTGATATAGCTACAACAAGCACCCTTGCGGACTTAATGCCCATTTTATGAAGGATCTCAACGCTTGTACCATCTCCGTAATATATAGGTTCTCCATTTTCACGGTATTTTCTTACAGTGCCGGAATTCATTTCGAGCACTACATATGATATGTCAGACTTTTTAAGTACCTTTGCAAGATTGCTACCGTTAATTCCGAAGCCTACTATTACCACATGGTCTTTCATCACAGGCGGATACTCAGCATTTATGGCTGATGCTTTTATATTCTCCAGCCTTTTTAATAATGGCGTAGCTACTATCCATCCTGATAAAGCAGGAGCAGCTTTAACTATAAACGGGGTAAGCAGCATGGTAATAACAGAGGCTGATATAAATATCTGGTAGACAGGCTCTGTCATAAGTCCGGCGCTCTTTCCTGCCAGAGCAAGCACGAACGAAAACTCTCCGACTTGATTAAGATGCAGTCCGCTCATTAATGAAGCTCGAGGAGATCTGCCGGCTCCGAGAGATGCAACAAATACTATTACAGTTTTAACAATCAGTATAAGCATAACTACAATTAGTATCTTCAGCAGGTTCTCGGCAAAAAAACCGAGATTCATGAGCATTCCTATAGATACAAAAAATACGCCGGTAAAACTCTCTTTGAACGGCAGGATATCAGAAATAGCCTGCAGTGAGTATTCGGATTCAGAAATTATCACTCCTGCAAGAAATGCTCCGAGCGCAAGTGAAAGTCCGAGCTTAGAAGTTAGAAATGCAGTTCCTATGCATAACAGTATTATAGTTATCACAAAAAGCTCTCTGCTTTTTGTGATAACTATACTGTGAAGTATGCGGGGCACTGCCCACATTGAAGCTACAAATACTGCTGCTAAAAGAGCCAACGCCTTAGCCATTGTAAATACTATCTGCTGTGCGCTGCCACCGTTTCCTGCCAGTATAGGCACAAGCAGCACAAACGGCACAACACATAGATCCTGAAAAAGAAGTATGCCTACAGACACCCTTCCATGAGGCACATTTATCTCTGCCCTGTCCATCAGCAGCTTCATAACGATAGCAGTACTGCTCAATGAGACTAGAAATCCGTCGAATATAGCCTGATTAAGATCGTAAGAAAGAAATGCCTTGCTGAAGATGGCAACAACAATGGTGGTTAGTATAATCTGTATTGAACCGCCGCGAAAAACAGCTTTTTTTAGGGATAGCAGTCTTTTTATGGAAAACTCCAGACCTATTGTAAACATCAGAAGCACTATGCCAATTTCTGCGAGCAGCTCAACCTGTGCTGTATCACTGATTAGCCTGAGGCCATAAGGACCGACGATCAGACCTGCTATAAGAAAACCTACGATTGACGGGATCCTGAACCTGCCGAGAAGAAAGACCACAAATGCTGAAGCAGCAAGAAGCACAACGAGCGATTCAAGAAAGTGCATCTCTAGTCCTCCTATGCTGCCTCAGCGGATTATTAATTTTTATATACTCAGAATGATTTTTTGCCGTTTTTTATGCTGTTTATAGCATTTTTTGCATACTGTATAATTATTTTGTCATCATTACTACTAAGTATGCTTTCGAGCGGAGCCAGCGCCTTGGAGTCTCCGATATTTTCCAGAGCTTTTATTGTGCTCACCCTTATCGCAAAATTCTTGTCATTAAGGAGAGGTATTAATGTATTTACAGCCCTTTTATTCCCAATCATGCCAAGGGCATCGATAATCGCCTCTCTAACCTGCAGGTTGTCGTAGTTGATCTCCTGTATCAATATATCTACTACCCTCTGCTCTTTCTTGAAGTTGCCCAGAGCTCTGGCTGCATATGAGAGCAGAGAGGGACAGTCAAAATTCTGGAGAGGTGAAGTCAGCATCTCCATAAGAGGGTCTATAGCCTTTGTATTGCCTATTGCACCCAGATGTGTCATGGCTCTTATCTTTAGCGTCCAGTGATGGTCTCTGCTGTATACAACATCTATAAGTTTATCCACAGCCTTTTCGCTGCCTATTCTGCCTAATTGATCAATCGCTGCAAACTGTGCCTGTTCATCCTTGCTGTCAAGCGCACTGTCTATGCTGCGCATATCTGCGCTCAGACTTCCAGCAGCCAGTATAAATACAGCACAAGCAATAAAAACAACCTTTGAAATAAAAATACTACTCCGCATTCTTACACACCTCTTTACTTTTTATTTTTTACCAGTCAAACCAGCTAGAATTTAGATCTAGGCTTCACAATGCCTGCCTTTGGTATAACCCTTATTCCGCTCACATCTATATGGCATCTGAACTTGTCCTTTGCATCGTCATAGCCAATCTGCTCATCAGCGTCAATAACATTCAGCTTGTCAACTATCACACGGTTAAGCTTTGCGCCTTTTTTTACAACAACATCATCTAATATGATGCAGTCCTTCATTTCTACATTATCTTCAATAACAACTCCGCCCCTGATTACGCAATTCTCTATTTTTGCCTTACCTATTACACACCCGTTTGCTATAAGGCTGTTCTTTATATGTCCGTTGAGAATGCGCGCTGCAGGGCCTTCTGAACCCGAATGGCTTAGAGGCCAGGCCCTGTTATCAATATTAAAAACAGGTTTTGGCCCTAGGGTATCCATATGAGCATCAAAAAATGCTGATATTGTACCCACATCACGCCAGTAGCTCTTTTCTTCGTATTCAACAGTGCCCTGTATAATATTATTGTTAAAGTTATAGGCAAATACTCTGCCTGTTTTAACAATATCTGGTATTACATGTGAACCGAAATCGTGCTGTTTCTTCTTCTGTGCCTTGGCGAGTGCATCTATAAGAGTCTCTCTATTAAAAAGGTAGTTCCCCATTGAGCAGTATGCCATAGTAGGGTCTCCGGGTATGTGATCAGGATTTTTAGGCTTTTCCTGAAAACCGGTTATTCTGCCGGAGCTGTCTGCTGATATGATTCCGAATGATGATCCCTGCTCTATAGGCACAGGCCTTGCAGCTACTGTAACGCAAGCATTATTGGCCAGATGAAAATCTATCATCTGCTGTATATCCATCCTATATATATGGTCGGATCCAAAGATAAGTACAATATCCGGATTCAGCTCCTGTATTATATTCACATTCTGGAATACAGCATCAGCAGTTCCCTGAAACCATTCAGGCCCCATCCTCATCTGGGGCGGAACAACAGCCACGAAATGGTCTTTGAGAACAGATGAAAATGCCCAGTTCTGTCTTACATGTTCTATAAGAGATTGGGATTTATACTGCACAAGCAGATAAATTGAATATATTCCTGAATTGATTAGGCTGCTCAGAACAAAATCTACTATGCGGTATCTGCCTCCGAATGGGACAGACGGTTTTGATCTGAAAACGGTCAAGGGGAATAGCCTCTCTCCCTTTCCGCCGGCGAGAACAAAGGCCACAACTTTTGGATGAGCCATCAACCCTCCGTATCAAAGGAAATGTTCTGTTTCTTTGTTACAGTTTAATCCATATGAACCTTTTTTTTCAGTAGCAAAATCCTTTGAGCTGCAATTTTCAGTTATAATCAGATTATGAAAATACTTGTCATTACGCTTATTCTGCTTCTGGCAGCCGGATGCAGCCATGTCATATCTCAAGAGATCCGCCAGACAGCAGATCCCCAGCCTGCATATGAGTCTCTATTTACTTCACCTGACAGCTTCATTGGCAGGGTAGTAATAATTGGAGGAATAATAGCCTCAAGCAGCAACACCACCGATGGCACATACATAGAGGTTGTGAGCAGACCTCTGACCTACACAGGCAGGCCAGAAAATACAGATACTTCCTTTGGTAGATTTCTTATACTGTACCCCGGATTTCTGGAAACTTCATCATATGCAAAAGGCAGAGAAATAACAGCAGCAGGCATAGTGAATGGGACAAAAAAACAGAAGCTCGGCGAGATAGATTACAAATATCTGCTTATCAAAGCAAAAGAGGTTTATCTATTCGAAAAAGACTCTGGCAGATACTATCCTCCAGTACATTTTGGAATAGGAATATTCAAAGGCTTCTAAAAAATGATGCGGCCCGCTTTTGCGGGTCGCATCATTAATAATATAAACAAATGGACTTTCTCTCTATTTTGTGCCGCCAAAAACCTTCTTTAGCAGATCAGTAGTGCGTGCAACAGGGTCTGTCCTGATCTTCTTCTCCTCCTGTGCGATCATATAAAACAGGCCGTCAAGAGATTTGTTAGTAACATAATTATCAAGATCCATTGACTCCTTGCTCATGAACGGCACAGACTCATATTTAGACATCATGGCTTTGTACGATTTTGTTGTGCCTATTTTGTTCATGCTCTCAGAAATCTTGGGCTTAAATGCGTTATAGAGCTTGTCGTGAGTTTTCTCCCTAAAAAAGTTGGTGGCTGCATTTTCACCGCCATTAAGTATCTTCCTTGCATCATCAATGCTCATCTGTTTTATAGCATCAACGAATATGGATTTAGCAGCAGGAGCAGCATTTTCAGCAGCCCTGTTCATGCTCAGAATAAACTCATCCACCTGCTTCTGATACCCAACCTTTCTCATCACATCAGCCACCTTCTGTATCTTGTCCGGCATCAATATCTTGATAGCCTGGTTTTTGAAATAACCATCAGTTAGAGATACATTTGATACAGCCTTCTGTGTTCCTATCGAAAGCGCCTCTTTAAGGCCTGATGCTATTGTGCCCTCATCCTGCTGACCGCCCTTTTGCTGAACAACACCAGCGCCCTTAATAAGGTTGTCTAGAAACGAAGCCTCCGGAGCTGATGAAGAAATAAAAAGCAAAAGTCCTGCTGCAAAACATGCAGACACTATTTTTTTCATCACTCTCTCCTTTTATTTCTGAAGATCTGATGTGCAATGTCCGCATTTTGTCGCTGCTATCGGGATAACAGAGAGGCAGAATGGGCACTCTTTTGTTGTAGGCTCTGCCTGAGCAGACGGTTCTTCCCTCTTAAGTCTGTTGAGATTCTTTATTACCATGAAAATTGCAAAGGCTACTATCAGGAAGTTGATTACTGCATTTATGAATATGCCTATGTTTAGACTAACAGCTCCGGATGCCTTTGCTGCATTTAATGTGTCGTACGGGCCTGGAACTTTTCCGTCCTTAAGCACCAAGAATATATTCGAAAAGTCTACATTGCCGAGCAGCAGACCAATAGGAGGCATGATCACATCAGCCACCATAGAGTTTACGATTGTTGTGAACGCAGCACCAATTATGATACCTACAGCCATGTCCATCGCATTACCCTTCATAGCAAATTCCTTAAACTCCTTAAACATCTCCGCCCTCCGGAAACAATAAATTTGCTGCAGCCTTAGGAAAGCCGCAAAGCAGCTGTTCCTGAAATTCAGAAAAAACTAATCAGACCGCCTGACTATGGCACCGATCTTTTTGAGTTTTGCCTCCATCTTTTCGTAACCTCTGTCCAGATGATATATCCTGTGCAGCACACTCTGCCCCTCAGCGCAGAGTGCGGCTATAACCAAAGATGCAGATGCCCTAAGATCAGTAGCCATTACAGGAGCTCCTTTAAGCCGCTTTGTCCCCCTAACAGTGGCTATTCCACCCTCGATGCTGATGTTAGCGCCCATTCTTCTGAGTTCAGCCACATGCATAAACCTGTTTTCAAATACAGTCTCTGATATTACGCTTGTACCCTCAGCCACGGACATAAGAGCCATAAACTGTGCCTGCATATCTGTAGGAAACCCAG
>JAFGXL010000006.1 GCA_016936655.1 Nitrospirota bacterium | reverse complement strand
ATAGCGATGGAAAAAGAGCTCAGGTTTGCTATCAGGGAAGGCGGCAGAACAGTAGGCGCCGGAGTTGTCACAGAGGTGCTGGGGTAAGATATGAGAGAGATTATTCTGTTTCAATGCACAGAGTGCAAAAGCAAAAACTATTCGAGCATGAAGAACAAAAAGAATACAACAGAGAAGCTTCAGCTCAAGAAGTACTGCAGGACATGCAGAAAGCATGTTCCTCACAAGGAGACCAAGGCTTAAGGCATATATTCTCAGCGCGCAGACCGGGTTTTGCGGTCTGCGCTGTTTGAGTTTTTAGCTGCTTTGAGGTTTTGGATTTGGTGCTTTTACTAAAGCGCTGTTTTTCAGGCTAGGCCAGTAGCTCTAACGGCTAGAGCACCGGTCTCCAAAACCGGGTGATGGGGGTTCGAATCCCTCCTGGCCTGCCATTTTAAGTAGATGGCCTGATGTAATTGGGCTGGTAGAGATCTAAAGTTCGAGGCTGACTGTAAGATCATAATAGCTTTAAGGAGATGCGATGATACAAAAACTCAAAACATTTTTTAGTGATGTAAAGCTCGAGTTGAAGAAGGTCAACTATCCGTCAAGGGAAGAGCTTATCGGTTCTACTTGGGTAGTTATCATTACAGTATTCATCGCATCGTTTTTCCTTGGCTTTGTTGATATGGTACTCGCAAAAATAGTGAATCTGGTAGCAAGGTAGGCAAGATGAGCAAAAACTGGTATGTTGTGCATACATATTCCGGATTCGAAGAGAAGGTAAAGCTCTCGATCGAGGAAAAAGCCCGTACACTGGGCATTGAAGACATGATATCAACCATCCTGATCCCTACAGAAAAGGTGATCGAGATGAAGGGAAAGAAGAAGAAGGAGTCGGACAGGAAGTTTTATCCCGGCTATATTCTTATAGAGATGGATCTTACTGATGAGACATGGCATCTGGTGAAAAATACCCTTCGTGTGACCGGTTTTGTCGGTGGTTTAAAACCGGTGCCGCTTCCGCAGGAAGAGGTAGATATTATAGTTCACCAGATGGAGAAGGGCTCTGCTCCTGTCATAAAAAGCAAATATGACAAGGGTGAGAATGTGAGAATTATGGATGGGCCTTTTAGCAACTTTATCGGTTATGTTGATGAGGTTGACATTGATCATGGAAGGCTTAAGGTAATGGTAAGCATCTTCGGCAGGCAGACGCCTGTTGAGCTCAACTTCTCGCAGGTTGAGAAAGCATCGTAAATAAGATAAGGCGTGATTCAACAGTTGTTTAATCACGATACTGTTTCAGGAGGAATTATAGATGGCTAAGAAGGAAGTAACAGCACAGGTAAAGCTATTGATATCAGCCGGCAAAGCCAATCCCGCGCCGCCTGTAGGACCAGCTCTTGGACCGCATGGCATCAATATTATGGAGTTCTGCAAACAGTTTAATGCGCAGACCCAGAGCATGGGAGATACGCTTGTTCCTGTTGTGTTGAGTATTTACAATGACAGGTCGTTTTCATTTATTCTAAAGACCCCGCCGGCATCTGAGCTTATAAAGAAGGCTGCTGGAATTGTTAAAGGCTCGGCAGTTCCAAACAAGGATAAGGTGGCTTCACTCACAAACGCTCAGGTTCAGGAGATCGCAAAGACAAAGATGCCTGACCTTAACACCACAACCCTTGAGGCAGCTGCCAACATTATAAAAGGCACAGCCAGAAGCATGGGTGTGGACATAAAGGATTAGGAGGAGCAATGGGTAAGAAATTTGACAACGCAGAAAAGAATGTCGATCTCACAAAGGAGTACCCTATAGATGAGGCAGTAGCCATCGTAAAGGAAAATGCCTTTGCGAAGTTTGACGAGACAGTTGATCTGGCTATAAATCTCGGAGTAGATCCTAGGAAGTCTGATCAGATGGTTAGAGGCACTGTTGTGCTTCCTCACGGCACAGGCAAGACAGCAAAAGTTGTTGTCTTTGCAAAGGGTGAAAAAGAGAAAGAGGCCAGGGATGCTGGAGCTGATTTTGTCGGAGCAGAGGATCTGGTTGAAAAGATGCAGCAGGGTTGGCTCGATTTTGACAGCGTAGTGGCAACTCCTGACATCATGGGTCTTGTAGGCAAGCTGGGGAAGGTGCTCGGTCCAAGAGGACTTATGCCTAACCCAAAGCTCGGCACTGTAACATTTGATGTTGCAAAAGCTGTAAAAGACATCAAGGCTGGAAAGGTAGATTTCAAAGTTGAAAAGGCCGGAATAGTGCATGTGCCTGTAGGAAAGGTCTCTTTTGACAAAGAGAAGCTTTTGGAAAACGCAACAGAGATAATCAAGTCAGTATCAAAAGCAAAGCCTGCTACATCAAAGGGCAGATATATAAAAAGGGTCACCATCTCATCAACAATGGGTATTGGGGTAATGGTGGATCCGCTTAAGCTTAAAACAGCTTAATAAGAGATAAAAAAACAGGCATTGCCTGAATTAATTGTCAGAGACAGTAGGCACAGACGGCATAAGCCGGCTGTTTAATTGTCCATACAAGGGCAGCCTACCGAGACAGAGCAAGGAAAAAGAATGCAGCAATTGGCAGATGCGGCAACTATTGCCCATCATGCCGGATTTTAAATTTTGCGGCGCTACCCTACTTGTCTCTGGGAAAGGAGGACATTCTGGCTACCAAGCAACAGAAATCCCAGCAGCTGAAGGAACTCTCTGAGAAATTTACCGCTTCAAAGGCTGTTCTGGTTACTGAGTACAAAGGCCTAACAGTGGCTGAAGTATCAGTGCTAAGACAGCAGATAAGAGAAGCTGGCGGAGAGTATAAGGTATTTAAGAACACCCTGAGCTTTATCGCTTCAAAAGGCACTCATGCTGAAGCAGCTCAGGATCTTTTCGTCGGTCCTACAGGATTGGCTTTTGGGTATGACGATCCAGTAGCAGTTGCAAAAAAGGTGCTCGATTTTGCGGGTAAAAATGAGAAGCTTAAGATAAAGAGCGGAATTATTGAAGGAAAGCTATTTTCCGCTGCAGATCTCAAGGCTATTTCAGCGCTGCCTGCAAAACCTGTTCTTTTAAGCATGCTTGCCGGAGCTATGCAGGCGCCAGCCTCAAAGCTCGCAGCAGCCCTCAACGCTACTGTAGCGCAGTTTGCTTATGCACTGGAAGCAGTAAAAAACAAAAAAGAAGCAAGCGGCGCATAGCTGCCGTTGATAAAAAAATAAAGACTTATACCATATCCAGGAGGATAAATAAATGGCGATTTCAAAAGACGATGTTTTCAGCTTTATTGACAATATGACAATTCTCGAGATGTCACAGTTCATAAAGGAGTTCGAGGAGAGATACGGAGTAACAGCAGCAGCTCCTGTAGCTGTTGCAGCAGCACCCGCAGCAGGCGGAGCAGCACCTGCAGCAGAAGAGAAGACAAGCTTTGACGTAATCCTCGCATCCGCTGGCGACAAGAAGATACAGGTCATCAAAGTTGTCAGAGAGCTCACAGGCCTAGGCCTCAAGGAAGCAAAAGATGTTGTTGACGGAGCTCCAAAGCCGCTTAAGACTGGAGTTTCAAAGGAAGAAGCTGACAGCATGAAGGCTAAACTTGAAGCAGAAGGCGCAAAAATAGAGATTAAGTAACAACGGTCCAACAGCCCTGGCGGGAAGGCCGTTGGCCGGCCCGCCATGGCGCTGAAAAGAGACCTGAAAGGTTTTAATAAAGGAGAGCCATGGCAAAGCTTTTAAGAGAGAGGCTGAATTTCAGCAAAGTCCCCCCGGTGCTGGAGGTTCCTTATCTTATAGAATTTCAGAGGAAGTCTTTTGATGTATTTCTGCAGAAGAGCGTCAATCATGATAAGAGGATTGATGAGGGGCTGCAGGCTGCGTTTAAAAGCGTATTCCCGATATCTGATTATAACGACATAGCATCAATTGAATTCTTATCCTACATCCTCGGCGAGGCTAAGATAACACCCCGTGAGTGTCTGCTCAAGGGGCTTACATATTCTGCTCCGCTGAAGATTAAGGTCAGGCTGAATGTTTGCGAAAAGGATGAAAAGGGCAAAAAGGTGCTCAAGGAGTCGCGCGAGCAGGAAGTCTATATCGGCGAAATGCCGGTTATGACCGAAACAGGCAGTTTTATCATAAACGGAACCGAAAGGGTAATAGTAAGCCAGCTTCACCGCTCTCCGGGAGTCTACTTTTCTGCTGACAAGACAAAGACTCATGCCAGCGGCAGGCTTTTATATACATCAAGGGTTATCCCTGCACGCGGCTCATGGCTCGATTTTGAATTCGACTCAAAAGACATTCTTTATGTAAGGATAGACAGGCGCAGGAAGCTGCCTGCCACTGTTGTTCTGAAAGCTCTCGGATACACAAACGAAGAGCTGCTAAAAACCTTTTATCCGGTTGAAGATATCACCATAAAGGACAAAGAGAATTTCACAAGAAATATTTCTGAAGTTCTAGCAGGAACAAAGTCAAAGTTTAATATCACTGCTCCAAAATCCAAGGAGGTGATAGTAAAAGAGAGCACCAAGATAACGAAGCTTGCTCTCAAGAAGATGGAGAGCGTAGGCATAAAAAATGTGCCCATACCAAGAGAAGAGATTATTGGAAGGGTTACACTAACAGACATAGTTGATCCAAATACCGGAGAGATTATACTCGATGGCAACAAAGAGATTACTGATGAGGTGTTTTTCAGAGCGCTTGGAGCAAAGATAGATAAACTCCAGCTTCTGTATATAGATAATGTTAATTATCTCCCTTCATTCAGGGAGACACTACTTACAGACAAGGTGGGCAAGCAGGAAGAGGCTCTTAAGGAGATCTACCGCAAGCTGAGACCCGGTGAACCAGCAACTGAACATGCTGCAAGGGAGCTCTTCAGCGGACTCTTCTTTGATCCAAAGAGGTATGATCTCTCTACAGTCGGAAGGCTTAAAATCAACACAAAGCTGGGACTTGATACTCCACTTGAGACGCGCGTGCTTACAGATAAGGATATCATAGAGATAGTTCGTTATCTTCTGAATTTACGTACAGGCAAGGGTGATATAGACGATATTGACAACCTTGGCAATAGGCGCATAAGAGGAATCGGCGAGCTGCTCGAAAATCAGTTCAGGATAGGACTGGTCCGGATGGAGAGGGCAATAAGGGAAAAGATGACCCTTACAGAACTCGATACAGCAATGCCCCATGACCTTATTAATGCAAAACCGGTTATGGCAGCTGTAAAGGAGTTTTTCGGCTCCAGCCAGCTCAGCCAGTTTATGGATCAGACAAACCCGTTGTCAGAGATAACGCACAAAAGGAGGCTCTCTGCCCTTGGCCCTGGCGGTCTCACAAGAGAGAGAGCTGGGTTTGAGGTTAGAGACGTTCATCCTACGCATTATGGAAGGATATGTCCTATCGAGACTCCTGAAGGACCTAATATCGGTCTAATAACATCTCTTGCAACTTATGCAAAGATAAACGATTATGGCTTTATCGAGGCTCCTTACAGAAAGGTGACAAACGGCAAAGTTACTGATGAGATAGTTTACCTTTCTGCTATTGACGGCGAAGAATATATTATTGCTGAGGCAACAACTCCGGTTGATAAAAAGGGAAGACTCGAGGGCGAGACAATTTCAGCCCGTGTAGCAGGCGATTTTAAGCTTGTGGCGCCTGAAGAAGTCCAGTTTATGGACGTTTCGCCAAAGCAGATTGTGAGCGTTTCAGCTTCATTGATTCCATTTCTGGAGAATGACGACGCAAACAGAGCTCTTATGGGATCAAACATGCAGCGCCAGGCTGTTCCACTTCTCATCCCTGATGCTCCGGTTGTAGGCACAGGAATGGAGCATGCTGCTGCAAGAGATTCAGGATGGCTTGTGCAGGCAAAGAGAAGCGGAGTGGTAGAGAGTGTTGACGCTGCAAGAGTAGTTGTAAGAGTTACAGAAGCCAGCGGAGGCTCTGATATCTACACGCTTGTTAAATTTCAGCGTTCAAACCAGGGCACATGCATGACCCAGAAGCCTGTAGTGAAAGTGGGCGATTCTGTTAAGCGCGGCAGCATACTTGCTGATGGCCCTTCAACAGAGATGGGTGAACTCGCACTGGGCAAAAATGTAATAGTCGCATTCATGCCTTGGGGCGGATACAACTTTGAAGACGCTATTCTCCTTAGCGAAAGACTTGTTAAAGATGATGTCTACACATCAGTACATATTGAGGAGTTTGAGGTCGAATCCAGAGACACCAAACTTGGTCCTGAAGAGATAACAAGAGATATCCCTAATGTAGGCGAAGAAGCTCTTAAGGATCTTGATGAGAGCGGTATTATTAGGATCGGCGCTGAAGTGAAGCCCGGTGACATACTCGTCGGAAAAGTCACGCCAAAAGGCGAGACCATGCTCACTCCTGAGGAGAAGCTGCTCAGGGCTATTTTCGGAGAGAAGGCCGAGGATGTAAAAGAGAGTTGTCTGCATGTGCCTCCAGGAATTGACGGAGTAATTGTTGATGTACGCGTTCTTTCCAGAAAGGGAGTGCAGAAAGATGCCAGGACAAAGAGCATTGAGGAAGATGACATTGAAGGCCTTAACAGAGACCTTGACGAAGAGGTAAAGATACTCAAGGGCGAAAAGGCTCGTAAGCTCAGAAATGTGCTGTCCGGCAGAAAATTGGCTGAGGATATTAAAGATGCTAAGACCAGAGAGTTGATATGTGCCAAAGGTAAAAAGATTACAGAAGCACAGCTTGACAAGATCAAGGATGATTACCTCTCAAGGGTTAAGCTTGATGACGAAGAAGGCAAGATGAAGGTTGATGCTATCATCAACGACATAAATGCCCAGATCAAGAAGCTCGAGGCCAATTATCAGGAGAGAATAGAGAGAGTAAAGAAGGGCGATGAGCTTTCTCCTGGCGTAAACAAGGTTGTAAAAGTGTATATCGCCATGAAGAGAAAAATACAGGTCGGCGACAAGATGGCTGGAAGGCATGGTAACAAGGGTGTTGTCTCGATGGTAATGCCTGAGGAAGATATGCCTTATCTGCCAGACGGCACTCCAGTTGATATTGTGCTTAACCCTCTTGGCGTTCCTTCAAGAATGAACGTTGGACAGATACTTGAGGCGCATCTGGGATGGGCAGCCAAGAGCCTCGGCATATATGTTGCTACACCAGTATTTGAGGGGGCAAAAGAGGATGAGATAAAGAGCCTGCTCAAAAAGGCGGGGCTGCCTACAACAGGTCAGATAACACTGCACGACGGTAAAACCGGCGAGCCGTTCAAAAGGCCTGTAACAGTCGGCTGCATGTATATGCTAAAACTTCATCATTTGGTTGCGGACAAAATACATGCTCGTTCAATAGGTCCATACTCGCTGGTTACGCAGCAGCCGCTGGGCGGAAAGGCTCAGTTCGGAGGCCAGAGGCTTGGAGAGATGGAAGTCTGGGCGCTTGAGGCATATGGCGCAGCTCACACGCTTCAGGAGTTCCTGACAGTAAAGAGCGATGATATAAGCGGAAGATCCAGAATGTATGAGGCTATAGTCAAGGGCGACCCTGCACTTGAGCCTGGCGTGCCTGAATCTTTCCATGTGTTAATAAAGGAACTCCAGAGCCTTGGTCTCGATGTAGAGCTTCTGGAGAAAAAGAAAAAGAGGGAGGAGTAAATTGGTAGAAGATATTTATGCCCTTTTTCAGAAGCCGAAGAATCCGAAGGATTTTGATGCGATAAGGATTAAGCTTGCTTCGCCTGAAAAGATACGTGAGTGGTCTTTCGGCGAGGTGAAAAAGCCAGAGACCATAAACTACCGTACATTCAAACCGGAGAGGGACGGCCTCTTCTGCGCAAAGATATTCGGTCCTGTTAAGGATTGGGAATGTCTCTGCGGAAAGTACAAACGCATGAAGCACAGAGGTGTTATCTGTGACAAGTGCGGAGTCGAGGTAATACAGTCAAAGGTAAGAAGAGAGAGAATGGGCCATATAGAACTGGCAACTCCAGTTGCCCATGTATGGCTGCTCCGCGGAGTGCCTAGCAGAATAGGCACACTTTTGGATATGACCATCCGCCAGCTCGAGAAGGTTCTGTATTTTGAAGAGTATATTGTCATAGATCCCGGAGACACAAAGCTAAAAGAAAAGGATCTGCTCTCAGAAGAAGAATACAAAAAGAATATGATGGAGTACGGCAGCAGATTCAAGGCAGGCATGGGAGCAGAGGCTATAAGAGAGCTGCTCAAGAAGGTTGACCTTGAGGCAATAGCTGTTGAGCTTAAGCTCAAGATTGATGCCGCTTCTTCAATAGGCGTAAAAAGAAGACTCACAAAGAGGCTCAAAGTTGTTGAGGCATTCATAAAGTCAGGCAATATGCCTGCATGGATGATACTGGACATAGTTCCTGTGCTTCCGCCTGATCTTAGGCCTCTTGTTCCTCTTGATGGCGGTCGTTTTGCCACATCAGATCTGAATGATCTTTACAGAAGGGTGATAAACAGGAACAACAGGCTAAAGAGGCTTATGGAACTGAAGGCGCCTAGCGTTATCATAAAAAATGAAAAGAGAATGCTTCAGGAGGCAGTTGATGCGCTTTTTGACAACAGCAGAAAGTCAAAGGTGCTAAAGGCCGGAGGCAAGCGCGCTCTTAAGTCTTTAAGCGATATGATAAAAGGCAAGCAGGGGCGCTTCAGGCAGAACCTGCTCGGAAAGAGAGTAGACTATTCAGGACGTTCAGTTATAGTTGTAGGACCTGATCTAAAGCTCAACCAGTGCGGACTTCCAAAAAGGATGGCTCTGGAGCTATTTAAACCATTTGTCTTCAACAAGCTGGAAGAAAAGGGCTATGCAACAACAATAAAACAGGCTAAGAGGCTTGTCGAAAAAGAGAAGCCAGAGGTGTGGGACGCGCTTGAGGATGTTATACAGGAGCATCCGGTGCTTCTAAACAGAGCACCTACCCTGCACAGGCTTGGCATACAGGCATTCGACCCGATACTTGTAGAGGGCAAGGCTATAAAACTCCATCCGCTTGTGTGTACAGCTTTCAATGCTGACTTTGACGGCGACCAGATGGCAGTTCATGTGCCGCTATCGGTCGAGTCACAGATAGAGGCGAGGGTGCTTATGCTCTCTATAAACAACCTGCTCTCTCCTGCAAGCGGCAAGCCTATAGTTCTGCCTACACAGGATATGGTTTTGGGCATATATTATTTGACAAAGCAGAAGTCAGGAGTGCCCGGGGAGGGCAAGATGTTTGCCAGCCCTGAGGATCTGCGCGTTGCTTATGATGCAGGCATACTGGATGAGCATGCTTCTATCAAGATTAAGGTAGACGGCGAGTTTATCGATACAACAGTCGGAAGGGTTCTCTTTAGCGAAATACTGCCAAAGAATATTCCTTTTTCGATGATAAACAAGGACATTACCAAAAAAGAGCTCGGAAAGGTGCTTGAATACATTCACAAGCATGCAGGTAAGAGAGAGACAGTTGTTTTTCTGAACAGTCTGGAAAAGCTCGGATTTGAGTATGCAACACGCTCAGGCATATCTATCTGCATTGATGATATGCACATCCCTTCAAAGAAGTCAGACCTTATAAAAGATGCTGAACAGGAAGTCATAGAGGTTCAGAGGCAGTATGCCGATGGTCTTATAACTCAGGGGGAAAGATACAACAAGGTTATCGACATATGGGCGAATGTTACAGAAAAAGTTGCTGATGAAATGATGCAGGAGCTCGGCGCTGAAGACGGCAAGAAGCTGAGCGAAGAAGATCTTAAGGAGCGCAGGTCTTTCAACAGCATATTTATGATGGCAGACTCAGGAGCAAGAGGAAGCACAGCCCAGATAAGGCAGCTTGCAGGCATGAGAGGTCTTATGGCAAAGCCTTCAGGCGAGATCATAGAGACCCCGATCACCGCAAACTTTAGAGAAGGCTTAACGCCTCTTCAGTACTTTATCTCTACTCACGGAGCTAGAAAGGGTCTTGCCGATACTGCTCTTAAAACAGCAAACGCTGGTTATCTGACCAGAAGGCTTGTTGACGTTGCGCAGGATGTAATTCTCAAAGAGATAGACTGCGGAACAAAGGACGGCATAGTTGTTACAGCTCTTATAGAGGGTGGCGAGGTTATACAGAGCCTTGAAGAGAGGATATTCGGCAGGACTGTTGCTGAGACTGTAAAAGATCCTGTTACAGGAGAAATAATAGCTCAGCGCAATACAGAGGTTGATGAAGATCTGGCAAGAAAGATTGTTGAGTCAGGAATAGACAAGGTCAAAATAAGATCAGTTCTAACATGCCATACGAAGATTGGTGTATGCGCAAACTGTTACGGCAGAGATCTTGCCAGAGGTGAGGCGATAGAGATTGGAGAGGCGATAGGAATAATAGCCGCACAGTCTATCGGCGAGCCCGGCACACAGCTTACAATGAGAACATTCCATATCGGCGGCGCTGCTACTAAGGTTATTGAGCAGGCTGTTCTGAGCGCTAAAAACTCAGGTTTTGTAAAGTTCATAGATGTAAATGCCGTTAAAAACAGGGAAGGCTTCCTAACTGTACTAAACAGAAACGCCCTCATCGCTGTTGTTGACAAAGCGGGCAGGGAGAAGGAGAAGTACAACCTTGTATATGGCTCAAAGATTTATATTGAGGACGGCAAAAAAGTAGACGCAGGAGAAAAGATGGTAGAGTGGGATCCATATTCCACGCCTATCATAACTGAGGTCGGCGGATATGTAGCATTTGGTGACATTGTTGAGGGAGTAACCTTCAAGGAAGAGGTTGACGAGACAACAGGCCTTGCTCATAAGGTTATTATCGACTATCCGGGCAATATGAGGCCAAGACTGTCGCTTAAGGATGAAAACGGCAAGACTCTAAAAATAAGAGCAACTAACAATCTTGCACGTTATCAGCTGCCTGCAGGTTCACACATAGTTGTAGAAAAAAATGACAAGGTCGCCCCTGGCGACATACTCGCAAAGATACCGCGTGAGACCACAAAGACAAAGGATATAACAGGAGGTCTGCCGAGAGTTGCTGAGCTCTTTGAGGCTCGCAAGCCTAAAGAGCAGGCTATGGTCAGCGAGATCGATGGCGTTGTCGAGTTCAGGGGTACTCACAAAGGTATGCGTGTTGTTGTGATCAAAGGCGGCAATGATTCCAGAGAGTATCTCATCCCTAAAGGCAAGCATGTAACAGTACATGAAGGCGATTGGGTGAGGGCTGGAGAGGCGCTGATGGACGGATCAGTAAATCCGCACAGCATACTCGATATCCTCGGTCCAAAAGAGCTCCAGAGATATCTTGTTGATGAGGTGCAGAAGGTTTATAGGCTGCAGGGTGTTACCATCAATGACAAACATATCGAGGTTATAGTGCGCCAGATGATGAGAAAGGTGCGCATAGAGGATTCAGGCAATACCATCTTCCTCATTGGTGATGAGGTGGAGAGGTCAGAATTTGTTGACGAGAATGAGCGTGTTAAAGCAGAGGGCGGCAAGGCAGCACAGGGCAGACCGCTGCTTCTTGGTATAACAAAGGCATCTCTTGCAACAGAAAGCTGGGTATCTGCAGCATCATTCCAGGAGACAACCAGAGTTCTCACAGAGGCTGCGCTGAGCGGACTTGTTGATGAGCTTAAGGGTCTCAAAGAGAATGTTATTATGGGCCGCGTAATACCTGCTGGCTCAGGAATGCCTCCGTACAGAGAGTCATTTATTCAGGGAGATTTCTATAATATGCAGCTTGAGCAGGAGATGGCTGCTGCTGAAGAGACTGAATAGAAAGAAGAATATATAAAAAAAAGAGGGATGCTGCTTTAAGCAGCATCCCTCTTTTTTTATGATTTAAGTTTATTGTTTTATAAGCTTTGCTGTGGCTTCAGCTATTAAAGCGCCGTCAGACTCTCTCTTGACTGATCCCCTTGTTTCTATCAGCCTTGAAGCTCTCTTGGTAACCCACCCTTCGATAATAACAGGCTGTCCGATTATCATCGGCTTTTTAAACCTTACTGTTATCTCTGCTGTAGCTGGCATTGCGCCATCTTTTAGCGCTGAATGTACCATAACCTCATCAAGAAGGGTAGAGACAATGCCTCCGTGTGTAATATCTTTATATCCTTGAAGATCAGCAGGAGGCGTAAAGCTGCTCTTTGCATAGTTCTCAGCATAACTAAATACAAGCTTAAGTCCCCTGCTGTTTTCCGGGCCGCATGCAAAGCACTTTCTGTCGTCTTCAAATACCATATAATTCTGTTTAAAATAGGCTGGATTTGAGCAAGCTGCCTATTTGTTCATCATCTCGAGAAAATCTTTATTATTTTTTGCTGCTTTGAGTTTGCTTATAAGGAATTCCATGCTCTCTACAGTGCTTAGAGGATTGAGCACCTTTCTGAGTATCCACATCTTGTTGAGCACATCCTTGTCCACAAGAAGTTCCTCTTTTCTTGTACCTGATGAGTTTATGTCGATGCTTGGGAATATGCGCTTATCAACCAGCTTCCTGTCGAGGTGAAGCTCCATATTGCCTGTGCCTTTAAACTCCTCAAAAATAACATCATCCATTCTTGAGCCTGTATCAACAAGGGCTGTAGCCATTATGGTGAGGCTACCGCCTTCTTCAATGCTTCTGGCTGTGCCGAAAAATCTCTTTGGCCTTTGCAGTGCGTTTGCATCCAGACCGCCTGAAAGAACCTTTCCGCTTGTCGGCGTTATAGCATTGTATGCTCTGGCGAGTCTGGTTATGCTGTCCAGAAGTATCACAACATCTTTTTTTGATTCTACAAGCCTCTTTGCTCTTTCTATAACCATTTCAGATACCTGACAGTGCCTCTGCGGAGGCTCATCAAATGTCGAGCTTATAATCTCTGCTGTTGAGACCTGTCTTTTCCAGTCTGTTACCTCTTCAGGTCGTTCATCTATGAGCAGGATGATTAGGTGTATCTCTTTGTGGTTCTTTTTTATTGCCTTTGCCAGGGACTGCAGAAGCATGGTCTTGCCTGTTCTTGGTGAAGCGACTATCATGCCGCGCTGACCCTTTCCGACAGGGGTTATAAGATCCATAACCCTCATGCTGAAGTCATTAGCGTCAAATTCAAGATTTATCTTTTCAGTAGGGTAGTAAGGTGTGAGGTTGTCAAAGAACTGCCTGCTTGTGTTTTCTTCCGGAGACTCGCCATTTATTGTTTCAACCTTTAGCAGAGCGAAATAGCGCTCATTCTCTTTTGGCGGTCTTATTTGTCCTGAAACATAGTCTCCTGTTCGGAGAGAAAATCTTCTTATCTGTGATGGAGATACATAAATATCGTCAGGACTCGGCAGGTAGCTGTAGTCCGGAGACCTAAGAAAGCCGAATCCGTCAGGCAGTATTTCGAGCACTCCAGCTCCATAAACATTGCCTGCCTTTTCAGCCTGTGCCTGAAGAATGGCAAAGATCAAATCTTGTTTGCGCATGCCGCTGGCGCCTTCGATATTCAGAGTCTTTGCGAAAGCCGTAAGGCCATCGATGGTCTTTTCCTTGAGTTCGGAAATTGAGATGTAGTTTTCCATGTTGATTGTTTACCTCACTGGGGATGGTGTCATACTAAAAAATATACAAAGCCCTGATCATATCAGTGTAATGGCTTCGGGGTTTTTAACATACCTTAATGATAATATCTTTCGGTTTTTTGTGTTAATGGTTATCCCTGTAATGGGGGGCTGCATAAAAATATGTGATTAGCATACTAAATACCGCCCTGTTTGTCAATATCAGGAAACTCCTTTAGGCATTCCTCTATTATGGAGTTCATCTCTTCCTCAGATACCTCCGGGATTACGAGCAGTCCGTCTGAATCCCTATCAATCTGGGTAATGCCTGGAAACTTTTTCTCGAGCATCTTAATATCAACAGCCTGATTCCTTATTATCCTGAGCAGCCTTCTGTTTTCTTCCTCGAGATTGAATTTTTCGATTGCTGAGAGTACGATAAGTCTTAGCTCCGTATCATTCCAAGGCTTGAGTATATATTTATAGATCTCGCCTCTGTTAATTGCCTGCATTGCTGAGGAAAGGTCGCCATGACCTGTAAGTATTATGCGGAATATTTCCGGTTTTTCAGATTTTACCCGCGAAAGAAACTCTACGCCGGACATCATAGGCATCTGCTGGTCAGAAATAATAACGCATACGCTTCTTTTTTTCAGCAGTTCCAGTCCCTCAGCAGCGCTTGATGCAGTGTATACAGTAAATGGTTCATCCATAAATACCCTTTTCAGGGCGTTTAGCACCTGTGGTTCATCGTCGACAATGAGAAGGCAGGGAGCCGCCTTTTCAGATTTCATTTATCCTCCATTTAAAATAAGGTTGATTTGCTATTTTCTTTTTGCCCATACAAATACTCCTGTGCTTGCAGGATCAATATGGTAGCTTCGTCTAAGTGTCTCGATGTTCTGATTGTTAAGCACAGTATATTTCTTTATAAGAAGCAGACCTGTGCCTGTTCTTATATCTTTTGAGACTGTCATGCCTGGCACAAGGTCTTTTGGCTTTAGTTCCAGCTCTATATTATCCTTCGGAAGTGCAGATGCCTTTAGCCGCTCGCAGGCAGACTCGGCCAGATATGCATAAAGATTTGCGTCATATTTTATGGTCAGTTCGTTTTTAATCTTTGCGAGCGCATCCTCAACAGACATTGATATTTCATGGCTGTTTACAAGTCTGTCCATAGCATCGGCAATGCAGATTATTCTGGAACCTAGAGGTATCTGATCTCCTTTAAGCATGTCAGGAAACCCGCTGCCGTTTATATGTTCGTGATGATGGCGTATAAGAAGGGCTGGCTCTCTGAAAAAATCTATAGCATCAAGAGCTGCCTGTCCTCTTATAGGATGTTTTTTGTACTCGTGCATCTCATCAATTGTGTACTGCTCAGGATTTTTTATCATTATCAGATCAGGTATTCCTATTTTGCCTATATCATGCAGCTGTCCCGCAATTGATATTTTTTTTATTGCATCATCGTTTAGCCCTATTTTACCGGCTATGTCTGATGACATCAGAGCAACATTGGATGCATGGCTGTGCATTGACTTGTCTCTGAGTTCCATCAGAGTTGTGAACGAGACGATTATCTGACCCAGAGTCTGCTGCATTTTTTTATTAAGTTCATCCAGCTCCTTGTTGCGTTTGGATAGATCTATGGTGTGCTGCTGCACATAAAACTCGAGCTCAGTGCTCCATTTTCTCAACTCTTCATTCTGTTTTATGGTTAGTTCTGTAAGCCTCTTGTTTTCTACCAAAAGATTGTACTTCTCAGCAGCATCCCTAATTATCATGATAATCTCGTTATCATTCCAGGGCTTTGTAAGATATCTTGATGCGCCGCCTATGTTTATGGCATTCATGGCAGTGTTGATGTCAGCATAACCTGTAAGCACCATTCTTAGTGATTCAGGCTGCATAATTTTAGCTTTTTCGAGAAATTCTGAGCCGGACATTACCGGCATACGCTGGTCAGAAACAATAACAGCAAACTGCAGCTTTTTCATGAGCTCAAGCGCATCAGCGCCGGAGCTCGCTGTATACACATCATAAGGCTCATCCATAAAAAGCCTTTTTAGAGAGCTGAGTATATGCTGTTCATCATCAATGAATAGGATATTAAGTTTGGGCTGTGCTCTGTCCATTCAGTCATTTCTCCTTGTGCATAATTTCGAGAAAAGTGTCAATTATATCAGGATCAAATGCCTTGCCCTTTTCTTCATGCAGCATATTGAGCGCTTCTTTTTTAGATATTTTCTTTCTGTAAGGCCTGTCTGTTGTCATCGCGTCATATGCATCAGCTATAGCCACTATTCTTGCCTCAAGAGGGATCGCTTCATTCTTTAACCTGTTGGGATATCCTGTGCCGTCATATTTCTCATGATGGTAAGTTATGATATTGGCTATAGGTCGAGGCAGCTGTGCTAGTTGAGCAAGCTCTGCCCCCCATCTGGGGTGTTTCTCTACAACTCTTTTATTGTCTTCAGAAAGCGGACCATTAAAGTTGAGTATTGATTCAGGGACACCAATTTTGCCGCAGTCATGCAGCCAACTGCCATGTCTGATATTTTTTTTCCACTCATCAGACAGTTCCATAGCATCAGCAATTTTTAATGCGTATTCGGCAACCCTGTCGCAATGGCCTTTAGTGTATTTGTCTTTGAGTTCGATGGCTTGTGCGAGGCTTAGAAGAGCAGCTTCATCAGCATGCTTCATTGCCTGTGCCAAATCATAGCGCTGTACTGCTTCGTGCACCATGTTTACAAGATCGTCATTGTTCCATGGCTTGGCCACAAATCTGTAGACCTCACCTTTGTTTATTGCATCAATTGCTGTATCAAAATCTGCGTATGCTGTAATTAGTATCCTGAATGTGTCTGGCTGAAGTTCACGAGCTTTCTGGAGCAGCTCCAGCCCTTTCATAAAAGGCATGTAATTGTCGGATATTATTACTGATATTGGAGTCTTTTCCAGAACAGTGATAGCGTCAAAAGGATTGGCGCATTTTATGATCTTGACTGACTCAGTAGCCAGCAGACGCTCAAGAGAGTTGAGTACATTTATTTCATCGTCGACACACAGGATATTGCTGACATGGGTGCCCATCTTAGTCTTCCTCCGGTGAAAATACGATTATTGTTCCCTGCTGTCCTTCTTCACTATCCATCTGTCTGCCAGATAGCTTGCCCTTTATTTCTCCGAAAGATGTTTTTTTTGAGAAGATTTTCTTTGTTTTCATCTCTTCGATAAAACTTTTAAGAGGCTCTTTAATCTGCCTTTCAATATTTTCACCGAGCATGCAGAGCGTGTCGCCTGCTATCTCGCTCCACTTTTTGTTTGTAAGCACAGCGATATTGTTTGGATCAATCCCTAATATGCCCACAGGCAGCGCATCCAGTATGTTCTGATGCTTAATAAGTATCTCGTCGCGGAAGTTCAGGTGCATGATCTTTTCATCGAGAAGCTTTTGTAGCTCTGTATTGAGTTTTTTAAGTTCGGTATTCTTTGTCTGCAGCTCTTTTGTCAGCTCGAGGTTCTGTTTGTAAAGATGGTATCTTTCTACAGCATTGGCGACAGTTACTTTAAGTTCGTCATCGTTCCATGGTTTGGGTATAAACTTGTATATTTGGCCTTCATTTATCGCTTCAACAATGGATGCAGTATCTGCATATCCGGAAAGTACGATCCTGACAGTCTCCGGTTTTATCTCACGAACTTGACGCAGAAAATCTATACCGTTCATCTCCGGCATGCGGTAATCGGAAATGATGATCTGCGGATCTTCAACCTTGAGTATATCAATGCCCTCCTTGCCGGACTGTGCTGTAAGAATTATGTACTCCTCATCCATGAATATTCGTTTGATAGCGTTGAGTACGCTGGACTCATCATCTACACATAGGATCTTTGCTCCTGTTTCTGTAATCATTCTGCCACCATCGGTATTTTTATAGTGAAGATTGTACCTTTGCCCACTTCACTCTGCGCAGAGATCTCACCAGAATGCTTTTTGATGATGTCAAAGGCTATGCTCAAACCTAGCCCTGTGCCTTTGCCCACCTCTTTTGTTGTGTAGAAAGGCTCAAATATTCGGTTGAGTTTTTCAGGAGGTATGCCTATCCCTGTATCAGATATCTGAACAAATATGTGATTGCCTTCGCTCCATGTTTTTACTGTTATCTCGCCCTGTTTTGGTATTGCCTGCGCTGCATTTACCAATATATTCATGAATACCTGATTAAGCTGGCCGAGGTTGCATTTTGTAAATGGTATGTCTCCGTACTCTTTTTTTAATGTAGTTTTGTATTTGAGCTCGTTCCATATTATATTTATCGTGCTGTCGAGCCCCTCGTTTATGTTTGCTAGTTTTTGCTCTGACTGATCAACCCTTGAGAAGCTCTTCATATCCTGTACAATTCTTTTAACGCGTTCAGCTCCTTCGAGCGATTCAGATACAAGGCTGCCAGTATCTTCTATAATGTAGGATATCTTCAGGGATTTCATGGCGCTGCTTATCTCTTCCTGCAGAGCCGGCAGATCGCAGCCGCCTTCTATTGTCTTTTTTACGGCTTCATCCTGAATAGAGATGAATTTTTTAACCCTGTCCATATATTTTTGCAGTGTTGCCAGATTGCTCATTATGAATCCGATAGGGTTGTTTATCTCATGAGCCACTCCTGCAGCAAGCTGTCCTATTGATGCCATTTTCTCGTGCTGAAGCATATGCGACTGGGCTGATTTCAGTTCAGTGTATGCCTGCTCGAGCTCTGCTGTTGTGCGCTCAAGCTCCTTGTTCCTGCTGCTAAGTTCAGTTGTTATTTTAACCATGTCTGTTGTTTCATGTATTGTAATGACATGGCCTGCCGCGTTCCCGTTTATGTCTATATATTCATATGAATTAAAGACAAACCATTTGTCTGATTTTTCATGGTATATCTCTACTGACTGCCCATATATGTTGTTCACATGCAAACCGTTTTCCGAAAAGAGTTTTTCTATACTCATCGAATTTATATCCGTTAGAGGTATATCTGTTATCCTGCTTATGGATTTGTTGCAGCGTATTATTTTGCTGTTGTTGTCTGTGAGTATAACAATGTCTCCAAGGCAGTCCATTGTTGTTTCCCACTCTTTTTTTGCCTTCTCGACAAGGCTAAATAATTTCTGCAGCTCATCATGTTTAACAGCCAGTTCATGCTGGCTGTTTATTAATGCAATCTCTGCGTTTTTACGCTGGGTTATGTCTTCCTTTATTACCAGAAAATGATCTATCTCGCCTTTGTGGTTTCTTATGGGTGAAACTGTCACCAGCTCCCAATATTCGTTGCCATCCTTCTTTCTGTTTTTCAGCTCCTCCTGCCATTGTTTGGCTGACTCCGGTTTTTCCCATATCGGAGTCATGATGGCAGATGTTTCAGAGCTTGAGTTAAGAAGATGGAGCTTTTTGCCTGTCACTTCCTCTGGAGTAAAGCCGGTTGTCTGTTCAAACATCGGGTTTACATACTCAATTGTGCCTTTGGGGTCTGTGATTATCATTGCGTTTGGACTCTGTTCAATGGCATGCGAGAGTTTAAGCAGCTCCTGTCTGGTTCTGGATGAGTATATCCTGAAGAATGCTATGCCCGCAGACCCGAGAATAAAAAGCATGACATGCAGAGCGACAAGATTGTTCTGCTCTCTCTCATTGTTTGCCGTATAAGCGGACAAAGGCATGGTAACGCTGATGCCTCCTCTCACATCGCCAAGCCTGTAACCCTGTTTTTCATGGCACTTGAGGCATGGTTTCTCAACAAAAAGCGGAGCCATGTATCTGAAGATTTCCTCGCTATTTAGTGTTATTTTCTCAGCAGCCTCAATTTTGCCTGCTTCAAATGAAGCTAGCGCCATTTTTTCCCACTCGTCAGCCTCGTTGGCCGGACGCAGCGGGTTCAGACTGGTTATATGAAAGGTGACATTGTTTTTGCCTTTTGTGAGCTCAGATATCTGTCTGGTCATGTATGCCGGATTAATCATTGTGAGCTTAAGGCCGTTTGTTGTAGTAAGGTCTCTGTTAGGGGTATCAAGATAGGGATTGGGCTGCGTCTTGTCTGTGACAATAACATAGACACCGCCATGCTGTGCGTTCCATAGCCTTGTAACAACGATCTCTTTGAAGAATGCACGGGACTGCTCTTTCAGAAGATCGGAAAAGTGTGTTTCATTGGTCTTTAGATTGGCTAAAAGCGATATTGCCAGAAGAAACGCCCAGACAATGACAGGTAGAATAAAGATCTTTATTCTACCTGTTTGGTTAAGTAAAAAAGCTCTCTTGTTGCCAAAGCTCCTGCATTGCCGTAACAGTGTCATCTGGTTCCCCTGATTGTACAGAGACATTAAAAGCTGTATATATTTATCGGAGCTTTATGTTCTTGGTTTAGCTTTGATATATGATAGTATTAATCAGATTATACTCCCAAATGGAGGGCCTTGCACACCAATGATCTTTTTCGCGGTTTTTTTCACGCTTTATGGTCTTCTGCACCTCTATTTCTTTCTGAAGGCAGCTAGTGTCTTTATGCTCAGGCCGCTCCAGAGGCTGCTGCTTCTGCTCTGGCTCGCGATTATGACACTTGCCCCGCTTTTTATAAGGCTTATGGAGAGGGCAGGGCTTGAAGCCACTGCCGGGATTCTCTCCTATGCGGGCTATATCTGGATGGGGTTTGTCTTTCTCTTCTTCTCTGCTGCGATAGTGATAGATCTGTTCTGCTATATAAAAAGACTGATCACAAAAAATAGGCAGAGCAGGGTATGCAGTGCTGCGTATGGTTTTTATGTGCCTGCTGCAATAGCCTGTTTTGTTTGCGTTTATGGATATTTTGACGCGCTTAATATAAGAACAGAGCGTGTAGAGATTTTTTCTGACAAGATACCAGTTTCAGCCGGCGTAATAAAGGTTGCCCAGATATCTGATGTGCACCTCGGACTGATTGTGCGGGAGCAGAGGCTCAGAAGGATAGTTGATGCACTGAGCGGTGCAAAACCGGATATAATCGTATCAACCGGCGATCTTGTTGACGGTCAGATGGACTCTATGAACCATCTGTCAGATCTTCTGAAATCCCTGAGTCCGAGGCATGGCAAATTCGGGGTAACAGGTAACCATGAGTATTACGCGGGCATAGACCAGGCTGTTGCATTCACAGAAGCCTCGGGCTTCAGAATGCTGAGGTCAGAGGCTGTTGATGTTGGCGGATTTGTCAGCATAGCAGGCGTAGAAGATCCTGTTTCCGGCATTTCCAAAGATGAACTGATTAATGCTGAAAAAAAGCTGCTGTTATCTCTTCCTGCGGACAGGTTCAAAATATTGCTAAAGCACAGGCCACTTGTTAGTGAATCATCAGAGGGGTTGTTTGATCTTCAGCTCTCCGGACACTCGCATAAGGGGCAGATATTCCCGTTCACATGCCTCACATGGCTCTACTATCCTGTTGATTCAGGATTTGTGAAGACAGGTATGTCATCGCTCTATATCAGCAGAGGCACAGGCACATGGGGGCCGCCCATAAGGTTTATGTCAGCCCCTGAGGTTACTGTTTTTGAGCTCAAGCCTGTAAAGAGGTAGCTGGTACTAAACAGGCCCGTTGTCTATTTTTGAGAGCGGTACATTTACATCAAAATATTTTGCGTTCACCTGCTCAATGCCGAACTGTTTCAACCTTGCGGTATGCATAGCAACATATTTTTTTGCTGACTCTTCATCAGCAAACATATATATGCCGCCTGCTTCCTGGTTTTCTTTATTCTCTGTCCATATCTTCCATAGAAAGCCGGGCTCTTTTGATATTGATTCCGCAAGCTCCTGCATCGCTTCTGCCATTTCTTGACCAAAAGGGCCGGTGTATCTAAAATCCATCTGCACAAGTTTCATGATCTCCTCCTGCTGTTAAATAGTTTTACTTTTCTGCTCCGCCGCCGAGCACTTTGTAAAGTGTGACTAGGTTTATGAGTCTTGACAGCTTAACAGTAATAAGGCTCTGCTGAGCGCTGAAGAGAGAACGCTGGGCATCCAGAACCTGCAGGTAACCAGATATGCCGTTGTTGTAGCGAGCTTCTGAAAGTGAGTATGCGCGTGCGGTTGCATCAGCTAGTGAACTTTGAGCATCTATCTGCTCCTTTATTGTGCCTTTTTGTGCAAGCGCGTCAGCTACCTCTCTGAATGCGGTCTGTATAGCTTTTTCATACTGGGCGATATGTATGTCGCGGGTTATTTCTGATGCCTTCAGGTTTGCCTCGTTCTTGCCTGCATTGAAGATAGGGAGCGTTATTTTTGGGATGAAGCTCCATGTGGCTGCGGGCCCTCCATGGAATAAGCCTGACAGCTCATCACTTGCGAGTCCAAATCCTGTTGTCAGTGTGATGCGGGGGAAGAATGCTGCACGCGCAGCCCCGATATTAGCGTTGTATGCTCTAAGCATATGCTCTGCCTGGAGTATGTCCGGCCGCTTGAGTAGTATGTCAGATACCAGCCCTGGATTGAGATCCTTTACAGATGTTATTTCGCTTAGTCCATCCGGAATAAGTTCAGCAGGCATAGCAGCGCCTGCAACAAGCGCAAGAGCGTTTTCGTCCTGCGCTATAAGAGTCACATAGCGTGCAGCCTCAACGCGTGCAGCCTCAACGCTTGTCTGCGCCTGGAGAAGATCGAGCTCAGATGCTGCGCCTGCCTCGAATCTCTTCTTTATGATCTCATATGCAGACCTCTGGTTCTTTAGTGTCTGCTGTGTTATTTTTACCCTCTCTTTATTTGCTGCAATTGAAAGATATCTTGATGCAACTTCTGCAACAAGACTTATCTGAAAGCTTGCTCTGGCCTGTTCTGTTGCGAGGAACTGTTGGAGAGCCTCTTCGTTAAGGCTGCGTATTCTGCCGAAAAGGTCGAGTTCATAAGAGCTGAACCCGAGGTCAGCGCTGTATTGATGTGTTGTGAAGGCGTTGCCTGTTGTGGAGAGATCAGAAGGCGTCCTCTGCATTGTGCTGCCAGCTGTGGCGTTAACAGCCGGGAATAGTTCAGAACGCTGCACCCTGTATAGTGCTCTTGATTTCTCGATATTCAGTGCTGCTATTCTGAGATCTCTGTTGTTTCTTAGTGCCAGGTCTATTATCTTCTGGAGTTTGGGATCAATAAAAAACTCCTGCCACTTGATCTCAGCAGCGCTTTTGGATGCAGCAGTTTCTTTGTATGCCTCTCCAGAAGGCCATGCAGCAGATACTGGCGCATCAGGTCTTTTATATTCTGGAGCCATGCTTGCGCATCCAGTGAGAAGCGCAACAGCTGCTACGCCAAAAACTGTATTTTTAAATACTGATGATTTGTTCATTTATCCTCCGCTAATGATTCGGAATCGACCTGCTTCTGTTGGCGTGAGCGGTTTTTCATTCCGAATATCTTCTGCACTACAATAAAAAATACAGGAACAAGGAATATTGCGAGTACTGTTGCTGTTACCATTCCTCCGTTAACAGCTGTGCCGATTGCGGTTTGAGCGCCGGAGCCTGCTCCCTTGCTGAGCGCCAGAGGCAGCACGCCAAAGAAGAATGCAAGAGATGTCATAAGTATGGGCCTGAGTCTGAGTCGCGCACCTTCGAGTGTTGCCTGGATGAGGCTCTTGCCATGCTCCATCTCTCTTTTTGCGAACTCGACTATAAGGATAGCGTTTCTTGCTGACAATCCTATGGTCATAAGTATAGCGATCTGAAAGTAGATGTCATTTGAAAAGCTGCGCGAAGTGGCTGCAAGCACAGCGCCGACTACTCCCAGCGGTACAACAAGCATTACTGAGAACGGAATCGCCCAGCTCTCATATAGAGCTGCAAGGCAGAGAAATACCACAAGCAGCGATATTGCGTAGAGCGCCGGAGCCTGCGCGCCTGCCTGACGCTCTTCATAAGAGAGGCCTGTCCACTCATATCCGATGCCTGTCGGCAGTTTCGCTGCCATCTTCTCCATCAGTAACATTGCGTCTCCGGAGCTTTTGCCAGGTGCAGCTTGTCCCATTATTTCGACTGAAGGTATGCCGTTATACCTTTCGAGACGTGGGGAGCCGTATTCCCATTTAGCAGTAGAGAAGGCAGAGAAGGGCACCATGCCGCCATTGTTGTTATTAACATACCATCTGCCAATGTCTTCAGGCAGCATCCTGTATTTTGGGTCTGACTGTATGTAGACTTTTTTAATCCTGCCGTTTTCGATAAAGTCATTAATGTATGAGCTGCCCCATGCAGTAGATATCAAGCTGTTTGCTTCAGCAACTGATATGCCGAGCGCTCCGGCTCTAACATCATCAATGTTTATCCTGAATTGCGGCATGTCATCCTGTCCGTTTGGTCTTACCGCAATGAGCGACTTGTCCTGCGATGCCATGCCAAGCAGCTGATTCCTTGCGTTCATAAGCGCTGTATGGCCGAGTCCACCTCTGTCCTGCAGCTGAAAGTCGAATCCATTCGCCTGGCCGAGCTCTACAACTGAAGGAGGCAGAAGCGCAAAGGCCATTCCGTCTCTTATTTGCGACAGCTTAGGCATTGCCCTTGCTACAACAGCCTGTGCCTTTAGCTCAGGCTTCTGACGCAGCTTCCAGTCTTTAAGCTGCACAAATGCGAGCCCCATGTTCTGGCCGCGTCCGGCAAAGCTGAATCCTGATATTGCCATCATAGAGTTTACAGCCTCTTTTTCAGTTTCCAAGAAATGGTGTTCTATCTGCTTTATCACAGCGAGTGTGCGCTCATCTGTTGCTCCAGCAGGAAGCTGTATCTGACATATAATAAAGCCCTGATCTTCTTCAGGAAGAAACGCTGTAGGCATTCTTAAAAAGAGAATAGCCATGACAACAGTAATCGCTATATAGATGAGCATATATCTGCCTGGCTTGCCGAGCATCTTTTCTACTCTGCCTAAATAGCTTCTGCTGCTTGCAGCATAACCTTTGTTGAACCAGCGGAAGAACCATCTGAACCAGCTGTGTTCAGACGCATCATGCCCCTTCGCAACAGGCTTGAGTATGGTAGCGCATAGTGCAGGTGTGAGTATTAAAGCAACAAGCACAGACAGTATCATTGCTGATACTATTGTGATCGAGAACTGCCTGTATATTACGCCAGTTGACCCGCCAAAAAATGCCATAGGCACAAATACTGCCGAGAGCACAATAGCAATTCCCCAGAGCGCTCCTGTTATCTGCCCCATGGATTTTATGGTGGCTTCTCTTGGAGAAAGTCCTTCCTCTGACATTATTCGCTCCACATTTTCTACAACAACAATTGCGTCATCAACCAGCAGGCCGATAGCGAGTACCATCGCGAACATGGTGAGCATGTTTATAGAAAATCCGCTTGCAGAAAGAACTCCGAATGTGCCGAGCAGCACCACAGGCACAGCGATTGTAGGGATGATTGTTGCCCTTATGTTCTGGAGAAATACAAACATAACTATAAAGACGAGGATTATCGCTTCGATCAGGGTCTTCACAACTTCTTCAATGGATATTCTCACAAAAGGTGTTGTGTCGTAAGGATAGACAACCTTCATTCCGGAAGGAAAGAATTTTGACAGTTCGTCCAGTTGTTCTTTGATCCTGTTTGCTGTCTCGAGTGCGTTGGCATCTGATGCGAGTCTTATGCCCATGGCTGAGGCCGGCTTGCCCTTGAAGCGCGCCTGGATGTCGTAGTTCTCTGTGCCGATCCTGCTGACAGCAACATCTCTTAGCCGTACTGTGGAACCGTCGCTGTTTGTGCGGAGTATTATATTGTCAAACTCAGCCGGGCTCTTCAGCAGTGTGCGTGCTGTTATTGTTGCATTGAGCTGCTGACCTGTCTCTGAGGGCTTTCCGCCAAACTGACCTGCTGAGACCTGCGCATTTTGAGCCTGTATTGCTGCAATTACATCATTTGTTGTCAGTTTGTAGTTGCGCATTTTGTCAGGGTTGAGCCATATGCGCATGGCATTTTGCGAGCCGAAGACCTGTACCTCGCCAACTCCCTCGACCCTGCTGATTATGTCCTGTATGTTTGCGACCATGTAGTCAGAAAGCTCGTAGCGTGTCATTGATTCATCTTCTGAAACAAAGCCCGCTATCAACAAAAAATTTCTTGTGGATTTCACAACAGATATGCCCTGCCTCTGCACCACCTGCGGCAGCAGAGGTGTGGCGAGCTGTAGCTTGTTCTGTACCTGCACCTGCGCAACATTTGGGTCAGTGCCTGCCTTGAAAGTTAGAGTTATGGTGGCAGCTCCGGCAGAGTCGCTGTTTGATGACATGTATATCAGATTGTCTATGCCGTTCATCTTCTGCTCAATGACCTGGGTGACAGTGTCCTGCAGCGTTTGGGCAGAAGCGCCAGGATAAATCGCATTTATGGATATCTGCGGAGGCGCGATCGGCGGATACTGCGAAACAGGCAGCGTCTTTATAGCCAGGAGGCCGGTGAGCATTGTTATTATTGCGATCACCCATGCAAAGATGGGGCGGTCAATAAAAAATCTTGACATTAATGGCCTCCTCTATTTCTTCACTTCTGCTGAAGGTTTTGCACCAAATGGCACAGGCTTTACTGGAGAGCCGGGCCTTGCTCTCTGAATACCCTCGACAATTACCCTGTCTCCGGGTTTTAGACCTTCAGAAACGAGCCATCTGTCGCCAACAGCGCGTGCTGGTTTGATTGTCCTGATCTCAACCTTGTCTTCAGCTCCAACAAGCATAACCACCGCTTCTCCTGCGGGATTGCGTGTTACGCCTCGTTGAGGCACAAGTATCGCCCTGT
>JAFGXL010000032.1 GCA_016936655.1 Nitrospirota bacterium | reverse complement strand
TCTATTCTGTAAACAGGTCGAAGGCCTGCCCGAACATGTATGTCTGATGCGCCTTTGGCAAACGCCCTCTGGAGCAGCTCATTAATCTCCATCACAGCACCCTTTGACTCATTTGAATCTTTTTATTTTGAGTCAGGCTTCTCAGCAGACTGCTTTGCCTTAAGCCCTGCTTCATCTATTATCTTTGCCTCTATCTCTGCAGCAATCTGCGGATTGGCTTTTAGATACTCCTTGGCATTCTCTCTGCCCTGCCCAATCTTGCTGCCAGCATAGCTGTACCATGCGCCTGACTTCTCGATTATGTTCTTGTCAACGCCTATATCCACAATCTCGCCAAGTCTTGATATGCCTTCATTAAAGAATATGTCAAACTCAGCCTGCCTGAAAGGAGGAGCGACCTTATTCTTAACAACCTTCACCCTTACTCTGCCGCCAATAGCCTCCTGCCCGTCCTTGAGGTTGTCTATCTTTCTGATATCAAGCCTCATGGATGCATAGAACTTAAGGGCATTGCCGCCTGTGGTGGTCTCAGGGTTGCCGAACATCACACCTATCTTCATTCTGATCTGGTTTATGAATATGACTGTTGTTAAGGATTTTGATATCGCTGCTGTCAGCTTTCTGAGAGCCTGGCTCATAAGCCTTGCCTGGAGTCCGGGGAGCGAATCGCCCATATCGCCCTCAATCTCTGCCTTTGGAACAAGCGCAGCAACAGAGTCGATAACAACAATATCAACAGCTCCGCTTCTGACAAGGGTTTCAGCAACTTCAAGAGCCTGCTCTCCTGTATCCGGCTGGGATATAAGAAGCTCTTCAATATTAACACCAAGCTTTGCAGCATAATTAACATCAAGAGCATGCTCTGCGTCTATAAACGCCGCAACACCGCCAGCCTTCTGCGCCTGCGCAAGCGCTGTGAGTGCGAGCGTTGTCTTTCCTGATGACTCTGGACCATAAATTTCTATTATCCTGCCTCTTGGAAAACCGCCTATGCCTGTTGCGATATCGAGAGTTAGAGAGCCGGTTGATATGGCCTGAATGCCCTCGCCTACATAGCCTGCTCCGAGCTTCATGATGGAGCCCTTGCCGAAATTCTTTTCAATCTGTGATATAGCGTTTTCTAGCGCCTTGATCTTTTCCTTGTTCATCAAAATCCTCCTTAACTGGATTATCCCGTGTATTAATAAATCAGTCGTTTTGCAGATAAAAGTCAGCCAGCGCAGAGTAGACCGGGCCTTCTGGTTTTAGCTGACTCTTCATCAATGAGAAGCAGGTCACATCTATACTACCAAAAAACGCATCCTTATGTGGAAGGATAGCTTCTGCCAAACCAATTGCTTTATCCGGATCCTTTATACGGCCTATTGTGAGATGCGGAGAGAATCTTCTGAACTCCTTCTGAAAACCCATTTCAGCAGCTGCATTTTCTACATCAGGCCATATGCTTAACAGCTCTTCAGATTCTTCAATACCAGCCCATACAATTGAAGGTTTCCTCATATCAGGGAATGCACCAATACCCTTTATACTGAGGCTGAATCCGTGATGTTTTTGGGATATAAATACCAGAGACTTTTTTATTAGTTCAACTTCAGAATCCTTAAGCTCTCCAAGAAATTTTAGGGTTAGATGAATATTGTCCGGATAAACCGGTTTGAGAGAGGGGATTTCAGTCTTTATTTCAGATGCTTTTTTGTAAAGTGAGCTTCTGATATCAGAAGGCAGATTAATAGAGATAAAAGATCTCACACCAGAAATACCAGCCTGAATGTATGTATTAGCAGGCATGATATGGCTCCAGCTGCTATATCATCAGCCATAACCCCGATTCCTCCGGGCAGCCGCTCAGCAGCGCTTACTGGACAGGGCTTCAAAATATCAAAAAATCTGAAGAGAAGAAATGCGGAGACAAGATACGGAATGGTCAGAGGCAAAAATAGTATTGAGGCGAGATACCCGCTGAACTCATCAATAACGATCTTGCCGCTATCCTTTTTGTTGTATAGCTTCTCTGCCCTGAATGAAGCGGCCACACCCAAAACAGTGGTGATTATTGCTGTAAGCATTATGCCCTGCTGTTCTATACCTGTAAGCAGCACAAAGATGAGTGCAGCAAGTGTGCCGAATGTACCTGAAGCAAAACGAATATACCCAATAAAAAAAACAGATACAAAAGCCTTTATACATATATCTATTGATCGCCTCATTGAGACCTATTTTATCACAAACCACGCTGCCGGCTTTACACAATCCAGCCAGTTCAGATATTTTAAATCTTAATAATACATGACAAAGGAGCATAGCCGTGGATGATGAATATATTGATATAGTCGACCAGAACGGAATAAAGATAAGGAGTGCAGCCAGGTCAGAGGTGCACGGCAATCCGACTCTTATACACAAGGTGGTGCATGTGCTTGTATTTAATAATGTTGGCGACCTTCTGCTCCAAAAGCGCTCGATGTCAAAGGATGTTGCCCCGGGCAGATGGGATACATCCGTAGGCGGTCATGTAAGTAGTGATGAGTCGTTGACAGATGCGGCTGCAAGAGAGATGGAAGAAGAGCTCGGCATAGCCTGCAAAGAGATAGAGTTTCTGTACAGCTACATCCACTCAAACAGCTATGAAACAGAGATGGTATTTACGCACAGATGCACGCATGAAGGTCCGTTCAGCTACAATAAAGACGAGATTGATGATGTAAGATTCTGGAGCATTGATGAGATAAAAAATGCGTTCAACAGCAATCAGCTTAGCGACAACTTTGAGTCAGAGATAAAAAAGTATCTGGAGCGCTCAGCAGACTGAAATTCAGACACCCCTTTTGTCAGGATCAAAGATGTATTTATGCAGCTGCATGTTAAGCCTTACAGCAAGCTTGTCCTCAAGTATCCACTCTGAAAGCAGCGCAGGGTCGAGTTTGCTGAATGCTGGAGAAAAATGAACCAGACATTTGCCGTAAATGCCGTAGCTGCTGATAAAGCCCCTTGCCCATTCATAATCCTGTCTGTCTGAAATAACTATCTTAACCTCATCAAGCGGCTTCAGATATTTAATATTGGTCAGATCCATCCGGTCGAACATTCCGCTGCTTGGGGTTTTTATATCCATAATGACAATGCACCTTCTGTCTATATCTCTTATGCTCTGGCTGCCGTTTGTCTCTATCAGAACCATATGACCGCTATCCAGGAGCTTCGATATCAACAACGGCATATCATGATGAAGCAGCGGCTCGCCCCCAGTGATCTCGACCAGTTTGATGCCAAGGCTCTGCACTTCATTCATCAGCTCATCAGGTGATCTTTCGCTGCCCTCTTCATAAGCATATTTTGTGTCGCAATATTCGCATCTGAGGTTGCAGCCTGTTGTCCTGATGAAAACACAAGGCCATCCAGCGTATGTTGACTCACCCTGTATACTCGCAAACACCTCGCAGACCTTCATAAACTCCTCTTTAAGCAGGCATTAAATCACTAAAAATACTCTAACACATGCAAACAACACACGCAAAACAGAACGACAGCGCGATATAGCGGCAGGAGAGACAACAGAAAACAGAGCAAAGACAACAGAAACCAGAAAAACACAAAAGCATAACAATTAAGACAGATGGCCTCGATTTCCTAACCTCGTGAACTACCTTAGCGCATGTTTTAATGTTGGATAGACATTAAAACACTATCCAGATAGAAAGCCTCAGTCTCCCGCTTCGACTCCCGACTGAGTAGCAGTTACCCGTACAAGCCACGGAAATTGAACCATCTGCCTTTATTAAAAACTAAAAGCAAAAGAAAAGAACCAAAGAAGGGATGGAGTGGCTTGAGAGATTTAGGCTCGTTTTTGGTAACACTACTATGTGAAGAGGAGCGGAATACAGCCGCAACTGTCTGAGTCCGCCAGAGGCGGATGAGTTTTGCGGCTGGAGCGTATCGAGCATATAGTAGTGTCAAAACCAGGCTCATGAACGAGAGCAGTCCATCACTTCTTTATCACAAGATCAGGAAATTGAAGCCATCTGCCTTAATTAAAGAGTTGTGGAGTTAACGAGTTAGGGAGTTTGGGAGTTGTAGAGTTCAGGGGGCTTGGAACTTAAAAGCTCTGATGTACTGATGATTAATGAGTTGTTTATATGTCTTCTGACCTCTGTGTTCTGTTTGTTCAGTCGTTCTGTTATTTATGATAGAATCTCTGTTATGGACATACACCATCTCAGGGTATTTGCATCGGTATATAAAAACAGGAGCTTTTCTAGAGCATCTGAAGAGCTGCTCCTGAGCCAGCCGACTGTGAGCGACCATATCAAGACACTCGAAGAAGACCTGGGATGCAGACTATTTGACAGGCTCGGCAGATCGATTATACCAACAATTGAGGCGGATGCTTTATATGTTAAAGCAGCGGAAATAATCGAAAAGACTGATGAACTAAAAATCGCTGTGTCGAGCGCATCAGCAACCATATCAGGAACTATCACATTTGGTTCAAGCACCATACCCGGCTCATTCATCATGCCGCAGTTAATGGCTACATTCAGAAAGCAGCATCCTGATGTAAACTTTATGATGACAACAAGCGACACAAAAGAGATTGTCAGCAAGGTCGCATCTCACGAGCTGATCTTCGGCATATGCGGCTCTATGATAGATAATGAACATATTTCATACAGACCTCTTTTTGAAGATAATCTGATCGCTGTTGCCGCGCCGGCAATGAAACTGAAACAAAAGATGACGATTAAACAGCTGAGCCAGCATCCATTTGTGATGAGAGAGCTCGGCTCAGGCACAAGGCGTGAGATCGAAAAGATATTCGAAAAAAATGGCATGAACACTTCAAAGCTGAGCATAACCGCAGTTGTGGGATCAACAGACTCTCTAAAACAGACTGTAAAGGCAGGACTCGGCATCGGAATAGTATCGAAGATTGCAGTTGCTGATGAAACCAGAGATAAAAGCCTGCTTGAGATTGATCTGTGCAGTATCGTCATGAAGCGGAAGTTTTATATTGCCACTCACAAAAAAAGGACTCTTCCTCCTCTTTACAATGAGTTTATAAAACTGATCTTGCAGCCCTTCGTCTTATAAGGTCGCCTGTACGAACACCTTCGGGAACCTGCATATAAATTGTATCTTCATTCCTCGCTGTGTCAATGGCATTGCCTTGGGAGTCACAGAATTCCTTAACCTCAAATGAGATCTCTTCAAGCCCGGGGGTCAGATATTCGATGATGTCGCCTGCATCGAGCCTGTTTCTGAGCCCTATCCTGACAAGACCGTTGTTTATCTCCTGCACAACACCAACAAGCTCGCACTCCATTGTGTAGCTCACGTCATCAAAGTTGTAGTCAGTATCAGGCTGTTTTCCGAGAAACATACCTGTTGTATAGCCTCTGTTGCTGAAAATTGCGAGCTCGCGAGTCCACCTTGGATTAACGATATATTGTTTCCCATCCTTGAGTAGATCGACAGCCTCTTTATATGTTTTTACAACACCGGCAAGGTAATTGATGCCCTTCATCCTGCCCTCTATTTTAAAGCTGTTCACTCCTGCATCAGCAAGCTTATCAAGATACTCTATCATGCATAGGTCTCTTGAGCTCATTATGTATGTGCCCCTGTCATCTTCGAATACCGGCAGATATTCGCCCTTGCGCTTCTCTTCCATAAGTGTATATTTCCATCTGCATGAGTTTGTGCATTCGCCCATATTCGCGCCTCTTGAAGCGAGAAAGCTGCTTATGTAGCATCTGCCTGAATATGATATGCAGATAGATCCATGCACAAATGTCTCGAGCTCAAGGTCAACAGACTCTCTGATCTCTTTGATCTCCGGGATAGAGAGCTCCCTTGAAAGCACTATGCGGGATGCACCCATATCCTGCCAAAAACGAGCAGATGCCTTATTTGTTGTGTTGGCCTGAGTGCTGATATGTATCTTCATTGATGGTGTGCGCTTTTTTATGATTGCGAATACGCCTGGATCAGAGACGATTACAGCATCAGGCTGAACTTCTGAAATAAAATCCATATGTTCTGATATTTCATCAATATCGCGGTTGTGCGGGATGATGTTGAGAGTAACATAAACCTTTGTGTTCATCTTTTTACAGAGCTCTATTGCGCTCTTTAACTGTTCCGGATAAAAGTTCCTCGCCTTCCCCCTGAGGCTGAAACGGGAGTCACCGAGGTAGACAGCATCAGCTCCATAATGTATCGCTGTTGTGAGCTTTTCATAATCGCCTGCCGGAGCAAGGAGTTCAATATTTGCAACCTTCTTCATCTGTCAGACATCTCCTTTTTGCACCGCTTAATCTCCTGACGAGCAAGAAGATCGCATCGTTCGTTCTCTGTGTGGCCGCTATGGCCTTTTATCCATTGCCACTGCACATCATGGGGTTCAAGAGCCTTAAGAAGCCTCTCCCATAAGTCACGGTTCATAACTTCTTTTTTCTGGGAGTTCCTCCAGTTGTTCCTAAGCCATTTGTCCATCCACTCAGTTATTCCCTTCATAACATATTCTGAATCAGTTGTTATAAGAACGCTGCAGGGCCGCTTTAACGCCTCAAGCCCGGTTATCACAGCCATAAGCTCCATTCTGTTGTTTGTAGTCATTTCTTCACATCCAGCAAGCTCTGTTTCTTTGGTTTTAGAGCTTAGAATAACACCATAGCCGCCCACTCCGGGGTTGCCGCTGCATGCTCCGTCAGAAAAGATATGTACAAGAGGTTTCAATGGTGTCATTAGAGCAATACGCCGGAATTGTACAGAAATATATCAG
>JAFGXL010000031.1 GCA_016936655.1 Nitrospirota bacterium | reverse complement strand
TGACGCCTTCCATCACAACAGCGTGTACAAACATACCAGGAAGCAGGTCGCCCTTTGGATTTGGAAAGATTGTCCTGAGCGTTATCGAGCCGGTGCTCTGGTCCACAGTCACTTCAGAAAATTTGAGTCTGCCCTCAAGTGGATATTTAGATCCATCCTCTAGAAGCAGCTTTACCCTTGCCTGATCCTTGCCGGATTTTTTGAGCAGTCCGCTCGCAATTGCCTGCTTGAGTCTGAGCATATCTGCGCTAGATTGCGTAATATCCACATAAATGGGATCGAGCTGTTGAATTACAGCAAGAGCAGACGCCTGATTTGCCGAGACGAGCGCCCCTGTTGTTACTGATGATCTGTCGATTCTGCCGGATATCGGGGCAGTTATTTTTGTATAGCCGAGGTTTATTCTTGCAGTTTCGATTGCTGCTTTTGCAGACTCAACCTCTGCCTTTGCCTGCATGTGTTGTGCAGAGGCATCATCATACTCCTGCTTGCTTATCGCATTTATCTTGACCAGTTCAGCGTATCGTTCTGCCCTCAGCTTTGCTGGAATAAAGTTTGCCTCAGCTCTTGCCAGAGCTGCATTTGCACTGTTAAAGGCTGCCTGGTAGGATGCAGGGTCAATTTGGTACAGCGCATCTCCTTCTTTCACATCAGAGCCTTCTGTAAAAAGTCTCTTTTGAATTATTCCGCCGACCTGCGGCCGCACCTCAGCTATAAGATGAGGCGCTGTGCGGCCCGGAAGCTCTGTTGTTAGCTCCAGACGCTCTGCCTGTATAGCAACTACTCCCACCTCAGGCGACCCGGATGGAGGCATTGTTCCTTGGCTGCCCTTTTTGCAGCCAAAGGCAGCCATGAGTGGTAGTGATGTCAACAGTATAATAATTGTTGCAAATCTAAAGCTTTTGATGCCGGTCTCTTCTGATCTCATTTTTCTTCATCTCCTCCAAAAAAAATAAAAAAGTATAGCTGTTCTCAGATTATAGCTCAAAAATATAACGCATAAAACAGTGTTAGCACCTCTGGTATCCTCTTATAAGTCCATTAACAAGCTTTTTGGCCAGGGTATCACGGTCTGTCCAGGGGTAATTGCTTTTAAATATGCTCATTACAATAAGACCGTGAGTTGCAACAAAGAATGTCTCGGTAATTGTCTCCGGATCAGCTTTTATAAACTGGTTTGTATCAATGCACTCCTTGACAATATCTTTGAATGCCAGATGAGTGTCGCGGGCAATGGAGGGCCTTTGCATGAATTCAGTCTGCGAGCCATAAATGTCCGGGTGCACAAAAAACAATACTTTGTAGTGATCTGGATTTTCGAGTCCGGTTTTTATATGAAAGAGCAATGCCTTGCGGAGTTTTTTTACAGGGTCCAGATTTTGTTTTCTGATTTCCGTGAGTTCAAGCAGACATTGCTCTGCCAGCTCTTCACAGATGGTAAAAAGAAGATCATCCTTGTCTTTGAAGTAAAGATATATGGTTGTTGGCGAGAACCCCATCTTCTGGGCGAGCTTCCGCATTGAGAATGCTTCGTAGCCTTCTTCAATGAAGAGTTTCCTGGCTGTATCAATTATCTCCCTGCGGAATTCCTCTTTCTGTCTGTCCCGTTTTTCTTTGATGCCCATATGCCCTCTTAACGCCAGTAAGTTAACTTAACACTGTTAAGTTTATCAATAGGGATCAAAAAATGTCAAACAAAAAACTAGTGCAGCAGTACGGCAGCGCGATAGCAAAAACAGCACGGCAGCAAAAAAAAATAATAACAACAAAGGCAGATGGTTCGATTTCCGTAGCTTGTACGGGTAACTGTTACTCAGTCGGGAGTCGAAGCGGGAGACTGAGGCTTTCTGTCTGGATATTGTTTTAATGTCCATCAGACATCAACCCATGCACCAAGGTAGTTCATAAGGACAGGAAATCGAGGCCATCTGCCTTTATGTTGTTATGTTTTTGTTTATTTCTGTCGTGCTGCCGTGCTGTTGTTCTGTTATGCAGCGCTAATGTGTATAATATTTTATTGTGAAATACAGGCTTACAGAAAAAGTTAAAGCAGCTGGCTGAGCAGGCAAAATAGGTCCGGCGGACCTTGACGGTATTATAAGCTCTGTGATGAAAGGGCAGGCTGCATGTTCAGAAATACGAGCACAAATTTTGGTGGGTCTCGGAGATGATGCTGGTGTTTACAAGCTCGGCAATAATACTATTATCGAGACTGTTGATGTCATTACTCCGGTAGTAAATGATCCGTTCACATTTGGAGCTATAAGTGCTAACAATTCGCTAAGCGATGTGTACGCTATGGGCGGCAAGCCTGTTTCTGCGCTCGCTGTGGCAGGCTTTCCTATATGTCAGTACGGCACAGATGTGCTTGTAGAGATCATGAAGGGCGCTGTCAGTTCTATAACAAAGGCTGGAGCATTTCTTATAGGCGGTCATAGTTTTGATGACTCTGAGATCAAGTTTGGACTCTCAGTAACAGGAATTGCTGATAATGACAGGGTGTTGACTGTAAGAGGCGCACAGGAAGGAGATCTCCTTCTGCTAACACAGCCTCTCGGCATAGGTATACTCACAACAGCTCTCAAGGCAGGCAAGATAGATGATGAGGGCATTTCTGAAGCAGTGGACTGGATGCTAACACTTAATGACAAGGCATCAGCCGCTGCATGCACTGCCGGCGCATCCGCATGTACTGACATAACAGGTTTTGGCCTGCTTGGGCATGCCCTTAATATAGCAAAGGGGTCTGGAGTTGATTTGGAGATAGACTTTACAGAAGTGCCTTTCATGGATGCAGTGAGTGATTTTGCAAAAAAAGGTGTGGCTCCTGGAGGTGCATTTGCAAATCTCACATTCTTTGAGCCATTAACTGATTTTGCTTCTGATATAACTTATGAGGAGAAGTTGATGCTTGCAGATCCGCAGACATCAGGCGGCCTGCTTGTTTCTGTAAAAGAAGACCGCATAAGTGCGTTTGAAAACGGATCCCTATTTTATAGAGTAATAGGCAGGGTTGTTAAAGGCTCCGGCAGAATAGTCCTGAAATGAGCAGCGCCCTTATATTTGTTCTTCATGCCCACCTCCCTTATGTAAGGCAGCCTTCTCCGCAATCTTCAATAGAAGAGCTCTGGTTTTTAGAGGCGATGTGGGAGACCTATCTGCCGCTTCTGAATCTACTTCAAAAATATCACGAAAAAAAAGCTGCTCCATTTATTACCCTTAGCATAAGTCCCCCTCTTGCAGAGATGATGTCTGATCCATTGATGAATGAGAAGTTCAGGTCTCACATGCAGGCCATGGAGGCTCTTGCTCTAGCAGAGGCTGATCGTACACATGGATCTGAATTCCAAAAGTCTGCTCTCATGTATCTTGAAAAGATCCGCTCAGCAAATAATGTTTACAAAAGTTGTGGTGGAAATATACTTTCTGCAATAAAACAGCTCAGCAGCGCTGGTGTTGTTGAACTGATCGCTACATCAGCGACTCACGCATTTTTGCCTGCATACCAGGGATCTTCTGATGCTCTAAAATGCCAAATAAGGGTTGGCATCAATTATTATGAAAAAATGTTCGGAAAGAGACCTAAGGGCTTTTGGCTGCCTGAGTGCGGATATTTTGAGGGTCTTGACCATATACTGAGTGCACAGGGAATAGAGTATTTTTTTGTCGAAGGGCATGGATTAATTAATGGATGTCCAACTCCGAAATGCAGTGTTCACAAACATGTAGTATCCCCTTCTGGCGTGGCAGTATTCGGGAGAGATATGAATACATGCGGCAGAGTCTGGTCTGCTGAGTCAGGGTATCCGGGCGCTTCTGCCTACAGAGATTTTTATAGAGATGTCGGATTTGACCTGTCTGCTAGTTACCTGGCAGGTTTTTTCCATGATTTTGGCGCAAAGGTTTTTATGGGGCTCAAGTATTATTCTATAGCCGAGTCGCAAGGCGTAAAGATTCCATATGATAGGCAAAAGGCTGCTATACAGGCGGAATATCATGCTGCCGGCTTTGTCGCTGACCTGGCAGAGAATTTTAAAGAGCTCTCTGGATATTGCGAAAGCCCGGTAATTGTGGCTGCATTTGATGCAGAGCTGTTTGGCCACTGGTGGTTTGAGGGTATTGAGTGGCTGGACAATGTTGTAGCCAAGGTATCAGAAGGCAGCAGAGGATTTAGCCTGTCTACTCCATCGGCATATCTGGCAGAATCTGCAAAGTGTATTCAGAAGATAGAGCCGTCTACATCAAGCTGGGGAGAGGGCGGCTACAATTCATGCTGGATTAATGAAGGCAGCAGCAGGTTTTACGGGCGGCTTGAAAGGATGCCTGAAATGATAAAAAGATTAGAATCAATGAATAATGAACCTGAACTGCTTAAGGCCGCTCTTGATCAGGCGTTTAGGGAGATGCTGCTCGCACAGTCGAGCGACTGGTTTTTTCTGATGAACAAAGACAGGTCAGGAGAGTATGCACTAAATAGACTGACTACACATATTAAAAACTTTGAATATATTGTTGAAGGCGCTATTAATAATCATCTGGATAAAAGAGCACTTCAGCAGATTGAGAAGAACAGCCCTTTTATCAAAGATATTAGTGCTATGACTTAAGTTCTACGAAGTGCTTTTCGTAGGGGTATGTCTTCATGTAGGAAATAAATTCATCTACTGAATGTGATATTACAGAGTTCTTCGGAAGAAGCAGCCAAAATGATCTGAGCATGCGCTCTTCTTTAAAATTTATCACCTTTAAAGTTCCGTAATGAACCTCTTTTCTTAATGCCCATTTTGAAATAATAGAGATTCCGAGTCCGTTTTCCACGGACTCTTTTATTGAAGCAGTGCTTCCAGCCACAAGAGTGATCTTCATGTCATTTATGTGTATGCCGTGTGCAGTGAGATATTTTTCTATCACCTGTCTTGTGCCTGAACCCTCTTCACGCATTATGAAGGGCTCTTTTGTTAGTTCAAGTATAGATACTACTTTGCGCTTTACCCATGGATGCAAGGGAGGCACAATAAGGCAGAGCTCGTCAGTTACTATAGACTCGTTCTTGACCTTATTTTTTGATACTTCGCCCTCTACCATTCCTATATCCAGAGTGCCGGATGTGAGCAGTTCAACAATCCTTTTTGTATTGTTTATGTTTAGATTGATTCTGATCTTTGGATGTGTGCGTTTAAAGTCCGCAATTATTGCAGGAAGCATGTAATTGCCGATAGTTGTGCTTGCTCCAATGCTTATGCTCCCTTTTAACAGTCCAGTAATTTTCCCTATTTCTTTATCGAGTTCGGTATAGAGGCTTAGTATGTCTTTTGCATATTTGTAAAGTATCTCTCCAGCGGGTGTGAGTGATATTGTGTTGCCGGATCGGTCAAAAAGCTTGGTTTCGTAAAGCTCTTCAAGAGCCTGAATCTGCAGACTTACAGCCGGCTGAGTCAGATAGATGATCTCAGATGTTTTTGAGAAGCTCTTTGTTTCAGCAACTGTGCAGAATACCTTTAGTTTATGATCTTCGAGTCCCATACCCAGAATTATAACATGAAAAAAAACAAAAGGTCTTGATTTAAGGTGTTTATTTTTAGTTAAGGCTGACTATATTATGCAGATTGTATTTTAGTGTGATGTTTAAGAGGCTGCTTCAGGCGTCTCGGAAAAATATAGAATGCGTTTGCATTGAGGGCAATGATTAATTTCAGCATTTGTTTTTATCTCTGCGAATATTTGCGGAGGTATGTGCATGTTGCATCCATTGCATATTTCGTTAGATGTATTGACAACAGCTATTCCCCGCTTGGTTTTGAGAATTCCCATATAAAGGTCGTAAGTATTTTTATCAAGCTGTTTAACAAATGCCCTTCTCTTTTCAATGACAACCTTGAGCTCATTTTCTGCCTCAGCAACCTCTTTTGAGAGGTCTTCTTTTAACAGTTTTATTTTGTCTTCTTCTGTTTTGAGCTCATCTTTTTTTGTTGCTATATCTTTTGACAGCGCTTCGATTGACTCAAGTAAAGGCTTGATCGATTCTTCTGAACTGTTCAGGGCTTTTTCTGTGGTCTCGATTTCTTTAAGATGGGCTTGGTATTCTTTGTTGTTTTTAATCTCTGATGAGCGGGCTTTGAGTTTGGAGATTTTATCATTCAGATCATTAGTTTCCTGATCTCTGTCTTTTTTCTTTTTTTCTGCTGCTTCGAGCTGCTGCTCTAGTTTTTCCAGTGATGATTTTGCTGCTTTTAAAGGTCCGTCAAAGGATGCTATCTGTTGAGGAATGGCACTGATTTTTGCTTTGGAGTTTATAATTACCGTATCTATAGCTTGGAGATCAATCAGCAGCCTAAGTTGTTCGTTCAATCGTTCCTCCGCTTCTTTATGAGGCGCGCTTCCGCCCCTGGATCAGCTTATACGGCCAAGGCGCTAATAATTGCTTAATGGTGGGCCCACCAGGACTCGAACCTGGGACCAACCGGTTATGAGCCGGTAGCTCTACCAACTGAGCTATGGGCCCTTGGATGCCGTAATCAGCTGAATGTAAATTGTAAATGTTGATCCGGTCTTAAGTCAAGACCTGAGCATGAATTCCCTTAGCCATTTGCTTCTGGATGGATGTTTAAGTTTTTTTATTGCCTTAAGCTCAATCTGTCTTATCCTTTCACGGGTAACATCAAATGTTTTACCAACCTCTTCCAGGGTATGCGGACTGTCATCACCAAGACCGTATCGCTTGCGGATAACAGCTTCCTCTTTGGGCGACAGCGTGCAAAGCACCTTGTCAATATGATTCTTAAGGTCTCCATGCATGACCTCATCAAGCGGCGAGAGATTGGATTTATCCACAATAAAATCCTTGAGCATGCTTTCTTCTTCTTCACCTACCGGGGTTTCTATTGATATTGGCTCTTTTGTTAGTTTTAGTGTGGCTGATACTTTTTCGACTGAGAGTTTTGTCTTTTCAGCTATCTCTTCGTAGGTTGGTTCGACCCCTGTATTCTGGACAAGCTCTTTTACAGCCTTGCTTATTCTATTCATGCTCTCGATCATGTGAACTGGTATTCTAATGGTTCTGGACTGGTCAGCTATTGCCCTGCTTATTGCCTGCCTAATCCACCAGGTGGCATAGGTGCTGAACTTGTATCCCCTTTGATACTCGAATTTGTCCACAGCCTTCATCAGTCCTATATTGCCTTCCTGTATTAGGTCGCTCAGGCTCAGGCCTTTGCCTATGTATCTTTTAGCTACGCTTATTACGAGCCTAAGGTTGGATTCTACAAGCAGACTCTTTGCCATATGGACATCTGTCTCTGTTTTTTCTAGGCTGTCCATTTTTGCTGATAGGGCTGCTGCAGATATGCCCATCATTTTTTCTGTTTTTAGAAGGTTTTTTTTAAGGGCGTCCAGTTCCTCTGCTCCCTTTTTTCTTAATCTGCCAAGCCGCTTGATTTCGGATGATATAGACCAGATTTCTTCATATGTACGCCTAAATTCTTCAGAGAAGGCAGTGACTACATCTTCTACAAGGTTCAGCTTTTTTATAAGCTCAAGAGTCTGTGCATCGTTTTCTTCGATCTGTGTTCTCAGCTTTTCGTCAGGATTGCTGGTAGTTTTTGTTGCTGCAGCTTTTAAGAGTTTGAGCCGTTTTGCAGTAAGCTCAGCTAGTTCTTTTGTTGCTGCTGAGAACTGTTCTTTTGCTGACATGAGGTCTTCTTCAGGAAGATCTTCTGCATCCTGTATTATCTCCATGAAAGGGGCTTCTCCGTTTTCAACGAGCTGACCCAGTGTTACGAGTTTATTTAGGATGAAAGGGGTGGTAAAGAGTATCTCAGATAGTCTGTTTCTGCCTTCTTCAATCTTTTTTGCGATCTCGATTTCTCTGTTTTTTGTAAGCAGAGGAATCGAACTTATGCCTTTAAGGTATGCGCGGATAGGATCATATTCAAGGTCAAGAGATTCCTTAATTGCTTCTGTATATAGTGCGTCTTCATCTTCTTCAACAGGAGCCTGCTCATCATCTTCTCTAAGCTGGCTGCTGCTGTTTTCGGCATCTTCTTCGTAGAGGTCAAAAGGCGATTTCAAAGTATCCCCCTTAAAATCTTTTTGGTTTGTTTATTGTCCAGCCAGTGTCTTTGTCTTTTCTACTCTGAGCTTCATCAGTAAGGTCTCGTCTTCGTTTGATTCAGCCTCCCTTATAGCATTGTCAAGACGCCTCAGTCTTATCTTTATTAGGCAGTCCTTTATAATCTTGTCAACCTCATCAGTATCAATCTGCAGACTTACAGAGTGGCGAGATACAAATGCCTGTTCTTCAGGACAGCACTCGCGCATAAGTATATCCTCAGAAAAATAACGCTCCCCATTTTTTGCGGAGTTTTTTATCTTGTCAAAAATACTTCTTATTATAGGCGTTTCGATATGAGATAAGTCCAGCTCAGCCAATATCTTTTCAGCGGCTCCAGGCATGCCTACAGATATGTTCAAAAGCAGCTCTTCTTCTGCATTGAAAGCCTTCAGGTTGCTGAGCGAGTTAACAGGCTCATTATGTCTTCTGCTGCCTGTGCTGTTTCTGCTGGAAATGGATGAGTACTCTTCCCGCAGCGCAGTCTCATTTATCCTCGACTTGTCAGCGAGCAGCCGGATTGTTTCATCAGCAAGAATCTGGTCAGAGCAGTTTTTTAGAATATTGAGCATCTCACGTACAGCCGCAAGCTTGTCTTTTGTTGTCTTCAACATGAAGTCTACCGGAGATATCGACTTTGACATAGCCCTTTTCATAGCCGCGCTGCCCTTGGTTCTTAAGAAGGTATCAGGGTCTTCTCCTTTTGGCAGCAGCAGTATTTTTGACGTGAATGCCTCGGCAAACAGCAGTTCCAGCGATCTCTTTGCAGCAGATATTCCTGCGGCATCTCCGTCAAAAATCAGCAGTATTTTATTTGTGAGTCTCTTGAGTCTTGTGAGGTGACCTGGCGTAAGCGCAGTGCCTAGAGGCGCTATTACATTTTTTATGCCGTGCTGGCCGCACATTATCACATCAAAGTAGCCTTCAACGATTATGCAGTAGCCTTTTTGTGCAATGTTGTTTTTAGCCTGTGACAAGCCGTAGCATGTATCTCCTTTTTTGAAGACAGGGCTGTCTGAGGAGTTGATATACTTGGGCAGTGTGCTGCCGCTCTGGGTTGTCCTGCCGCCAAAAGCTACTGTCCTCGACTGCTGATCTGTGATCGGAAATATTAGCCTGTTTCTAAAAAAATCGAGAGGCCCTCTCTCTCCGAAAAATACGAGACCTGATGATTTTATCTCATCATCTGAGTATCCTTTGCTGCCTAGATATTTATAGAGCGAGTCTTTTTCTTTTTTAGTAAATCCGAGAGAGTACTCTTTGGCTGTTTCAGGCGTGATTCCTCGATTTTTAAGATATTCGAGCGCAGGGCTGTTCTTCTGGAGACTGCTTTGAAAAAAATCCGCAGCTTCAGAATTGATGGCTAATATTTTGTCTTTTATGCCTCGATCTTTCTTTGCTGTGCCTTTGTAACTGTCCAGATCGAGGCCTGCCCTTCTGCCGAGAGTCTCTGCTGCTTCTCCAAATGTGATGTTTTCATAGAGCATCACAAATGTGAACATATCTCCGCCCCTGCTGCATCCGAAGCAGTGAAATATCTGCTTGGAAGGGTTGACCATAAATGAGGGAGTCTTTTCTGTATGAAAAGGGCAGAGACCTTTGAGGTTCTGCCCTGATCTTTTCAGCTCAACATATTCTGATACAACATCTTCAATATTGAGCCTCGATTTTATATCTTCAATAAGGTTGTCAGGCTTCATTTCTCCGGCTTTGGCGCTTCAGGATTACGCAGGGTTTTAATTATATCCTGCTGAATCTTCTGAATCCTGCGCACTCGATTATTTCAATTTTCTTTTTGCCAAATACTTCATCGAGCAGAAGATTGAGGCCGAGATTGTCGCTGGATATATGTCCTGCAATCACGACATTGATATGGTTTTTTTCAGCCTCTTTTCTATGCTCTTCACTGATATGCATACCGACAATCGTGTTAATACCGCTTGAAGAAAGGCTCTGGAATATGTCTTTTGCTCCTTCAGTGCCGCCTGTCATGTCCACAAATACCTTTCCAGCCTTTCTCTTGCCTGAGCCCACAACAATCTTGGGTCCAGCATGGTTTTTTTTAGCCTCTTTATATTCGGGGATGCCCATGAGCATTTCGACTATATTGTCGAGGGTTATAGGCTTTTTATTGTCAAACATCCGCTGCAGATAAGTAGCTACCATATTGTCAGCAGCAGTATGCAGGCACATAAACGGCATGTCAAGCAGCCTTGCAGCATCTACAGTCCTTGTGTGGTTGGTTGGAAGCAGTTTGCGCTCAACTTCTTTAACTCTGGATTCAGTAAGGCTTTCTGCTATGTTGACAGGCACTCCAAATGTGTTAAGGATGTCTGCCTGCATATACATTACAGCGTGAAGATTGGCTAATGCTCCCCCGGATGGATGGTGCGATAGCACCAAATCAACAGGCCTCTTGTTTGACCTTAGGTGATCAGCGATCATAAGTTCTGCTGGATCTATATCTATGCCTATCATTATTGAGCTTATCTTTTCGTTTCCTGTGCCATAAAGGATTCTGGAGTCTGCATATGGGTTATTGAGCGACTCTGCGTCAAAGTATTCTTTTTCTGAGGGTTTTATGTCATCGAAATGTTTTTTTCTGGAATTCAGTTCTACAATAACCGCTTCCTTGCCGCGCGGGTCATTTTCAATTGCAGTCTTTATCGCTTTTTTATAGATTTCTGATAGAAGCATGTTACCACCTTTGATATCTAGAGATTTATTGAGTCTGTTTAGCCTTGCTTTGAGGACAGAAGTTCTTTTACACGATTATTTACAGTTTTGCCGTCAGCAACCCCTTTTGTTTTTGGCGATACAATCTTCATCACCCTGCCTGCCTCTGCTGGTGATGATGCGCCTGATTCTCTGATAGCATCTATAATTATCGCATCAAGCTCTTCAGGTGAGAGCTGATTTGGGAGAAATTCCTGTATAATCTTGAGTTCTCTCTCTTCTTTTTCCGCAAGATCAGGCCTGGATGCGGCGATATACTGATCTATTGATTCTCTTCTCTGTTTTGAAAGCGTGGAGAGTACGGTGATTATGTCATCACCTGTGAGCGGAGACATCTTTTCGATCTCTTTGTTTTTTAAAGAGGCCTTGATCATTCTGAGGGTTGAGAGTTTTAACTCATCCCTAGATTTCAAGGCCTCTTTGAGTTCGATGTCCAGTTTATGAGGGACGGTTTCCATAATTATTTCCATAGCTAAACGCAGCCGCAAAAATCAGACTGCCTTGTTAACTATCTGCTTGATGAGATCCTTACTCTTTTGGCAGCTTTTTTACGCGCAGCGAGTATCTTCTTTTTCTTCTTGACACTCGGTTTTTCGTAATGCTCCCTCTTCTTGATCTCTGAAAGTATTCCTTCGCGCTCGCACTGTTTCTTGAACTGCTTTAATGCTGATTCAAAGGACTCTGTGTCTCTTACTTTTACAGAGGGCATTAATATGCTCACCCCGCTCTCTTTTTGGATTTTGGTTAATTTATCAATATATGGCATATACTGTCAAGTTTTATTTACAAGCAGCCATATATCTTGACATGCTGTATTGGGCCTGATTAAAATAAAAAACATTTTGGTTTTGACCAAAAAGTACAAACGAAAGGTGGTGACACATATGAAAAAGATGGTAACGATGGTACTCGCATTATGCTTAGTAATCGCATTCGCATCAGTTGTAATGGCTGCTGAATGGGATAAATGCGCTGCATGCCACAAGGCTGGAGACAAGCCTGCTCCTTCAAAAGAGACAATGATGAAGAAGCTTAAGACCGCTGATGCTTTCATTAAAGCTGGAAAAACAAACAAGAACCCTATGATGAACGCATTCAAGAGCGATGCAATGCTCTCAGCTACAGCAAAGGAGCTTTACAAATAAGCTGACTTTTTTCTGATTACAAGAGGGAGGTAGACTGATGCCTCCCTCTTTTTTTATACTTAGACCATGAATAATATAAGGGTTGTGTTCGCAGCCTTATCGATCGCATTCTTGTTGCTCGCATCCCAATCCGCAGCAAGCCCCCCTGGCAAGACTGTTTCTTGGTATACTCCGGCAGGCAAGGTTGTATTCAGCGGCAGCATACATGAAGGAAAGGGCATGAGATGCATGGACTGCCATCAGGATTCCGGCAAAGGGAACAGGCTTTTTGAGATGAAGCATAACTCTTTTAAGACTACACACAAAGAGCTTGATGCAGGCAGATACTGCGGTCATTGCCACAACGGAAAAGTTTCGTTTAGTATTTCGGATAAATCAAACTGCTCAAGGTGCCACAAGAAGTAGAGGTAACTCTGTATTGCCCACTCTGAATTTTAGGTTTTATGCTTGTCTGAAATTTTCTGGTTGCTGATCTTCTGAATATCTGCTTTATTTGACTGGTGTGAGCCATGATCTGAATTTGCTGCTCTTGCCATGAACAATATCAAAAAATGCTGACTGGAGTTTTTTGGTTATTTTGCCTGCCTTGCCTTCACCGATCTTTCTGCCGTCAAGTTCCCTGATCGGCGTAACCTCTGCAGCAGTGCCTGTGAAGAAGGCCTCATCGCTTATGTATACCTCATCGCGGGTAAACCTCTCTTCAACTGCTTCAATGCCGGAGCTGCGGGCAATTTCTATAATACTGTCTCTTGTGATGCCTTCGAGTATTGATGTCAGAGGCGTTGTTTTGAGCACGCCGTTTCTAACAATAAATACATTCTCGCCGCTGCCTTCTGATATGTAGCCTTCTGTGTCGAGAAGCAGGGCCTCGTCATAGCCGCAAGAGATCGCCTCTTTTTTTGCTATCTGAGAGTTTACATAGTATCCGCAGACCTTTCCCCTGGACATATTCGAATTTACATGGTTTCTTATGAAGGATGATGTCTTTACCTTTATCCCTTTTTCGAGGCCGTCTTCTCCAAGATACGCACCCCATGGCCATGCAGCTATCGAGACATCTACTGTATTTTCTTTAGGATAAAGCCCCATAGCGCCATATCCAATATAAACAATAGGCCTTATATAACACTCTTTCAGTTTATTTGCCTTAACAGTATTGATAAGCGCTTTTTTTATCTGTTGTTCTGTAAACGGGATATCCATTAAAAAGATATGTGCTGATTGAAACAGCCTGTGTATATGTTCATCCAGTCTAAAAACCGCAGGCCCCTTAGGTGTGTTGTAACATCTTATGCCCTCAAAAACTCCAAGTCCGTAGTGAAGAGTATGTGTGAGTACATGTACCTTTGCATCGTCCCACGCTACAAGCTTGCCGTTCATCCATATCTTTTCTGTTTTATTAAGCATAATTGTATAATTTATAACATTGATTTTTAGCTTAGTCAATTAAATTTTTACATCACGGGGCAGGTTGACGATTATGCAGGCTTCAGAACTTAAGATTGTAGGCGCTGGACTCGCAGGCTGCGAGGCTGCATGGCAGGCAGCAGAGGCAGGACTTTTTGTGACCCTTTATGAGATGCGGCCGCTGAGAAATACAGAGGCGCACAGGACAGGCATGCTTGCTGAGCTTGTATGTTCAAATTCGCTAAGATCTGATGAGCCTACTACAGGACCCGGACTTTTAAAAAGGGAAATGGAGGCAGCGTCGTCTCTTGTTATGCTGACTGCCCGTGAGTCTTCAGTTGCAGCAGGCTCAGCGCTTGCTGTTGACCGCGATATCTTTGCTCGCATTATTACAGAAAAAATTAGTTCGCACCCACGTATAAAAGTTGTGCGGCAGGAGCTGTCATCTATTCCCGAAGGGCTGGTGATAATAGCTACAGGCCCTCTAACATCCCAGCTTATGGCTGAAGAGATTGCAAGGATAGTCGGCAGAGGGTCTCTCTATTTTTATGATGCTATCGCTCCAATAATTGATGCTGATAGCATAAACAAGGATGAGGTTTTCTGTGCTTCCAGATACGGCAAGGGAGGAGATGATTATATTAACTGCCCGATGAACAGAGCGGAGTATGAGGCGTTTTATGACGCTCTTATTGAGGCAGATACAGCGCAGCTGCATGATTTTGAGAATATAAAGGTCTTTGAGGGGTGCATGCCTGTGGAGGTTATGGCGCATAGAGGCGTAGACACTCTAAGATACGGACCGCTAAAGCCTGTAGGGCTTAAGGATCCTGCAACTGGCAAGACTCCATACGCTGTTGTACAGCTTAGACAGGAGAACAGGCAGAAGACAGCATACAACATGGTCGGATTTCAGACCAGACTTAGGCAGCCTGAACAGAGTCGTGTATTCAGGATGATCCCCGGTCTGCACAATGCTGAGTTTCTGCGTTACGGCAGCATGCACAGAAATACTTTTATCAACTCTCCCCTGCATTTAAATAAAGATCTTAGCCTCAATGCTCGGCCTGATGTTTATGTGGCTGGTCAACTGTCTGGGGTTGAGGGCTATATAGAATCTGCTGCAATGGGGTTTATAGCAGGTATAAATGCGGTCAGAAGATTCAGGGGCCTTGATGTTTTAGTCCCTCCGAGAACAACAGCTCATGGAGCGCTTATATCGCATATTACAGAGACTGATCCGGAGATTTTCCAGCCGAGCAATATTAACTTTGGGCTGCTCCAGCAGGATTCTGAATCGTTAGCGGTCAGAGACAAGAAGAAAAAACGTCTGATTATGGCTGATATTGCTTTAAGGGACTGGGCAGAGTATATTTATAAAATATTGCCTACAGAAAAGATTTGCCAGGAGAGAAATGGCTAAAAAGAGTATCCAGGCCTGCATATCGATGTTTCTTAAATATCTTGAGGTCGAACGGGGCGTCTCGCCTCACACTATAAGGGCTTACGAAAAGGATCTAAAAGATTTCTGCGGAATATGCTCATGTGCAGATGATCTGCCGGACAATGTAGGCATATTAGAGATCAGAGGTTACATATCTAAGCTTATAATGAATGGGAGCTCAAAGAGTACAGTGTCAAGAAAACTCGCATGCATAAGGTCATTTTTTTCATATCTTTATAAAGAGGGCAGAACTAAACTTAATCCTGCCAAGCTGGTGCCGTCGCCAAAGACTCCAAAGCTGCTTCCAAACTTTC
>JAFGXL010000030.1 GCA_016936655.1 Nitrospirota bacterium | reverse complement strand
TAGAAGAGACATGCACACCAGATACCCAAATCTGGCTCCCAAAATATCTAACTTGCCGGATCAAACCATTCCACCTGCCACGAGCAGGGCAGAAAAAGATCTGTTAGATACACTATATTTATAACAGAAATAGATATACCCTGGCAACTAAGAAATGATTTGGCAAAAAATATCTGCTGACAAGTATAATGGTGACATGGAAAAAATCATTATAAAAAAGAACCCTAGAGTACTATCAGGCCACCTATGGATATTTGCTAATGAACTGTCTGTCAGCCCAAAAGAGTTTGAACCCGGCAGCCTTGTAGAAATAACTGACAGAAAAGGAGATTTTATTGGTATCGGGTATGTGAACCCGAGTTCTCTGATAGCTGTAAGGCTGCTTACGCAAAAGCAGGAGCAGATTGATCGTGGCTTCTTTAAAAAGCGGATTCTTGATGCCATAAAATATAGGCAGGCTTTTTGCAAATCATCTGATTCCTTCAGGGTTATTTATGGCGAAGCTGATTTTATGCCCGGCCTGGTCGTTGATAAATATGGCAAATGCCTTTCTGTGCAGTTTCTTACACTTGGGATGGAGAAATACAAGAGCATAATACTGGAGCTGCTTAATGAAATATTCTTGCCTGATGATGTAGTTCTAAGAAATGATAGTCAGTCAAGGCATCTTGAAGGGCTTGCACTCCAAAAGGAGCTGCTAAAAGGCGGACTTGATCCTCTGCCGCGTATAAAAGAGGGCAGGGTGCATATTGATGTTGATCCAATGGCTGGCCAGAAGACAGGTTTTTTCCTGGATCATAGAGAAAACAGGCTTGCACTTGCTGAGATTGTTTCTGATGGATCTAAGGGGCTTGACCTGTTTTGTTATACAGGCGCATGGGGCCTGCAGCTTGCAGCTAAAGGGGCATATGTTAAGGGCGTTGATGACTCTGAGTCCGCATGTATGCAAGCCTCTTTAAATGCAGATATCAACGGGCTGTCCGGCAAAACGGAATATATAAAGGCTGATGTTTTTGATTTTCTGAAGGCAGAGTCTGCCTCAGACGCAAAATATGATTTTGTTGTTCTTGATCCGCCAGCATTTGTTAAGAGCAGGGCTAAGATTGCTGAGGCTGTCAGAGGCTATCGCAGAGTGAATGAGCTAGCCATGAAGGTGTTGAAAAAAGGCGGACTGCTTGCTACTTCATCATGCTCACACCACATTGACAGGGCATTATTTTTTAATATGCTTCTTGCTGCATCTAGGGATGCTGGCAGGACTGCCAGAGTTGTTGAGTTTAGATCTCAGGGAAGAGACCATCCTGTGCTGCTTTCAATGCCAGAGACAGAATATCTGAAGTGCGTTTTTCTTGAGATAAGCTAGATTGAGCAGATGTTAAGATATTAATAATTTTAATCTTGACATAAGCAAACCTTTTTGATATCTTAAAAATGAAGCCTCGTTACCTCCCTTATACTGCTGTCCTTTTTATTAGGGCAGCAGTCTTTTTTTATAGTTAGCTTTTAAATTTCAATGAGTTCATAGCTTTTTGATCCAAGTCCAAGTCTCTCGGCCTCATCTATTGTTATTGTATAAGGTTTATTGTGTATGCTCATTATTATATCCTGACCCGCTTTTATATTCTGGTCAGATGCGAGTGAGGATGGCAGAGGCTGCTGCTTTCTGATCATGTCTATAGATGCCATCTCAACAGCAACAAGATCATCAGATACAAGTATGCCTATGTCCTGAATTAAAGGCACATCAGCAGCAGGCATGCAGTCGCACTCTGGCTGTATCTCAGTGAGAAAGTTTATGTAGAGCACTTTATGCTGCTTGAATGTGCTAAGCACAGCCTTTGCTGCTTCTGGCAGAGATTTAAGAAATATTAGGTCATCACCAGGGAATGTGAGCGCTCCTGCAGGGCAGACTCTTGTACATCTGCCGCATCTCCAGCATATCTCTGCATTGTATGTAAATTCTCTGTTTTTGAACTCTATACAGTCGAGCGGACATATTTCAACGCACTGGTTGCATAATATGCACTTTTCGCTATCCCATTTAAAAATGCCATCGCCAAGCGTGTGCATAGAGCCCCTCCCACATTTCCATCCGCATGTACGGTGTCTGCCGCTTACTCCTCCCATGGCCAGATTTTTTATGGCTCCTGCGTAGCCTGCATTTATATGACCTTTTACATGTGAGCAAACGACCATTGCTGATGCATCATGAATTACAGAGGCTACTGCAACCTCTTTAAGTATCTCTCCAGCTTTTATGATTATGCTGTCATTGCCATAAAGTCCATCAGCAAGCACAACAGGCGCGCCCACAGAGAGATGATTAATGCCATTTCTGTTTGCAACTTCCAAGTAGTCGAGTCCTTTAATACGTACTGTGTCTGTAACAAAAGGTTTTGCTCCGGCAGCCTTAAGAGCGTCTGCAACTATTCTCAAAAATACAGGCCTGACAATCCTGTGCGCTCCTTCAGATCCGAAATGGGTCTTTACAGCTACCCACTCACCTTTATCAAAATAGTTCTCTGTCATCCTGGACGCCAGCAGCCTCTCAAGCTTTCCCGGCATGCTGTCGCTGTGTCTCCACTTTCTCGCTCTGGCTGATGCATAAAATACTCTGGACATAGCTGGCACCTCGCAAATTGAATATTGTATTTTTTGATGCTGCCTGTTGTTTATTAGCTGAAGCACAGGCATGTTATAATCAATTTTAACAAAAGAATGCCAAAAGGGAGACCTCTTGCCAAATATGAAAAATCTGATTATTGTGATTGCAGCGCTATTTTTCTTTTCAGGATCTTGCTTGTCTGCATATGGGTATGCTTCTGGCGATGAATGTGTGATATCAGTATATATTGATCCTTCTTCATCTTCTCTGCGCGGCACGATGGAGCTGAGGGCAGTTAAGAACAATGATACGCGTTTTGCTGTAGGCAGCCTGTCTATTGACAAAGTTATGGTTGACGGCAAAAACGCTGCGTTTCAGATAGAAAAAGGCATGCTAAAGATAAGCGGAAACAATCAGGGGTCAGTTTTTATATCATTTGCAGGCAAGTTCCCTTCTCAAGAATATATGATCAATCAGAGTAGTTATATATCCTCAGATGGAATATTCCTTTCAGGCATATGGCATCCCAGGCCAGACCAGCCGTGTATATACAGGATGAAGGCAGATCTCCCTGCTGGATATATTGCAGTTTCTGAGGCTGACAGGATAACCAGCTCTGAAGACAGCGGCAGGGCAGTTCACTTTTTTGAATTCAATCACAATGTTGAAGGTATTACCCTGTCAGCATCAAACAATTTTGTTGTGCTGAAAGATTCTTACAGAGATATAGAATTGTACGCATATTTTTTTAGAGATGATGTCGAGATAGCAAATGATTATTTGCGCAAAGTGAAGGATTATATATCCATGTATGAAAAGATGCTCGGAAGTTTTCCTTATAAAAGATTTTCTGTAGTAGAGAACATATATCCGACAGGCTATGCAATGCCGACATATACACTATTGGGAAGAGATGTAGTCAGGCTGCCTTTTATCATCAATACATCGCTTGGCCATGAGCTTCTGCACCAGTGGTTTGGCAATTATGTGCGTCCAGATTATGAAAAAGGCAACTGGTCTGAGGGAATAACAACATATCTTGCTGACCATCTGTATGAGGAGCAGACCGGCAGGGGGGCAGAATACAGAAAGGGCATGCTTACAGATATACGCTCTTACAGCAAGGGCGCTGAAACTACTGTTCGTCAATTCAGCCATGCTCAGGACAGGGCGTCACGGGCAAAAGGATACAGCAGCGCTGCGATGATATTCCATATGCTAAGAAAAGATCTTGGTGATGACAGGTTTTATTCTGCTCTCAAAAATTTCATTAAAACCTATGGGGGCAAAAAAGCATCATGGGAAGATATCAGGTTAGTATTCGAGAGAGCAGCTTCAAAAGATATGTCTGTCTTTTTTAGCCAGTGGCTCGACAGAAAGGATCTGCCTATGCTCAGCTTTGGAAATCCATCTGTGAAGTATATTAAAGGTCTCTATAATGTCGAGTTTGATCTTGTGCAGTCAGGAAGACCCTACAGGTTCAATCTCCCTGTAGCGTTTCATACATCATCAGGTATTAAGCGAATTGTATTTAAAATTAATGGCAAGGTCACCAGAGTTGGCATGTCTCTTGAGCATATTCCTGACAAAATTGTTGTTGATGACAACTATGATTTGTTAAGGCAATTGTCTGATGATGAGGTGCCGCCCCTCTTTTCAGCTCACTTTGGCGCGCAGAAGACAATAGTCTCTTTGCCTGATAAAAATTATGATGCATACAAAAATATTATTGATTACTATAAGAAGTCTGAAGCGCTGATTAAGCCAGACTCTGAAGTGACTGGAGAGGATCTTGCCTCTGCCTCTGTTGTTGTGCTGGATAAGACAAACAGATATGCTTCTGGACTGTATGATATGGCGACAGGTGCTGACTTTTATATAAAAGCTATAAAAAGTCCATATAGTAGCCAAAATGTAATGGTTTTTCTGAATGCATCGAGCATGGATGCTGCTGATTCCGGATTCAGGAGAATACAGCATTATGGGAAATACAGCGAAATCGCGTTTTCAACCGGGGGGAATAGTCTTAAAAACAGGGCAGCTTCAACTAATGGAGTAGTATTGATGATAAAGTCAGACAAAAATTCTGTCCCCTTGTCGGCCGTATTGTCTATACGAGATACAGCTATGCAGGTTAAAGACAAGAAAATTATTTATGTTGGTGAAGAGCATAACAAGTTTTCGCACCATCTTACCCAGCTCGAGATTATTAAGACGCTTCACGAGCAGGGCAAAAAGGTTGCCATAGGTATGGAGATGTTTTACAGAACATCACAGACTGCTCTGGATGCATACACTTCCGGAGATATTAATGAGCAGGAGTTTCTAAAAAAATCGAGCTACTTCAGACAGTGGGGTTTTGACTACTCGCTCTATAAACCTATACTCGATTTTGCTAGAACGCATAAGCTAAAGGTCGTAGCTCTTAATCTGCCTAGGAAGATAGTAAGCAAGGTCGGAGCATCCGGAATAGATTCTCTTGCTCCTGATGAGAGATCTCAGATGCCTGCTTTTATGGATTATAGCGACGAGGACTACAAGTCCAGGCTGGCTGCCATAATGGAGACTCACAGTCGAGCAGAAAAGAGGAATTTTGACAACTTTTTTCAGGCTCAGGTTTTATGGGATGAGTATATGGCAGAATCTGTTGATATGTTCATGAAGGCAAATGCTGATCATACAATGGTGGTTATTGTCGGAGGCGGCCATCTTAGCTATGGCTCCGGCATACCCAAGAGAGCTTTTAGAAGGAATAGTTTGCCTTATGCAATAATATTGAATGGAGAAAATATGTCTCCGGGCATAGCTGATTATGTGGTTATGCCGGACAGCGTGTACTACCAGAAGAGCCCTGTAATGATGGTTATGCTCAAAGAGACAGAAAAGGGGTTAGAGATAGCAGGTTTTCCAGAAGGCAGCAGCGCCCAGGAGGCAGGCCTCAAAGAGGGAGACCTCATACTATCAGTAGGAGATATCGCAATAAAGGATTTGGAAGATCTAAGAATTGAGCTTTTTTACAGGACTGCAGGAGAAAAGGTGATGGTTTCGGTAATTAGGAACAGGTTTCTTTTAGGTGACATACAGAAAGAATTCGAGGTGCTGTTAAGGTAGTCTATTTTATTAAAAGGAGGATTCAATGAAGAAATCAGCTTTGTTTGTTGTGATTGCAGCAGCGGTAATATTTTGTTTTTCTCAGACACTTTTGTCTGAGGACAAGAAGCCTGCAACCGGAGAGGAGATTTTTAATAAATTCTGCTCTGTGTGCCACCCGAACGGAGGTAATGTTTTTAAACCCAAAGAGGATCTTTCCAAGGCCAGTCTTGAGGCGCATAACATTTTTAAACCAGAAGATATTGTGAAGGTCATGAGAAATCCGGGCCCTCTTATGACTAAATTTGATACAAATACAATATCTGACAAAGATGCTATGCTTGTAGCTGAGTATATACTCAAAAAGTACAACAAATAGACACAAGGTATAAGAAATAGCAACTGTATTTGGCAACATATCCGGCCTTAAAAAGGCTGCTCTGCATTCGCTGGAGAAAATATACAGGAGAAAAATTCCTGCTGATAAGCTTGTCTCTCAGGATCTTGGGAAATATCTCACAGAGCTCTCTTCAGAGTTGAACAGGCAGATAGGAATACTCGCTGAACGCGGCGGTACGATTACCCATGTTATAGTCGGCGATGCCAAAAGCGTATTTATTCCTGAACTCGATAAGTTCCCCCTGGGCAGGAGACCGCTCAGGGGGCTTCGGTTTATCCGTACTCATCTTAAAAGAGATGAGCCGCTTAGCAGTGAGGATATCACTGACCTGTCTCTGCTGCGTTTCGATATGCTTGCTGCTATAACTATTGCGGAGGACAGATCTCCGTACAAGATTCATGCAGCGCATCTGCTGCCTGCCGGCAACGAGAAGAAGTATGAGATCGAGTCACATGGATTCTACAACTATGATCTGGATTTCAGGGAATTTGTCCAGAACCTCGAGTCAGAAATGGACCGCAAGCTCCTGATTGACCGCAAAGATACTCGTGAATCAGCCATACTTGTCAGCGCATCCACAAGGCCTAAATATGAAATGGAAGACTCTGTTGAAGAGCTTAAAGAGCTATGCGAATCCAGCGATGTGAGAGTGCTTGATACTGTTGTACAGAAGCTGCGCGAAGTAAATCCGAGATTTCTTCTGGGAGAGGGCAAGCTTAAAGAGATAATAATTACAGCGATGGAAAAGGGAGCTACCCTGCTGGTCTTTGATCAGGATCTTTCACCTTCACAGGTAGGCTCGATTTCATCAACAACAGAGCTGAAGGTTATAGACAGGTCTCAGCTTATACTAGATATATTTGCAGGAAGGGCGCATACCAAGGACGGCAAGGTGCAGGTAGAGCTTGCGCAGCTGAAATACACTCTGCCAAGGCTTATGGGAAGAGGCACAGCCATGTCGAGGCTTATGGGAGGCATAGGGGGCAGAGGACCTGGAGAGACAAAGCTCGAGACAGACAGACGACGTATAAGGGACAGAATATCGCACCTTGAACGTGAGATGAAGACTCTTGGTGAGGCAAGAAGGCAGCGAAAACAGAGGCGTGTTGACAGGGATATCCCAATTATTTCTATAGTGGGCTACACAAATGCGGGCAAGTCCACACTTCTGAACGCACTCACAAAGAGCAAGACTCTGGTTGAAAACAGGCTCTTTGCCACTTTAGATACAGCGAGCAGGAGGCTCCGCTTTCCAAAGGAGCGAGAGGTCATAATAACCGATACTGTCGGTTTTATAAGAGATCTGCCCAAAGACTTGGTGGCAGCTTTTAAATCTACACTTGAGGAGCTTGAGGATGCTGATCTGCTGCTTCATATTGTGGATGCATCAAATCCCAGGTTTGAACAGCATATGGATTCTGTGAGGCAGATACTTGAAGATATCGGATTATCTGAAAAGCCGATTATGCTTGTATTTAATAAATCAGATCTCGTTTTAGAGTCGGAGATGCAAAATATAACCAATAGATATGGAGGTCTGGCAGTCTCGGCATTAAGACCAGAAACATTCTCAGCTATGCTGCAGGATATGGAAAATACGATCTGGAAATCTGCCTGAGTCAATCTGCTATAATAACGCTTATGGAATTTACACCTAAATGGATAGCATGGGAAATAACCCGAAGATGTAATCTCAGATGTGTGCACTGCAGATCGTCCTCACAGATGGTTATAAACGAGCATCCTGACTTTTCAATAGAAGAGGCATACAGGGTGCTGGATGATATTTCATCCTATGCCAAGCCTGTTATTGTGCTGTCAGGCGGAGAGCCGCTTTTGCGCGGTGATGTTTTTGATATCGCTAAGTACGGAACTGAAAAAGGTCTCCGGATGTGCCTCGCCACAAACGGCGTTCTTGTTAATGATGATGTATGCGAAAAGCTTAAGGCATCCGGCATAAGAATAGTCTCACTAAGCCTGGACGGATCAACTGAGGATGTTCATGATGACTTCAGAAGCCAGAAGGGGGCTTTTAAAGGCACTCTTAACGCAGCAGCTCTATTTAAAAAGCATGGCATAGAGTTTATTATCAACTCCTCCTTTACAAAGAGGAACCAGGAAGAGATACCTAAGGTGTATAAGCTTGCAAAAGAGATTGGAGCTACTGCTTGGTATATGTTTATGATAGTGCCAACAGGCAGGGGCGAAGAGATTATGAGCGAGCTGATATCAAAAGAGGACTACGAAGAGATACTTGACTGGCACTACAGGATGGAGAAGGATGAACATGATATCCTTGTAAGGCCGACATGCGCGCCGCACTACTACAGGATAGTGCTGCAGAAGGCAAAAGAGGATGGCGAAAAGTTTGAGCGCCGAACACTTAAGTTTTCTACAGGAGGATCAAAGGGCTGTATAGCCGGCCAGGTTATATGCCTCATAGATGTTGACGGAAATGTGCTGCCCTGCAGCTACTTTCCCATGTCTGCAGGAAATATAAGGGAAAAGACTTTTAAAGATATATGGGAAAACTCTGAGCTGTTTCATGACCTGCGCGACTTCAAAAAATACAAAGGCACATGCGGATCCTGCGAATATATCAATGTATGCGGCGGATGCAGAGCCAGAGCCTATGCTGTTAAGGGCGATTATTTAGAAGAAGAGCCGTTCTGCAGTTATGTTCCCGGGAAGATCAAGAGAGCTAACGCTGCAAAATCCGAATAGTAAGCTGCATGATGCAATGCTCACCCCAGCTGATGTTATGGTTTTTTTATAAACTCTACGGAGGAGATATGAACGATACTTTTTTAAAGGCATGCAGAGGAGAAAAGACCGATTATACGCCTGTCTGGATAATGAGGCAGGCTGGACGTTATCTGCCGGAGTACCAGAAGGTGCGTAGCAAGGTCGATTTTCTTACGCTTTGCAAAACTCCTGAGCTTGCTGCAGAGGTTACCCTACAGCCTGTTGACATACTCGGAGTAGATGCAGCTATTCTCTTTTCTGACATACTTATACCAGTTGAGGCTATAGGAATGAAGCTCGAATTTTCCGAGTCAAAAGGTCCTATACTCTATGATCCTATAAGGGACAGTGTAGGGATATCCAGGCTTAGAACTCTGGATCCTCAGGAGGATGTGCCCTTTGTAATGGATGCAGTAAAACTTCTCAAGCAGAGCCTGAAGGTGCCACTTATAGGATTTTCAGGAGCGCCCTTTACATTGGCTACATACATGATAGAGGGCGGAAGCTCCAGAAACTATGTGAACACAAAGAGGATGATGTATAAAGAGCCTGAAATGTTCCACAGGCTTATGGATAAGATAACTGATTGCGTGATAAGTTACTTGAACGCTCAGATAGATGCAGGTGTTGATGCTGTCCAGATATTTGATTCATGGGCAGGAATACTCTCACCAGCTGATTTTGATGAATTCGCTCTAAAATATGTTAATAAAATAATTTCTGCACTTAATCCAGCGCTGCCCAGGATATATTTTGCGTTCAATTGCGGCGCCATGCTCAGCCATGTCAAGACCTCAGGAGCTGATGTGCTGGGTCTCGACTGGAGGATAGATATAAGCGACGCTATAACAACTCTGGGGTCTAACGCAATAGTGCAGGGCAATCTGGATCCATGCACGCTCTTTGGCACAAAGGAGATTGTTGCAAAGAGGGCTGCTGATGTTGTGAAAAAGGGCAGGGCTGCAAAAGGTCATATCTTTAATCTAGGCCACGGCATACTTCCTGAGACTCCTGTTGATAATGCAAAGGCTCTTGTAGAAACTGTTCACGAAGTGAGTGCAGGGGGCAAATAGATGCTCAAACTAGGAGTGCTCGCATCTGGAAGGGGATCGAACTTTCAGGCGATAATAGACTCGATAGAGGCTGGAGCTCTAAGGGCAAAGATAGAGCTGCTTATCGTTGACAAGTCAGACGCCTATGCTATTGAAAGGGCAAAAAAACACTCCATTGAACATCTGTTTATCAATTCCAAAGAGTTTTCTTCAAAAGGTGCTTTTTTTTCTTCTATAAAAGATGAGCTTATAAAACGAGGAGTAGAGCTTGTTGTGCTTGCAGGGTTTATGCGTGTAGTCAAGAAGCCGCTCATTGATGCTTATACAAACAGGATAATAAATATTCATCCTGCGTTGCTTCCAGCCTTCCCCGGACTCCATGGTCAGAGACAGGCTGTTGAGTATGGTGTGAAGATAAGCGGATGCACTGTACATTTTGTGGATGAGGGCATGGATACTGGTCCTGTGATTATCCAGGCTGCTGTGCCTGTGTGCTCTGAAGATACTGAAGAGTCTCTTTCAGCCAGGATACTTATGCAGGAACATAGAATTTTGCCAGAGGCTATAAGGCTCTATTCAGAAGGCAGGCTCAAAGTGGAGGGCAGACGGGTTGTAATATCATCTCCAACAGATGAGGGATGCTGTATTATCAATCCAATGCTCGGCTGATTTAAACATATTATGAGAATAATAGGCGGCAACGCAAAGGGCAGGGCTGTAGGCAGCAAAAAGGCATTTAGCAAATCACCCGGAGGCCATGATCTAAGGCCAACTCCAGCAAAGGTCAGAAAAGCGATATTCGATATTCTGGGACAGCGCATAGACGGAGCTAGGATGCTGGATCTATACTCAGGCACAGGAGCTGTAGGAATAGAGGCTTTAAGCAGAGGAGCTAGTTATGTGGCATTTGTGGAAGAAGATGACAAAAGGGCAGCTTTAATATCAAAATATATTACATCATTCAACCTCGAGCAGAATTCTGCAGTTATATGCTCAAAATCGGCAAGATTTCTATCCACATCGATCAGATTATCTAGATCTGTAGGCTTTGATATAATTTTTATGGATCCTCCTTACGATCTTCAGGAGTGGGAGACTGTTATGGAATTAATCTGTGCCAAAGGGCTGCTTGCAGAAAATGCTGTTGTTATAGCAGAGCACTCTTCAAAAAAAGAGATGCCTGAACAGAAGTTATGTCTCAAGCTTAAAAAGCGCTACAAATATGGCGATACTTCACTTAGTCTATATATAAAAACAAATTCAATGGAGGAGTGACATGAAGCTTGGAGTTTACCCTGGCACATTCGACCCGTTTACCAACGGCCACCTTGATCTTGTGACCCGAGGCATCAGGATTTTTGATGAGCTGATTATAGCAGTGGCTCCCAGTTCAAGCAAGAAGCCGCTGTTTACTCTAGAGGAGCGCATAGCTCTTATAAAAGAGTCTGTGTCTGATTTAAAGAATGTGCACGTCGATATTTTCAGCAGCCTGCTTGTCGAGTATGTAAATCAGAAGGGGGGCACCGCAATATTGAGAGGTCTAAGGGCTGTGTCAGATTTTGAGTATGAGCTCCAGATAGCTTTGATGAACAGACGGCTTGATCATAACAGCGAGACAGTTTTTATGATGCCTTCTGAAGAGTATTCATTTCTTTCATCAACTATAGTGAAAGAGGTGGCTTCATTCGGAGGATCTGTATCAGGGCTTGTGCCTCCTCCTGTAGAAAGGGCATTAAAGGAAAGATACTCAAAAAAGTAAATTAACTGAAAGACTGAGTGATTGTCCTGCAAGAGATCAATCACTCAGTCTTTTTTATATTTCTCCCAGCTTTTTTGCCAATCGCCTTGTCCTGTCCAGCAGCGTCTCTACCTCCTCAAGTCCCTTCTGCCAGAATCGTCTGTCTCTTATATCAATCCCAAGATTCTGGAATATGTTTGCAGGCGAGTCGGATGATCCAGCTGACAGAAAATTCTTGACCTTGTAAATAAAAGCCTTGTCTGACTTAACCGCGTTCTGGAGAGATTTTGAAATGAGCAGACCGCTTGCATATGAATATACGTAGAAGTAATATCTTATATGGCTCCAGTATATCCACCAGTTTTCTGATCCTTCTGACTGTTCAACATATCTGCCCATATATGATTGCATATGTTTTTTGAATATCCTTCCGATCTCCTGTTTTGACAGATAGTTCTGCTTTCTGAATTCGTTATGCAGCTCTGTCTCGAAGTTGTAGAGAGCGATCTGCCTGAAGATGGTAGATACATCATCATTAAGCTTTCTCATCATTACAGACAGCTTTGTGCGGTCATCTGCTTTTTTTATAATGTCTTCCAGCACAAAGTCTTCCATAAAGGTGCTCGCTACCTCTGCTGTGCATGTGGGAGACTCAAATGTGAGTGCATTCTGTTTCTTGCGCATAAGCTCATTGTTAATCCCATGGCCTGCCTCATGCGCCAGCGTTAGTACATCAGCAAACTTGTCTGTATGGTTCAGCATTATGTATGTGGGCTGGCTCAGCAGCTGATGTATGCAGAACGCACCGCCTGCCTTACCTTTTTTGGGATATGCATCTATGCACCCGTTGATCACAAAACCGTCGAAGATGGAGCCAAACTCCGGGTCGAGTTCCTTCATAACTCTGCTTACGAGCTTAACTGAATCAGGATATGAAAAAGTCGACTCAATTCTGCCGTACTCGACTCCGCGCTCATGGTAGGAGAGCTTTTTAACTTTCAGCAGTTTTGCTTTAAGTTTGTAATATTCAGCAGCTATATTAAATCTATCTGTGACAGCTGTAATCAGTGTGTCTACAACCGGTGTCTCGATATCGTCGCTTATATGTCTAAGTGTATCAGGCCGTTCTGCAGAACGCAGTTCGTCTTCTGTCTTTTTATGCCAGAGAATTGAGTTTAGTTCATACTCTGCTGTGTCTGAGTGCTTAAGCAGTATCTCATTAATTGCAGCGGCAGCAGAGTCGCGCACCCGTTTTTTGGGGCTATTTACTAAGCTGGTGAGCTCACTGAAGTTCTTTATAGCTGTTCCGCCTTCTTCAATATATACTTTCCTCTCTTCTTTTGAGAGGAACTCTGAAGTCATCCTAATCCAGTTTGCGTAAGATGTTGATGAAGTGAGATTCAGAATCTTTTCCTCATCATCAGAGAGCAGATATTTTGTACGGGCAAATATGCGGCGTAGGAAGTGCCTGTATTTAGCCAGCTGTTCACAATCCAGAAAAGCCTTTTGCTGTTTAACAGGGATTTTTGCGAGATGGAGCTCAAAAAAACGGATCTCATTTTCAACAGCCCTAGAGCTTGCTTCTGCCATATTCAGTCTGGCCTTTATAGCAGGAGATGTCTGATCCTGCTGGGATCTGAGGAGAAAATAGTATCCAACATTTCCGTCTGTCCCATAGTTTCTTTTAAGATTTTCGTAGTCATCCAGAGCCTGTTTCAGAGCGCCAGACTCCATTAGCCAGTCATGTCTGTTTTTCCATTTTTTTATGAATTTTGAGTTTTTGTCGGAAATGAGTTTCAGCTCAAGTTTGATTTTTGGGTCGTTGTCGCTCTCAAAAAGAGGTTTCAGATTCCAGACTTTTTTTATCCCGGTTTTTTTGTTCATACAAATCTCTCCTTTGTTTTCAGAAGATCACAAGCATTACAGTGTCGATTTTTTTTAGGGTCTTTATAACTGCTCCAGCTTCAGCAGGTTTTAAATTTTTCGGTTGGATCAACGAAATAATTGCATCTACTGAATCGAATGCTGATTTGATGTCTAGATCATTATTCATATGCTTTGTGAATTGGTCAACTATCGCATCAGCCTTGTCATATTTCGTGAATCCTGATGCTTTCTTGCTGATCTGTTTGACTCTGTTTTTGAAATGGCTGAGTATTTTGCCGGCTTTGTCCATATTCTCATAAGAGAAGTTGAGGCTCTTTCTGTAGTGTCCATAAAAGAGAAAGAATCTTATCTGCTCTGGATCCCATCCTTTTTTTATAAGGTCATCAGTGTATACAATGTTGCCGAGGCTTTTTGACATCTTGCGGTTGTTAGCATAGAGGTGCAGTCCATGCATCCAGTATTTTGACATTTTATACGGTCGTATAGATTCTAGTATCGCCATATTGTAGTCATGATGCCTGTAAAGGTTGTCTATCCCTCCGCAGTAGATGGAGAGAGTCTCGTTAAAATAAGGTGTTATCATGCTTGGATCCTGAATATTCCATGACGGCCTGCCGTTCCCAAGCTCTGTTTCCCAGAAAACAGAATCCCCTTTTTTTGCACCGTGCCATAGAATAAAGTCACCTAGATTCCATTGTATGCCTGGGTAAGTATCTTTGTGAAAGCGTCTCTTCTTTTTTGGCCATCTGGTCATGTCGAGTCCAAAGAGTTTTCCAAATCCATCATACTTCAACGGATCAAAATAGACATTGCCGTTGTGCCAATAGGCTATCTTCTTTTTCAGCAGCCTGCTGATTATCGAAGCTGCTTCGTCAATATGCTCTGATGCCCTCGGAAAACATTCAGGAGTCTTCAGCTTAAGCAGTTTCATGTCTTTTATGAATGTTTTGATATTAGAGTCTGTAAGTTTTTTGAGTGTTGTTTTTCTGTTGGCAGCTTCTTTTACAGCCTTGTCTTCCAGATCAGTGTAGTTCATGCACCTGGTCACTTTGTATCCGGAAAATTCGAGATGCCTCAGCAGTATGTCCTCAAACAGAAATGTCCTGAAATTGCCTATATGCGATCTTTGGTATACAGACGGACCGCAGGTGAAGATAGATACATGTTTTTTAGATGCAGGTCTGAATGTTTCTATTTTACGCGACAGTGTGTTGTAGAGTTTAAGCATAATAGACTCCTGTGATTATTTAGGATATTCAGCAATTATGAGTGATCAAAAGCCGATATGCTTCCATCTTCCTCTTTTGAATCTTATACCCATTAGTATACTCTGAATCGTCATTGAAATGATCATAGCTATCCATGCTCCGGCAGCTCCGAGTCCTGCTGTTACCGCCAGCAGGTAAGCCAAAGGCAGCCTGATAATCCATGTGCCGGTAAAGACATTCAAAAGAACTCCTCTTGTGTCTCCGGCTCCCTGCAGAGCGCCAGCCAAAATAAGGCTCAAAGCCATAAAAGGTTCTGAGAGCATGTTGATTCTGAGATATCTGGCAGTCTCTTCTGCAACATCTTTATTGTCTGTAACAATGCCTGCGAGTTGTCCGGCAAAAACGAATATAACTGCTGATAGTAAGGTTATTATAGTAATGCCTGCATATGCTATCTTCCAACCCAATTTTTCTGCCCTTTCCGCATTGCCTGCACCCAAATTCTGTCCTATCAGAACTGAAGCAGCCATGTTAAGGGCAAATGCAGGCAGATATATTACACCCTCAATCCTCAGGCCGTTTGTGAGAGATGCCAGCGCTGTAACGCTGCCTTCAGGTAGAGATGAAAGTATGGTGTAAAGAAATATATTGCCTGTGTTCCATGTGAGCTGCAGCAGTATTAGAGGCCAGCCGATGACGATAATTTTTTTAATTAAATCCTTTGATAATCCTGCTCCATTTCTGAATACATCCCTCCACTGTTTGGATGCATACATGAATATGAAAGAGACAACAAGACCTGCTGCGAAGGACAGGGCTGTTGCTATGGCTATTCCTTTATATCCCAAAGCAGGGATCGGTCCGCAGCCAAATACAAACGCAAAGTCTCCGACAGCGGTAAGAAAGCTTACTATCCCCATCGTGATGAGCACTTTCTTCATTTCTGCTCCTGCACGGAATATCGCTCCTGTAATAATTAGCAGGTAGTTTGGTGCAAGAGCCAAGCTGAAGATGGTCAGAAAATCTGAGGCAGGCGTATGAAGGTGACTCGGTATGCCGGATATGCTGATTATGAAGTCAGCCGAAAAATAGACAATTATGCTTAGTATTATCGCTGCTGCTGCACCGAAATAGAGGGATTGTCTGGCTACATCTACTGCTGCTGCTCGGTTTTTTGATCCTATAGCCCTCGATATGAGCACAAGCGTGCCTATGCTTATAGCGTTTGCTGCGATCACAACAAAAAAGTATATCTGACTTACATAACCAACAGCTGCCTGGATATCAGACCCTAGAAATCCTGCTACATATATATCTATAAAACCCACGCCAAAGTGCATGAGCATGACAATGAACATGGGCCATGACATATGCCAAATGTTTGACCATAGATTTCCTGCAGTTATATCTGAGGATGGGGAGTTCTTCTGCATAATAGAGCATATTCAGGGGCCTGGGTATCAGCCCCTGCGGTTATTGTGCTATTTCAAAAAGCCCTGGATTATTGTATTTACAGCGTCGTCGTATGACATTCCGAGACACATCAGTTTCAGCAGCTGCTCGTCTGCGATCTTTCCTATGGATGCCTCGTGAGTCAGCTCTGCATCTGGGTGGAGCGCCTTAAGAGCAGGAACGGTCTCATTTATCCCATTGTCCATTATTATCGCATCGCACTCAATATGTCCGAAGCATTTTGCCCTTGCTTCCATCAGTGCGTTGAATATCTGGCGTGAACTGCCTTTTATTACTGAACGCGATACCATGTTTGCTCTGCTGCCAGCGCCGTTAAGCATTATGGTGTTTGATGAGACTGCCTGCTGGTCGCGTTCTGTGAGCACATGTTCGGTTATGAGGAGCATAGAGTTTGCTTCAAGCTCAGCCTCGTTAACTCTTTTTGTGTCGTCCACTCCGCCGATCTGTGCTAGTTCCATCTCTGCACGAGCGCCCTCTTCGAGAAATACTTTGGTAGTAGGATTGAGTATTCTCTTGCCTGTTCCATCTCCGGTTGCGTAGTGCTTCTCGACATATTTCATTCTGGAGTTCTTGCCTACATTGAACTGGTGTACTCCCTCATGACCTTCAGATTCAGAAGATCCGCAGTGTATGCCGCATCCTGCGACAATTGTCACATCGCAGTCATCTCCTACAATAAACTCATTGAATACGACATCATAGAGTCCAGCTTCTGTAAGTATTACAGGGATATGTACAGACTCGTTTTTTGTTCCGGGTTTGATTATTACCCTTATCCCTCTGGATCCTTCGAGTGATTCGATATCTATATTGGCTGATACATTTCTTGTGAGCAGCTTGCCGTTTTTTCTGATATTGTAAGCGCCCTTTGGTATCTGTTCCAGTCCTGAGACAGCTTTGAGCAGTTCTTTATCTAAAGCATCCATCATTTTCGTGCACCTTGCAGTTTTGATTGCATATACTGAGATCACTCAGCAGAGGCAATGCCCCTCTGGTGTCCCCTTGGTAGGCAATTTTACCTGATTTAATGAGAATAACTGTATCAGCTGCCTCGAGAAATGTCCTATTATGGCTTATTACTATCGTAGTAGTACCCTTTTCTGTCTGTTCTTTCTTGAGCAGATTGACCATAGGATCTATTGTCCAGAGGTCTATTCCTGTATCTGGTTCATCATATATTACAATTTTGGGATTCAAGGCTATTGTTGTTGCCATCTCTATTTTTTTTATCTCTCCGCCGGACAGTTTTGAGTCTACAGGCTTATCAAGAAATTCAAAAGAGCATATGCCTATCTTTTCTACTATGTCTCTCATATCAGCCTTATGGTCTTTTCCAAGAGCAATGTTAAGAAGATCTCTTAGTGTCAGACCCTTGAATCTTGCAGGATGCTGAAAGGCATAAGCTATGCCAGCTTTTGCTCTTTCTGTAACAGTGTAATTTGTTATGTCCTTGCCAGCAAAAACAATGTTGCCTGTTGTTGCTTTGTGTATGCCCATTATGAGCTTTGAGAGGGTTGTTTTGCCGCTGCCGTTTGGTCCGGTTATGGCATAGAATTTACCCTTTTGAAATGTGAATGACAGGTCATTTATAATCTGCCTTCCGTCAGACATGAAACTTAAATTATGGAGATCAAGCATAGCACCGCCTTGTTTTTGCATAAGGGGAAGGCAGTCTGGGCTATCCTCCCCTTATGCTGTTATTTATTATTGTGAAATTCTTCTGCTTCTTCTTCCATTGCGTATAGTCTTGTGTAGTAATCAGGGAACTCATTCAGATGCGCAAGAGTTATTTTGCCTGTTAAAAGAGGATCGTCATTTGTGACATTTGTGACAGGGTTCTCCTTGCCGTGCTCCAGCTCTACATCCATTCCCATCCTGAACTGCTCAACATCAAAAAGTGACCAGTCTATGCCGAGTTTCTCACCGATCTCTTTTGCCTGCTCTGCTGTAAAAACCTTTTTTGTTGACATTTATGGCCTCCTTTTATTTTGCCTTGCCCTGATTTGCTACCTGCTGCATAGCCTTTTTCATATCTTCAGGGTCGCCTAGATAGTATCTGTTAAGCGGCTTGAGATTGTCATCAAGCTCATACACAAGCGGTATTCCGGTTGGTATATTTACCTCTACGATATCCTTGTCAGAGATGCTGTCGAGATGTTTTACAAGAGCCCTAAGAGAATTGCCGTGCGCTGCTATCAGCACCTTCTTGCCAGCCTTTACAGAGGGAGCTATTGTCTCTTCCCAATAAGGCACAAATCTGGCTATAGTGTCTTTAAGGCTCTCTGTAAGAGGTAGTTCAGCCTCAGATAGTGTGCTGTATCTAGGGTCGCTGCCAGGATACCTTGGGTCATCTTTTGTAAGGGCTGGAGGTGGAATGTCAAAGCTTCTTCTCCATATAAGCACCTGTTCTTCGCCATATTTTGCTGCAGTTTCCGATTTATTTAGTCCTTGAAGTCCGCCATAATGCCTCTCATTTAGTCTCCATGAACGTACAACAGGTATCCACATCAAATCCATCTCGTCAAGCGCTGTCCATAGTGTGCGGATGGCTCTTTTTAGTACAGAGGTGTAAGCGATATCAAATGTGTAGCCCCCGTCTTTAAGAAGCTGACCCGCCTTTTTTGCCTCTTCGCTGCCCTTTACTGAAAGGTCGACATCTGTCCATCCTGTAAATCTGTTTTCCTTGTTCCATACGCTCTCTCCGTGGCGCAGAAGCACGAGTTTTATCATGGCAGTTCTCCTAAGATTATCAAGTTGAACAGATATACTTTGTATATTTGATTTAAACAGAAAAACGCAATAAATGCAAACATCTGACTGAAATTAAGCGCTGATATTTTTGTAACGGGCTCTTACTGTTTCGTGAGCGAGCATGGCAAGCTCTTTGCGTGTCTGTCCATTGTGTTTGTCTGAATGGCTAAGCTGTGGGCTGAAATATACATTTACGCTGATAGTCTTGCATCCCAATAGCCTCCAGAAGTGCCTTAAGAATGGTTCATTACCATGCCATGCAACAATGTTTTTTGCATCTTCCGGCAGAGGAGCTGAATATCTTATGCTGACAGGCACAATAGGACAGTCCATAATGAGTGGAAGCTCAAAAAAGCTGCTCTTAAAAGGCAAGACATCAGTGCTGTCTGACGTTGTTCCCTCCGGGAAAACAACTACATTTAGTCCTGCATTTAGTTTTCTGTTGAGACCTTTTATTGCTGACGGTATGCCGGATTTTGAGCTTCTGTCAATAAATACTGTGCCTGCAAGTATCGAGAGCAGTCCGATAATAGGCCATCTTCTGACATCTTCCTTTGATAAAAACGCACAGGGCAGCATGCTCGCTATCACAAAAATATCTGTATAGCTGATATGGTTGGATACTATGAATCCGTGGGTTTCTTTTTTGAACTGACCATCAGCTTTCGCGTTTATTGCTAGTGCTCTGCAGCAGCATTTAGCCCAGAAAGTTGAGAGTGATGCAAGACAGCAGGATCTTGCAGTATATGAGAATGCGAGAATCAAATTGATGAGAATTGCAGGCAATATCAGGATGGTGCTGGCAGTTGTCAATAAAATCAGTCTGAATATTTTTTTAAGGGTAGTCATCAGAGACCTGATCAGGGTTTGTAGTATTTTTTCTTCTGCTTCATATATTCCTGATTGACATAGCCCCCAAAATCGTGCGGGTATTTGTATCCTTCGCCCCTGCCGAGCTTGGATGCCCCCTTGTAGTGGCCGTCTTTGAGATGGTCAGGTACCTCCTGCGTAGTTTCTAATTCTATATCTTTTGTAGCCTCATCAATGGCAGCATAAGCAGCGTTGCTCTTTGGAGCGGTTGCTATATATGTTGCTGCCTGGGATAAGGGTATGCGTGCCTCCGGCATGCCAACAAACTCGACAGCTCGCAGCGCTGATACTGCAAGAACAAGGGCCATGGGGTCAGCATTTCCTATATCTTCTGATGCACATATCACTATTCTTCTTGCAATGAATCTTGGATCTTCACCTGCGTAAAGCATCTTTGCCAGATAGTAAACAGCTGCATCAGGATCAGACCCCCTCATGCTCTTGATAAATGCTGATATAGTGTCATAGTGCTGGTCGCCTGCTTTATCGTAGACTACAGCCTTTTTCTGGATCGATTCCTGTGCTGCTTCCAGAGTTATCTTTATAGTGTTCTCAGTAGATGGCGTTGTTGTGAGTGCGGCTATCTCGAGTGAAGATAAAGCTTTTCTGGCGTCTCCGTCTGACATTGCTGCCAGGTGCTCAAGCGCATTATCTTCTGCTGTAACAGATAGATTGCCTAGTCCTCGTTCTTTGTCATTAATCGCGTTCTTCATTATTGTTACAAGATCTGAGCTGGATAGAGGCTTTAATTCAAATACTTGGCTTCTGGACAGCAGAGCGTTATTAATGTAGAAAAAAGGATTTTCCACAGTAGCAGCCATCAGAGTTATTGTGCCTTCTTCAACATCAGGGAGCAGCGCGTCCTGCTGCAGCTTGTTGAAACGGTGAATTTCATCGAGAAAGAGCACGGTTCTTTTATTGTTTGACCTTCTTGCGCGTGCTGAGCTTACAGCCCTTCTTAGATCATCAAGATTTGATGTTGCAGCATTCAACCACTCGAAATGCGCGCCTGTCTTTGATGCGATTACACGGGCTAATGCAGTCTTTCCTGTGCCTGGCGAACCGTAAAAGATTACTGAACCAAGCCGGTCTGCCTCTATAGCCCTTCTTAGCAGCCTGCCTTCACCTATTATGTGCTGTTGGCCTACATATTCTTCAAGGCTGCGCGGGGCCATGCGGAATGCCAGAGGAGCATCTTTCTTTATCTCAATTTTTTCTGATTCTTCTTCTTTTGAAAATAGATCCATCTGCTTACTTGATTTTGCCGAGCATCTTTATAAACGCTCTGAGCAGCTCAGGATCATAATTGCCGGTCTCTTTTGCTATTATTGAGAGTGCATTGAATGGGGAGACAGCCTGTTTGTAAGGTCTGTTTGTTGTGAGCGCATCATAGCAGTCAGCTATTGCTGTTATCCTGCCGTTAATCTTGATATCTTTGCCTATAAGGTTAAATGGATAGCCTTTGCCTGTAAGTTTTTCGTGGTGCTGCATGAGAGAAGTCATAGAATTGTCAGATATATTCTTATGGAATTTGAGAAGGTTCTGCCCCTCTATCACATGGTTCTGGATGATTCTGTATTCTATATCATCGAGTTTGCCCTGTTTGTTAAGTATCTCTTGTGATATTGCGCTTTTGCCTATGTCATGAAGCAGAGCTCCAAGCCCCAGTTCTTCTATTTCTGCCCTGCTCATATTGACTGCGTTTCCGAGTCCTAAAGAGAGAACAGCCACATTTACTGAATGTGTATATGTATAGTAGTCATAGTTGCTTAAAGATAGAAGGTCATAGATCGCATCATTGTTTTCGAGCATGCAGTCGACAAGGTTTGTAACAACATCTTCGGATTTTTTAATTGTATCTCCGCTTCGGGGGTCATCCAGAAGGTCTTTTATGACCATCTTGGACTTTTCTCTCATCGCAACCGGCTTAACTGAGCGCGGCATATTTTTGGCTGACTCAGGATGCCTCAGAAGGCTGCTTATGTATTCATTGTATAGATGTATCTGGGATTTGTTTATTACGAGATCTCCGGGCAGATCTGTGAGCGCTGACTCAACAACAGCTGGAGAGTCGAGATCAGCCTCTATGATCTGGGAGAGATCAAATTTGTCGAGACTGTAGATACTGAAGCTCACCTTTGTGCCCGGCAGTATCAGTTTTCTGTCTATCTGGTAATGCTGGTCTTTGTGGAATGAGTATTTTCTGAAGACAGGAGATTTGTCAATTGTTGTGTCATCTTCCTGTTTTGATTTTGATATATAAGAATCAATAAGGCTTGAGCTTGCGCTCTCTACAAATGTTTCAGAGATGCCCCTTTCTTGAAGTATTTCTTTTGCCATGTTGGTGAATACCATGCCATGTTTAAAAAGCGGCCTTAAAACTCCACGTTCTTTTACATAAAGATCAAAAGGCAGTCTTTCACCAACAACAAGCATTTCTACAGGAATACTCTGATGCGACTCCCCACCGATATGAGCATGTTTGGTTGACATATGTTCTATTAATTTATGATTTTCCAGTATTATTTTGCAAGGAGAACATTTTACATGATTGATTTATTGCGTTTGTATATAATTATATCTTCTGATCAGATGGCGAATAAATGATATTTATATTAACCGCGATAATATTATGGAGTTCACTAGGCATTTTTATAAAAATGTCTCCTCTGCCTGTTCATATCCTGATGTTTTATTCGAATCTCCTGTCATGCTTAATTCTGAGTTTTGTTGTAATAAGTAAAAGCTTTAGACAGGAATTCCCAAAGGGTAGAGACATGATAAAGCTGATGATAATAGGTCCAGTCAGCCTTGTTAATACATTCTCTTTTTTCTACGCTTATAAAAATACATCAATAGCTAATGCAATATTGACGCATTATACAGCCCCTCTCTTTGTTGCTATTATGGCATCATTTTTTCTTCATGAAAAACTTACAGTAAGAATCATAGCTTCTGTGGCTGCTGCTACAGCTGGCATGTGGATAATGCTGGATATGTCTGCTGAGAGCTTCGTCTCTATGCTGCTCAAGGGCGACAGTAATACTGTTGGAATAGCAGCAGGCATATTCTCAGGATTCGGTTATGCTGTGCTCGTTGTTGCACTCAGGGCTTTCTCTTTATCCATGAATGTTGTAATTATGGCGTTTGTTCAGAATTTAATGATTACTCTGCTGTTGATGCCTTTTGTCGACTTTAGCGTTCAGTTTTCAGGATCTATTGTATCGATACTTGTGATGGGTGTTGTACACTCAACACTCGCTCCGGTGCTTTATTTCAGGGGCATCAAGGATGTAACAGCAAACCGCGCTGCGATACTCGGGTACCTTGAGCCTGTGTGCGCCATACTGCTGGCATTCTTTTTTCTCGGAGAGAGCATAACAATAAAGACAGCTCTGGGCGGGATGATAATTCTATTTTCCGGCTGGCTCACAATATTAAAAAACAGATCTTCTGCATCTGCGTAAATATGATCACATCCTCATAATGTCTACTGGCTGTATGAGAGTAGCCTTTTTTGAGGGATATATGCCGGCAATTATTCCTATTCCTATAGAGGCGGTAACAGCCAGAATAAGGCCGCCAATCGAGACAGCGAAGGGCAGGTCTGAGAGCTTCAGTATAATTATGCTTGCAGGCAATCCTATAACGAGTCCGATTACGCCTCCGGCAATAGATATGAAGGATGATTCTGTAAGGAACTGGAGTATGATGTCGCGCTTTCTCGAGCCTATAGCTCTTCTAATGCCTATTTCTATCTTGCGCTCGCTGACAATCAGTATCATAATAGACAGTATTCCGAGGCCGCCAATTAAAAAAGAGACAGCAGCGGCTATTCTGCCCAATATAGTGATCATTGACATAGCCTGAGCCTTTAGCTGGGTCACATCCTTTAGATCAATTACAGCGAAGTCGTCTTTTGCCGAAGGCTTTATTTTATGTCTTTTGCGCAGAATGCTTTCTATATCTGCTTTTGCAGCTTGAATTGACTGTGTATTAACTGCTTGTACATTTATTGTGCCTATGAAATTCTTGTTGACTAATTTTGCGAGATAGGTATTCAACGGAACAAATATTGTGTTGTCCTGATCAGCGCCCGAAAGATCAACTCCCTTTTCCTCCATTATGCCTGTAACCTGAAACGGAGCCCTCTGTATCATTATGAACTTCCCGAGTGGATTCTGTTTTGGGAAAAGCTTTTTAACTACTCCCGATCCTATTACTGCTGAATTTGTCAGGTTATGGTTATCATCTGATGTTACAAAACTGCCCTCTGCCGCGAAAAAATTTCTCACCTCTGCGTAGTTTGGCATCGCGCCGATTATGAGAACGCTTCTTAGTGTTGTGCTGCCATATCGTACAGGGAATGATTTGTTGGATGATGGAGAAACATTCAGCACATGCACAGATGAGTTTTTTATAGCCTTGGCATCCTCGATTGTAAGATTAGATGCCTCGCTTAAAAGTGATGTGCCCGGTCCGAATCTTCTGACAATGCCGCTTCGCACTATCAGCAGATCTTTTCCCAGACTCTCTATTTCTGCTGCTGTCTTTTTTGCGAGTGAAGAAGAGAGGTTAGAAACTACTATCAGCGAAAATGTTCCAAGAAATACACCTAGCACAGCCAGCGCTGTGCGCAGCTTGTAGTTTCCTAAAGAACCGAGCGCTATTTTAAGATTAATCAAAATTCTGTTCATCTTCTTATCGCATCTATTGGGTTCATATTTGCTGCTTTTCTGGCAGGCTGCAGTCCAAATCCCACGCCAACTGCCCATGCCAGAACAAGGCCGGCTGCAAAGGCCTTCCATGAAAAGTGCATCTCAAACTCAGCCACCATCTTCAGAAGCCCGGATGAGGCGTATCCGAGAAAGAATCCAAGCAGACCTCCGGCTGTTGTTATGATCACTGCTTCACTGAGAAACTGCATAAGTATATCGCTCTTTTTAGCTCCTGTTGCGCGGCGTATTCCGATCTCTTTTGAACGTTCCTTTACAGAGAGCAGAAACAGGTTGGCCAGCACGAACCCCGCTACAACAAGAGATATGACTCCTGCGACTCCAAGAAAGATGGTGAGGCTGCCGGTCATAGCTACAAGAAATTTTACTACCTCCTGAGGTGTTATTACTCGGAAGTCATCTGGGTCAGACGGCCTCAAGTTATGTCTTGCCCTCAAAAACTGCTTAATCTCAAGCTGGCGGATTGCTAGTCGTTCATGATCTACGAATCTTGCCCTTATGGTGGAAACATATTTTGTCTCATTCTGGAGCTTCCGCATTAGTGTAGTTATAGGTATTATAATCCTGTCATCAAGGCTGGACCCCATGGGAGTTGTGCCTCTTTCTGCCAATACCCCAACTACTTCTACAGGTATATTTTTTACGCGTATATGCTTTCCTATGGGATCTTCGCTGCCAAAAAGCTGTTCAGCTATGTATGTGCCGATTATGGCCACGTTGCGGAGTCCTTTTACATCATCTTCAGTAAAGTCCGACCCTGCAACAACGGGCCATGTCCATACACTGCTGTAGTCATTTGTAGATCCGAACACAGCTGTCTGGTGTTTTTTATCTCTGTAGGATATGTTTATGCCACGCATCGCTGACATAGGCACAACCAAGTATGCTGTATCAAAATTTTCTTTGATCGCTTCTACATCATCCATTGTTAGTGTTTTGTCAAATCTGCCTATCGCACGGGCTTCGTCTCCTCCGCTTGCTATAAGTATTGAATCGGGACCGAACCTTGCGACCAGTTCATAGGCTTTTTTGTATGCGCCTTCTGTGGCTGCAACAATTATGGTTATTGCTGCTATGCCCAGCGCAACACTGAAAAGACAGAAAAATGTCCTTAACTTAAATGCCTTTACAGCGATGACTGACTGTGAAAATATGTTGTAAAGTCTATCCATCAAATTTATACCAGCATTCCGTCGCTTATTTTAAGAATGCGCTTAGCATGAGATGCTGTTTTTTCGTCATGAGTTATAAGAACAACAGTTGTTCCTTTATTATTCATTTCTGTAAGTATCTTCATGATCTCAGCAGCTGTGCTGCTATCAAGCTGTCCAGTAGGTTCATCAGCCAAAAGCAGCTCTGGCTCATTAACGAGCGCCCTTGCTATTGCCACACGCTGCTGTTGTCCGCCTGAGAGCTGATTAGGTCTGAATTTTGCTCTGTCCTGAAGCCCTACCAGCTTCAAAAGATTCATTGCCAGCTCCTTTTCATTATGTCTCCTTTTATCGAGATAAAGTGTTGGCAAAAGCACATTTTCCAGGACTGTAGCATATGGCAGCAGATGGAAACTCTGGAATATAAAACCTATATGCTCATTTCTTATTGTAGAGAGTTCATCATCATCAAGGGATGAGACTTCCTGCCCAGTAAGCTTATAGCTTCCTGATGTCGGCACATCAAGACAGCCGATCATATTCATAAGTGTAGTTTTTCCAGAGCCTGAGGTGCCCATTATCGCAAGGAACTCACCTTTTTCGATGTTCAGGGTTATGCCTTTAAGCACCTCAATATCTTCATCGCCTATTCTGTATGTCTTGCGTATTTCCTTAAGTTCACAGAGGCTCATGTCTATCTTCCGGCTCCGCTGCCCTGACCCGACTGGCCAGGCGCTTTATTCTCTGTTTTCTGTGTGGTTGGCAATATAAGCTTTGATGCAGTAACAGCTCCTTCAGATGCTCCAGAAAGTATTTCTGTTTTATCCTCGCCCCTGATGCCTGTTTTTATTTCTGTCTTTTGCACCAGATTTTTGCCTTTAACTAGGTAAAGCACCTGTTTGCCTTTTTCAAATTTAACAGCAGCATTGGCTACGGTAAGGACGCCGGATTTTTCTTTGAATATTATTTTCACATGAGTTGTCATTTCTGGTCTTAGCATTAGCGCGTCCTCAACAGGTATCTTGACTATGGCCAGATAATAAACAATGTTGTCTTTAACAACAGGCTGAGGGTATATCTCGCTTATAACTCCGTTGAATGTCCTGTTTGGATATGTATCAACATAATATTCAACCTTCTGTGAAAGCTTTACCCTGCCGATGTCAGTTTCATCAACATATATCCACATCTCAAGTCTTGTCGGGTCAAGTACTGTAACTAGGTTTGCTACCTGTAGACCAGCAACTATTGTCTCTCCTTTCTGAGCGGTTACATCCGAAACAACCCCTGTAAGCGGAGAGTATATTTTTGTGTAACTAAGTTTTGTCTGCTGCTGCTCAAGCAGCGCGGCCTTGTCGTTTATGTTTGCTTTTGTTATTTCTACCTGCGTCTTGAATTCAGACTTAAGCCTCTGCAGCACAGCAGCTGTTGAGTCGAACTGGCTCTTTGCTTTTTCGAGTGCGTCTTTTGTTGTGAAATCTTTTTTGTGCAGCTCATTTTCCCTGTCATATGATGATTTTGCATATTCGTAGTTTGCTGCTGCCTCTTTTATTTTTTCAGGATATGTCAGTTCATGCTGTGCAAGTGTTTTTTTTGCAGCGTCGAGTGATGCTTTTGTTTGTGCGATAGACTGGTTTATTTCCCTGTCATCAATTAAAGCGATCAACTCGCCTTTTTTTACTTTGTCGCCGACACGAACTTTCATATCCATTATTGTGCCTGTGGCTCTTGTTCCTATCTTTACAACAGCTCCGACCTGCGACTTTGTTATTCCTGTTTCAACGAGTATTCCGCGGATGTCGCCTTTTTCGACAACCGTAGTCTCTATAACCTGCGTGGCTGGTTTTTTGAAGAGGGTCTGATATCCGAAATATCCTGCTGCTGCCAGCACAAGGACAACAATAACAGCGAGTATCTTTTTCATTTAGGGCTCCTCTGATATATCTGTATGATCATTTCCATGTCAGTTCTGTGCCTGAAATCTTTTCGAGTTCAATTCTCGAATTAACCAGATTCAGTTTTGTGTTTATAAGCTGTTCTCTGGCAGAAGCGAGCTGGCTTTCTGCCTGTACCAGAGAGAGAATGTCTGCTTTGCCAACTTTGTATTCTCCAAATGCCTGGTCATAGTTTTGCTGCGCCTGTTTAAGCTGCTGCTGCGCAACCTTCATATTATTTACAGCAGTTGTGTAGTCTTCATATGCTAGGCCGAGAGTAAGAAGAGCCTGTCTTTTTGTCTCACGAAGGTTTTCTGCTGATATATCAATTTCGTGTCTCGCGGCCTTTACTCTGTGGTATCTGCCAAGTTCAAAAATATTCCATCTTGCAATGATTAGACCTGATTTGCTCTCTCCGCTGGATGTTGATGATGATCTGTTGCCTCCGGCAGTTTTTGTGTATCCAGCCTCAGCGTTGAAAGTTGGATAAAATACGCTCATTTCGCTCTGCTTGTTGAACTCGGCGATCTTCTGTTTCTGTTCAGCCTGTTTTATCTCCGGTTTTTGCAGCACGGCCTGCTCAAGCGCTGCCCTGTTTTCATTTGGATATGTTTCAGATAATGTTCCGATTAAGTCGAATGGTGTTTCGAGCGATCTTCCTATTATAGAGTTAAGCTGTACAACTGCCTTTCTGAGACTATTTTCAGCTTCAACAAGATTAAATTTTGCCTGTTCAAGCCTTACAGATGCCTGAAGTGCATCAGAGAGTTTTGCAACGCCGAATTTATACCTTCCTTCTGCAACCTCGTAATCTTTCTGCGCGTCCTGCAGCTGCACCCTGCGCTGCTCAAGTGATTCGTTTTTTGCCAATGCCGAAAAAAAAGCGGATTTGACATCGTATGAGAGATCAATAAAGCTTTTTTTAAGCTCGAACTTCTGTATGTCGAGGTTAAGTTTCGATATATTGCGGGAAGCGTCTCTTTTACCGCCGTCAAAAAGCGTATAAGAGAGAGTTGCATCATATGATCTTGTTGTGTATTCAGTGCTTGTATAGAATTTGCTGTAGTTTGAAGATACGTCGAGCCTGGGCACATAATCTCCAAGAGTAGCTTTATAGAGTTCTTCCTTTGCCCTTATCTGCAGCTCAGCTGCCTTGTAAGAGGGGAGATTCTGCTGCGCAAGTTCGATAGCCTGTTCCAGTGTGAGGCCTGATGCGGCTGCACACGACAGAATAAAAAATATAGCAGTAAAAATCATGAATGTTATGCAGATGCTGGTTTTAGTTTTCATAATCCACCCTGAGTTTTTAATTAAATATTATTTGGTTCATTTTTATGGATATCAATATTAATCGCCTCAGCAACTTTTTTGAGCGGCATGCCGGTTTTTTCAGAGATCTTTTTTATATCCTCATATTCTGCTGAGACGGTTAAGGTCTCGTTTCGCAGCATAGCGGTTTTTACGCGAACTTTGCCGAATCGGGTATGCACGGGTTTGATTTCTCGTTCAAGCGTTATCCTGTCTGCAGTATATGTGCGTATGCCTATGGTTGATGTCTCCCTGAAGATTATTTCTGACAGTCCGGCTATATTGCTATCAGCTATTACTGTGAGTTTTTGTGCAGGCCTGCTTTTCTTCATTATTATGTTTTCGATAAATACATCCAGAGCTCCTGCAGAAAGAAGCTTGTCCATCACATTTTCGTAAAGCTGCGGATTCATGTCATCTATGTTTGTTTCTATAATAGTGACATTTTCCGAGATGGTGAGTTCTGAGCTTTTTCCTGACATAAGCCTCAGTATATTAGGTACGCCTTTAATGTCCCTGCTGCCGGCGCCATATCCGATTTTCTCTACTATAAAGGGAGGCATTGGACCTAGCTCTGCCTTTAGTCCTTTAAGGATAGCTGCTCCTGTTGGAGTGGTGAGTTCAAAGCCTATGTCTGTTGAGTAGACGGAATATCCTTTAAGAAGCTCTGCTGTTGCTGGCGCAGGCACAGGCAGCATGCCGTGGCATGTGTTAACTGTTCCTGAGCCGAGATTGATCGGAGAGACAAAAAGCTTGCTGATGCCGAGCATATTCAGCCCTATTACAGTACCGAATATATCAACTACAGAGTCTATTCCTCCAAGTTCATGAAGGTGTACATCATCGAAACTGCGTCCATGAACATATGCTTCTGCATTAAATAGATCTCTGAATATTGAGAGTCCCGTGGATTTTATCTCATCCTCAAGGCTTGATCTGCTTATAAGTTCTTCAATATCTTTCCATCTTGTATGTCCCCTTTTCGGGTTTGGTGATATATTAACATCAATTTTCGTTGCGCTTATTCCTGCACGTGTAACATCCTTTGATGTGATTTCGTATCCTCCAACAGGGATAGCTTTCAGAGTATCTGAGAGCTTTTTAGGATCAACTCCTGCTGATACAAGAGCTCCAAGGAACATATCCCCGCTTATTCCGGAGTGGCAATTTAGATATCCAAATTTCATCTTGTTATTATACATCTATAAAGATTAATTTTTTATGGATATATGTTCAATGGAGGATATTATGAGTTTTGAACAGAAAATAGGGGGTTGTGTTATACGCCTTGTAATGGCTGATATAACAACAAGGCAGGTTGAAGCTATTGTGAATGCAGCTAATTCGAGCCTTCAGCACGGCGGAGGAGTGGCTGCTGCCATAGTAAAAAAGGGCGGTGAAATTATTCAGCAGCAGAGCAATTCAATAGGCTATGTGCCTGTTGGCGGAGCTGCTGTTACAACAGCAGGCGGTTTACCTTCCAAATTTGTTATTCACACGGTAGAACCGAGAATGGGTGAGGGTGATGAGGATGCAAAGCTGATAAAGTCCGTTAATAGCGTTCTAGCTACTGCTGTTAAACATCGTTTCAAAAGTATATCAATGCCAGCAGTTAGTGCCGGCATCTATGGATTTCCAAAGGATAAGTGCGCTCAGATACTTGTTGGACAGGCTGCACATTTTCTGTCAGAAAATCTAGAGTGCGGGCTTGAGGTTTTGGAGTTTTGCCTGTTTGATGATGGTACTTATAGCTGTTTTTGTGCTGAGTTTGATAAACTGCGGCGCCAAAGTATATAATTTAGTTCCTTTTTTTCTTATATTTTGCCGGGGTAGCACAGGGGTAGTGCAGCTGATTCGTAATCAGCAGGTCGAGGGTTCAAATCCCTTCCCCGGCTCCACAGCTGGCATTCTATATCTCGAACTCGTCTCCTATGTCAGGCGCTATAGTCTTAAATCCGTATGTCGCGTTTATTTTTTTTGCAAAATCTATAGCTGTCTGGCCTTCTCCATGTACTACAAATACCTCAGGATGGTTAGCATATCCGTTAAGCCAGTCAAGAAGCTCCTTCTGGTCTGCATGGGCAGAAAAGCCTCCGATTGTATGTACATTAGCCCGTACAGCTATATCTTCTCCGAATATCTTTACACTCTTTGACCCGTCAACAATACGTCTGCCGAGTGTGCCTTTTGCCTGGAATCCTACAAATAGAACTGAGCAATCCCTGCGCCAGAGATTATGTTTTAAATGGTGTCTTATCCTGCCACCTTCACACATGCCGCTGCCAGCTATGATGATTGCTCCAGAGCGGATTTTGTTTAGAGCCATAGAGTCCTGTGTAGAGTGGGTAAAATGTATCTTTATCCCCTTTGAACTCTGAGTTTTTAAGAGCAGTCTGGTTTCATCATCATACAGCTCAGGATGTGAAAGATATATTTTTGTCGCCTTTTCTGCCAGAGGGCTGTCAATGTATACATTTATGTTGAAAAGCCTGTCCTGCATAGTGAGCTGATTGAATATATAAAGCAGGTCTTGTGTTCTGCCTACTGCAAAAGACGGGATTATTACATTGCCGCCTCTCATGAAGGTTGATTTAACAGCATCCACCAGCTCATCAATTGTGTTGTTCATATTTTTATGGAGCCGGTTTCCGTAGGTTGACTCAATGACAATATAGTTTGCATCAGAAGATGTCTGCGGGTCCTTGATCACTGGGCTCCCTTTTTTGCCTATGTCTCCAGAGAATACAATTTTCTTATCTTCTGCAGAATCCTGGTACCAGAGCTCGAGCGATGCTGAGCCGAGTATATGACCGGCATCCAGAAGTCTGAACTTTATTCCGTTGCCCAGATGTGTAATCTTGTTGTATGCAATAGTCTTGAAAAACTGGATAGTATTTTCCACATCTATAGTTGTGTATGCTGGAAGTATTTCTTTATCATGCCCTGATCTGAGGGCTCTGGTTGTAGCGCGCTGGGCATCGTTTTCCTGTATGTTGGCAGAGTCGTAAAGCATTATTTCAGCAAGGTCAGCAGTAGCTTCTGTCAGAAGTATGGATCCCTTAAAACCTTTCTTTACGAGCCGTGGCACCATTCCTGAGTGGTCAATGTGTGAATGCGTCAGAAAGAGATAGTCAATTTCTGCAGGATTGAAATCGAATTCTTCACCTTGCGCATCTTTGGCATCTTCTCCCTGCCTCATTCCGCAATCGACCAGCATCTGAATATTGTTGATCGAAAGATGATAGCAGGAACCGGTAACTGTCTTTGCTGCCCCAAGGAATCGGATCTTCATAAGGTTGCCTCCAAATTAATGCATTTTCAGGTTCAGATAAACTATATTTAAAAATGTCATAATCTCTGATTCAGAGCTTATTTTATTTTGGTATTACAGCTATATGATATAATAAACAAAAAGGGGTATTTAATATATGCCAAAAATTCCTGTAGAAAGACTTATGCCCGGGGTTGTTTTAGCCAAGCCTGTTCTTAACGAAGCAGGTATGGTTTTACTGGCTCAGGGTACAGAAATTAAAGCAGCGCATATTGACCGCCTCATAAATATGAATGTGCAAGCAGTTTATATTGAGGGCGAAACTACGCCTGACAAGCCCAAAGAAGAAATGCTGAGCGAGTTGGAAGCAAGATTCAGCAAGACCCTGAATGAACCTCATATGCTGATGATAAAAAAAATCTTCGAATCCAGAATAGAGGAGCTGTATAAATAAATGGATATTCAGGCTCTCAGACTCCAGATAGAAAAAATTGATACGCTTCCTACGGTGCCGGGAGTTCTCAAAAAGCTTCTCAAGGTTATAGAAAACCCAAAGGTTTCTCTTAATGAGATCGGTTCATTTATAACGAGTGATCCTGTTCTTACATCAAGAGTCCTGAAGCTGGTCAATTCGCCTGTTTACGGATTTCCTGGAAGAATATCTTCTGTAAGTCAGGCTCTCATACTGCTTGGTATGAATGTTGTCAGAGGCCTTCTGCTTGGCGTTTCAGTTTTTGAAGTTATGCAGAAGTCGATGATTGGATTATGGGAGCACTCTATAGGCACTGCAATAACAGCAAGAATAATTGCCCAGCAGAAGGGTATTCCGGAACCTGAAGAGGTATCTGTAGCTGCGCTGCTGCATGACATAGGAAAGGTTGTGCTTAGCCTCAAATTTCCTGATGAGTATGCAGGAGTAGTAGTTGATGCAGAAAAAGAGGGCATATTCATTTTTGAGGCTGAGAAGAAGCACTTCTCTGTAAACCATGCAGAGGCTGGCAGCTGGATCGCGCAGAAGTGGAACTTTCCCAGAAGCCTTGTCGAGGTGATTGAGTATCATCACAAACCGAATCTGTCTAAAACGATGCTAGTGCAGACATCTATAGTTCACCTTGCAGATATACTGGTGCGCGCAAGAGGATTTGGATTTGCAGGAGATGATTTTGTGCCTGCACTTAATGCAGGAGCTTGGCAGATTCTTAATATATCAGAAGCTGAGCTCTCAGGCATTGTGCTTGAGATGGATTCTGCTCTTTCCCATGCTGATGATTTCTTCCTTGGTGATTAAGATTGAAATCCCTTGTTGTTGTATCTAGAAATGTGGCCTTTACAGCGATGACAGAGCGTCTCTTTGGCAATAAGCATAAGGTAATAATTTTTAGCAGTCTTAATCTCGCTCTGGATTATATCTATAATTCAATTCCGGATCTTCTCATCGTTGATTTTATTCAGGGGAATCCTGCTGCATTTACGGTTGTGTCTGATCTAAAGGCTGACTCAATTTTTGGTCAGGTCTCTATTGTGGGACTTTTTGGTGATGATCAGGAGATGCCGGATAACAGCCTGCTGCCGATTGATGATTTCATAAGATATCCTGCTGAAGAGGAGGAGGTATTATCACGTATATGTATATGTCTTGCAAGGGCAGACAGGGTTGTAGAGACTAACCCACTTACCAGGTTGCCTGGCAACATAACTATACTCAAGCAGGTGCAGAGTCGAATTGAATCTGGAGTGATCTTTGCTATGGCATGGGTAGATATCGACTACTTTAAACCTTTCAATGACAAATACGGATTTGCACGCGGTGATGAGGTGCTGAAAATGCTAGGCAGGCTTGTTCTAAACACTGTGAGGCAGAAACAGCCGCAGGGTAGCTTTATTGGACATATTGGAGGCGATGATTTTGTTTTTATAGTTAATCATGATGTTATGGAAGAGGTTTCTCAGGATCTGATAGACAACTTCAGCAATATTGTGCCCACATTTTATGATTCTGAGGACAGGGCTAAAGGATGCATAGAGTCTGTTGACAGGGAAGGGGCGCACAGGACGTTCCCTGTAATGGGTCTGTCTGTAGGCATTACCCATAACAGCAAACGATCTTTTAAGCATTACGGCGAGATGGCAGAGGTGGCTTCAGAGATGAAGAAGTTTGCAAAGATGTGCGGAGGCGGTTGCTCCAAGACAGATCAGAGAGTGGTCTGAGCCTTAGTCAAACAGTTTTATAATCGAGTCAGCACGGTCTTCTATATTCTTAATCCTCTCAGATACGGAGTTGTACCTCAATTTGATTTTGTGCATGTCATCAGCTATTGAGAGTGATGCCAGAATAGAGGCTTTAAGAGGCGTAATGCCTGGCATGGAATTATGCACCTCTTTAAGCTTTGCATCAACATACTCAGCCAGTTTTTTTATATATTCAGGATCTTCATCTCCTTTTATAATGTATCTCTGGCCGAGTATAAAGACCTCTACGCTTCCCATACAGCTCCTAGTGCGTCTCTATTGAATCAAGCTCTTCGAGCAGCTCTTCAATCTGGTTGCGTATGGATGATTTTTCGCCAGAGAGCTTCTGGAGCTCTTCATCCCTTATAGCCAAAAGGGTTTCATATTCTCTAAGCTTAAGCTTAAGCTCTCCGTTTTCGTCTTTAAGCGCCTTCACCTTTTCTACTGCTGCTGCTATTTTTTCATCAAATGTCTTCAAAAGATCCATCTTTTGCCTCCTTTTAATAGCTTGATTCATACGAAAATGCGTTAATGCTAATAATGATAAAATAAGGTCTGACAAGAAGTCTACATTTTGTTGAAAAGTCTGCGTAGCGCCTCTGTATTTTCCGGATTCAGGGATCTTGTATACTCGATGTAGCTTGTGAGCACCTTTTTTACATAGTTCCTTGTCTCACTAAACGGAATGTCTTCTATAAAGAGATCAATATCAGTATAATTGACTTGCTTTATCCATTTGAGCACCATATGCTCTCCTGCATTATATGCAGCAATTGCCATAGGCACAGATCCGAGCCTCGTTATGAGCTGTTTTATGTAGTGAGCGCCCAGCCTTATATTTGTTTTTGGATTTGTGAGATCTCCATTCCCATTAAGCTGCACCTTGGCGGACTTGGCTACCCTTTGTGCTGTTGAAGGCATAAGCTGCAGCAGTCCTAAGGCTCCGGCTATTGATCTTGCGTCAGGTGCGAATCTAGACTCTTCTCTAATAATTGCCAGCAGCAGCATAGGATCAACTCCTGTCTCGTTTGCAGCTTCCTTTACTTCATCAATATAAGCTGCAGGATAGAGCAGTTCATGTATGTCGTCTGAATATCCATTTTTACCAATAAATATCATAGCCAGCCTGTGGCTGCCGAGTTTGTGCAGGGATGCTGATATTTCTGCACCAGTTAGTTTTCTATCGGGTCTTTTTGCATAATGCTGAAGTTCTGCTGCGGCCTCTTTCTTAAATCCTGCCTCTGCTAGCAATGCTGCTCTTTTTGAACAACAGATTGTGTCAAGCAACGAAAAAGCTTTTTTGTCGATGTGATTAAGAGTATTCCCATTTATCAGGATATTTGCATAAGTATAAAAATCAGGCAACATATTATTTAGCGATGTTGTAACTGCTGGACTGCTGTTCGAATTTTCTGAGCTGCTGTTGCTGCCAGCACGTCTGCTCCAGTATTGATACTTTGGATCTCTATATTTTTTGTGGAGTTCGCTGAATATCTCGGCAGCCTTTGTTTTGTCTCCTTTGAGCATTAGTATCCAGCCTTTTGACCACATTATATCTTCAGTACATGAGCTGTATTGAGGCAGTAGGCTATTAAGGACAGAAAGAGCTTTTTCAATATCTCCTTCTCTGCGCTTAATTGAGGCATAAGCTACAAGGAGTGCTGCTGTATTTTTATCAGAAAATTTACTTAGATCAGGAATTAATGCTTCAAAACCTTCAATATTGCCGGATCTCAGAAGCGACCGTGCTTGCCAGAATGTGTTATTAAGCTGCCTGTACATCTCAGCAGCCTCAACATATTTCTTTTGCCTGAAAACAGATAGCGCCAGCCCCTCCTTTATTCTTTGTGACAGGTTGCTGCTATTTTTTAATGAGGCATCTCTGAATACCTTTTCAGCAGACTGAAAGAGCCATGCCTTATTAAGGTTTTCTCCTCTTCTGACCATATCTTCTGTAGAGATTTCTGAGACAGTGAGTTCTTTTTGTGCTGAAGCTGAAAAAGGTGTGACCTGTATGTATAAATTTTTGTAAATAGCTTCAGCCTTTTCTTTATGTCCGTTGTTCTTAAGGTGAGCTGCATATAAAAACTTTATACCCCAGTCTGTAGGAAATTCTTTTGTATATGCTTCAAATAGCTCATCAGTACTTGCGCTGCCGAGCTTATGATTCAGTTCCACCTCTTTTTTGCGGGCTGCTTTGATAAGCGGTGATGTTTTATGTTCTAAAAGTATGGTTGTAATATCATTTAGTGCGAGTGATGGCTCTTCAATGCCTTCATATGCCGTAGCACGCCACAGCAGGCCGTAGTCAGCAAGCAGAGGCTCATTTACAATGGCAGATGAAAGTTCAGGAATAGCTTTAGAGTGTTCTCTCTTATCAAGCAGATCTTTTCCTAATTTAAGCTGCGCAAGACCTTCAGCCAGAGGCTCTTGCGCAGAAATTGCTAAAGGTGATATAAAAAATATTCCCAGTATGCATAGATAAATAAATAAGCTATGTTTTATTTTCTGTCTTGAGTTTTTCATAGGAAAAATTTTTAAGTAAACGAAAATCAGAAGCTGTCCAGCCCCTGCTTGTATCTGCAAAAATTATCCATGGTCTCTGATATATTGTCGCCGCCGAATTTTTCCAAAAGGGCATTAGCTATTACAATTGCTGACATCGCTTCTGCTGTGACTGCAGCAGCAGGCACGGCGCAGACATCTGATCTTTCATATGCTGCCTCAAATTCTTCTTTTGAAATTATATCAACAGACTGCAATGGTTTCTTTAGGGAAGGAATAGGCTTCATGGCTGCTCGTAATAAAATCGGCATGCCGTTTGTTATCCCCCCTTCAATTCCGCCAGCGTGATTTGTATTTCTGTAGAAGTTAGTTTCCTTGCTGTGGAAGATCTCATCCATAACTTCCGAGCCTGGCTTGATACCCATTGCAAAACCATCGCCAATCTCTATGCCCTTTATAGCCTGAATGCTCATTATAGACTGTGCAAGTTTACCATCGAGCCGTCTGTCCCAATGTACATGGCTGCCAAGTCCTGCTGGTACGCCTGTTGCAACAACCTCGAAGATGCCTCCATGAGTATCTCCTTTTGCATTTGCTTCATCAATTAATTTTTTCATCATTACAGCAGCATTGCTATCTGGGCATCTGATGTCAGAGTTTTCAGCAGCATCAAATCTTTCATCAAGCCCCTCAGGCATATCCTTGGCATGGATTCGACCTATGCATGTTACATAACTGATTACTTTAATCTGAAATGCGCTAAGCAGTTTTTTGCATACAGCTCCGACAGCGACGCGCATAGCTGTTTCTCTGGCGCTTGAACGTTCAAGGATGTTTCTTATATCGTATTGCCTGTATTTAAGCGCGCCTGAAAGGTCTGCATGACCAGGTCTTGGTCTGGTGACAGCGGCTATAGATTTTGCATGCTCTTTTTCAGCAGACATGCCTTCTTTCCAGTTATTCCAGTCATTGTTGGTTATCTGCAGGCAAATAGGCGAGCCGAGCGTCTCTCCCCATCTCACGCCAGAGAGTATCTGAGCTTTATCTTTCTCTATCTTCATCCTGCCGCCTCGGCCGTATCCGATCTGCCTGCGGCTCAGGTCTTTGTTTATATCTTCAGAGTTAAGCTTCAGTCCAGCAGGCATTCCTTCGACTATGCCTGTTAATGCTTGACCGTGCGACTCTCCTGATGTGAGGTATCTGATCATTGTGCGTTAATTTTAAGATACTTAGGAGCATGCGGTCAAATGTGATAGAATTAAAATAATGGAAAACGAAAAGATACTAAGGCAGATCGCCTCAGCTGAATGCGGTAATCCCTTTGAAATACTCGGGCCTCACACTTTTGACGGCGGTATTATTGTTAGGTCATTTCTTCCAGAGGCAAAAGCAGCATGGATAGTTTATTCCAAAAAAAACGGACCTTCCAGTTACGCTGAATCCGAAATTATTAAAGAGATGCTTAAAACAGGAGATGCCGGATTCTTTGAGATCAGACTTAAAACCAAAAAAGATATAAGCTCCTTTCGATACAAGATAAGGCTCATGACTGTCTGGGATGAGATGAGGGAGTCTTATGACCCTTACTGTTTCCAGCCAACCATTACAGATTTTGACCAGCACCTTCTGAATGAGGGAACTCACTATAACAGTTATGAAAAGCTAGGTTCTCATATTATGGAAATTGATGGTATATCCGGAGTGCGTTTTGCAGTATGGGCTCCGAATGCAAAAAGGGTCAGTGTTATTGGCGACTTTAACGGATGGGACAGCAGGCGGCATCCTATGCGCAGGCTAAGCAGCTCCGGCATATGGGAACTTTTTATCCCCGCGCTAGGACAGGGCTGCGTTTATAAATTCGAGATCAAGTCTCGCTATCAAAGCCATATTCAGCAGAAGGCAGATCCTTATGCCTTTCATTTTGAGGTTAGGCCAAAGAGCGCTGCTGTTGTTTACAACATTAATTGCTATGAATGGGGTGATGCAGAGTGGGTTGACAATCGCGCCAAAACAGACTGGCACCAGAGTCCTCTGTCGGTTTATGAAGTGCATCTAGGCTCATGGATGCGCGCTGCGGATGACGGCAGCAGGTTTCTGACTTACAGAGAGCTCGCTACAAATCTGATTCCTTATGTTAAAAAGCTCGGCTTTACTCATATTGAGCTGCTGCCTGTTTCTGAGCATCCATTTGACGGCTCATGGGGATACCAGACTGTCGGATACTATGCTCCAACAAGCAGGTTCGGCGCTCCTGATGACTTTATGTATTTTGTTGATATGTGCCATAGAAACGGCGTCGGAGTTATCGTTGACTGGGTGCCTGCGCATTTTCCTAAAGACGGACATGGCCTCGCTTTTTTTGACGGAACTCACCTTTATGAACATATGGATCCAAAGATGGGAGAGCACAAGGACTGGGGAACACTCATATTCAATTACGGAAGAAATGAGGTGAGAAGCTTCCTTATATCCAATGCACTTTTTTGGGTACAAAAGTATCATATCGACGGGTTGCGTGTTGATGCTGTTGCATCCATGCTCTATCTTGACTATTCAAAGGGTTCGGGTGAATGGATACAGAATAAATACGGCGGAAATGAAAACATAGAGGCTGTGCAGTTCTTGAAGACATTTAATGAGGTTCTTCATCAACGCCATCCCGGAGTTCTCACAATAGCAGAAGAATCAACAGCTTGGCCGAGTGTATCACGACCGACATATATTGGAGGCCTCGGATTCAGCCTTAAATGGAACATGGGATGGATGCATGATACTCTCGGATATTTTTCGAAAGACCCTTTATTCAGAAAGTATCACTCAGGAGCTCTCACATTCAGCATGCTTTACGCATTTACAGAAAACTTTGTATTGCCCTTTTCTCATGATGAGGTTGTGCATGGCAAAAGATCAATGATAGATAAGATGCCTGGTGATATATGGCAGAAATTCGCAAATCTCAGAGCATTGTATGGGTATATGTACGGACATCCTGGCAAGAAGCTGCTATTTATGGGGTCTGAATTCGGCCAGTGGAGTGAGTGGAATCACGATGAAGGACTTCAGTGGCATCTGCTCAGCAACGAGCCTAACACAGGGCTGCTTAATTATATGCAAGATCTGAACAATCTATACAGATCAGAGCCTGCGATGCATCAGGTCGATTTTGACTGGCACGGTTTTCAATGGATAGATTTTAGAGATTCTGAAAACTCGGTGCTCTCTTTTATAAGAAGGGCAAAAAAATCTGATGACCTGCTTGTATTTGTTTACAATCTTACGCCGGTTCCAAGGTATAACTACTCTATCGGCGTGCCGCATGCTGGATACTACAGGGAGCTTCTCAATAGCGACTCTTCTGTATATTGGGGAGGCAATATGGGAAATGCAGGCGGAGTGAGTTCAGATGAATTTGTTTCTCATGAAGGATTTAGTCATAGCATAAGAATTACACTTCCGCCTCTTTCCTGTCTCGTTTTCAAGCCTTAAAACAGAATAGGCTGCATAATTACGCAGCCTATTCTGTTTATCTGATATTTTTTTCTGTTCTTCGTTCTGAATTTATTTGCTCTTCATCCAGTCCGGACGCTGGGCGCCAAACCCCTGCTTTTTCTCCTGCTCCTTCGCAAATACAGATTGTGTCTGGAGCATAACCTTAAGGTCGTTAGGGTTGTTAGATATTGCGAATGCATCATCAGGAGTCAGCACTTCATCTTTTATATATTTGAATAGATGTTGGTTTAGGGTTTGCATCTTATAGAGTTCAGCAGAGTCATGAATCAGCTTGTCGATCTGGTCGAGCTTCTCTTCAGCGATAGCTTTCTTTATTGTTGGAGTATTCAGCATTATCTCCATAACAACCGTCATCCCAGTGCCGTCAGATCTCTTGACAAGCTTTTGTGCAAGCGCGCCTACCAATGATGTTGCAAGACGCACTCTGATATGATGCTGTTCTTCAGGAGGGAATGCATCTATTATTCTGCTTATAGACTGTCTTGCGTAGTTTGTGTGAAGTGTGCTGAGCACAAGGTGGCCTGTTTCAGATGCCGTAAGCGCTGTTCTTATTGTTTCAGGGTCACGCATTTCTCCAACCAGTATCACATCAGGGTCCTGACGCAGCGCTCTCTTTATTGCATCAGTAAAAGAGAGTGTGTCGTATCCTACCTCTCGCTGGTTGATTGTGCATTTTTTGTCAGTATGAACGAATTCTATAGGATCTTCTATGGATATGATATGTTTTGCCTCTGATTCATTCAGCAGGTCGAGCATTGCTGCTAATGTTGTCGATTTTCCTGAACCTGTTGGACCTGTCACGAGTATGAGACCTTGCTTGTGAAAAATCAATTCTTTCAGAACAGGTGGAAGGTTTAATTCATCAATAGTTTTTATTTTAAGAGGTATGGTTCTGAATACAGCGCCAACCTCTCCGAGCTGAAAAAAGATGTTGCCTCTGAATCTTGCTATTCCTTCCAAAAGATATGAGAAGTCCATCTCTTTTTCTTTTTCGAGCTTCTTTCTCTGGTATTCAGACATCATCGGCATAATCAGCTGTTCCATCTGGTGTCTTTCTATTACTGGAAATTCTGTAGGCAGCAGATCGCCTTTCAGCCTCATAAGCGGAGGCCTGCCAACCTTAAGATGGAGGTCCGATCCTCCTCTTTCTACAAGCGTTTTAAGATAAAATTCTATATTCATAGATATTCTCCTTTAATTGCCTTTAAACCTTAATGCCGAGAGCTGAAAGTTTTATTCTGAGCGTATCGGGGTTATTTGATTTTGAGAATGCCGCATCAGGAGTTATAAGTTTTTCCTTAACGAGTTCTGCAAGTGATGCTTCGAGTGTTGCCATGCCGAACTTTGATCCTGTCTCTATAGAGCTGTATAGCTGGTGAGTCTTTCCTTCACGTATAAGGTTTGATATAGCGTGTGTAACTATCATCACCTCTCGTGCAGCTACACGTCCCCTGTTGTCAGTGCGCTGTATAAGCTGCTGGCATATTACGCCTTTTAGTGTTGCTGCCAGCTGAACTCTAACCTGCTGCTGCTGGTGAGGAGGGAATACGTCTATAACTCTGTCCACTGTCTGCGGTGCATCCTGTGTATGCAGTGTCGCAAAAACAAGATGTCCGGTTTCAGCAGCGGTCAGAGCGAGCGATATTGTCTCCAGGTCTCTCATTTCTCCGACCAGTATCACATCAGGATCCTGACGCAGCGCGTGCTTGAGCGCATCTGTAAAAGAATGGGTGTTCAGACCCACCTCTCTCTGACGAACAATGCAGTTTTTGTGGTCATAGACAAATTCTATAGGATCCTCGATTGTAATAATGTGGTCGTTTCTTTCTATGTTTACTGTGTCAAGCATTGCAGCTAGAGTTGTAGATTTTCCGCATCCTGTAGGTCCTGTAACGAGTATTAGCCCTCTTGGAAGTCTTGTAAGATTCATAACAGAATCAGAGAGTTTTATGTCTTTTGGATTGGGAATTTTTGTCGGAATGAGCCTCATGACAGCTTCAATGCCGTTTTTTTGTGACATTACATTGACCCTGAAGCGGCTCAGTCCTGGAATGTTGTAAGAAAAGTCGAGCTCAAGCTTCTCTTCGAAACGCGCTATCTGATCCTGATAAAGCATACCGTATATAAGAGATTTGCACTCTTCTGCAGAGAGCGGTTCAAATTTTTGTATAGGTTTTATATGGCCGAATATTCTGACCATAGGAGGCTTGCCAACGACTAGGTGTATGTCTGAAGCTTTTGAATCAACAGCAGCACTCATGATATCAAGAATTTCCATTAATTCCCCCAAGATTTATAATTTCCCGTATTTATCTCTTAACGAATTATATCACGCATTACTCCGGCATTGAAGCAATATTTTGTTTATTGTATCGTCTGATATCTAATAGTCTTGAGGTTGCACAAAAGAATAGATGTTGTTTAGTATATTTGAATGAAAATACTAGAAAAAATCTTCGGAACAAAGAATGAAAGGGAGCTTAAAAGGCTTTTTTCTGCAATTGATTCAATAAATAGTCTCGAACAGTCTATTGGCAGTCTTGATGATAACGGTCTCATGAATAAGACAGGCGAGTTCAGGTCGAGGCTGCAGTCCGGCGACTCTCTTGCTGATATTTTAGCTGAAGCATTTGCTGTTGTCCGCGAGGCATCAAAGCGCGTTCTTGGAATGAGGCACTTTGATGTGCAGCTTATAGGTGGCATGGTGCTTCATCAAGGAAGAATTGCTGAGATGAAGACAGGAGAGGGCAAGACGCTTGTTGCTACACTTCCTGTATATCTAAATGCCGTAGACCAAAAAGGCGTGCATGTTGTAACAGTAAATGATTATCTCGCAAAGAGAGACGCACAATGGATGGGGCCTCTATATAACTATCTCGGGCTGTCTGTGGGCGTTATACAGCACGATTCATCATTTATCTTTGATCAGACATATGTTTTGAGAGACAAACGCTATACAATGCTGAGACCATGCACAAGGGGCGAGGCTTACAGGGCTGATATAACTTACGGTACAAATAATGAGTTTGGTTTCGATTACCTTAGGGACAACATGAAGTATGATCTTGATGAGTTTTCCCAGAGGCAGCTCAACTATGCGATTGTTGATGAAGTGGACAGCATACTTATCGATGAGGCGAGAACTCCTCTCATAATATCTGGCCCCTCAGAAGAATCTACTGACAAATACTACAAGATAAATAGAATAATACCAAGCCTCAAGAATGAGGCGGACTTTAAGATAGATGAAAAGCTTAAGACTATAGTTCTTACTGAATCAGGCAGCCAGAAGGTTGAGCGACTTTTGTCTCTGGACAACCTCTATGACCCAGTAAATATAGAGATGGTGCACCACGTGCTTCAGGGCTTGCGAGCTCATCATCTATTCAAAAAAGATGTGGACTATGTTGTTAAAGATGGAGAAGTGATAATAGTTGATGAGTTTACTGGCAGACTCATGCCTGGCAGAAGGTGGAGCGATGGACTTCACCAGGCAATAGAGGCAAAAGAGAACGCAAAGATAGCGAGCGAAAACCAGACATTGGCCACAATAACATTTCAGAACTATTTCAGGATGTACAATAAACTTTCAGGAATGACAGGCACTGCAGACACAGAGGCGCAGGAGTTTGCCCAGATATACAATCTAGATGTAGTTGTCATACCTACAAACAGGCAGATGAGCAGAGATGACCGCGCTGATGTTATATACAAGACAGAAACAGCTAAGTTCGATGCTGTTATTGAGGATATAGTACAGTCTCACTTAAAAGGGCAGCCTGTTCTTGTAGGCACAACATCGATTGAAAAATCAGAGGTGCTTGGCAGTCTGCTGAAGAAAAAGGGCATTCCTCACTATGTGCTTAATGCCAAATATCATGAACGAGAGGCAGAGATAGTTGCACAGGCTGGCAGGCATAAATCAGTTACCATAGCCACAAATATGGCAGGCAGAGGTACAGATATAGTTCTTGGCGGCAATCCTGACGGACTTGCAAGGCAGATGCTTAAGGAGAATGAGAATTACACAGAAGAGGACTACAGCGCTGCTCTTGCAGAGGCAAAAATGATTTGTGAAAAAGAGAAGTCGCTTGTTCTAGAGGCTGGCGGTCTGCATATTATCGGAACAGAGCGTCATGAAGCAAGAAGAATAGACAACCAGCTTAGGGGAAGATCCGGCAGGCAGGGAGATCCGGGATCATCGAGATTTTATCTTTCACTGCAGGATGATCTACTGAGGATCTTTGGATCTGACCGCATAACAGGTCTTATGAGCATGCTCAATATTGATGACACAATCCCCATCGAAAACAGGATGGTATCCAAGGCTATTGAGAATGCGCAGAAGAAGGTGGAGTCGCATAACTTTGATATAAGAAAACATCTGCTCGAATATGATGATGTTATGAACAAGCAGAGGCTTGAGATATATTCATTCAGGCGCATTGTTCTGACATCCAGCTCTCTTAAAGACAAGGTTCTGGAGCTGATGACAAATGAGGTCGAGGCTTTTGCTGATGTTTATTGCCCTGAAGATCAGGTGCCTGATGAGTGGGATATAAAGACATTTGATGATTCTTTGTTTGGAATGTTTGACAGAAGACTGGGGATTACAAACACAATGTCAAGGGACGAACTGGTTTCCGGCATTGTTGCTAAGCTCACTCAGCTTTATGAAGAAAAGGAGCGAGAGGCAGGACCTGAGTTTCTCAGATACGTAGAGAAGATGATTTTCCTTCAGGTTATAGACAATCAATGGAAAGACCATCTGCTCAGCATAGATCATATGAAGGAAGGCATAGGACTAAGAGGATATGCTCAGCGCGATCCTCTTGTTGAGTACAAAAAAGAGGCATTTGCATGTTTTGCAGATATGTCTGATCGAATATCCGCTGAGGTTGTATCAAGGCTCTTCAAAATTCAGGTGAAGCAGGAAAAGGCGCCTGAAGTTAAGCAGCATAAACAGCAGCTGTCATATAACAGGGGCGAGAGCTCATCTGCACCACTGCAGGCGGCGCATAAGGATCATAAAGTAGGCAGAAATGATCCCTGCATATGCGGCAGCGGCAAAAAGTACAAAAAGTGCTGCGGTAAAGAATAATAAGAGAGTTATGGAGTTGAATGCCAAAGATTAGCAGGTTTGAGGATATACAGGCATGGCAGAAAGCAAGAGAGTTGAACAAAGATATATATTCTCTTACGCAGAGCTTTGCTTTTTCTAAAGATTCTTGTTTGCAAAAACAGCTTACGAGAGCTTAAATTTCGATAATGTCAAATATTACAAGGGTATGGGAGATGGACACATAAAGAGTTTATAAATTTCCTGAATATAGCACACGGGTCCGCAGCTGAAGTCCAGTTTCATCTATATGCAGCATTGGATTTGAACTATATTGCAAAGAATGACTTTGATGTTTTATACGCAACGGCTGAAGAAGTATCTAAGATGATACAGAGTTTTATGAACTACCTCTCAAACTCTAAAACCACCTAACTCACTAATTCTCTGACTCCCTGACTGCCTTTTGCTTTTAACTCCTGAACTCCTTTACCCCCCCCTAACTCCCTAACTCTTTTCGGTTTGTCTCTCTTTGCATTTACAATGCAGAAGAAGCCAAAGGGCTCATCAAACGGATTTGTTAGCTGATGAACAGTATAAGGAGATATATAAATAGTATCCAGGTATGTGACCTTATAATTCTTTTTACCAAGCTTTACTCTGCCTGTTCCTTTGATCACAACAACAACATGCTCATGTTTATGAAATTCGAGGCTGCTGCAGCCTCCGGGATTGATCTCAAAATATCTGAGATGAAATTTAGCGCTTTCTCCTCTTTCGCCGATAAGCACATTCCTTGATATGTCAGACCATCCACCCATTGATATGTTTTTGTATTTTGTGGGAATGTAGTCTTTCCATTTGCAATTTTCTTTATGCCTGATTATTTTGGAGCTGTTGTCTGAAACTGTTTTTGAGTTCATTTTCCAGTCGCAAAGTGTAAGAGTTTTGTGAGATTTTTCTTTATTAACCATCAGTTAGTATAAATTAATTGATGGCTGTTTTAAAACTGGTTATCTGATTTCCAAGTAATATTTTCTAGTTAGTCAAGAAATTTATAATTTGCTCGATAATAAATATCATAGATTATTAATACGGAGGGTATATGTCACGCGGGGTTGGCGCATTGCCAGAAGTTCTCAAGGTTGGCACAAACGAGCTTGAGGTTATTGTATTTAGAATGTACAGCTCTCTTCCTGACGGCACGATAGAGTCTCAGGAGTACGGCATAAATGTGGCAAAGGTGAGAGAGATTATACCGATTCCGGTTCTTACAAAAGTGCCTGACATGCCCTCTTATGCTGAAGCTCTTGCACATGTGCGCGGTGAGGTTGTGCCTATAGTTGATCTGGGTAAATGGATGAAAATAGAGCCTCCTGCGCAGATGCATATAAAGCCCAAGGTTGTGGTGCTCGAGATGCTTGCTACTACCATCGGAATGATAGTGCATGATGTTGAGAGGATAAGGCGCATAAAATGGACCCAGATACAGCCTCCACCAGCTCTGCTGCAGGCCAAGCATAGCGGAAGGGTTACAGGAGTAACAAAGCTCGAGGAGCGTGAAGATGCACCACTGCTTCTGATACTCGACCTTGAGAGTGTTATATCCGAAATAGGCATGCTTTCTGCCAAAAAAGAGTCGGCAGCAGGTGAGATAGCCCATGTGAGCGACCGTAAATTTAAGGGCACAGTTCTGATAGCAGATGATTCTGCTGTTGCACGCAGAATTCTAAGAGACATACTCGAAGGAGCAGGTCTGCATGTGATGGAAGCCATTGATGGAAGCAAGGCTCTTGAGATGCTTAATGATTTTGTTGCCAGAGCCGGTGACAAGCCTGTTACAGACTATTTGCAGCTGATCATTTCTGATGTCGAGATGCCTGAGATGGATGGTCTCACTTTCACAAAAAATGTTAAAGCCAACGACAAGCTTAAGAATATACCGATTATAATAAATACCTCTTTGAGCGGTGAGGAGAATAGGGAAAAGTCTAAACTGGTTGGTGCAGACAGCTATATGGTTAAATTCGATGCCTCAGTAATACTGGCAGAGGTTGATAAGCTGCTCATCAGAAAGTAATTATTGATTTAAGAGAATCTTTCGCAGCGGTCGTGAGCCTGTAGGCCTCGGCCGTTTTTTCTATGGGGAATCTGTGCGTAACTACTTTGTCGGCAGTAATAATCCTCTTTTCGATAATTCCAAGCGCTGTCTTTGTATCGTCAGGGCCGCAAGAATAGCTTGATACTATTGATACATCTTTAAAATAAATCTCATTCGGATCTATTTCGAGTCTTTCATTAGGCAGGGCTGGCGTGAATAGAAGAACAGTACCACCGCGTCCTGCGCAGTTGATACCCTGCTTCATTGCCCCAGCGCTGTTTGGTCCTACTATCACAATATTCGCAAGCTGCCCTTCAGTAAGCTCGGCAAGCTTATCATGAAGACCATCCTTTGATACATCTATCACATTGTCAGCGCCAAACCCCAGAGCCTTGTCCAGCCTGTATTTAACTTTGTCAGCAGCAATAATCCTGTTAGCGCCAAACTCCCTTGCAATAAGCACATGCATCTGTCCCATAACGCCGAGCCCGATAATCAAAACAGTATCTCCCTTTTTTATGCACGCTCTTTTCAGGGATTTAACAACGCATGCCACAGGCTCTACAAGACAGCCGTCTTCAAAAGGCACAGAATCAGGAAGCAAAAGAGCATCATTCATAAGGTTTGTTTCTGGTATAAGTATGAATTCAGCTATACCGCCTGGATTAATAAAAGTCTTTCTCCAGGTGTCGCACTGCACATAATCACCGCGATCACAACAGGAGCAGGACATGCACGGCGCATGATGATGAACAGCAATTCTATTGCCAACCTTGAAGCGAGATGTTATTAGCTCACTTCCGAGCTGAACTATTTCTCCGGCAGGCTCATGTCCCAGTATAAGTGGAGCCTTCTTTTCGATATACCAGGGCATCACATCCCCAGAGCATATGCCTGATGCCTTTGTTTTGATAAGCGCATCACGAAGACCGACCTTTGGAACAGCCATCTCCTCGATCCTGATATCTTCGAATGAATAGAGCTTAGCAACCTTCATTATGAAATTTTAACAGAAGCTGTCTTATAACACCAATATGGTATTTAATCTGAAATATGATTTAATACTCGTAATAAATGTGATATATTAGCTTTGAAATTGAAGTTAAACACAATAATCTGATATTACAGGATGCCTGTTGGATGTTTGCTAAATGAATTGCGTGCATCAGTAATAAATTTTGCATATACGAAAGGGGAATATGGCCTGGATAATACTAGTTGTTGCAGGAGTATTTGAAGTTTGTTGGGCTATTGGTCTTAAGTATACTGAAGGATTTACCCGTCTCTGGCCTACTATAGGAACACTTCTATCCATGATAATAAGTGTTTTGCTGCTAGGTATTGCAATGAAGTCTCTTCCTGTTGGAACAGCCTATGCTGTCTGGGTAGGAGTCGGCGCTGCTGGAACTGTGCTGCTTGGGATATTGCTGTTTGGTGAGCCGTTTAATGCAGCAAGGCTTGTAAGTGTTTCGCTTATTATCGCAGGTATTGTTGGGTTAAAACTCGCAACACCAGCCTGATAAATTATTGTTGATTTTAAAATATAACTAAAGTCAATTAGGCATGGCTTGCTTCAAAAAATCACAAGTAATTGAGGTGGGATATGCAAAACAGAAAAGGGGAAAAGATCGGATGGACAGCTGGCTGGATGGGAGGATTTATATGGGTCGCTGTATTATCGGCTGTCTTTCTTTTTCAGGGTAAATTTATTCAAGGCCTGTCGGGGTTAGTTCTTGTTTTTATTGCGGGCAGCTCTATTTTCTACTTCTCTCCGTGGAGGTTCCCATCAACTCTTTATTAGAAGTTAATGGTTATACCGTATCTTTTATTTTATATCTCAATATTTTGGTGTGTATGGTCATATGGTGGCTTTAATACTGTTGGGCTCAAGTGGTGGAATTTTGCTTGGATGCTCCCTCTTTTATTGCCCATAGGGATTTTGAGCAAGAGAAGGTGGAATGATTTTGATCAACAATCCAATTCATTGGATACTAAAAGACAATACTAAGCCACTTTTTAAATTTCTAAATTTTTAAGACTTAAATGACAAGGAGAGATTATGAGAGAAGATGATAAATCGATCCATGAGTTTGACTTCAAATTGATATGCGAATATTTCTCAAGCATCGAACGGCAAGGGCCGGGGAGTCCTGATGCTACTCTAAAGGCATTGAGCTTTATTGACAACCTGTCTGATGAATCAAGAATCGCTGATCTTGGATGTGGAACAGGCGGACAGACTATTGTGCTCGCAAGAAATACAACAGGGCATATCACAGGCATAGATCTGTTTGCTGACTTTATCAATATCTTTAACGAAAATGTCAGTAAAGAGAATCTTCAGGACAGGGTGAAGGGCATTGTCTGCTCAATGGATAATCTTGATTTTCAGGATCAAGAGCTGGATTTGATCTGGTCAGAAGGAGCTATCTACAATGTTGGATTTGAGCGCGGCATAAATGAGTGGCGCAGGTTTTTAAAACCTGGCGGCTTCATAGCTGTTACTGAGGCGTCGTGGTTTACGCGAGAAAGGCCTGATGAGATAGACAGGTTCTGGAATGATGCGTATCCTGAAATTGATATTATCTCGACCAAAGTTGGACAGATCGAAAAAGCGGGATATATGCCGATCGCCACTTTTATGCTGCCAGAAAAGTGTTGGACAGATCACTTTTATGCTCTGCAGGTTTCAGCGCAGGAAAAGTTTTTAAAAAAGTATGCAGGCAACAAGGCTGCTGAAGAGCTTGTGGCATACCAAAGGCATGAAGCAGAGCTCTATCGTAAATATAAAGATTTTTATGGCTATGTGTTTTATATTGGTAAAAAGATCTGAAATGCGTTGTCATTTTTTTAACAAAGCTTAATGTCTGTTAAATCAGCCTTATTTTACGCTGGCGCGAGAAATATCCCTTAAATTCAATGAAATCCCTTGACATAATGAACGGTTTTTTGCTATTATAATTAGGTTGCAAACGATCTTTGATTCAAATGGTTCAGCAAAAGCCTTTATATTTGATAGGGCTGCCTATTTTTGACCATAGAGTCATTTCTTTCTTCTCGCGATTAAATCAGCATATATTCTTCACCTTTTTAAATAACTGTCCTATTGTATCGCAAATATCCTGTCGTATTTTCATATCCTGATATACAGCAATAATCTGCTTCTAATAACCTTGAATTTTAGCGCATTAATTTTATGTTTTGTGCATAAAAAGGAGAACTTATGACATTTACAGAAAATGAACAAAAAATTCTGGATAGTATTGGTTCTGATGTATCAAATTCAAAATGGAGAGACTGGCGCTGGCAGGCTGCAAACAGGATTAAGTCTCTGGATGCGGTGGAGAATATTCTTGGTCTGAAATTTCTGCCTGATACACGAACATCGTTGCAGCAGACGATTGAGAAGTTTCCCATGTCGATTACACCTTATTACCTCTCTTTAATTGATGTTGATGATTTTGAAAATGATCCGATTTTTAAACAGTCAGTGGTCTCTGCAAACGAACTGGTGCTCTCGAGGGCTGACATGAGTGATCCTCTGCATGAGGATAAAGACAGTCCTGTACCCGGGCTAACTCACAGGTATCCTGACAGGGTTCTTTTTCTTGTGAGCAATGTCTGCGCAATGTACTGCAGACACTGCACAAGAAAGCGTAGGGTAGGTGATATAGATAACATACCTACAAAAGATGTGATACTCAAAGTTATCGAGTATATACGCAGCAACACAAATATAAGGGATGTGCTCCTGAGCGGAGGCGATCCATTTCTATTGTCTGATGAATATCTGGACTGGATATTGACTGAGCTGAGAAAGATTGAACATGTTGAGATAATCAGGATAGGTACAAGGACGCCTGTTGTGCTTCCTTTTCGTATCACAGAAAATCTTGTAAATATGCTAAAAAAACATCATCCCATCTGGATAAATACGCATTTTAATCATCCAAGGGAGATTACTAACTCATCCAGAAAGGCGCTTGCGATGCTCGCTGATGCAGGCATACCGCTTGGAAACCAGACTGTGCTTCTTGCAGGTGTAAATGACTGTCCGAGAATTATGAGATCGCTTGTGCATAAGCTCGTTGCCAACAGGGTAAGGCCGTATTATCTTTACCAGTGTGACCTTTCTGAAGGATTGAGCCACTTCAGAACGCCTGTAGGTAAAGGTATTGAGATAATTGAAAGCCTTATAGGACACACAAGCGGGCTATGCGTTCCTACTTATGTTATAGATGCTCCCGGAGGAGGTGGGAAAATACCTGTTATGCCAAATTATCTCATTTCATGGTCTACGAACAAGGTTATCCTAAGGAATTATGAGGGCGTAATAACAACATATATGGAGCCTGAATCTTACGAATCGAACTATTGCGACAGGAACTGCAACGAGTGCAATCTTCAGCTCCCTATGGAAGATGCTGCTGAATACAGGGCAGTCGGCATAGAGAAGCTTCTTGCAGACTATGATGAAACCATCGCCTTGGTGCCAGAAGACAATAGCAGAATCGAGAGGCGGGAGGAATGACAAAATATATTTGCAATGATGTTGTTGAGAATTTCAAGGGAGCTGTTATACAGCATGGGTCATACAACGATCGCGTATATCTTATGAAGATGACTGAGTCTGCTTCTTCTGGCATCCCACAGGATCTGCTTGACCTTGCATCATGCAAGAGATATTCAAAAATATTTGCAAAAGTACCGGCCAGCAAAGAGTCTGATTTTTTGAGTGCAGGATATATTCAAGAAGCGTGTATTCCCGGTTTTTTCAGTGGTCAAGATGCTGCTGTCTTTATGGTTTATTATGTAAAGACAGAAAGAAGTTATGAGTCTGAAGCTGATAAGATGGCAGATGTGCTGAAAGTCTCAAAAGATAAGTCAGGGGTTGAAGATTTGCCCGAGTTTAATAGGAAAAACATAATTCGCAAATGCTGCAGAACTGATATACCTGTAATGGCTTCATTGTACAATAATGTTTTTCCTTCTTATCCCTTTCCAATATCTGACCAACAATATCTTTTGAAAACTATGGAGTCACATATCGCATATTTTTGTGTGGATACTGATGACGGAATAGTTGCACTCTCTTCAGCAGAGATAGACAAGGATTACTCAAATTCAGAGATGACAGACTTTGCAACCCTGCCAAAATACAGGGGCAAAAGCTTTGGACAGCATCTTTTGGCTTTTATGGAGTCAGATCTTCGCAATGAAGGCATTAAGACCGGATACACAATAGCAAGGGCATTGTCGTATGGGATGAATATCACATTCAGCCGGCAGGGTTATGTTTATGCCGGCAGGCTTAAAAACAATACCAATATTTCTGGAAATATTGAGAGCATGAATGTATGGTACAAGAGGCTTTAAAAAAGCTGTTTATTAACTTTCCTGCTTCGATTTGCTGATAAAATTGCTGCAATTATTTTGCTCTTGATTGTATGCAGCCATATTGTGTATGGTTTTATCAGTATTGGTTATGCTTTCAAAAAATAGGAGGGAAGGATGAAGGAAATTCTTTTTTTAAATTCGCTGTTAACGCCGAGACTGATTACAGTGCTTTATTGGATTATGCTGTTAATTGTATTGGTGAGCGGGCTCTCAATCGCATTTAACCCTCAATCATTCAGTGCTTTTCTTTTTGGGATCCTCACTATTATCGGGGGCGTCATATCTGTTCGTGTTTTTTGTGAACTGCTGATTGTTATATTCAAGATTCATGATAATACAAAAAAGATTGCTGATAGACAGGCATAACAACAGTTGATATGTTTTTTAATAGGGCAAGAGATCTGATTATTCTCTTGCCCTATTTTTGTCTGTCTGTTATTTCAATCTCGGAAGATCTTTGGGTTGCAAAGGAGACTTGTCTAGCACTTTGCTTTTTGTTTGAGTTACAGCTCTCATTTTATCAAAATCTTTTGGCTCAAAAACTTTTTCACCAAGCACCTTGCTGTCTTTTCTTATAACAATGCGAAGGAATGTGGCGTCTTTTGCAGTATAATTAGCAGCTATTGTGCCTACAGCCCCGGCTTTTACAGGAAAGAGCGCTGCTGCAAACTGGTGTGTCCAGTTTTGTGGTGAGTTGTCTTTTGTTATATAACCGATTAGTTCAAAATTATTAACATCAAGATCAACTCCGCAGTTGTTATTGAACTGCAGCCATACTTTTTGACCGCCGAATTTGTAGTTGTTTTTAGGAATGTAGCTGAACTTTACTTCCTTAAATTCGATGCAGTTTTGCGGAAGATTCTCTGCCTTTGCCAATGCAGGCGTAAACAGCAGTGCAGCGATAATAAGAGGAATTGCAGCAAGAACCAGTTTTTTCATATTCATACCCTCCGTAGTGATGTACTTCGAAATAAGTATACACTAAAAACAATATCTTAATTGCAGAATAGTATTTCCTCTTGTATAATTATCAAAGGCAGCGACATTTCGGTTGTCTTCATAGGAGACGCTACATGTTAAAGAAAATTCCGCTTCTTTTTTTGTTAAGCTGCATAATTCTGTTTATTCCTTTACTTCTCTGTTCTGAAGAACTTGTTGATGTAAAAATCATAAAGAGCGACACGCTTATCGGCCTTTCCAAAAAGCTGCTGGAAGATCCATCCCGCTGGCCTGAAATTGCTAAGGTTAATAACCTAAAAAAACCATACAGAATATTTCCGGGCGACAAACTGATTATGCCTTCAAGGCTTTTAAGGCCTGAACCATATCCATCTACTGTCACATTCGTTTCAGGTGAGGCTATGGTTCGAGCCAAAGGCGAATCTGACTGGAGAAAACTATCAGTTTACGAAAAGCTGACTGAAGGCTCTGTGATCAGGACAGCCGGCTCTGGCAGCTCTGCTGAACTTACATACTCTGACGGCACAATTGTTTATATAAGACCTGATACGACTGTGGGTATAGCTGCATCTGGCAAGAGAGGTGAGACCATAACTGAACGCAGGCTGATTGTAGAAACTGGCAGGATTATAACTAAAATAAAAAAAGCGCTTGGCACAGAATCGAGGTTTGAGATCCATACCCCATCAGCAGTGGCTGGCGTAAAAGGCACTGAGTTCAGGACATCAGTTGATGATCAAAAAACTACACGATCTGAAGTGTTTGAAGGTGTCGTACAGCTTAGCGCTATGAATAAAAATACATTGTTGTCTCAGGGTGAGGGCGCGCTGGTGAATAAAGGAGAGCCTCCTTTAAATGCGGTAAAGCTGCTTTCCTCGCCAAAACCTGTTTCATTGCAGTCAATATTCAAGTCTATTCCATTTGATATCAGTTTTGAAAAGATAGAAGGAGCGGATAAATATTTTGCAGTTATAGCATCGGACATGGAATTTAAGTTTCCTCTGCATCAGGCTGTTATTAAACCTAATGAAAAGCTCAATGTTTCAGGGCTTAAGGATGGATTGTATTATATGCGCAGCAGCTCTATTGACGCACAGGGGCTGGAGGGCATGGAATCAGCTCCTTATGAGGTTAAGATTCGTGTTAATCCAGTGCCTCCCTTTACTCAGTCTCCTGCTGACAAGGCTGAGATAAGGAGCAGACAAAAGACTGTAGAGTTCAGCTGGCTTAAGGTCTCAGATGCGGTATCATATCATCTCCAGATAGCTGAAGACAGAGAGTTTACCGAAGTTGTAAATGACATAAGCGGCATCAAACAGCCAGAGTACATGACAAAGCCGTTAGACTATAAAACATACTACTTCAGGCTATGTTCCGCAGCGCAGGATGGATATGAAGCAGCATGGTCGGACACTCAGAGCTTTACGGTAGTTCCGCCGCCGCCAGCCCCTCCTGTAGATAAGCCTGATGATACAGGCAAAGAGATACAGATTAGATGGCAGAAGGTGCAGAGAGCAAGCCAATACCACTTCCAGATGGCAAAGGATAGCAGCTTCAAAAACGTGCTTGTTGACAAGAGAGTCGTGATGCCATCTGTTGCTTTGGAAAAGCCTACGGAGCCCGGAACATATTTTGTGCGTACATCATCAATAGATCATAAGGATTTTGAGGGGGACTTTTCTCAACCGCAGAGTTTTGAAATAAAACCTCCAGCGCAAGAGAAAAAGGGAATGCCTTATGAGCTTATTACAATAATCGGGGGAGCTTTGCTCATACTGCTCTTGGCGCTATGACAAGCAAGCTTAATAATATGAACAGTGTTTTTAATGGATAGATATAAGAAAAGCTTTTTGAATACATTTATTGCCCTGCTGTCTGCTTCCGTAGTTGTAATTTTACTGGAGCTTCTGGGTGCATTTAATGGAATTGATCTCTTTTTTTATGATCTTAACTTCAGGCTGCGCGGCGCGCAGACAAGAAGCAGCGATATAGTTATAGCTGCGATAGACGAAAAGACTCTCGCCAAATACGGCAAGTGGCCGATCCCAAGAAACTACTATGCAAAGCTGCTCGCAAGAACCGCATCTGCCAGGGCGGTTGGATTTGATATCATATGGTCTGAACCCTCAGCAGAAGATGATATACTTGCCGGAGCAGTACAGCAGCATGGCAGGGTGGTTCTGCCAGCATATGTAGGGTCAGAAATCACGCCTGTATCTCCGCTGGATATGTTTCATCCAGTTAAGACCGGTCATGTTCATGTTGATCAGGATATAGACGGCAAAGTGAGGCAGGTCTACCACTCTATTTATCTTAATGGGAATATCTATTCTTCATTTGCTTCGTCAGTATACGAGGTTGCTACAAAAACAAAAATAGAGCAGACGCCGGTTCCTGTTAAAGAGTCACAGATTAGCATAAATGCATTATATCAATATAATCCGATGAGCATAAATTTCTTTGGACCGTTAGGCACATTTCAAAAGCTGTCCTTCTACGAGATTGTTGAGGGCATGTATCCTGTTTCGTATTTCAATAACAAGATTGTGCTTATCGGACTGACTGCCGATGCTATGCAGACCCGTTTTTTTACTCCAATAAGCGACAAGCGCGGGGGCATGTCGAGCATAGAGCTGCACGCAAATATACTGAACAACCTTTTGTTAAAAAACAGCATTAAAATACTGCCTGAATCCTTACGTTTTGTTGCTGCTCTTGTCTTTATGGTGCTTTTATTTTTGCTCTTCATGCGATTAAATGAGATGCGCACGCTTTTGGTGTTGACTCTGACACTGGGCGCTATTTTTATTGTTTCATACTCGCTGTTTGCTTATTTTAATCTTTGGCTCAAACCCTCTTTTATTTATGCAACAGCGATATCTGTATTCGGTGTTTCATATATGGTTAAGCTTGACCAGGCAGCAGCATTGCTTAACAGCGAATATAAAGATATTGCTAAGCAGCTTGGAACAGTTCATAAAGAGTCTGGCTATGGCATAATGGGACTGCTTTTAGCAGGCGGCATAAATGCACAGGTCGAGATGGCTGACAAGCTGACTCGTGAGCTTCTTTTCGAAAAAGCTCTGGCTGATGCGGTTATATCCAACTCAATGAGCGGCATACTGCTTTTTGAAACCGCAGGTCAGCTTGCAATTGCCAATGACAAGGCCCGCAGAATAGCGAAATCTGTAAAACTGGATCTCTCTGGTCTAGATACTTTTATTAACTCTCTGTTCAGCTCTGTGATGGGCAGTTCCTCAACAATGCATACACTTAAGACGCTATCGAGCCATGGCCAGGCTGTATCTTTTACACTCTGCTCGGGCGGTGATTTTTATGTAAAAGCCGATGCTGTGATGATATCTTTTGAGAACGAAAGCTATCTGCTCTTTTTATTGACAGATGTTAGTGAGATCAAAAGACTCGAGATGATGAAAAATGAGATGGTCTCGCTTATATCTCACGAGCTCCGCACCCCGCTTACAGCAATTCAGGGATATGCGAATATACTGGATATGAACGCTGAAGATTCAGAAAAACAGTATATCGCTATCATTAACAGAGAGGCTGACCGAATGAACCGCCTCATATCAACATATCTGGATCTTTCACATCTCGAATCAGGAGAGCGTCTTGTACAGAAGCGGCCAATTGATTTAGGTCTGCTGCTCGACTCTGTAATAATGACAGCAGATCCTGTTGCGCAGAAAAAAGGCATAAGCATAAAGCTTGATATGCAGCAGCCTCTGCCGCAAATCATGCTTGACGAAGACCTGCTCAGACAGTGTGTGCTGAATATTATTGAAAATGCGATTAAATACAGCTATGAAAAATCCGAGATTTATGTTAAAGCTAGAGCTGATGCAAAAGAACTGGTGTTAACTATAGCTGATCAGGGCGTTGGCATGGACAGCACAATACTGGATAAAATATTCGATAAGTTTTACCGCGCTCATTCACAGCGCGCTGCTGATGTTGCTGGCCACGGTCTCGGCCTCACTTTTGTTAAGTATGCTTCCGAACTGCAGGGAGGCAGCATAAATGTAGAGAGTGAGCCTGGAAAGGGCTCTATATTTACAATGAGATTCCCATTGGATATATAATTTCACAGGGAGGGAGTTTATGGTCACCTCAATAATTCTTATAAATGCTGAAAGGCATAAGATTAATGATGTTGCAGAGTACCTTGCAGGGATGAAGGAGATATCGGAGGTTTTTTCCGTAAGCGGTAATTATGACCTGATCGCTATTGTGCGTGTCGAAAAAAATGATGACCTTGCCGCACTGGTTACCGAGCATCTGCTCAAGATCGAGGGTATTGAAAAGACAGATACGCTTCTTGCTTTCAGGGCTTATTCAAGGCATGATCTTGAGTCTATGTTCTCGATCTGAAGCTGGTAAAAGATATTGATTCAGCCCATGGTTGTCATCATCGTCTAAAAGGTGAAAAAGATGGTTATGAAGATCAGCAGGTTATTTTATATATTGCTCTTATCCCTTGTATCATGCACTCCGGTATTTGCTCCTGAGCTTATGAAACAGGCAGCAATTGATCCGCCTTTTGACAATATGCTTAGATCTTCCAGCGGATATCAGGGCAGGATGTTTCTGCTTGGAGGCACAATTACCGATATAAAACTGGTGGAAGAAGGGTCTCTTCTTGAAGTTGCCTATACTCCTGTAGATTCCCGCGGATACTTGTCCAGCAGAAGAGGCCCTGACAGAAGGATTTTGGCGCTGCTCCCAAAAGATAAGGGAATTCTTGATCCCCTTATTTACAAGAAAGACAGAGATATCACAATTGCTGGTATATACATCGAGAACAGGGATGGAGTAATACAGCAGATGCCTTATCAGTTCCTTCTTTTTGAGATAAGGGGAATATATTTGTGGCCTGAGAGGACAGAGTATTACTTAAGATCGTATCCGTATTGGTATGATCCCTGGTACGATCCATGGGACTATCCGTTTGGATACAGGCCATGGTGGAGGTACTACCCTTACAGATATTGGCGATGATCTTGAGCGTCTGATTTTTTAAGGGATTATTGCGTATTTTAGTCCGTCGCTGTTGCTTAGTCTGAGAAGAGCTTTTTCCAGGTCATTGAGCTGATAGGTTCCAGTTATTATTGATGATAAATCCAGTCCATTTTCGAGAAGCTCTTTTGCATGTGCTACATCAGCCGGAGTGAAATGAAATGCGCCTTTTAGTGTGATTTCGTCATAATGCAGTCTGTATGTATCAAAGGAGACTAGGGTTCCTTTTTTGCATCCGCCAAAGAGCATAACAGTTCCTCCGCGTCTTGTATAGTCTACTGAGCGTTCCCATATTTCAGGCTGGCCAGTGCACTCGATTACAATATCTGTGCCCAGTTTGTTTGTCATGTTGTTTATAGCATCACGCAAAAGTTCCGGCTGCACGCATACATCAGCTCCCAGCTGTTTTGCTATGGATAGTCTCTTTTCGTTTCGTGCTGTTACTATCACTTTGGCGCCCTTCATCTTCATGACAGCCAGATGCATTAGACCGATAGGGCCGCTGCCTATTACTAATGCAGTGGTGTCTTTATCCACCCTGAGCTGACTTGCGCCATGTACAACGCAGGCAAGCGGTTCCATCATGGCAGCCTGTTCGAAAGGAATTGAAGGCGGTTTTATAAAAAGGTTCTGCTTTACTATATGTTCAGGTATTAATATGTACTCAGCGAATGCCCCGAGAACTTTTGTCTGCATTATATTTTCACAAAGATTGAAGCTGCCGGTTTTGCAGTACTGGCATAAGCCGCATGGCGCACTATGTACGCACATTACATGATCGCCTTCTTTAAACTTTATGACTCCTGCCCCTATTTCTGCTATAACACCGGAGAATTCATGCCCAAAAGGTCCGGGCATAGGTATCAAGGGATGGCCTCTTAGAAATGCTTTAAGGTCAGTGCCGCAAGTCAGCGCTGCCTTTATTTTTATCAGCACCTCTCCACGGCCTGGTGTTGGCACAGGTATGTCTCTAAGTTCGATCTTGCCGGGACTCAGGAGAAAGCTTGTCAGCATCCTGATCTCTCTATCTTGCCGCCGATAAGCTGTCCTGCAAATGCAGCAACAATGAATATCGGTATATATATGTACTCTGTCTGTGAAAAGATTCTGGCCGCTATAATGAGCGGTATTGGCATGTGTATATAAGCAAACCATTTAAGAGAATATTTCGTTGAACGGCTCCGAAGATAGCCTGCCGGCAAATTGATTATAAAGGCAAGGAAGCTTATTAAAAGGATTATCTTCATGGGTAATTAATATTTGACCTTCTGTTATTTGTTCAATTTTGCGCATTTGTCACAATAGCCGAATATCTCGAGGCTGTGTCTTACGCTTTTGAAGTTTTCTTTTTGGCATATCTCTAACTGAAGTGTCTCAAGTGTGAGAGAAAAAAACTCAGTGATACTTCCGCACCTGAGGCATATTAAATGGTCATGGTGAGGCACATTAAAAACCTTTTCATAATGTGTATGTTTAGATATTCGCTCAACTTCTTGAATTATCCCGCTCTCAACAAGCAGGGGAATAGTCCTGTATACGGATGCCCGTGAGACCTTTGATCCTTTTTTTTTCATTTTATCGTAAAGTTCTTCAGGATCAAAATGATTTTCGATTAAGATGATTTCATCCAGGATCTCAAAGCGTTCTTTTGTAAACTTGAGCCCTTTTCTGAGAAGAAAAGCCCTGAATTTTTGTTGGGCCATTAGCCAGCTCCGTTAAAGATTTATATTAATACTGTTAAGTATTAAATTTATTGTTGAACCGTAAATAATTGCGAGTGTGAATACTATTGTTATTATCACAAGCGCTGTTTTTATCCCCATCTCTTTTATGATCATAAAAAAACTTGCAAGGCAGGGCACAAACAGAGTAATTGTCACAAGACTTACTATTGACTGAACAGGCGTTAGAAGCCCTTTTTGTGAAAGATCAAAAAGCCCTGCGGCTCCATAGTCTCTTCTAAGGAAACCCATTATAAAGGAGCTGGTAGTCTCCTGTGGAAGGCTTAGCAGATTAACTACTATTGGGGATGCCGCAGCTTCGATGCGCTTGATAAGATCCAGTTCATTGAGTGTAAAAAGTATAAGCGTGCCGAGGATGAATAGAGGCACAGCCTCTTTGAGATACCATTCAACTCTTCCTATAGTTTTAATTATGATATTCATAATATTGGGTATTCTGATAGGAGGAATCTCGAGGAAAAAATTTGTTTTCCCGCCGATCACAATTTTTGATGCAAGAAATCCGGATATAAAAAGTACAATTATTATGCAGGATGTCCAAATAATAGCAGCCTTTATGGATAGCGCGCCGAGCATGCCGAGTATGACGCCAAGCTGGGCTGAGCATGGTATAGCGAGTGCGAGCAGAAATGTTGTTATTATTCGATCACGCTTTGTTTCTAGTATTCTGGTTGTCATAATTGCCATTGTACCGCAGCCGAGTCCAAGCACCATAGGAAGTACTGCTTTGCCATTTAGTCCCATAAGATTGAAGAACCGGTTGCTCATTATAGCCAGTCGAGGCAGATATCCACTGTCCTCAAGCAGGCCGAACGCTATGAAAAAAGTTATTGTGATAGGCAGTATTATAGCCAGCGCATATGTGAGAGCCACGGTTACAATTCCGTACTGGCCTACAAGAAGATCTTGCAGAAGCTGCCAGGGGACGAATGTCTGTGCGAGCTTGGTTACAGAAGGGTTTATATACTGACCGAAGATCGTTTCTTCGAAAAAATCTACCAGAGTGCCTGCTCCGAAAACACCTACAAAGAGATAAACAGCATAAAGCACGGCTAAAAGTATAGGTATGCCGTACACTTGATGCATACTCAGATTACCAGCAACCGCCAGAGGCTTCCATGATGTTATCCCGGTCTTTGTTGTTACAGAGTCTGCTATTTTTTCAGCCAATTGTAGTCTTGCTTTATTTATATGCAGAGCTGTTGATCCTTTGAGCTGAGCTTCGCAGTTATCTTTAATGGATAGAATATGTCCGATGGATGGCTCTGCCAGATTATCTTTCATCCAGTCCATAAGACTGCAGTCTCCAGAAAGTATCATTAAGGCAAGTGATTTTTTAGATATATGACCATGAGGTAGAAGGTCAGCTATGTCAGCAGCAGCATATTCTATAGATGGATGGTATTTAGGTCTTATAGCTGAAAGATTTGGTTTGAGCATAGCCTCTTTCAACTCTCTGATCCCCTTTCTTTGAGGTGCGATTGTGGAGACTACTTCAATACCTAGAAACTCCTTAAGCTTGCCTATATCTATTGAGATGCCTTTTTCCGTTGCCTCATCTGCCATATTAAGGGCTAAAACAGAGGGCATCCCCATTTCAGCAAGCTGTATTGTTATAAGAAGCGTGCGTTTGAGATTTTTTGCGTCACCAACCTGTACAACATTGGAGGGTTCTTCATTAAGAAGGATGTCTCTTGTCACCTTTTCATCTTCACTCATAGGCACAAGGCTGTTGACTCCCGGGGTGTCTATCAGCAGATACCTTGATTTATTGAGGTTGATGCTGCTTCTGGTTATCTCTACGGTTGTACCTGGATAGTTGGATACGGTTACATATTTGCCTGTTAGCAGGCCGAATATTACGCTTTTGCCGACATTGGGATTGCCGAGCAGGGCTATCTTTTCGATATCTTTTTCATGTCCATGCCTATGTCTATGTTGCACTGTTGAAGTCCTCAGTATGGGTTAATTGAAATTAAATCGCAGTCTCAATCAGTCTATATTATATATAAGATGCAATGCAAGACTTCAACAGCGTCTTACGAACCAAATGTCATTAAAAAAAACTGTTGACAAACTTAATAGTGCCCATTTAAAATTGAGATAAGATCTCAATTTTAAATGAATAAAGTAATAGTTACAGCATTGTTCAGATTTTGATATATCAGCATTAAATTTTAATTGAATTGAACTTATAAGGCCGTTTTCAATTTTGACACTATTAAATAAGTAAGAGCATTTTTTTTGCTCAGATCAAATGAGATTTTATCTCAATAGGAGGTGTACATTGATAAAAAAAGCTTGTTCATTATGTATTCTTGCAGTATTTGCGTTATCTTTTTCTGTTAAAGCAGAGGCGTATCATCCACTTATTACAGATGACACCGGCACACAGGGTAAAGGAAATTCACAGATCGAGGTTCAAGCAGAGTTTAGTAGAGACAGTTCAAAGCAAGAAGGTGCGGCTACCAAGAGCAAGTCAAGCTCATTTTCAGCAATATACTCATATGGGCTTACAGAAAATCTGGACATTATCACGCTTGGCTTCCCTTATCAGTTAAACAGGAACTATGAGAATGGGAATCTAGTCGAAAAGAGTTCAGGTATATCTGATCTCTCGCTAGAAATGAAGTGGAGGTTTTATAAAAAAAATGGTTTCAGCCTCGCTATTAAGCCATTTGTTACTTTGCCTACAGGTGACGATGAAAAGGGCCTCGGCAGCGGCAGGTCAACATTCGGTTCTTATCTGATTGTTACCCAGGAGCTGAAGCATTTTGATTTTCACATTAATCTAGGATATATACGTAACGAAAATAAGCTCGATGAGAAAAACAACTTGTGGCATGCATCTGCTGCAGCTGGAGCCGAGGTGATCAAGGATATTAAATTGGTGGCCAATGTTGGTATTGAGAAAAATCCTGACAAGTTAGAGTCAACAAATCCAGCCTTTATGCTCGGCGGCATTGTTTATTCGGTTAGTGAAACTATGGATATCACTGCAGGCCTCAAAAAATCATTAAATGGCCCTGAAACTGATACATCTATTCTTTTTGGCATAGCATGGAGGTTTTAGTGCTTCCGCTTGGGCTGCTTCGCAGAGGAGAAAAAGCAGAGATTGTGAGCATTCGCGAACGTGGCTGCTCATTGAAGAAGACAGATCTCGATTGCCGCACTGAAGATATTGGGTTAAGGCCGGGCAAAGTTGTAGAGGTACTTAATAATGAGCTGCATGGCCCAATGCTGCTCAAGATAGATGAGTCGCGAGTAGCAATAGGCAGAGGCATAGCAATGAAGATAATGGTGAAGCAGCAGGCTTCGAATTAGCGAGTTGTAAAACTGTTTTAGTCCACAACAGAAAATATTGAACGAATATCAGGAGGAGTTATGAATCTGGGGATGCTCAAACCTGGAGAGTCAGGTGTAATTTCAAAGCTGGATATAAAAGGACCGCTAAAAATAAGATTAATGGACATGGGTCTGATAGTTGGAGAAAAAATTATTGTCAAAAAGGTGGCGCCTATGGGAGACCCGATTGAGGTGGTCATAAAAAATTACAGGCTCTCTCTCAGAAAGTCTGAGGCAGAGGGCATAATGCTTGACTGCGTGCCAGAAAATAAAGAGGAAACAAAATGGGAAGCGTAGATCAAGGCGAGCCGAATAAAAAAAAGATAGTTGTCGCCGTTGCTGGCAATCCAAACTCCGGCAAGTCGACGCTTATAAATGCTCTCTCAGGCAGCAGGCTAAATGTGGGTAACTGGCCCGGAGTAACTGTGGAGAAGAAGAGTGCTCTACTTAATACAAGCGAAGCAGAGATTTTGCTCGTTGATCTGCCGGGTACATACAGCCTCAGCCCATACACGCAGGAAGAGATTGTAGCAAGAGACTATCTTGTGCACGAAAAGCCTGATGTAATCATAAATGTTGTGGATGCTACTAATCTGGAGAGGAACTTTTATCTCACAATCCAACTGCTTGAGCTCGGCATACCTGTTGTTGTCGCTATGAATATGTATGATGAGGCAAAAGCAAAAGGCTTCAGGATTGATAAAAAATCGATAGAAGAAATTTTGGGAGTCAGGGTTATAAATACTGTAGCTACCAGAAAAGAGGGGCTTGACGATCTTCTTGACACTGTAAAATCGGTTGAACTAAATCCAGATAAATTCAGCCCTAAAATTCTGAGCTATGGTGCAGACATCGATGCAGCAGCATTGAAGACAGCAGAAATGATTGAAGAGGTGAATCATCAAAATATTAAAGATATCCCGATCAGATGGATAGCGCTCAAGGCTATAGAAGGCGACTCAAAGGCGATTGAGGATTCAGGACTGAAAATTGACAATTCAGCGATCGAACATATTACATCACACCTGCATGCAGCGCATGATTCAGATCTCGAGTCAGTAATGGCTGATGCCAGGTATGGACTTGTATCTGGTCTTGTACGCGAAGCGCTCGTGCGTCCGGGGGTTCAGAGGGTTGAGCTTACAGAAAAGATAGACAGAGTAGTGCTTAATAAATATCTAGGCATACCCATTTTTTTTGCGGCTATGTGGCTCGTCTTTAAACTCACCTTTGATATTTCAAGCCCTTTTATGGACTGGATAGACGGGGTGACTGCAGGTCCGTTCAGCAAATGGTCTGCTGCAGCCATGCAATCTTTTGGACTGCCTGACTGGACAGTCTCGTTGTTTACTGAGGGGGTTGTCGCTGGAGTCGGATTTGTACTGGTTTTTGTGCCTGTGATATTTGCGATGATGTTTTTTATCACCTTTCTAGAAGGCAGCGGCTATATGGCTAGAGCAGCTTTTGTGATGGACAAGGCTATGCATACTATAGGTCTTCATGGAAAATCTTTTATACCTATGCTGCTCGGGTTTGGCTGTAATGTGCCTGCTGTATATGCTACACGCATGCTCGAGAATAAGAGGGACAGGATACTCACAGCGCTGCTCATTCCTCTTATGTCTTGTGGCGCTAGGCTGCCTGTGTATGCGCTGTTTACAGCTGTATTTTTTTCAGCATACGCCGGAGTTGTCATATGGTCGCTATATGTTATGGGCATTTTGCTGGCAGTTCTGATGGGCTTGGTGTTTAAGAAAACGCTCTTCAGGGGCGAGGCACCAATGTTTATTATGGAACTACCGCCTTACAGGATGCCTTCGTTCAGGAACCTTACTGTGCATACATGGGAAAAGGGGAAACATTTTCTCGTCAAGGCAGGCACATATATATTAGCTATGTCTGTGCTAGTATGGTTTCTCCTCAATCTGCCGTGGGGTGTGGAGCACAAGAAGGACTCTTTTCTGGGCAGAGCCGGACAGGTTGCGGCTCCTGCTCTTGAGCCGCTTGGCTTTGGCAAGTGGGAGGCAGCTTCTTCACTCATAACCGGTGTTATAGCCAAAGAGATAATTGTTGGCACTATGGGAGAGATTTATACTACAGATGAACGGGCTAATGATGCTGTTAAATCGGAGAACGCCGGCTCTGCATATAATGAGCTGAAAGATATATCAGCTTCATTTGTAAAGGCTGTGAAAGAGTCTGCAATAAATGTGTTTTCTACATTCGGGATTTCGAGTCTTGCATTGGAAGATGATGAAGATGCAGGAGGACTCAAACAACTGCTGAAAAAAGAGTTTACTCCGTTAAGCGCATATTCTTTTATGGTATTTGTGCTTCTGTATATGCCATGCATGGTTGTTGCTATAGCTATGAAGCAGGAGTTCGGCACATGGAAATGGTATGGTCTTGCATTTGCATATCAGACCGCTCTGGCATGGATTGCAGCATTTGTTGTTTATCAGGGCGGCAGGTTATTGGGATTTGAATAATTAAAGGGGGATCATATGGGGTTGATTGATATTGTCTTTATGTCTGGAATTATTTCAGGAGCTGTCTACCTTCTTTACAAGTCCTTATGGAAGAAACCGAGCTGCAGCGGCCGCTGCTCCGGCTGCTCCTTCAACAGTAAGTGCAGATAGATCTGCTTGCAAGTTCCTTATATAGTTTAGTAATCTTTTAGGATATGAAGAGTATATGCCTTCTTTTTATCCTTTTATTAACAATCCTGTCTGCCGGCTTGGTTAATGATTCGTGTGGCAGCAAATTCATGCTTTATGCAGAGGCTGAGCAGCCGAAGATCAACCTGCAACAGGTGCAGAAGCCTGCTGACATGACAGACAGAATACTTGTAAGGGTTGGCAAGCATCACAACTATTACAGGATTGTGATGGAAACCTCAGATTCAAATACGCAGAAAACTTCTGTCCTGTTTGGTTCAAACAGCGCTATATCAGTTGATTTCCGTTCTGCAGTAACAGTCACTACTCCAAAGGGAGATGCTGTAAAGCAGGACAAGCTTCTGGATTTGATCAAGGGTGTCAGCATATCAGGCAGCGGATCAAAATATATAATACATGTCGAAGGCCTTGATGATATAAGTGTATCAAAACTCGGGATGCCATCCAGAATAGTTATTGATGCCTATTATATAAAAAATAGCCAGCAGCCAAAGAAGGAGGCTAAAATTTCTCTGCCTGCTCCTACTGCTGTTGATACAGTAATTTTATTCAATTCGGTTGTTATTGACCCTGGGCATGGAGGTTCAGATCTCGGCATTACAGGCCAGACATTCAGGGAAAAGGATTTTGTTCTGGCATTTTCGCGGGATCTTGCAGCAATAGTCTCTAAAAAGGGCAAGAGCGCAGCGCTTACACGCAAGACAGATCAGAGCCTTTCGCTGGAGGATCGCATAAAGACAGCAAACAAGAAGAGCTCGGATATATTTCTGAGCGTCCATGTTTCTTCCAGACCGGAGTTGGTTATTTACACATATCAGAAAGCGCTTAGGAAGATATCGGAAGAGGGGCAGTCAGGGGCTTCACTTGCTGAAGACAATGCAGATGCTGCTATTGCAAAAAAAATGGCAATCTCAATCAAGAATGAGCTTTCGATAGAGGCGAGGCATGTATCTGTGCCTCTGCCTTTGCTTAAATACTCATCAATGCCTGCATTTGTTCTGGAGCTGCCGTCTCCTGATCTCTTCAAGTACGACAAGAAGGTTAGAGAGAAGTTGTTGCTCGCTATTATAAGGGGGCTAAAGACAGATGAGTAGAAACAAGGCATTTATCATAGCTGGAGTTATGCTCGTGGCAGCGGTGGTAGCGGGCTGGATAATCACGAGGCAGTTTGTGTCTGTTGAACAGCTGCGCGAGGTGCCTTTGATAGAGCTAAAGGACAGTGATAAGTCTATGCCTTTACCAAGCTCAGGGCCAGACAGCTCAATAGCTGTAAAGATATATCTTCCTGATTTTGCAGGGTCTGGCTCAAGCGCAGACCATTCTGTAGAGGCATATCAGGTGTCAGGCCTTACTATTATCGAGGCAATGGTAAAGAGTGATTTCTCTCCGCTGAAGATAACAGAGGCCGCTCTGCAGGAATTCATAAAGGCGATAGGCAAGGGCTTTTCCGAGGCTCGGGTGCTGACGATATTCAGAGACAGAAGCAATATTGTATATGTTGACATGAGCCCTGAGTTTCTCAAGGGCTTCAATATGGATGCGCAGAATGAGTACAATCTTATGAGGGCTTTTTACAGGACAGCAGCTGCCAGCTCAGGAGCTGAGGATGTGAAAGTCTTGATAGCAGGGAAGGAGATAGAGAGTTTTGGAGGTCATTTTTTCGGGTCTTATCCTTTGAAAGAGACATTCGGGCTATAGAATACTGTCTCTTCAAGTCCTTTAACCCCAATACTTGAGACAATATGGATCGATATAGTGCAATAGGAGTTTTTGATTCAGGAATAGGCGGCCTGACAGTCATGAAGGAGATAGCTTCTCATATGCCTTCAGAGAGTTTGGTCTATCTTGGAGACACTGCGCGCGTGCCTTACGGCATAAGATCAGCGGAAACTGTGAAAAGATACTCTTTTGAGTGTGCAAGATTTCTTATGCGGCACAACATAAAGCTGCTGGTTATAGCTTGCAACACAGCCTCAGCATTAAGTCTTGATGACATCAGGGCTTCTTTCGATATCCCTGTGATTGGTGTTATAGAGCCGGGAGCGAGGGCAGCGCTTGCAGTATCTCCGAACAGGAAGATAGGCGTTATAGGCACAGAGGCTACCATTAAAAGCAGCGCTTATGTGAAGGCTATAAAGGCGATTGACAGCTCAGCAGATGTGCAGGGACTCGCATGCCCATTGTTTGTGCCTCTTGTAGAAGAGGGCTGGACCAGCGGAGAGGTGCCGCGTCTTGCTGCTGTCAAATACCTGTCAGGTATGGCAGAAGCCGGAATAGATGCGCTTGTTCTTGGCTGTACCCACTATCCGCTTTTAAAGGGCGTTATATCTCAGGTTATGCCTGAAGTAGCGCTTATAGACTCTGCTATTGAGACGGCTAGAGCTGTTAAAGATGCTCTCACAGCTGCTGACATGATCAATAATGATGTAAGCAGAAGAAGCGTAAAGTATTTTGTTACAGACGCGCCGGAAAGATTTGTCGCTGTGGGCGAGAGATTTTTAGATAAAAAAATAACAGACATAAGCATGGCAGCGCTTTAATAAAAATGGAGGGTTGATGAGGCGTAACAACAGAAAGATTGATGAATTGCGCAAGGTGAAGATCAACAGGGGTTTTATACAGAACGCGGATGGGTCTGTGCTTATAGAAATGGGCAACACAAGAGTTATATGCACAGCGAGCATAGAGGACAGGGTGCCGCATTTTTTGAGGGATCAGAAAAAAGGATGGATAACTGCTGAATACGGAATGATACCGAGATCAACTCACTCAAGGATGACAAGGGAGTCATCAACAGGCAGGGTGGGCGGCAGAACTCATGAGATCCAGAGGCTTATAGGAAGGTCTCTGAGGTCTGTTGTAAATCTTGAGGATGTTGGAGAAAGGACAATATGGTTAGACTGTGATGTCATACAGGCTGACGGTGGTACAAGGACAGCTTCTATCACAGGAGCTTTCATCGCAATGTCTGATGCTTTTTATCAGCTGTTGACAAAAGGGCTTATAGACAAAAGTCCTATTACAGAACATCTCGCTGCAGTTAGTGTCGGCATGGTCAGCGGCGAGCCTGTTTTGGATCTAGACTATTCTGAAGATTCATCTGCTGATGTAGATATGAATGTTGTTATGACAGAAAGCGGCAGGCTTGTAGAGATTCAGGGTACAGCAGAGGCTCATCCATTTTCGAGAGAAAGCCTTAACAATATGCTCTCTCTGGCTGAAAAGGGCATAACGGAGCTTATCTCTGTGCAGAAAGAGCTCTTAGTCTCTAATATGCTAAAATATTAAATAAATTAAGAATTAAGGAGAATAGATAAACCGATATGCAGCAGCCTAAACCCGGAATGTACAAAAGCCTTTTTGTATGGCTATTTCTCATAATGGCCATGATACTGCTGTTCAACATGATGAATGTGCCTCCAAAGACAGAGAAGGAGCTTGTATTTTCTGATTTCATAGCAAAAGTGGATTCAGATGAGGTCACAGAGGTCACAATTAAGGAAAACAACATTAACGGAAGGCTCAAGGACGGCACAAAGTTCAGGACATATTCAGCGCAGTATCCTGACCTTGTAAAGGAGCTCAGGTCAAAAAATGTGAAGATCACTGCCAAGCCGCCTGAGCAGAATCCATGGTACATAACCTTTTTCTTCTCATGGGGGCCGATAATTTTTCTGGTAGTAATCTGGATATTTTTTATGCGTCAGATGCAGACAGGCGGAAACAAGGCTATGTCTTTCGGCAAGGCCAAAGCCAAGCTGGTATCAGAGAAGTCTGTAAAGGTCACCTTTGCAGATGTGGCAGGCATTGAAGAGGCAAAGGTAGAGGTTGAGGAGATAATAGATTTTTTGAAAGACCCTCAGAAGTTTTTGAAGCTGGGCGGCAAGATACCTAGGGGCGTACTGCTTGTAGGCTCTCCGGGCACAGGAAAGACCCTGCTTGCAAAGGCAATTGCAGGAGAGGCAGGAGTGCCGTTTTTCTCTATATCAGGATCTGATTTTGTAGAGATGTTTGTCGGAGTAGGAGCATCCAGAGTAAGGGATCTCTTTGAGCAGGCAAAAAAGAGCGCTCCATGCATTATATTTATTGACGAGATAGATGCTGTTGGAAGGCATAGGGGAGCAGGATTAGGCGGCGGACATGATGAGAGAGAACAGACTCTTAACCAGCTTCTTGTAGAAATGGACGGATTCGAAGGAAATGAAGGCATCATCATAATATCTGCTACCAACAGGCCTGATGTGCTCGATCCGGCTCTTCTTAGGCCGGGCAGATTCGACAGGCAGATAGTAGTGCCTGCTCCGGATTTTAAGGGCAGGCTGGAGATACTCAAGGTGCATACACGCAACAAGCCTATGGCAGAGGATGTGATGCTGGAAAAGATAGCCAGAGGCACTCCAGGATTTACAGGAGCTGATCTTTCTAACCTTGTAAATGAGGCTGCTCTGCTTGCAGCAAGGCAGAACAAGGACAGCATAGAGATGAAGGATATAGAATCAGCTAAAGACAAGGTGCTTATGGGTGTCGAGAGGCGAAGCATGGTTCTGAGCGATGATGAAAAGAAGAATACAGCTTATCATGAAGCTGGTCACTCGCTTGTAGCCATACTTACACCGGGTACAGACCCTATCCATAAGGTGAGCATAATACCCAGAGGCAGGGCGCTAGGCGTCACCCAGCAGCTTCCTATTGACGACAGGTATACATATAACAAAGAGTATCTCTCAAATACGCTGAAAGTGCTTTTGGGAGGCAGGGCTGCAGAGGAGCTTGCTCTTAACCATATGACAACCGGCGCAGGCAACGACCTTGAAAGAGCTACTGATCTGGCGCGCAAGATGGTGACAGAGTGGGGCATGAGCGAGAAACTTGGTCCTCTGACTTTTGGTAAAAAGGATGAGCAGATATTCCTCGGCAGGGAGATAGCCAAGCATAAGGACTACAGCGAAAAGACAGCGGAAGATATAGATGATGAGGTCAAAAATATAGTTATGAAGGCCTATCTTGATGCAAAGCAGCTCATTACAGAAAACAAAGATTTACTGGATGCGGTTGCAAACTCCCTTTTAGAGCGTGAGACTATTGATGCTGCCGAGATTGACGAGATTATAGAGAAGGCCAGAGGCGGCTCTCCATCTGCTATGGAAGAGCAGGGGCTGAAGCCTGCAGGAGCATAGTGACAAGCGTATTGAACGCGCTGCTCAACAGCAGACCTAAAAAGAGTCTTATCATGGGCGTGATTAATGTCACGCCCGATTCATTTTCTGACGGAGGCCTATATTTAACTAAGGCTTCAGCCATAGACTGCGCTCTACGCATGGCTGATGAAGGCGCTGATATTATCGACATAGGAGGAGAGTCTACAAGGCCGGGAGCAGACCCTGTTGAACTGCAGGAAGAGATTAAAAGAACAATTCCTGTAATAGAAGCCATATCTTCTAAACTATCCATACCCCTATCCATCGACACATACAAGGCAGAGGTTGCGAGGCAGGCTGTTGAGGCCGGAGCAGTCATAATAAATGACATAAGCGGTTTGCGGTCTGATCCGCACATGAAGAATATACCAGCAGCTTCCGGAGCTTATCTCATAATTATGCACATGAAAGGCACTCCTAAAGATATGCAGACTGATCCTGTTTATGATGCGCTCGTTCCGGAGATTTGTGAATATTTCAGGCAGGGTATAGGTACGGCACTCGAAGCAGGCGTTGTGCCGGAAAAGATTATGCTCGACCCGGGCATAGGTTTTGGCAAGACACTGGATCATAATCTCGAGATACTTAACAGGCTTGATCTGATTAAACTTATGGGCATGCCTCTTGTTGTTGGTGTATCACGCAAATCTTTTATAGGCAGACTGCTGGATAATGCTCCTGCTGACAGCAGGCTTGAGGGAACAGCCGCAGCGGTTGCTGTCTCTATAATGAAGGGAGCAGATATCCTTCGCGTTCACGATGTTAAAGAGATGTCAAAGGTTGCCAGAGTGGTTGATGCCATCAAAAATGCCTGATGCAGTTATTGCTACATCCTGTCAGGAGCGTTTACTCCAAGAATTTTCAGCCCGTGCCTGAGTACTATCTGCACAGCCTTGCAGATATTCAGCCTTGTTGCTGTAAGTTCCCTGTTTTCTGATACAACCCTGTTTCTGTGATAGTATGGATGGAACATCGCAGCAAGCTCCTGCACATAGAATGTTATTCTGTGCGGCTCATGAGCCAGAGCTGCATTCTTTAGCACCATAGGGTAGATGAGCAGCTTTTTTATCAGCTTTAGATCTTCGTCGTTAAAGAGTTCAGGATTAAAGTCAGGCAGCTCAACAGCATGCAGTCCGGCGCCTGATGCAGCATCAGCCCCCAGCTCAACAGCTCCTGTCTCTTTCGCTTTTTCAAATATGCTGTTTATCCTTGCATGCGCATACTGCACATAATAGACAGGATTTTCCTGAGACTGTGACTTTGCTACCTCAATATCCACCTCGAGCTGGCTGTCCGGTCTTCTTGTGAGGAAGAGAAATCTTGTTGTATCAGGACCGATCTCGTCCATAACTTCTCTAAGCGTTATGAATTCGCCGGATCTTTTTGACATCTGCACCGGAACGCCTGCCCTTAGAAGCGTAACCATCTGAACCAGTAGAACCCTGAGTTTGTCTTTTGGATAGCCCAGAGCCTCGATAACAGAATTTATACGCGGAATGTATCCATGATGATCAGCTCCCCAGATGTTAATCAGCTCATCATTTTTCTGTTCTAATTTATGTCTGTGGTAAGCGATATCAGAGGCAAAGTATGTAAACTCTCCGTCGTTTTTAACAATGACCCTGTCTTTGTCGTCTCCAAAATCTGTTGACCTGAACCAGAGCGCTCCATCCTGTTCATAAATATAGCCGCGCTCTTTAAGATCATTAATGGCTCGCTTGACTTCTGATGTGCATTCAGAGCTGTCTATTGTGCTGCCATGCTGCTGAGTTGCTGTGCCGCAGTTTTTGAAAAGCTCCTTTTCGCTCTGCCATATATCAAAAGCAACCCCGAATGATTCGAGGTCTGTCTTTATATCAACAAGCATCTTTTTATAGGAGAAGTCTGTTATAGCTGCGATAAGCTCATCCTCATTCAGAGAGCTGACTAAATCCTTGTTGCTCGTTTCACAAAATTCAGCAGCCAGCTCAACAATATAATCTCCTTTATATCCGTCTTTAGGAAAAGGGTATGACTTGTCATCAATCTGTCTGTATCTTGCGTATACTGACATGCCCAGCAGCCTCACCTGTATGCCTGCATCATTTATATAATATTCGTTAGTAACTTTATATCCCGTTTCACGCAGAAGATTGCTAAGTGCGCTGCCCAGAGCTGCGCCCCTGCCATGACCCAGATGCAGAGGGCCTGTCGGGTTAGCGCTGACGAACTCAATCTCTATGTTTTTGCCTTGTCCTACATCTGTTTTAATGTAAGAGTCAGGATTTTTCAGCAGCTCAGAGAGTCTTTCAGAAATAAAAGACCGGGTGAATGTAAAGTTTATAAAGCCGGGTCCTGCTATCTCTATTTTTTCGAAAACCTTCTTATTATCAATTAGTTTTACAATTTCCTCAGCAATACTCCTCGGCTGTCTGCGAAGTGTTTTAGACAGGCTCATAGCAAGAGGGGTTGCGAGATCTCCGAATGCCTCCTGACGTGGCAGTTCAATCTCAATCTTTGCGATATCAGGAGAGTTATTTTCTGCCCCTTGAACTTTTGATATGATTTGGATTAAGCTTCTGAAGATTGACTTTTCCATAGGTGTGTAGTTTATATATAAGAAACCTTAATGTCAATGCTGGTTGAGTTAACAAAAAATTAACAGTTTTAAAGCTGTTTTTTTGGATTTGGCTAGGTGTAAAATACACTCTGAAATCCAAAATTCAATAATCAGGAGGTGATGCCAGAAGCGTAATCAAAGCACTATAAGTTGTATAGGTTTTAGAAGTTGATCACGATTATCTTCAAAAGCTGTAAAACCTACACAAGGAGGGAGTGGATGAGTAAGAAATTCATTTTAGCAACTGTATTCGTTGCACTCATCGCAGTTGCAGGCTTTGCCTTCTTCTCAAGCGCAAACGCTGTCAGAACACCTGACGAGTGGCCTGTAGATGTGAAAAAGTGCTACGAATGTCATGCCCTGATTAAGGATTTCCACACAAGGGGCGCTCACAAAGATATTAACTGCAATAACTGCCATTCAGGTCTCGCAACACATATGAAGGATGTAACAAAGAGACCTCTCAGCAACACAGACCACGAAGCATGCGGAAAATGCCACAAAGAGCAACATGCAAGCTTTATCCAGCACAACTACAGAAAGAAACCCAATTTTGACAAAGGCGACCCTAAGGGCCGTTCACCTTATTGGGAAGTTCTCATGAGACCATATGCTTTTGAAGTCAGCCATGCTGAACCAAGAAGCCATAAGTATATGCTCATCGACCATCTCTTTAATGATAGAGCATACGGCGGAAGATTCCAGTCAAAAAGAGGCTTCCAGTATGTTATTGACAAGAGCGGCATAGCTCCTAAGGTATGGGATGTTCTTTTTGACGCTTACCCTGAAGAGGATCTTAGAGCTCCAAAGAAGGCATTCCTTGAGAGGACAGCTCCGGCAGCTGTTCCTGTATGTCTCAAGTGTAAGACCTCGGACGATCATCTTGCATGGCCGTATATGGGAGACCCTTCACCAAAGACATCAGACTTAAGCAGAGCAGTAAATCCTGCTTTCAACGCTTACAAGTATCTCAGAAATGGTCTGCCATGCATACACTGTCATGATCCTCACTCAGCAGAACCTAGAATTGTAAGAGATGCTCTTATTGAAGCTCTTACAAGACCTGAGAAGGACACACTTTGGCATGAAGGATATCCTAATAAGGCTAACTTCAAGGTTTATGGCAACAAGGAAGGTCTTGGTCTTCGCGGTCATGAGAGAAAGATCGCTATACTCGACAAGTATGACTCATTGCTTCAGTGCGGACAGTGTCATGTCGAGTACAACTGCGGTCTGCACTTCGACTATAAGAAGACAGAGTATGGAAAGAAGCCTGTAGCTCTTGATTTTGCTACAGACAGAAGGACAAACCACTTCCCACTGAAGCCTCTTGCGAAGGTTGTAAACAAGAAGATAGTGGAAGAGACTCTCTGGAACCATACTATTAAATGGGGATATTTTGATTTTGTCCACTATGTAACAGGCGCAAAGCTCTGGAAGGCGCAGCATCCTGAGCTTGAATCTTTGCACAATTCACCGCACGCAAAAGCAGGTGCTAAGTGCACAGACTGCCATACAGCAGGCAAGGTTAAGACAAACTTTGGCACAGTAAGCGGCAGCGGCGGTGGTGCACACCCTGACGGAGGAAAGGTTTATTCATCACACTTCCACGCATCACCAAGAGACTTTAACTGGCAGCCATGTCTTAACTGCCATACAGACTGGACATCTAAGGATGCTGAATACGCTACAGAAGGTGTAAAGCTTTATGGCAAGCAGCAGATGAGAAAGGCTGAAGTTTGGATGAGAGAAATGGTGAGCAGATTCCAGACAGCCAAGGATTTCGGTGTTGACTCCAAGACATTGGATGAAGTCCGCTTACACCACGAAAAAGCCCATATGTATTGGGAGTGGTGGACAGCTGAAAACTCTGACGGTTTCCATAATATTGATCTTGCTAAGGCAACACTCTCCAGGTCAATTGTTCACTCCTGGAAGGGTCTTGATATCCTTAATAAGGCAATAGCTGCAAAGACATCAGCAAAGAAGTAGGCATTAAAAGGGCGGGAGACTGGTCTCCCGCCCTTAAATAAATTAAAGAGGGGTTAAAATGGGCAAAAGGCAGATAATGATAAGTTTTGTACTTATTGCAGCACTCGTTTTATTAGGCGTATCTGTCAGTAGCGGCCACAACAACAGCGGCGCCAACTTTGAATGCATGGGTTGCCACTTGGGCGGCTCAGGCGATGTAACAATTAAAATTGAGGGTATGCCAAAGGTCTACACACCTGGCAAGCTCTACAAACTCTCACTTATTTTGGACAGTAAAATGAAAAGTGACCTCGAAGTACAGGGAGGTTTTGGTTTACAGACAGACGCAGGCAGTTTTGTTGTTTTGGATAAGAAAAATACCCAAATTGGCGACAATAATATGTTAACTCATACAAAAGAGGGATCCGAGTTCAGAAAATGGAAATTCGGTTGGAAAGCCCCTGCCAAAGAAGGTGATGTTAATATTAATGTAATGGCAGTTGCAGCAAACGGAGACTTCTCGCCTGCTGGTGATGAAGTCGGCGTAAACGCTTTCTCAATAAAGTCTAAATAATAGACTTTAACTAAACTCAGGAGGGTACTTGAATGAAACTAAGCAGGAGGGATTTTCTGAGGGCTAGTGCGATCACAACTGCAGCAGCTGCTGCAGGAATCGCAAAGCCTGAGCTTCTCCATGCAGCTAATAATGTAAAATCGTATCCCGCCGGCCCATGCCGTTATTGTGCTATCGGGTGTGCGATGATCTCGGAGGTTGAGCTTGATGCTAACGGTAATCCTAAAAAGATTATCGCTGTTAAAGGCGATCTCAAAAGTACAGTCAATAGGGGTGTGCTCTGCACAAAAGGTTTTTATCTCCATAAGGCAATAGCTTACAAGGACAGGCCTTCCGGAGCCTTTGTGAGAAAAGAATGGATTAACCCTGCAACAGGGAAGCCAGATTTTGTAAATTCCCCGAGAGTAGTTAATGGTTTAAACTCAAAGGACCCGAAAGGAATAAAGGCTTCAGAGATTGACTTTAAGGAAAATTTTGTTAAAATTCCTTGGGATACAGCCATTAACTTTGTTGCTGATATGACAGAAAAATCATTTAAAGAACATGGTAAGCATAGTATTAACTACTATGGAAGTGGTCAGGCTGGCACAGAAGAGTCTCATATTTTCAATGATTTTATGAAGGGCGGATTGCAGAACAATGCTATTGAGGGTCAGCCAAGAATGTGTATGGCATCAGCTGTTGTCGGCTATCTCTACGCAGTTGGCAAGGATGAACCATGGGGCTCTCTTGATGATATAGATGTTCCTGATCCTGACTTCAAACAGCATGCAGATACATTTTTCTTGATCGGCACAAATACTGCGGAAGCACACCCGATTATCTTTAACAGAATGGCAACTGTTAAGGCAAAAAATCCTAACGCAAAGGTCATACTTGCTGATCCGAGAAAGACAAGGTCTGGTACCATAGCTGATCTTTGGCTTCCATTCTCAACAGGCAGAGACCTCGTTCTTCTAAACTCAATGGCTTATGTTATAGCTCACGAGCTTGACAATGCCAAGTATGATCTTGAGAAGGGAGCAGTTACTGCTGACTGGAAGTATCTCGACAAGAAGTTCATCGAGAGGCATGTAAGCTTTGGTATTCATCATGATGTAAAAAAGGTATGGATAAAGACCTCATACGGCGGAACAAGAGGCGATGCGTGGGATCTTTCCTACACAGCTCCTCCGCTTCCTGGTAATAAATCACAGGTTTATCCTAATCCTAAGAAGAAGTACAGCTCTGAGGCCGAGATAATGAACGACCTCTATAAGGGATTTGCTCTGTATCTTAATTTTCTTGAGGATTATAAACCAGAGAAGATTAATGAGATCTGTTTCGAGAATGAGTCTCCTCTTATTTATGATAGAAAGACAAGGACTTGGAAGAAGATTAGCGGTCCTGAAGCTATCAGGCAAGCAGCAAAATGGTTTGCTGAAGGTCATACAGTAACATGCTGGACAATGGGTGTTAACCAGAAGCTTCAGGGCACATGGACAAATGCTTCATTGCATATGCTCCATTTTATAACAGGGCAGACATGCAAACCCGGCAAGCTCTCTTTCAGCTTTACCGGCCAGCCAAACGCTTGCGGTGGTGTTAGAGCTCCTGGAGCGCTCTGTCATGCACTTCCATACGGCAGGCTTGTAGCCAACCCTATTCACAGAAAGCAGATAGAGGATATCTGGAAGAAGAGGACAGCAGCATACCTCAAGAAGAAAGGCATGTCAGATGCTGAGATAGCTGCTGAGAACGCAAAGATAAAGATACATGACAAGCCTGGTCCGCATACAGTCGAGAGCTTTAGAAGGCTTGGTTCTGATCAGGTTAAAGTTATGTTTATATCCACAGTTAACCCTGGACAGAGTAACCCATATTCATGGCCTTACAGACTCGCTATGGGTGGCGCTCACAAGGGAACTCCGTGGCCTTTTATTGTAACATTCGAATCATTCCCTAACGCTACAACACAGGTTTCTGATGTAGTTCTTGGCGCATCAACATGGGGTGAGAAAGAGTATCTCTATGGTAACCTGGAGAGAAGATACCAGATTATCAAAAACACAATTACTCCATACGGAGATACAATCCCTGACCATACAATCACAGCTATGATCATGAGAAGGCTTGAAGAAAAGGGTGTGATACCAAAAGGTCTTGCGTCACAGTTCTGGCCAGCAGAGTACGATACAGCAAACTGGATGGAGACGACCATTAAGGCTGCAAAGACTCTCGACTGGAACAGAAAGTTCACTACTAACATCTGGGAAGAGATAAGGGATGTTACAAGAAATACATATTATGACTTTTCTGGTATGCACCGTGATATGCTCCTAAAGAGAAACCATGGTTACAGGCAGCCTTTGCCAGAATCATATCATACCAATCCTAGCGTAAAGGCGAGATATGACAAGTATGAATCAAGAATACAATTTGCGTATCCATATGATCCGCATATAGATGAAAGGACAAAAGGTTATATTGCAGCAATGAAGACCTTCAACCCTGTATATGGAGCATGGCTCGAGAAGAACATGGAGGAAGAGAAGAAGGATACAGCTTATCATGCAGCTAATAAGCTTCCTGCAGGCTGGTATGTCAGTTTCTATGCTTCTAACCCGTTCATACATGGTCTTGGCGATCATCCAACTAAAAAGGGTACGAAGATCCCTATGATCGACGGTCGGCCGATAGCATGGGCAAACCCATGGTGGTCATGCAAATTTGACGGCAAGAAGTTCGTAAGGCATAACACCGTCGAAGTAATAGAGAGGGTGTTCAATCCAAAGAAGGTTGAAGTAAACAGCGTACTGCCTTTTGATATTAAGGCAAAGTATACTGTAAATGTCATTGGCGACCCCAACAAGGATCTCAATGCGCTTAAGAATATAGGTCTCAGCCCTGCTGAGTTCGCAAACCTCAGACACTCTTACAAGAAGGCTGACGGCAGTGAGCTCGTTATCATCGACACAACTCAGTATAAATACGGAGCATGTACAGGCAGAGTTATCGAGCACTGGCATTCAGGAAGTATGACAACCAGAGTTCCTGAGCTTAACCGTGCAGTTCCGGGTGCATATGTCGAGATTAATGAGATCCTTGCCAAGAAGCTGAGGATCAAGAATGGCGACGCTGTAATAGTTGAATCGCCTAGAGGAAAGATTCAGCTTCCTGCAAAGGTGCTTGATGTAACAAAGGCAACAGGAGGCCCTAGACAGGACTATGTCTTTATCCCATGGTTTGACGAGTTTAAGCTTGTCAACATGATAATGAGAGACGCGTTTGATCCATTCAGCTTCCAGGCTGACTATAAGATGTTTGCTGTTAAGATTTACAAGGGTAAAACAAAAGGCAAGCAGGCTGAGCCTTTAAAGATTGTTGCATAAGTTTGATGTATGTCATAATACGGGACACGGTTTTTCGTGTCCCGTATTTTATATGCAGATGCCACTTCAGGCTGTCTGGTTCAGAGTCTTTAAGATGACAAAACAGGAAGGTATTTTTATTTGAACAGGATATGGAAATTTTTTTCATCTGTAAGGCTTGCGGTGGTTCTTTTTAGCATTATTTCCATTGTATCCATTATAGGCACTGTAATTATCCAGAATGCCACTGATGAGCAGGGCGTAAGGTCGCTCCAGAAGATATTCAGCGAGGAGACAGCAAAGAGTCTTTATCCTGTTGTTGAGAAGCTAGGGCTTACTGATATGTATAGCTCATGGTGGTTTGTATCTCTTCTTTTCCTTTTTTGCGTAAATATAGTTGTATGCACAATTGATAAGCTGCCTAGTGCTTTCAGGGCTGCAAGGTCACCAATAACTCCTTTATCTGATGAGGCTTTTTCGAGTCTGGATGCCAGAGATCTGATCATTCAGTCTGATGAGCAGCAGACTAAGCTGCTTGTTGTAGAGTCTCTCAAAAAAACAGGGTTCAGAAAGCCGATAGTTTCTAACGATACTAATAAAGTAATATGCGCTGAGAAATGGCGCTTCAGCCGCCTTGGAGTGTATGTGACTCATCTTAGCATTGTGCTCATTTTTGGCGGAGCAATGATTAATGGACTTTACGGATACAACGGCTATATAAATATTCTTGAAGGCGAGACTACTGATACGATACTTCTTAAAAACGGCACAGAGAAGAGGCTTCCATTCAGTATAAGGTGTGATGATTTTGATGTAAGGTTTTATGACAACTCTTTTTCTGCAAAGGAGTATAAGAGCATGCTTACTATCATCAGGGGCGGCAATGAGTTGCAAAAGGCAGAGGTGGTTGTGAACAGCCCGTATGTATTTGAAGGCGTGAAAATATACCAGACGAACTTTGGATTCTATCCTCAGAAAAATGCGCTCTTTGTGTTAAATGTGTCAGGTCCTTCAGGTTCAGAAATCAAGAGGCTTAAGTTCAATGATTCCTTTGCAATACAGGGTACGGATATAACAGCAAAGATAGTGGACTTTAATCCTTCCATAGTGATTGACCAGACAACAGGAGCTGTATCGATAAGGGAGAATAACATGACAAACCCTGCTGTGCAGCTCGAGATAAAGGAATCCGGAACGCTCAAGGGATATGTATGGATACTTAAGCGCAAGCCAGAAACAGGCATATCTGGAGAAGGATTCAAGATAGAGTTTCAGGATCTCTGGGGTGTCCAGTATACCGGGATTCAGGTGAACAGCATGCCGGGCATGGAAATAATATATTTTGGTTTTGCCGCCTTGTGCGCAGGTCTGTACGCATGTTTTTTTATGAGCCATCAGCGACTCTGGATAAAAATCGAAAGTGTAGGCTCAAAGACAAGGGTGCTTATTGCCGGCTCATCCAACAGGGGATCCGGAGTTCACACAAGAAAGATAGATAAGATAGCAGCTTTATTGCTGAGATAAAATTGCCGTTTCATTAGAGGCGGAAGTATAGCACAGGAGGAGCAATGAGAAAGTTTTTGGCGCTTGTAATCTGTTGTTTGTTTGTTGCTGCATGCAGCAAAGGGGCTGATCAACCCAAGACTGCTTCAGGTGGAGACTACCTGATAAAGATCAATGATGTGACAATAAGCAAAGCTGATCTTGACAAGGAATTAAAAAAAATGCCTGAAGAATTTAGGCAGACACTTATGAGGGATGCGCAGACATATATAAAGTTTCTTGAAGATTATGCCAACAAAGAGGCTCTAGGTTTTGAAGCAAAGAGCAAGAATGTTCAGAGTGATCCTGATTATATAAGCAAGATCGAGTATATCAAGAAAGTTACTGCCATCCAGATGTTACTTGAAAAAGAGGTCGCAAAAAAAGATGTGAAAATATCTGACAGGGATGTTCAGGCATATTACAATGAGAATAAGGATCAGTTTGGCTCGCCTGCTTCATTCAGGGTTAGCCACATACAGGTCAAGACCCGGGCAGATGCTGACAAAGTAAAGGATCGTCTTAACAAAGGTGAGGATTTCGCAAAGATAGCAAAAGAGCTTTCTGAGGACAAAGAGACCGCTAAAAACGGTGGAGATTTAGGAATACTAGAGCCAGGCAGGCTGCCTGCTGGGCTTGATCAGGTTGTTCAGAAGATGAAAAAAGGTGAGGTGAGTGCTCCTGTAAATACTCAGTTAGGATTCCATATACTTAAGATTACAGATGTGAAGCAGGGCAGCGCGCTGGACCTTAACACTATTAAAGAGGATATAAGGCGCGTTATGCAGCAGGATAAGCAGCAGGCCATGTTCGAAAAATATATAGAAGATGTAAAGAAGAAATATAAGATTGATATAAACAAATCTGAGGTAGATAAGATTGTCAAAGCTGCAAACCAAGGCAAGCCAAAGAGCGAGCAGCAGGGAAATAGCCATGCTGGAGAGCAAAATCAGGCAAAATAACCGGCTGAAGCTTGACATATTTTGTTAAACAGAGTTATGCTAAAATGTGCATATGCACATTTCAGCATAACTCTATGAACAGTAATAGGAAGGTAGCGGAATGGAATTCGACAGACGGGATTTTCTTAAGCTTTCTCTAACTGCAGGAGCTGCGAGTGCGCTATCTGGCGCTATATCTGTTTTTGATAATGACGCCAATGCAGCAGCTAACAAGGAAGGGTTTGAACCTCTTCCCAATATCAATATAGGAGGTATTATAAGACCTCCAGGAGCACTTCCTGAGAAGGAGTTTAGGGCTAAGTGCATCAGTTGCGGCGTGTGCGTAAATGTTTGCCATACAATGAAGTATGATACCCTTTCAATTGCTGGGTTAAGTGATCTCAAAAATTTCGGACTCCCGTATGTAAAAGACACACGAGACTTTCCATGCGCTCTTTGTATGGAGTGCCTAAAGAGTTGTCCTACAGGCGCTCTACAGCCTGTAAAGAAAGAGGATGTTAAGATGGGCATGGCTCTGATTGATCTGTCTATATGCTTTGGATGGAACGGTGATGTCTGTCTCTCATGCAGTAAGGCATGTCCAATGGGAGCAACAATATTTGATTTCTACAATGGCGAATGGGGCAATCAGCCAATGATAAATGATAAATGTGTCGGCTGCGGTCTATGTGCTAAGTTTTGCCCTCTTGGAGGTTCTGCGATAAAAATTATAACGCGCGATGAATACAAAAAAGTTAAAGATAACTACCTAGCTGATTTTAAGAAGACAATGAATATGACAAATGAGGAGAGGTACAATCTTGTCTATGGAGTTAATCTACCGTTAATAATGTCAAGAGGGAGGATAATAGAGCGTGAGTACAGAGACTAATGTAAACAATACGCCGGATGAAGAGCCAACATGCTCTAATTTATCGAAGAATAATAAAAAAGGGCTGCTAAACTGGCTTAAAGGTCATAAATTATCAACTCTAAGAAGATTTGTACTGATTGCTGTTGTTGTTTTTTTCCTTCTTCAGTTTCTTAGGGTTAAGATTGCTGTAGGCAGCCTTACGGGATCTTTAGCAATATGGTTCGTTAATCTGCTGGATGTCTTTGCTTATCTTGAGAGTATATTCGCATCAAAAGATTTTGGACTGATTGCCCTTTTATCGGCGCTTCCGATACTTGTTGTATATCTTATTTTTGGCAGGTCATTCTGCGGATGGGTATGCCCTATGGACTATATTTTCCATGTGGCTGACAGGATAAGAAAGTGCAAGATATTTGATTTTAAAATATCTCCAAATTATGGTTATATAATACCTTTAGTTTTTTTAGCAGTTTCTTTTGCTGTTGGCATACCGGTTTTTACAAACTATTTTTCACACCTCACAAATTTCTTTAGGTCACTGACAGGAGCTTATTTCTTTTTTATGGATCTGCCTGTTGCTGTGGATGTGATAATATTCTCCTTTGCAGTCATTGGCTTCCTGATTATTCTTGAGCTTATATTCCCTCGCATGTGGTGCAGATTGATCTGTCCGGTAGGCAGGGTTTACGGTCTTTTTAACAAGGTAAGCAGACTTAAGCTAATGATTACGGATAATGATCTTTGCAAGGGCTGCAAAGCATGTGACAGGGCATGCTATATGGGTGTTAAGGTTAGCGATTATGTTAAAAATGGCGATAAAATAATTCGTGATAGCAACTGTATTTTCTGCGGCAGATGCATAGAGGCTTGCAATACAAAGAGCAAAATAATTAAAATGAACCTATCTTTAAAATAAAATTTCTAGAGGGGGCTTATGGTAATTGCCAGCGGTTATATGGAGGTTAATACAACAGATGATGTTAAGCCGGTTACGGATGAACTTGCATCAAGGCAGGTTGAGGTTGATACTGTTGAAAACGATAAGGTGGTTTTTCTTATCGAAAGGGATACGCTTGGCGATGCAAAGGCAGTTTTTGAACAGCTTAAGTATATAGATGGCGTAAGAAATGTATATTTGGCCTATTACAGTCTAGATGGAGCTGATGCGAGCTCAGTACAAGAAGATGGTTCTGAGCTTACTCACTAATTTCTAAAAACAGTTATTGTTTAAAGCGATAACCAACCCCTGAGACTGTCAGGATATATTCCGGGTCTGAGGGGTTTTTTTCGATCTTCTGGCGCAGGTGCTGAATATGCACATCTATCACTCTGCTCCATGTATAAATATTGGACTCCCTCCAGAGCTCTGTCTTGATCTCTTCTCTGCTTATAACTAATCCGCGCTTTGATGAGAGCAGGCATAACAGATCATACTCCTTTGGTGTGAGCAGCACCTCTTTATCCTCAATCTTTACGATTCTTCTCTTGTAGTCTATGTGCAGACTGCCTATTGTAAGATGGCTCTCTTTCATCTCAGGTCCAATGCGCCTGAGGCATGCTTTTATTCTGGCTATAAGTTCGAGGGTTTCAAATGGTTTTACCACATAGTCATCCGCTCCGCTCTCGAGTCCTGTCACCTTGTCTGAGATTTTATCCTTGGCTGTAAGCATTATTATCGGCATGCCGGGGTGCTGTGACCTGACTGACTTGCATATCTCTATGCCGTCCTTGTCCGGAAGCATAAGATCCAGTATAAGCAGGTCAGGTGAGGAATCTGCAATTTGTTTTGAGCCCTCTGCCCAGCTTGATGCTGTTAGTGTATTGAATTGGTGGAGCTCAAGGTTTGCCTTTAAGACCTTTAGTATGTCAGGGTCGTCGTCAATCACTAGTATTGTTGTTGTCATGACCTATCAGCAGTGTTGTCAGTGCTAAGATCTAGCTTGCTCTGTCAATACTGCATATCTCCTTTATATCGATTTTGTTTTTTTGTGAGGCTGGAATGCTGAAGCAGAATACCGCGCCCTCTGGCTTGTTATCCTGTACCCATATAATACCACCATGAGCCTCTACTATGCTCTTGCATACGGCAAGACCGAGACCAGTGCCGTCTTTCTTTGGCCCCAATTTAAAAAATTTCTCGAATATTTTCTCGTGGTACTGATGAGCCACACCCGGTCCTTGATCAGCTACGTATACGGTTGCTGCTCCTCCAGAGGAAGATGCAGAGATTTTTATGGCAGAGTCTTGAGGGCTTATTTTTAGAGCGTTTGACAAAAGGTTGATCAAGACCTGTCTTATCCTGTCTTCGTCCATGTCGGCTGTTATCTCTGCAGGGGTATCGAGTTCAAATATGACGCCTTTTTGCGCTGCTTCTATCTGTAAATATGTGAGAGTTTCTGATAAAAGAGAGCTGATATTTGCAGAGCTGAAGAAGAGCTCAGATGATCCGGCCTCTATGCGCTCCAGATCAAGCATGTCGTTCACCATGCGTATCAGGCGCTCAGAGTTTTTGTTTATGATTTCTAGAAATGTCTGTATATCAGCGATAGAGTTTTTGTCTATATTGTATTTTTCCGGAAGGAATGAGAGTCTTGCAGAGACAAAATCCATAGCTCCCTTGATGGATGTTAGCGGAGTCCTGAGCTCATGGGATGCCCTTGCTATGAAGTCTGATTTTCTTATATTTAGTTCGTTCAGCATGGCATTGGCTTCTGTGAGTTTTTTGTTTGTGAGTTCAATGTCTGTTGTTGCTGCCATGATTTTGTCGTTCAGGCTGTCATGATAGTCTGAGAGCTTGCCAGCCATGTCTGAGAAAGATCTTGATAAGTCCTCAAATTCGTCTCCTGTTTTGAGTATCTTGTCTCTGCTGTATCTGCCTTCTGAAAAAGCCTTTATATATGATTTGAGCTTTCTTACAGGAGTGAGCACCAGCTTCTTCATCATGAGAAAAAGAGCGAACATTAAAGAGCCTATGGTTACTGTGCCGGCTACAAACATGTTTTTCTTGTTCTCTGTTATTTCCGCCAGAGTCTTGTCTATTGGTATTGTTATGCTGATTGCTCCTCTGACATCGCCTATCTTATAGCCTTGGTGAGAGTGGCAAGAGAGGCATGGCTGCTCTATATACAATGGGGAAATGAATCTCAGGTATTTTTTGTCGCCGATGTCTTGTATGTTGAATATCTCTTTTGTATTGCTCGATTCAAACTGCATCAGAGCTTTGCGCTCAAATCCATCAGGTGCGTTAGCGGGATTTGTCAGTTTAAGGCTTGTTATATGAAACCAGTAGAGTCCCTGATCTTTAGAATAGGTTGAGAGCTCTTTTGTGACCATAGCCGGAGTCTCTTTAAGATATTTTGTTCCTGTTTTGTCTGTTATTACAGAGTGTTTTATATATGGACTCGGTTTTTTCCATGGCATCTTTTCTATATAAATGCCGCCGTGATCTGCTATCCATTTGCGTGTAATTACTATCTGCTGAAAGATTACACGCGCCTCATTCTCTACCTGTGTCATGATAAGGCGTTCCTGTTTGGTTTCTATTACATAGAATGATATGCCGAGGGCTGCTAGCAGAGTTATGCAGCATCCGAAAATGAGCTTAAGGTTTAGCGGTATGGACATGTTGTCCCTGTTTTCAGGTCTGTTCTTCATAGTTGCAATTATTAATTATAGCCAAACGAATTAAGCAAAGTGAAACGAAAAGGGCGCGTCAGGGGAGCCTTGAGTTTATCTGTTTGAGGAAAAGAGGACGGTCTTGTTCTTTCCGAATGACTTTGCTTCATAAAGCGCTTCATCGGCGCTCTTGATAAGGTCTTCAGCTGTCTTGCCGTCCTGCGGGAAGCAGGATATTCCCATGCTTATTGTGAGGGTGTTTTTAGGGAACTTTTTCCATTTGTAGAGGAAAGCTTCCCGTATTTTGATCCTGATCCTTTCTGCTACCATAAATGCCTCTTCTTTTGTTGTCTGAGGCATTATTATCGCAAACTCCTCGCCGCCAAACCTTGCCATGACATCATTGGTCCTGAGGCAGTCTCTTGTGAGTCTGGATATATCCCTCAGAACGCTGTCGCCGGCTATGTGTCCTTCAGAGTCGTTAAAGAGCTTGAAATCATCGATGTCGAACATTGCGATAGAGAAGTTAAGGTCATACCGCTCAGAGCGGTGGATCTCTTCTGTGAAGCGCTCCTGCAGATATCTGCGGTTAAAGAGGCCTGTGAGATGATCTGTTATTGACAGCTCTTTCATCTCTTCGGCCAAGCTGTAGTAGCTGAAAACCTTTAGCGATATAGATGCGTATGATGCGAAGTATTTTAAAAGATGCAGATCACGCTCATTGAATGCCTCGCCGCTTATTTTGTCAGCTATATTAAGAACGCCCATTGTTTCTGATGCGAATTGAAGAGGCACGCTCACAAAAGAGTCTGTTTTATAATGATTTTTAGGGGTAACGCATGGTAGATCTAGCGCATTTATATTTTTTGAGAGCAGTGGCTTGCCATCCTGAAATACCTTACCTGCCACTCCTTCGCCGAACCTTACTTTTATGTCTTTTGTCAGCCATTTGTTAATGCCTTTTACAGCTTTGATGAATAGTGCGCCTTCATCCGGCATAAGCAGAGATCCTTTTTCTGCTTTCATCAGATCTGTTGCTGTATCAACTATTGTGTCGTGAAGAGTATCAATATTATGTATATGCGGTATCAGCCTTGTGACAGCTGTGCGCAACAGCGACATATCATCTATGCACTTGTCGTAGGCATTCTGAAGGGATAGGTTGTTTAGCACAAGACTGGCAAGTTTGCAGAACTCCAGTATGCTGTATGTCTCTTCTCTGCTTATTACGGAATTGTATATAGCCATAAGACCGTACTGTATATTATTGAATGACAGCGGGAACAGATGTATCGAATTTACAGATTCTGGCAGACGCATTCTAGATAGTTCGACCATGTCGTTTGTTGATACAGGTGAAAATCCTTCGAAGCACCTAGATACCAAATTATTGTTTTCATCAAGGCGTGTGCTGCTCACGTCGTCCCTCATTCTTCCTGATGTCATATGGGCTGAGTATACGGACTGATCTTTTGTGAATATGGATACAGTGTTAACATTGAACAAAAAGAGAATTGCGTCAACGATCAGGTTGTAGACCTCTTCTTTGTGAGCAGGCAGCTGGACGCTGTAAAGCACATCTATGAGTGTTCTTGCCCATTGGTATCTTCTGCTGTTTAAATTCTTCTCGTAGCTGCACCAGAGCAGGGTTTCAAAGAGTGGTTTCAGGCTGAGAGCCAGCTTCTCTATTTCAGCAGGATCCTTGAACTTGAGCATCTTGCCCCATAATGATGCCTGGTCTGCATGTAGACCCATAAGCTGGCCTTTTGTTATGACAAACTCATCAAAATCCTGCTGCATGTAGTAGAAGGGGGTGCTCACAAATACGAGTCTTGATCCGTTTACGCTTACTGGTATGAACAGCTGGTTCTGGTTTGTGAAGCCCTTGATAACGGAAAACTCTTTTCTTATTAATGCCCTTTCAACACCTGCCTGGATGAATTTGTCAAATTCTTTTCTTCCTAGAGAGGATGATTTAATCTGTGATGAGAGCCTGTCTTCCTGTTTGGCGGGCATTATCAATAGTCCGCTGTTGTCGTAGACAGCAAACGATATGTCCGACATATTGGTTACGGCTTCCAGGACTGTTGAAAGCGATTGGATATCTATGAGTTCAAGATTAACAGCCATTATTCTCCCGTTATTGTATTATCGAACCCAATAATGTAATCTTTAATGAATACACTACATTTAGATAAAGTATCCTAACATAGACATAAGGATTATTGTATATAAATCTTTACATCGCAACCTATTAAAAATAAATATTATTTATCAATAATTTGTATCCATAAATTATTGTATTAAGTATTCTGGATTAGAAGTTGTTGAACAGTTAGACTATTATTGGCTGATATAATTATCAGCAGGGAGGTCAGGTCTCATATGAAAAAAATCAATATTAGCGAGTATTTGAAGGATTTTTTGATAAAGATTGATATGCTTTTTCATGCGATAGCAGCGCTGCTTCTTTTTATAGCATGCGGTTATGTGCTCTACTATGCAGCTGCTAATCTTGCTGATCCTACTAGAGTAGCAGTAATCGCTCTTGTTAATGATGTGCTGCTCGCCTTGATTATTCTGGAGCTGCTCTGGACTGTGATCAGGTTTTTGAAAAAACAGAAGTTTTCTCTTGCCCCTTTTCTGGCGATAGGCGTTATAGCATCCATAAGAAGGATCCTCCTTATAGAAGCTCAAGGGTCTGCTATGGAGACCATATCGCATGACAAGCTTATAGAGATAGGGGTTACAGCGGTTGTTGTTATTATATTTATGATAGGCTACTATCTGGCTGTCAAAGCGCAGAGGCTTGAACAATAGGAGGATTTAAATGGCTGATGAACATGCATTTGATGTTATCTGCGAAATAGATATGCAGGAGGTGACAAATGCTGTTACGCAGGCGCTTAAGGAGCTGACCCAGAGGTTCGACTTTAAGGGCAGCAAGAGCGACATTGATCTTGATAAAGCAAAGGCTGTTATTACTCTTGTTTCTGACGATGAACAGAAACTTAAGAGCGTTATTGATATACTTCAGTCAAAAATAATCAAAAGAGGCATTTCGCTTAAGGCTCTTACATACGGCAAGATAGAGTCTGCTGCCGGCAGCACCGTGCGTCAGGCAATCAGTCTGCAGCAGGGGATACCTCAGGAGAAGGCAAAAGAGATTGTAAAATGCATAAAGGATACAAAGATGAAGGTCTCTTCAGAGATTCAGAAAGATCAGGTCAGGGTAAAGGCAAAGAAGATAGACGATCTTCAGCAGGTAATATCACTGCTCAAGGAAAAAGATTTTGGAATACACCTGCAATTTTCAAACTATAGATGATATAACATCAACATTAAAGAAGCTCCGGACTGGAAATAACAAACAGTTCTTTGCTAAAATGATAGCCGACTTTTTACAGGGGGGACAATAACTGATGAAAGGCCAGACCGCCATAATCACAGGGGGCGCAAGAGGGATAGGTAAGTCAATTGCAGCTGCATTCGCTGCACAGGGCGTTAATATAGCCGTGGTTGATGTTAATATTGACGCTGCCGCAGAGACTGCCGCAGAGCTTCAGCAGTCTGGAGTCAGATCAGCTGCATACAAGACAGATGTTTCCTCTTCTAAAGATGTAGCCTCTCTGTTTGAATCAGTCGTAAAGGAATTCGGGAGTGTAGATATACTTGTCAATAATGCAGGTATAACAAAAGACGGTCTTATGCTGAGGATGAAGGAAGAGGACTGGGACGCAGTTATCAATATAAATCTTAAGGGTACATTCCTCTGCACAAAAGAGGCTGTAAAAGTGATGGCAAAGCAGAAGTATGGAAGGATAATAAATGTAGCCTCAATAGTCGCTTTTATAGGCAATGCCGGTCAGGCTAATTACAGCGCTTCAAAGGCTGGAATAGTTGGCCTCACAAAGACTACAGCTAAAGAGTACGCAAGCAGGGGCATAACCGCAAATGCTATTGCTCCGGGCTTTATCGTAACAGCGATGACAGACGCGCTTCCTGATAATGTTAAACAGGATATGTTCAGAAATATTCCCATGGGTAAATTTGGAACAGTTGATGATGTGTCTAATGCCATACTCTTTCTCGCATCTCCGGCATCAGGATATATTACCGGCCAGGTTATACACGTAAACGGCGGCATGTATATGTAACTAGTGGATTTTATATTCTAAATCCACTATGATATTTGCTATTCAAATTCAGAAAAAATCTACGGAGGAAATAATGGTAGAAGAAAAGGTTAAAGAGATTATCGCAAAGCAGCTTGGAGTAGATGCTGCAGAGGTTACGCAAGAGGCATCATTTGTCGAAGACCTTGGAGCAGACTCACTCGATACAGTAGAGCTTGTAATGGCTTTTGAAGAGGCATTTAACATCGAGATCCCTGATGAGGATGCAGAAAAGATTGCAAAAGTAAAAGACGCAGTCGACTATATACAGAACAAATTGGGATGATCTCTAAAAGAAGAGTAGTTATAACAGGCCTGGGGCTGGTTACCCCTCTGGGCATCGGTACAGATGCTTCATGGAATGCCGCGCTTAAGGGCAGATCTGGCATAGGGCCGATCACTCATTTTGACGCTTCTGAGTCGAGTGTCCGCATAGCAGGAGAGGTTAAGGATTTTAACGCATCCAACTATGTTGAGCTCAAAGAGATCAAAAAGATGGATCGCTTTATCCATCTGGCTATAGCAGCAGCTTCTATGGCCATGGATGATTCAGGGCTTTCGATAACACCAGAGAATGCGGAAAGAGTGGGGGTTATCGTAGGCGCTGGAATGGGCGGACTGCCTGCAATCGAGCATTACCACAAGGTATATCTCGAAAAGGGAATGAAGAGGATATCTCCTTTCTTTATTCCTATGCTCATCATAAATCTTGCTTCAGGCAATATATCAATAAAATATGGAGCAAAGGGACCCAACTCATCTGTGGTTACTGCCTGCGCTACAGGAAGCCATTCTATTGGAGATGCTTTCAAGATAATCCAGAGAGGAGATGCTGATGCTATGATAGCTGGCGGCACAGAATCTGTCATAACGCCTCTTGCAGTCGGCGGATTTTCTGTTATGAAGACTCTTTCAACAAGAAATGATGATCCTGAGAGGTCTAGCAGGCCTTTTGACGCTGACAGAGATGGTTTTGTTGTGGGTGAAGGAGCTGGAGTGCTCGTGATGGAGAGTCTCGATAACGCGCTTGCGAGAGGAGCCAGGATATACGCTGAGATAATCGGCTACGGCATGTCGAGTGATGCGTATCACATAACAACTCCTGCTCCAGAGGGAGAGGGCGCTCTTCGCTGCATGAAGGCTGCCATTAGGGATGCAGGCATTGAAAAAGAAGAGATAGACTATATCAATGCACATGGCACATCTACAAAATATGGTGACGAGCTTGAGACAGCTGCGATCAAAACGCTTTTTGGAGAGCATGCCTATAAGCTTTGTGTAAGCTCAACAAAGTCCATGACCGGCCACTTGCTGGGAGCTGCAGGCGGAGTAGAGGCTGTATTTTCCGCTCTTAGCATACATAACAATATGGTTCTGCCGACCATCAATCTAGAGACTCCTGATCCTGAATGCGATCTGGATTATGTGCCAAACAAGGCAAGACAGATGCAGGTAAATTGCGCTCTGTCCAACTCATTCGGTTTTGGCGGCACTAATGCCTGCCTGCTTTTCAAAAAATACAACAGAGCTTGAGGCCTTACTGGGGATATCCTTTTTAAACAGGGATATCCTCAGTGAAGCTCTCACTCATAAATCCTTTCACCACGAATCCCACAATAAAAAAAGTTTTTATAATGAGAGACTCGAATTTCTGGGAGACTCTGTTTTGGGACTTATAGTGGCAGAGCATCTTTTTGGTCTCGCCCCTATGCTTTCAGAAGCACAGATGTCAAAGCTAAAATCTCAGATTGTAAAGGAGGCGGTTCTTTATGAAATCGCTCTGGATCTGGCTGTCGGCGATTATCTGAGGCTAGGGAAGGGCGAGGAGTTGTCCGGTGGCAGGCATAAAAAGTCACTGCTCGCAGATGCTGTTGAGGCATTAATAGGAGCAGTGTTCCTTGATGCCGGTTATGATGCTGCAAAGATGACTGTTCTCAAATTATTTGAAAAAAAGATATGGAACGCTTTATCAAAAAAAGATGGAGTTGACTACAAGAGCGAGCTTCAGGAGTTCACTCAGGAGTTTTTTGGCAAGCTGCCTCTATATAATATTGTAAATGAACAGGGCGAGGAGCATGAAAAGGTTTTCACATCTGAGGTCTATATCGATTGCGATCTTCTGGGCACAGGCAGAGGCAGGAGCAAAAAAGAGTCAGAAAAAGCTGCTGCAAAAGAAGCGCTCGCTAAGATAAAACCAGCAAAAAACAGTTCATAATGTATACCATTATTAATTTGTCCCACAGATGAAGAATATTTTAGACAAAAAAGTTGTCTCTTGGTGTCTGTTTGATCTGGCCAACTCATCATATTCAGCTGTAATAGCTGCTGTAATATTCCCTGTATACTTCACAACTGTAATAGCCTCTGACTCCGGATATAATGCTGATCTATGGTGGGGCTCAGCAATAAGTCTTAGCATGGCATTTGTGGCGCTTACATCACCAGTTATGGGCGGACTTGCTGATTCGTCAGGTTTCAGAAAAAGATTGCTAATTTTTTATACGCTGTTATCTGTTTTTGCTGTTGCGTCTTTCTGGTTTTTGCAGAAGGGGATGGCTCTCGAGTCATTTATCCTCGTGGTAGCTGCAAATATAGGCATGGAAGGCGGACTGGTTTTTTATAATGCTTTTCTTCCGGATATAGCTCCATCCAGTCATCAGGGAAGGGTCTCTGCATGGGGATACGGAACAGGTTATGCCGGATCTGTAATTTCTCTTCTAATAGCGTTTTTGATTATAAGCCGCTTGAGCATAGAGTTTGTATGGCCCGCAACCGCCTTTTTTTTTCTTATATTTGCATTGCCAGCATTTATTAACCTTCCTGCTGATGCGCGCAGACCTATGCCATTCAAAAATGCAGCAGCATCAGGCATGCGTATGTCGATTTCGACTCTTAGGCATATCTGGAAAACTCCGAAGATGAGGAGGTTCATGGCCGCATATCTGCTTTATGAAGATGGAGTAAGCACAGTGATCGTATTTTCAAGCATATTTGCAGCTGTGACACTAGGGTTTAGAAGTGATGAGCTCATACTTGTATATCTTACTGTTCAGGGAACAGCTCTGACAGGCTCTTTTGCAATGGCTTCGCGCATAGATAAGAAAGGTCCGAAAAGTGTTCTCATCAATTCTCTTGTGCTATGGACAGCTGTGTGTGGGGCTGTGTTTTTTGCTCAGAGCAAGCTCTCATTTTTCCTGATAGCTTCTATGGCAGGATTTGGACTCGGCACAGTGCAGGCAGCATCAAGGGCATTGTTCACTCAGTTTGTGCCTGAAGGTAAAGAGGCAGAATATTTCGGGGCATATGCGCTTGTTGGAAAATCATCGGCAGTAATCGGTCCGTTGGTTTTTGGTATAGTCTCCAGCACAATGCAGAGCCAGAGGTGGGCTGTGCTTGCGCTGGCTCTATTTTTTATTTCTGGTCTCCTTATTGTAAGAGGAGTTGATGCCGGCTTTCCAAATGATACATCTACATCTGAAAGTTGAGCATACTCTCGATAGTAATCTTTACAGAGTGTGCCAGATGCCTCAGGTTATAGCCGCCTTCAAGAGTGAATACAACAGGTATTTTGTTGTCTGCCCAAGCAGCAGAGAGTATGCCTTCAACTATGCCTCTTATGCCATCATCGCTGACATTCATCCTTGCGAGGGGATCGTTGATATGCAGGTCGTATCCTGCTGAAACTAACATCAGATCAGGATTAAAGTCTTTTACAATTTCGGGAAGTTTTTCATTATAGATTTTGATATATTCATTATCCTCAGTGCCTTCTTTTAGCGGTATGTTTTTTGTGAAGCCTTTACCTTTACCGATGCCAGTCTCATTTTCATTGCCAGACCCCGGATAAAATGGATGCTGGTGAGTGCTGAAATAAAATACTGTGTCATTATCCAAAAATGTGTTTTGTGTACCGTTTCCGTGGTGAACATCAAAGTCGACAATAAAAACTTTTTTAAATCCGATTTTCTGTCCGCATCTTGCTGCTATGGCTATGTTGTTGAAGAGGCAAAATCCCATGGCTCTGTCAGATTCAGCATGGTGCCCCGGCGGTCTTACAGCGCAGAATGCTCCATCTATAGTCTTGCTGGCGCACATCTCTACAGCGCGGATAACAGCGCCGGCAGCATATAAAGCTGCCTCGTAGCTTCCGTCTGATAAATATGTGTCCTGGTCAATATATCCCGGTTCGGATGTCTTTATCTGATCTATATATGCTTCGGTATGCACAAGGCTAAGCTGACCTTCTTCTGCGGGCCTCGGCTTAATCGTGACAAGCTTGGTGATAAGATCTGAGCTATGGATTATTTTATTGATCGCTTCGAGTCTTTCTGATGATTCAGGGTGCCGCTGGGGCAGCTGGTGCCTCAAAAATATATCACTGTAGGCATACCCTATTTTTTTCATCACTCGCTGTTTTTGAGCATTTCTTCAATAGTTATTTTTACGCACTCAGCGAGTGATTTTGGATCGTATCCTCCTTCTAGCGTGAATACGACCGGACAGTGCGAGGAAGAGAGGATGCTTTGTACTATTCCTCGCACCCCTTCTCCTGAAACCCATATGTCGGCAAAAGGATCATCTGTGTATATATCATATCCTGCTGATACTAAAACTATGTCAGGCTTATATCTGAATATGAGACCCGGCAGAATATCCTGATAAACATAGAGGAAGTCTTTATTTCCCGATCCTGCTTTTATTGTTACATTGTATGTAAAGCCTTCGCCTTTTCCTGTGCCGCGCTCTGTCTCTTTACCTGTATCTGGATAATACGGGTGCTGGTGTGTGCTGAAATAATATACAGTTTCATCATCTTCAAATATGTGTTGCGTGCCGTTGCCGTGATGTGCGTCAAAGTCGATTATAAACACTTTTTTGTATCCGATCGATTGTGCATATCTGGCCCCGACTGCAACATTGTTGAAAATACAGAAGCCCATTGCGGCATCTGGTTCTGCATGATGGCCTGGAGGCCTTACCGCACAGAATGCTCTATCAATTTCTCCCTGTCTGCATCTGTGTATCGCCTCAATGATTGCTCCTGCAGCATGCAGTCCGGAGGAGAGAGTCTGCTCGGATATGTATGTGTCTTCATCAATAAAGCCTGTACCAAATTCGGTTAGCTTTTTTATATATTCAACTGAATGAACCCTTCCTATATCTTCATAGCTAGCCAGCCTCGATTTTATATGGACCAGTTTTTCCCAAAGCCCTGCTTTTTTTAGTATATCTATTACTGCGAGCAGCCGCTCTCCAGTGTCCGGATGACCGGCAGGCGGCGCATGTTTAAGAAAAAAATTATTGTATATAAATCCGGTTTTGGTCATTTCTGAAATTATACCCTAAAACAGCCGATCATAAAAATATCTTTAAAATGGTTGAATGTCTATACTTTAATTCGCTATTATTTAAGTAACCCAATATGAAGATGAATAAAAGAGCTGCTGCAAACATACAACAAACATTATCCGCCACAGGTAGAAGTTTTCTGATAAGCCTGCTCATGATTCTTTTTTCTCTTCTGCTGCCTGCTGCAATGCTACACGCAGATGATATTGTAGAGATAAAAGGTCTTAGGCACTGGGCTGCTTCAGAACATATAAGAGTGGTGCTTGATCTGAGTGGGTCTGTGGAGTTCAGCGCAAACAAGCTCCAGAATCCTGAGCGGCTCTTTTTTGACATAAGAAACGCAAAGCTGAAAAAAGGTGCACAGACAGTTTTTAATATAAACGACAATCTGCTGAGGTCTGTAAGGCTGGGCCAGTTTAATGCTTCTACGGTTAGAATAGTTTTTGATATAGCAGATCCTGCATATGAATATAAAGTATTTATGCTCGAGGATCCTTCGCGTTTGGTTGTAGATGTTTTGTCGAAAAAGCAGGCTGGTGCAAAGCCTGATGAACGCACAGCTGAGCCTGATGCTGCAAAACCAGAAGAGTCAAAGACGCAGCCCTCTGTACAGCAGATTC
>JAFGXL010000029.1 GCA_016936655.1 Nitrospirota bacterium | reverse complement strand
GTAGGGTCTTTTGAAACCGCTTTATGCAGCTTTGCAGCTGTGGACATCTCGCCCATTATGCTCAGGTCATTATTGCTGGCAGCGCCGTCTGTTCCTAAAGAAACCCTGACGCCAGCCTTAAGCATAGAAGCAACGGGCGCGATGCCTGATGCGAGCTTCATGTTGCTCTCTACGCAATGCGACACGCTAACTCCTCTTTTTGCGAGCAGCTCAATCTCATGCTCATCCAGCCATACACAATGCGCAGCAATGAGTTTCTCATTCAGCACACCCAGTTTATCAAGATGATTAACAGGCCTGCTGCCGTAGCGCGACTTAATTTCAGACACCTCCCATTCGGTTTCGGAAAGATGCGTGCATACTGGCAGGTTAAGACTTTCTGCAGTCTTAACAACCTTGCTAAGAGTCTCTGGAGAGCATGTGTAAGATGAGTGGGGAGCTATGCATGCTGTTATAAGGTCATCAGATTTATAAGCCTCTGCAAACTCCACAGCATTTCTAAGATAGTCGTCTGCTGAACTGCCGGTCTTTGTCGGAAAGTCCAGTATGCCACAGCCTATCACAGCGCGCATACCCATCTTTTTTGCTGCCTCAGCCACACTTCCGACAAAAAAATACATATCATTAAACAGAGTTACTCCACCCATGATCATCTCCATGCATGCAAGCTCAGCTGCATCATGAACAAACTCCGGACAGAGCCATTTCGCTTCAGCAGGCCATATATGATCTTCAAGCCACTCTTTCAGTGGAAGATCATCAGCCAGACCTCTGAAGTAGACCATGGATGCGTGTGTATGAGTATTCACAAAACCCGGCATCAACACCCTGGCTCTGCAATCAATTACATTGTCGGAAGAAAATTCTTTCATTATCGTATCAGCATGTCCGACAGCAGCAATAACGCTGCCTTGTACTGCAACAGCGCCTTTGCGGATAATTTCCATCCTTCTGTTCATTGTGATTAAATGTTCAGCGCAAATTATGGCGTCAGCTCTCTTCATACTCTGAATCTCCCTTAAAATCTGCAAACAGAAATAAGACATACTCTCTGACTGATGCCTGCGTTATGCGGATAACCGACAAGTACGTCTAAGCTAATTCAGACAATACAAATATCTTTCAAGACATCAGCACAGAAAAAAACGTAACAGCAAAAATTGAAATGCTTATGTATCCGTTCATATTTAAAAAAGCCATATTCAATTTCGACAGATCATTATATCGCACAAGGCTGTGCTCATAAATAAGCATAAAAGCAACTGCAACCAGCCCTGCCCAGTAGATAATATTGAGGTTAAAAATTATGCCGTTAATGCAAAGCATAATCCAGGCTGCAACATGAAAGATTTTTGCGAGTAAAAGAGAACGCTTCACGCCAAATCTCGCTGGTATAGAGAAGAGTCCATGAGACTTGTCAAAATCCATATCCTGAAGAGCATATAAGGTATCAAAGCCGGCAAGCCAAAAAACTACTGTAAAACCCAGAGGAAGAATATCAAGATCAAATGTGCCTTTTATTCCTATCCATGCTCCTATAGGGGCAGCTGACAATGCAAGCCCAAGCACAAAGTGAGACAACCATGTAAATCTTTTGGTGTATGAGTATGCTATGAAAACAAAGACTGCCAGCGGAGACAACATAAGGCAGAGCGGATTTAGCATATATGCTGCAAAAAATAGGAGCGCCAAAGCTGCAAGGCTGAATGCCAGCGCTAAGCCTGCAGAAACTATGCCTGCTGGAATTTCCCTGTTTTTTGTTCTTGGATTAAGGCTGTCTATATGCCTATCTATAATTCTGTTAAAGCCCATAGCTGCAGTACGAGCGCCTACCATAGCTGCGACAATCCATAAAAGCTTCCCTGATTCGGGTATGCCATTTGATGCCAGCAAAGCGCCAGTAAAAGCAAAAGGCAGGGCAAAGATCGAGTGAGAAAACTTGATCATGCTCATATAGTTTGATACTGGCTTTATGACTGCATTCATGGCTATTTATAATAGCATAGGTTAAAAGATTGACAAAGCGGCTAAACTATGTTAATTAATTCAAAAAGAATGAATTACGGAGGATGCGATGACCCCTGAAGAGCTCAAATATCATAAAGAACACACATGGATCAAGGTGTCTGGGAAAAAAGGAACAGTCGGCATAACAGAATATGCACAGGACTCGCTCGGAGATATAGTTTATATAGACCTTCCAGAACCAGAAGCATTTGTTGACAGCAGCTCAGAGATGGGAGAGATCGAGTCGACAAAAGCCACTTCAGCGATTATAGCTCCAGTAACCGGAACAATACTCAAGGTCAATGAAAAGCTTGCTGACTCACCGGAGATAATAAATGAAGATCCGTACGGTAAGGGTTGGATAGCTGTAATAGAGCTAGAGGATGATGCTGAGCTGGACAATCTGATGGACGCAGATGAATACGAAAAATATATAGAAGAGGAGTCGAGGTGAAGCTTGTTGTGCTTGGCGCCGGCCCAGGCGGCTACGGCGCCGCTGCCAGGGCAGCCCAGCTGGGAGCAGAAGTAACTATAATCGAAAAAACAGAAGTCGGCGGAACATGCCTCAACTGGGGATGCATCCCTACAAAATCTATCATAGCATCAGCAGCAGCATACGACAGGGCAAAAAAACTCTCTGAGTTCGGCATAATCCTTAACGGAGAAATAACCCCTGATATCTGCAGGATAATCGACCGCAAAAACAGGATAGTCTCTACACAGATAAAAGGCATAAGATCATTCTTCAAGAGCAGAGGCATCAATCTTATCGAAGGAAATGGGAGGATATTGTCTCCAGAAAAACTCACTGTAACTATGCAGGATGGAAGTGGGCAAGAGATTTCTGCAGACAGAATTATCATAGCAACAGGTTCGAGGCCAGCAGCCCTTGAGGGGCTGGAATATGATGGACAGAGAATACTCTCGAGCGATCACGCTATAAACATTGAATCTATTCCCAAAAGCATAGCAATAATAGGAGCTGGAGTAATAGGCTCAGAGTTTGCATGCATATTAAGACAGCTCGGTTCCGAAGTCACTATTATAGAGATGATGCCTAGGGCATTGATGACAGAGGACGATGAGATATCAGCCATTTTCACTCGTGAGCTAAAAAAAATGAAGATCAGACTCATCACAGGATCAAAGGTTGAGAGGGTCCAAAAAAACAGCAGCAGTGTAGCGCTAGAATTGAGCAATGGAGAGGCATTAGAAGTTGAAAAGGTCCTTGTATCCATAGGCAGAGCGCTGAATACAAAAAACATAGGCCTGGATAACGCAGACATAACAACAGGACACAGAGGCATAATACCTGTAAATGAGAAACTTGAAACTGATGCTGCGAACATATACGCAGTAGGAGACATTACAGGCAAGATGATGCTAGCGCATCTGGCAACAAAACAGGGGAATATAGCAGCAGAGAATGCGTGTGGAAGACATTCATCAATAGATTACAGCTGCGTGCCGGCAGGCATATTCACAACTCCCGAGATAGGTTCAGTCGGAATAAGAGAGCATGAAGCAGTAGAGAAAGGCATAAATATAAAAGTAGGCAGATTCCAGTACAGGACACTCGGCAAGGCACACGCAGACGGAGACATCACAGGCCTCATAAAGATCATATCAAACGCATCAACAGACAGGGTGCTTGGCATGCATATAATCGGAGCACATGCCTCAGACTTGGTTCATGAAGGCGCGCTCGCGATAAATTCAGGACTCAAAACTAAAGATATTGCATCAACCATTCATGCACATCCGACATTGGCTGAAGGCATAATGGAAGCTGCTGAAGATCTTGACAGCATCTAATATACAGTGAGCAGACCTTTTTTAGTCCATAAAAACCTCAGGATATTTTATAATTAGTGCCTGAGCATATTGCCTTTATAAAAATACAATCAGGAGGAAAAGATAATGAGTGAAATTATTGATGTTTACGCAAGGGAGATACTCGACTCAAGAGGCAACCCGACTGTAGAGGTGGATGTTGTGCTCGAGAGCGGCGCAATAGGCACAGCTATGGTGCCTTCAGGAGCATCCACAGGACAGAGAGAAGCGCTTGAACTGAGGGATGGAGACAAAAAGAGATTCTTCGGCAAAGGAGTGCTCACAGCAGTAAATAATGTGCAGGACGAAATAGGCCCAAACATAATAGGATTTGATGCATTTGACCAGCCGGGCATTGACGCAGAGATGATAGCTCTCGACGGCACTGAAAACAAAAGCAAACTTGGAGCCAACTCTATGCTCGGCGTATCTATGGCAGTATGCAATGCAGCTGCCATAGCTGCAGGAATGCCGCTCTACAGGCATATCGGCGGATGCAATGCCAAAGAACTGCCAGTGCCTATGATGAATGTGATTAATGGCGGAGCTCATGCTGACAACAATCTGGACATACAGGAGTTTATGATAATGCCGGCAGGGCTCGAAAACTTCTCATCAGCTCTCAGGGCAGGAGCAGAAATATTCCAGAAGCTCAAAGGACTTCTCAATAAAAAAGGGCTTAATACAGCTGTTGGCGATGAGGGCGGATTTGCGCCTAATCTCGGATCTAACGAAGAGGCGATAACAATACTTATCCAGGCCATTTCAGACAGCGGATACGAGCCGGGCAAGGATGTATTCATAGCCCTTGATGTTGCCTCATCTGAATTCTACAAAGATGGCAAATATGAGTTTGAGGGCAAGATGATCAGCCCTGCTGACCTTGTTGACTACTTCGAAAAGCTGGCATCAAAATATCCTATACTCTCCATTGAAGACGGAATGTCAGAAAATGACTGGGACGGATGGAAGCTGCTCACTAATAGGCTTGGCAAAAAGATCCAGCTCGTTGGCGATGATCTCTTTGTAACAAACACCTCTATACTTAAAGAAGGCATAAAAAAAGGCATATCCAACTCTATACTGATAAAGCTAAACCAGATAGGCACTGTTACAGAGACCCTCGACGCAATAGAGATGGCGAAAAAAGCAAAGTATACAGCAGTCATATCTCACAGATCTGGAGAGACAGAGGATACAACAATAGCAGACCTTGCTGTAGCCTGCAACACAGGATTCATTAAGACTGGCTCGCTCTCAAGGAGCGAGCGCATAGCAAAATACAACCGCCTGCTAAGGATAGAAGAAGAGCTAGGAGACGCAGCAATATTCAGGGGCCTCGAAGCATTTTACAATATCGGATAAAACATCATTGTAAATTGCTGGTCTCTGCATCTATAATTTATTTATGAAGTATGAGATAAAACCGAGAAACCTTAGACAGCAGGTTGCTGTAGAGAGAAAGAGGCGTAATCTTGTTTTTTTTACAGTCATATCACTGGCGCTTATTTATCTCGGCATCAACCTGCTGTTTGGCGACATGGGGCTTATAAAATATATGCAGCTCAAAAATAATAAGGCAAAGCTAGAGACAGAGATAAAAACTATCAAATCAGAAAATGAAGCCATGAAACACCAGGTAACATCTCTCAAACAGGATCCTTATTACATAGAAAAATATGCCAGAGAAGAGTATGGCCTGGCAAAACCTGACGAATATATATTCCAGTTCCAGAAAGATGCCAGATAGCCCGCTTCAGATTGCATTCCTTTGGCACATGCACCAGCCGTACTACAAAGACCCATGCACAGGGTTGTACAGTCTTCCATGGGTAAGGCTTCACGGAGTTAAAGACTATCTTGACATGCTGCTGCTTCTTCATGACCATCCCGGCCTAAAACAGAACTTTAACCTTGTGCCTTCCCTGCTTATGCAGCTTGTTGACTATACGGACAACGGCGCTCAGGACAAGCATATGCAGCTCACTCTCAAAAATCCGGATGAACTGGAAGAAGAAGATACTGCTTTTATTGCAGAAAACTTTTTTCTCGCTAATTGGGAGACGATGATTAAACCGTTTCCGCGCTACTACGAACTCCTCGCTATGCGAGGATTCAGATACTCCAAAAAAGACATACAGAGGATAACTAAGTATTTCAGGCATGAGGATATAAGAGACCTTCAGCTGCTCTTTAACCTTGCCTGGATAGATCCGAAATTCAGAGAGGATGATCAGGATCTTTTAGATTTGGTAAAAAAAGGCAGAGACTACTCAGAAGAAGACAAACATTTAGTAATAAGCAAGCAGCTCGAAATCCTGAAAAAAATACTGCCCGAATACAAATCTATGTGGCAGGCAGACTGTATAGAGGTATCATTCACACCATTCTACCACCCTATTCTCCCCCTGCTCTGTGATACAGATATTGCTAAAACCGCAATGCCATCAGTCAAGATGCCTAAAAAAAGATTCTCATACCCTGAAGATGCAGAATACCAGATAAAAAGTGCGCTTGAATATTCAGATATGCTCTTTGGCCGCAGACCCGAAGGCATATGGCCTTCAGAAGGATCTGTAAGCGACCAGGTGCTGGATATACTGAGATCAAACGGAATTAAATGGGCAGCAACAGATGAGGCGGTACTGGCAAACTCGCTCGGAGCATGCCTTCGCGACAGCAGCGGCAGTTTATGCGATCCTGCAGCCCTCTATTCGAACTATTCATGCAGGGATGTATCTCTCTTTTTCAGGGATCACAAACTATCCGACCAGATTGGATTTGTGTATTCAGGTTGGGATGCAGAGAATGCTGTTAATGATATGATATCTAGGCTTAGAGAAATCAAAAAAAGCCTTCCCTCCGGCTCAAAACATATTGTGCCAATAATACTCGATGGAGAAAATGCATGGGAGTATTATAAGAATGACGGAAGAGACTTTCTTTCTCTGCTGTATGAAAGACTTAGCAGTGATCCAGAATTCCGCTCAGTAACACTCTCTGAGTTCATCAATGAAAACGGTTCCGGAAGAAAGCTGCAGAATATATTCCCAGGCTCATGGATAAACAGCAACTTCGGAATATGGATAGGTCATGATGAAGACAACAGATCATGGGACTACCTTACTCAAACTAGAGAGGATCTGGCAGCATTTGAACAAGCTAACCCCAGATACGACACAACTGAGGCAAGAAGACATCTCTATGCTGCTGAGGGCAGCGACTGGAACTGGTGGTATGGAGACGAGCATTCAACAGAGACAGCAGATATATTTGATGATCTGTATAGAAACTCGCTCATTGCGGTATATAAATCGCTAAAACTAGATCCTCCTGCAGCCCTGCATGTTCCTGTATTGAGAGAAGACAGAGATATAAAACCTGCAATTGGAATACGAGGATTCATGTACCCGGATATTGACGGCATTGTAACCAGCTATTTTGAGTGGCATACTGCGGGCAATCTTAATGTAAAACATTCAGGCGGAAGCATGCACAGATCAGAAAGCACCTTCTCAAAAATATATTTTGGCTTCAACAAGGAGAATCTCTTTATAAGACTCGATGCTTATGAGCCTTTATCTGAGCTTATAAGGCAGGGGGATCTCTGCGTCAATATAATGCTTCTGTCTGGCTCAGCTCATAAAATTGCATGCAATCTTGGATCTGCAGGATCTATAGCCCGGCTCTCCAAAAAAGAGTCTGAGCTATGGAGTGACAAAACTTCTGGCCTCAAATTAGCTGCTGAAGATATATTCGAGATCAGCATCCCGTTTAAAGATATAGAAACAGCTGTGGATGACAATGTAAGCATATCCATAGAGGTAACCAGAAACAGCTGCATCTCCGAAAGGCTGCCGTCAAGAGGACATATTACCGTAACTGTGCCTGTTGCACACTACGAAGACCTTATGTGGTACTAAACAAAAAAGAGAGTGAGCCTCAAAATGCGGCTCACTCTCTTTTAGAAAATCATCCTTTAATCCTTATATGCTTCAGGATATAGTTTCTTTATGCATACCTTAAATGACTGGACCATCTTATTCATGTTTTTTGCAAGGGTGCCGATTTCATCATTGCTATCATAATCGATAGTAACTCCAAAGTCTCCGTTGACTATCTTCTGCACCTTTTCTGTTAGATATGTCAGAGGCGCTGTTATCTTCTTCTGCGCGAGCATCCATATCAGCAGCAGCAGGATCAGATTTACAACGAATATAACAAGCTGCACTGTCTTGAGCACATCAACTTTAACCTTTGAGTACTCCTCTGCCGCAGAAACCATTTTATTTGTAAGATCAAAGTAGCTTTCGCTGAGCGCAACCAGCTCAGCCTTTGCCTCAGGGTTCTGTCTTGCCTTCATTACACCCTGCTTAAGGCCTTCCCATGACTGGGAAACCTGATTCATCATCGCAAGGTAATTAACATCTGTAGCAGCAGGCAGATTTAGTTCTATATCTCCATTGATAAGTCCGCTAACAATCTTGTCGAGCTTCTGACGCAGATCATCAGACTTTCTGTCTGAAAGTTCCAGTTTAATAAACCTCTGGGTCATTCCCCTCACTATACCGGAATAGTTAACAACCCTGCCGTCCATCGTCATGTTATTAACCTGCCAGTATATTGCAACATTACCGACAACTCCGAAAAAGAAGAGTACCAAAACGATGATCTTCAACTGTGTAACAATTTTCATATACATCCCCCCTTGTGTTAACTAATAGTAATTATTGACCAATTTGGTTACAATTTCAAGCTTTTAATCGACTTAATATATATCGGCTAATAAATGAAAAAGTTTAACATTGACATTTATTCGGCTGCTGATATAATTTTCAGGCATGCAAAATCTGCTTCTTTCATCGCTTGTAAACTTTATTTCATCCAAAAAGCTCATTAACAATTCATTTATTGTTGGTGGAGCTGTAAGAGACATATTGTCAGGAAAAAGCCTCAGAGACATAGATATAGCGGTATCTGCTGATGTCATAAGCCTTGGCAGAGAATTCGCTCAACTTATCGGATGCACAGCAGTTCCGTTTGAGAACAAAACAGATACAGTGCGGATTGTAAAAAGCAGCCAGCACATTGATATGTCTGCGCTCAAGGGGATCAATATAAATGAAGACCTTGGCCAGAGAGACATCACAATCAACTCAATGGCTCTGCCGCTTTCAGCTGCATCATCTGATCTGATCACTAACCCTGAACTTTCGACCGCTATAATCGATCCATTTGGGGGCAGAAGGGATCTGGACAACAGGGTAATCAGAATGATATCTGAGGTTAATCTTGCAAACGACCCTCTAAGGCTTCTTAGATTATACAGATTCGCAGGAGCCCTTGATTTTGCACTTGATGCCGAGACTGCTGCTGCTGCTGCAAGGCTGGCTCATATGATAATCAGATCCGCTCCAGAGAGGATCACAGAAGAGCTGAAGCAGATCTTCAGGATCGAGAGTTCAGCTGGAATCTTACACCAGATGTCAGCCTCAGGGCTGCTGGAGTCTGCGATCCCTGAGATATGCGGCAACACAGACAAATCATTAATCAGATACTCGGCAGCAGAAGATGCGCTTAAAGCGTTTCTAGATGCAGGAAGGCCGGAAGAGTTTCCGCTCCTTATTAATATAGCAGAACCGCAAACCATCTTCTGCCTTAAATTTTCATCCCTGATGCCTGATATTAAAGCTGCTGGAAAGGCATCAGCAAGGCTCAAGCTATCAAATAATGAGACAGAGTTAATCGCTTTTCTTGTAAAAGCTAGATCAGACCTGCTTGCCCTTTACAAATCAGCACCAAAAAATCCTGGGGAGACAGAGATTGTATGCCTGATTCTCTCTGCAGGAGGATCGCCTCTTTCTGCATGCATGGCAGCTTTAGCAGAGCTGCAGGCAGCAGAGGGGCCAGAGGAAACTGCTGATTTTATACAGTTTATCGGAATCATAACCGGATACTTCCAGAAAATATTTCTGCCAAGAGCAGGTATGCTTCCAATAATAACAGGGGAGAATATTATGGAGAAATTCGGTCTCAATCCATCGCCCTTTATTGGGGAATGTCTCAAAAATATAGGCAATCTTGTGCTTTTGGGCAGGCTACAGACCAGAGAAGAAGCTTTTTTAGTTGTTAAAAAGCTGATAGAACTAAATAATATCCAGCCAATTCAATAAGTTAGCAACTTTCATAATTCCTTCATCATTTATTGCTAATCTATAACCAAGAAACATTGTGTAGATGTTTTTTACAGCTTTTGAGAGCAGGTATACAGAGAAGAGTTTTGCCACTCAATTCGCCGTTCCGCACCCCCCCTCCTGCGGAACGGCGGCCCCCTTCTTCTAGTAAGTGAACAATTTACAACTTTTGCAGTTTGACTTCTCGCAAACCCTAGATATCCCCTGATGGCATAGAGCAAAATCATATTTCAGTGGATCATCCGGATCAATTTTTTTCAGTTCAGATGTTATCTCAACAGCAGTCTTCCAGTCAGCGCTCTTTCTTTTTGTAAGGCCGATGCACAATGAGATGCGGGCAACATGAGTGTCAAGAGGTATTATAAGCCTGTCTTTGGGTATACCCTTCCAGATGCCGAAATCTATATCTTTGTCGCGGATCATCCATCTCAGAAACAGATTCATCCTCTTGCATGCACTCCCTGCTGAAGGCAGAGGAAGAAACTGTAAAAAACCTGATGAACTGCTTCTGGATATCTTGATAAGTTCTCTGATCATGCCTTCTAGTCCACTTCCTATATCAGCGTCTGATTCCCTGAAATGCTCTCTGAACAAAAGATTAAGATTGCCGTACTTTTTATACGCCTTTGCCAAAGCAGCTAAAAGAGTTGTCAGATCTTTTTCTGAATTAAATCTGTATCGTGCCCCGTTGAACAGAGCCGAGTCCCGTCTCATGTCGAAGTTGAGCAGAAAGTTATATGGAGATCTGCCCATAACTGCGAGTATGCCGGCAACTACAGGCTTAAAAAGCGCCACCTTGCCATAGGCAAAACATGAAGCTATAAATCCTGCTGCCTCTATGTCTTGAGGAGATTTGTATGAAGAAGGAAACTCTATTGGATCATGTTTTATACGGCCTGCAAAATCATACTCTGCATAAAGACGATCGAGCGATTTTTTTAGTTCAGCAGAGCTCCTTTTCATCAACTCCCTGCCATGCCGAGCACAATCTCACGATCCTGAAGATCAACTCGGTCTATCCTTACTTTTATGCTGCTGCCAATAGCGAACCGCCTCTTTTTATGCAGTCCGAATAGGCATATATTTTTTTCATCATACTGATAGTAATCATCAGTCATATAGGACACATGCAGAAACCCCTCTACATAAAAGTCCCTAAGCCTTATCTTAAGCCCATGCTGGGCAACAGATATAACCCTGCCCTCAAATTCGTCTCCAACCTTGTCCTTCATAAACCAGGCCTTCATAGCTGCAATAACATCCATCTCTGCCTCATCAGCCCTTCGCTCAGCCATTGAAGAGCTGGATGCTATCTCTGGCAGAATATTATTAAGCGTTCCAGTTACAGATGGTTCCAGCTTTTTTGAAGTTAGCAGCTCTCTGAGTATTCTATGGACAACAAGATCCGGATATCTTCTTATCGGTGATGTGAAGTGCGTATAAGATGCTGACGCCAATCCAAAATGTCCTACATTCACTGTTGAGTATCTGGCCTGTTTAAGGCTTCTTAATATTATATGATTCAGTATCTCTTCCTCTACTGAACCGGAAAAATCCTTTTTTCTGCGTGCTGAGTTAAGAATAGATGCAAAGTCACTAGGCTTAAGCCCTGATCCGGGAACTGACACTCCGAGCGGCCTTACAGCCCTTGATACATCCTGCATCCTAGAAAGATCCGGCTCCTCATGTATCCTGTATAAAGAGGGCACGCCTTTATGCTCAAGAAATTCAGCAACAACCTCATTTGCAGCTATCATAAACTCCTCAATAAGCATGTGGGCAAAGCTCCTCTCTGAGGCGATGATGGCCTCAGGATTGCCTCGTATATCAAGCAGCACCTCAGGCTCTGGCAGATCAAAATCAAGGCTTCCCCTCTTAGCGCGCTTGTCTTTTATCAAGCCGGCAAGCTCAGCCATAAGATCAAGATCATCCGAAACATGAGCATACTTTTTACGCTCGCCAGCATCATGATCAACAACAATCTTTTTCACAGATGTGTATGTCATCCGCTCATTGCTCACAATCAGGCTTGGATAAAAAGAAGCTCCACTTCTTGCTCCCGAAGAATCAAAATCAATCTCCACGCTGAATGCGAACCTTTCCAGATTCGGCTTCAGACTGCAGAGATCTTCAGACAGCTCCTTTGGCAGCATAGGGATAACACGATCCGGGAAGTATACGCTTGTGCCGCGTGACCTTGCCTCTGCATCCAGAGCGCTGTCCCACTCTACAAAATATCCCACATCAGCTATATGCACCCAGAGCTTCCATCCATCTTTCTTCTTTTTTATGGAAACAGCATCATCAAAATCTTTTGCTCGCTCACCATCAATAGTCACTGTTAAAAGATCTCTAAGGTCTTTTCTGGTCAGGCTTCCCGGCTTTTCGGACATTTTCAAAGAACGAGCCTCACTTAAAACCTCATGCGAAAATCTCTTGGGCAGATGCAGACCCTCGATTATCGCCTCTATATCTTCAGCAGGAGTCTCAGGGCTCTTCAGCACCTTTATAATCCTGCCTGCAGCAGGCCTCGACTCTGTTGGGTAAGAAACCACCTCTGCAATCACAAAATCTCCATCCTTTGCCTTGCCCTTTTCAGCACCCGGTATGTACAAATCAAACTGCACTGACCTCTTTTT
>JAFGXL010000028.1 GCA_016936655.1 Nitrospirota bacterium | reverse complement strand
TCGACAGACAAGATCTCTGATCTTATTACAAACGGCGGCGGAGAGATAATCAGGATTGATATCTGGGGTAAAAAAAGACTCGCCTATGAACTTAACAAGCACAAAATGGGCTACTATGTACTTTTTGTTTTCAAAGCTCCAGCATCTGTGCTCCAGAAGACAGAAAGCTACTTCAAGGTTTTTGACCCGGTGATAAAGTTTATGGCCATTAAGCTAACAAAGAAAGAAATAGCAGCCCTTCAGAAGCCGGCTCCAGAAGCCGCTGCTGCTGTAGAGGCTGAAAAGGCATCCTGATATGTTTAACAGGGTGATACTTATAGGAAACCTGACCAAAGACCCTGAGGTGAGGTATACCCAGGGAGGCACGCCTGTAACAACCATGAGGCTTGCTGTAACATCCAAATATAAGCAGGGCGACGAGACAAAAGATGACACACTCTTTATAGACTCTGTTGTATTTGGAAGACAAGCTGAGACCTGCGGGCAGTATCTTAGCAAGGGAAGCCCGGTGTTGGTTGAAGGCAGGCTTCGCGAAAGAAGATGGGAGCAGGAAGGTGTACAGAAGTCCAAGATGGAGGTAGTGGCAAACAGCGTAAGGTTCATGCCGCGCAAGGATGCCGCCAGATCTTCACAGGCTGAAAGTTTTGGAACATCCGAGTCAGCTCCGCCTGATGAGATAACAGATGTAGAGCCGTTCTAATAAAGCCAGATAATAAAAAACATATAGAATACAAAGGAGATAACATGCAGCAAAAGAGATTCCAGAGAAAAAAATTTTGTAAATTCTGCTCGAACAAGTTTCCATTTATAGACTATAAAGATGTAAAAGTGCTTAAAAATTACATGACAGAGCGGGGCAAGATTCTTTCACGCAAGATGACTGGTACATGTGCTGTACACCAGAGGGAGCTTACAACAGCAATAAAGAGAGCCAGATCAATAGCCTTGATTCCATTTATGGAGAGATAGAATGCGCATCCCCAAAACATGGGTGCCTTTGATAGCAAAAAAAATAGCTGATAATCTATCTACAAAGGAAATGATACAGACCAGCCTTTCTGAGGAAAGGCTGGTCGAAGAGATTCAGGGCATCCTCACGCATGAGCTTATGGCAGAGGACAGGGTTAATGAAGAGGTTCGCCAATTTCTCAAGAAATATGAAGCTGAGATAGAGAAGGGCAATCTTGACTACCGCAAGATGTTCGAGATAACAAAGAAGAAGATTGTTAGGGAGAAAAATATAATCCTATGATGTTATCTGACGACAAGATCAGCCATATGACGCACGTGCTCCTGAAGGAGCTTATGGATAAGGACATTATAGATATTATTGAAGAAGAGAGCGAGGTCAGGCGCGAGATAAAACGCACACTGGTTTCTGAACTCAAGGTCGGAGAAGAGATTGATGCTGTTGTTAGAAAAAAATTAGAATCCTACTCCAGGCAGCTAGTTGAGAACAGCCCTGAATGGGAAGTGCTTTATGAAAGGTTTTTCAACGAAGAAGAAGTAAGGCGTGGAAAGAAGTAGTTTGTCTTTTATCCCCGAGTCATTCGCAGAAGATATAAAGAGAGAAAAGGCTGCTGCCAGAGTAATGCGCCAGAGTGCGTGGTGGAAGAGGAAGCTCTCTGCAGGAATATGCAGCTACTGCGGCCGAAAATTTAATCCTCCAGAACTTACAATGGATCACATTGTCCCTCTGATAAGAGGCGGCAGATCAACAAAAAACAATATCGCTGTATGCTGCAAGGAGTGCAATAACAGAAAGAGGCATATGCTGCCTATGGAGTGGTCTGAGTATCTGGAATCTAAATGCGATCATGATTGTGATTGATGTTATAGCCTATTAAACTGTTTTATAAAAAGAAGCCGCAGACATAACTGCCTGCGGCTTCTTTTTATAAATTTTTAAAAGAGCTTCACACCCATATCCTTTAGTACAAAAGCTATCTCTTCGTAGGAATAATAGCCCTCATTTCTACCAAACTCATTGCCTTTGGCGTCTATGAATATCTGGGTTGGAACTTTCTGTATTGCATATTTTCTCGTGAGTTCAGGCTCTTTTATTGTGTCTATGCGTATGATCTTTATTCTATTTTGGTAATCTTCTTCAACTCTTTTGAGTATGTTCTTCATGTCAACGCAAGGGCCGCATGTGTCATTGCCGATCTGTATTAGTACAACCTTTCCGCTTTTTTCAGCGAATTTAATGTGTTCTTCGGTGGTCTCTGGCGCTTTGCTGCTGCATGCTGTTATGAGCAGACAGAGCAGTAAAAGTGAGAATATTTTCATTCCATACTCCTGTGCATTGTTTTAGTATCAATTTTACCATTAGCAGTTATATTATTAAAAGCATGTTTTTAGTTTTCAAGCTATTGTGTAGGTGTATTTTTATAATCGTTGTCCTTTCTTGTGCCGAGGTCTTTGCAGGTAGAGCCAGGCCACTTGAAGTCCTTTGCTTCACGAACAATAAAAGATTCCTTGAGTGGTTTGTTAACCATTCGCTTTGCGTATGCCCACTGAAGCTCCTGAAAAAGGTTTATGTCCTTTGGTTCGAACATACCCGATTCAATCTTCCTCATCTGGGTCTTGACCTCTTTAGGGTACATTGCAGGATTCAGTTTTACATGAACAGTTCTTCCTGTTGAGATCTGCTGAACATAGAATTCGCTCTCTGTAAGTGAGTTGTCTATAACATGGCTTCCGAATCTTGCGCGCGCGCCTGTAAGATATGATGCTACATCAGCGCCGCAGGCAGAGTTGTTCGATACTATCCGCAGATCAGTACGGTCAATTATTCCATCAGGGAAAAGCGTGTTAAATGCCACTCGGAGCGAACCCGCGCTCTCTACCAGTCCTCCGCAGAAATGGCCATGAAATTTTATCAGGTCTTTTATTGTGATGGTTTTGGTCTCTTTTGTGTATCGACCGTATTTGTTTTCTGTATCGCGCACCTGAAAGACCGGAGAGTAGGGGCTTTTGCCGAGCCACGCAGGGAAATACCACTCTGCTTTGTTGTCACCTGATCCAGTATGGTTTTGAATATCAGCAGCGTGGATTGCTACTGCTGATAAAATGATGAGGCATAGAGCTGAGGCTGCAATTTTATTCATTTTTTCACCGCCTATATGTTTGTTGCTCCAAAATAGATGCCGAATATGATTAGCAGCCAGCCGCTGACTTTTTTTGAATAGAGCGTAAAATTCTTGAGATGGCGTGAGCTTATAATGCTCTCTGCTATGCCTACAGACAGACCGGCCAGAAATATCAGTGTGCAATGACCTATCGCATATGTGAACAGGAGAGAGCCTCCATAAACAATATCTCCCTGTGTAGATACATAGGCAAGGATAACAGCGAGAACAGGCGTTGCGCATGGGGATGATGCTGCGCCTGTAAGCAGACCCAGAAGGAATGCGCCAGGCAGGCCTTTTGTTTTTACCCCGACACTCTTCTGAAATGGAAGATTTACGGTTATGATGCCGGCAAGATGCAGCCCCATAATTATTGCGATCAATGCCAGCCCGATATAGAGCCAGCTGCCCAGAAAACTTAGAAATGCACCCATTGCTGATGCTGCTGCTCCGAGCAGCGTGAAGGTTATCGAGAGCCCTAGCACAAATACAGCAGAATATAGCGCTGCCTTTTTTTTATTTCCCTCTGAGTAGCCGCCAACATAGCCTATGATTAGAGGTATAGCTGCCAGCACACAAGGGCTTGCAGCAGAAATTATGCCGCCTATGAATACCGCCAAAAACGCAAGCCCTTGCTGGTTCTGGATAATCGTCTGTATGTTTTGGAGCAATGCATCCATATTTAGATGCCTGATTTTTTCAGAACCGGAACTATCTCTTGGTAAGGATAGTATCCTACATGACGGTGAAACTCTTTGCCTTTCTTATCCAGAAATACCTGCACAGGTATCATGTATACACCGAATCTTTTTGCAGTTGTCTTGTCTTTTTTTACATCAACAAATATCACATCGAGCCTGCCCTTGTGATTTTTAGCGAGTTTTTCCATAACAGGTTTCATTGCGTCGCACGGAATGCAGCCAACAGAACCGAGTTCAAGCATAACAATCCTGCCTTCCTTCTGCGCCTTGTTCAGCAACAGATCCAGTTCTGATGCATCTGCGCAGGATTGCAGCATAAATGCTGTAAAGATCAAGGTTAATAAGAAAAACCTTTTCAAAGCTCCTCCTGAAAATTTATTTTTTTTGAGTAGTTTTGTTTCTGTTCGTCTTGCAAACTATATTTGCGCAAGCATTACAAGCACATTATAAAGCTGAGGATTCTATTTTTAATTTCATCTCTTGCTGCCCGGAATTTGTTCATTATCTCTTCATCACTGCCTTCTGCATGCACAGGGTCATCAACAGGCCAGTGCAGCCGTTTAATATGTGAAGGTGTCATTGGGCATAACCCTTCTGCATTGCCGCATAGTGTGATGATTAAATCCATGGTATTTAGAAATTGCTCATCAATGCCTTTTGATTTATGGTCTGAAATGTCTATATTGATCTCTTTCATTACAGATATTGCGAGCGGATGAACTCTCCCAGTCGGCATTAGCCCTGCGCTGTAAGGCTCTATGATGCCTTTGCCGTAATGCTGAGTAATCCCTTCTGCCATCTGGCTCCTGCATGTGTTGCCTGTGCAGAGGAACATTATTTTGGGCATCTGCGTTTTCTTTCTTTGCTGCATATTTTAGGATTTTCTGCACTGTTTTTAGTTTTTATAAAACATTCGAGCCTTTTATTTTCCTCTTTAAGCTGAGGGGTTTTCTCGAGCACAGAGAGAATCAGAAACCTCCTGAAGATGTCGCTGGTATCGAGAGTGTAGTGTATCCACTTGCCCTGTTTGCGGTCTTTTATAAGTCCGGCATCCTTGAGTATAGCAAGATGAAATGATACTTTTGGCTGGCTCATATCGAGGGCATTAAAGAGATCGCATACGCAGAGCTCTCCGTTTTCGAGCAACTTTAGTATCTTGAGCCGTGTGTCATCAGAGAGTGCTTTAAAGATTTTCTGCATCTCCTGCATAAGTATCAAGCCCCATGCATGATCAGTTCTTTAACCCTTTGTTGTGATGGCAAAGGTTTCCCTGAGTGCATCAATTTGCCGTTTACTACAAGCCCGGGTGTTGACATGGTGTACTTCATGATCTCTGCAATGTCGCTGATCTTTTCTATAGTTGCTTCAATGCCTAATTCAGCAACAGCCTCTTTTGCCATCTCTTCCATCTTGTGGCAGTTTGCGCATCCGGGGCCCAATACCTTGATTTCCATCAAAATCCTCCTTACAAAATCGAATTGAAAAGATATCCAACTATTATTATTGATGCCGTCATTATGCCAGCAAATACCGCGAGCAGGGGCAGTTTTATGACCTTGTGCAGAATTATCATCTCCGGCAGAGAGAGAGCAGTAACAGCCATCATAAAGGCGAGCACCGTTCCGACTGCAAGTCCTTTGCTTATGAGCGCTGAGACAATCGGGATGATGCCTGCTGCGCTCGAGTAAAGCGGTACACCAAGAATTACAGCAAGAGGCACTGCAAGGAGATTGTCAGGCCCCGCGTACTTTACAAGAAAATCCTCTGGAACATAGCCGTGTATGAAACCGCCGATGCCGATGGCAATAACGATGTAGAGCCATATCTTTTTGAGTATGTCGAGAGTATTGTCATTTGCGAGCTGAAGCCTCTGTCTGAATGTGAGAGCAGGAGCATCAATGGACTGGCCGGTCTGAATTGTGTAGACATACCCCTCGACCCACTTTTCAAGCTTCAGTCTGCCTATGATTATTCCGCTCAATATTGCAACAATAAGCCCTGTGAATATATAAAGCGTTGTTAGCTTCCAGCCGAGCAGCCCCCAGAGCAGAACAACTGCTATCTCATTGACCATAGGCGAGGCGATTAAAAAAGAGAATGTAACTCCGAGCGGCACGCCAGCCTCGATGAATCCGATAAAGAGCGGCACAGCTGAACAGGAGCAGAAGGGGGTTACAACCCCGAGTCCTGCTGCAAGACCATTACCTATAAACTCTTTTTTATGCGATAGGAGTTTTCTTGTGCGCTCAGGAGAGAAGTAGCTTCTTATTACAGATATGATGAAAATTACCACTGACAAAAGTAAAAATATCTTCAGGGTGTCATAGATGAAGAACTCGAGCGCTCCTGAAAGGCGTGCTCCACGCTCCATGACAAACAGGTCAAAGACAATATATTCAGCAAAATCTTTTAGCATAGCTCCTCCTGATTGATAATAATATATAAAATTAATTTGATATATAAGTCAAGCAGTTTTTATCATGCCGTAATGGCCTAAAACAATTTTATATGTTAATATATGTGTGACCATCAATTAGTAAATACCCACAGGTTTACCGGAATCAGATAATGGAGGAGTTTATGAATCAGAGAGAGATATTTATTACACAATTTGATGAACAGAGGCTAAGCGAGCTTATAGATGCGATTGAATCCGTTGATAACCATGGCAGACATGACCTTACAATGCTTAAAGAAGAGCTTGAGTCTGCAACAATTGTAGATTCCAAGAATATCCCTGCTCAGGTAGTGACTATGAATTCAAAAGTGCACCTTAGGGATGTTGATACATCCGAAGAGATGACCTATACGCTTGTTTTTCCTAAAAATGCGAATATTAAGGAGGGAGCCATATCCATTTTGGCTCCCATCGGCGCTGCCATTCTCGGATATAGGGAGGGCGACATTGTTGAGTGGAAGGTGCCTTCAGGAGTAAGAAAGATATCGATTGACAAGGTCATATATCAGCCTGAGGCTGCTGGGGATTTTCATCTGTAAAAGACCTGCAAAATAAGAGTCCGCAGGAGCAATCCTGCGGACTCTTATTTAATTGATTGTCATTTTGTTCCGTACAGGCCGTCTATTTTTAATCTGATGTCTGTGGATTTCATTATAGATGTGCCAATAAGCATGGCATCCACTCCATTATCAATTAATTTTTTTACATCATCATTTGTGCTTATCCCGCTCTCGCTCACCACTATCCTGTCTTTTGGGATCTGCTTCCTCAGCCTGAATGTTGTGTTAATGTTAATTTGCATGGTCTTGAGATTTCGGTTGTTGATACCGATGATGTGAGCGCCGATGTTGAGCGCCTTTTCAATCTCCTTCTCATCATGTGTCTCAAAGAGTACCGCAAGTCCCAGTTCCTCAGCTATGTGCAGATACTCGCTCGCCTGGCCTGTATCAAGTATGGCTGCGATAAGCAGTATCGCGTCAGCTGAGTTTGCCCTAGCCTCATATATCTGGTATGGATCGAATATAAAGTCTTTTCTAAGCAGAGGTTTTTTTGTCTGCAGCCTGACAATGTTCAGATTGTCCAGACTGCAATGGAAATAGTCCTCTTCTGTGAGTACAGATATCGCATTAACCGGACATTTGTCATATATTGTGGCTATAACGGCTGGGTCAAAATCAGGCCTGATTAGTCCTTTTGATGGAGAGGCTTTTTTTATCTCCGCTATAAGGCTGATTGAGCCGGAGCTGCTTTTTATAGCATTCATGAAATTATAAGGAATTGGTGAGTCATTTATTATGGCCTTCAGTTCAGATGCCGTTCTGCGTAATTTAGCCTGTGCAATGCGTGCTTTTTTGGATTCAACAATCTTTGCAAGTATATTCATAGTGGATTGATTGTACTTTAGTATTATATTTAAAAACAATGGTATTGCATTGTATTTGTTATCTATAATAATTTTATATTTTTATATTATGATTTCTTATTTGACTCAAATCTGCGTAATAGCTATGATGTTTACTTATGTAACTTTATTCGTTAATATTAATCAAATATCCATCATGGAACCAATAACGCCCGGATCATACATACCTACTGAATATCTGCCAGCTCTTTTGTTGATGGCAGCAGCAGCTGCATTTGCTTCCGTATCTATTTTTATTGGAGGTATTTTCAGGCTGAGGCGGCCATATAGGGAAAAGCTGCTGCCTTACGAATCCGGCAATCCTGTTGTTGGGGAGCCTAGAGACAGGTTCAGTGTAAAATTCTATATTACGGCAATGCTGTTTGTTGTTTTTGATGTTGAAGCTGTTTTTCTCTATCCGTGGGCTCTTTCATTCGGGAAGATCGGACTGTATGCCTTGGTTGAAATGATACTGTTCATTATTATACTAGCTATTGGATATATATATGCATGGAGAAAAGAGGCATTTAAATGGGATTAATTTCCAAGAGTAAGTCTTTGTCTGTATGCAGTATATGGAGGCATAATGGATCAGAATTCTGATGCTTGCGTAATAAAGATTGAAGAGGGTATAAAATTAATCCCTGGAGCCAATGCTGTAGTTGCAAGCATTGACAAGCTTGTTAACTGGGGAAGGACATCCTCAATGTGGCCAGCAGTATTTGGAACCGCATGCTGTGCAATAGAGATGATGACAACCGGAGCGTCGCATTATGACCTCGACAGGTTTGGAGTAATTTTCAGAGCCTCTCCGAGGCAGGCAGATGTGATGATAATATCCGGCACTGTAACAAAAAAAATGGCTCCTGTAATGCGCAGGGTCTATGACCAGATGGCTGAACCGAGATATGTAATAGCTATGGGCAGTTGCGCATGCACCGGCAATGTATATAACACATACAGCACAGCTCAGGGCTGTGACAACTTTCTGCCTGTAGATGTTTATATACCGGGATGTCCGCCAAGACCAGAGGCGTTTATCGAAGGGCTTATGAAGCTGCAGGAGAAGATAAAGAATGAACATCTCAGATGGAGCAGGTGGAGATAGCATTAGTGTATTGCCGCAGGAGCGGACGTTTTTGCATGGAACTATTTAAGAGAGATAAAAATAGAATATGGTGGGGAATGTTTTGAATCCAAAAGAGGCAGCAGAAAAGATAAAGGAAAAGTTTCCTGAAGAGATCAGAGAGATCAGAGAACATAATGGGCAGCTCTCTGTGATAATTAGGCGCGACAGAGTATCTGAAATCCTTAAGTACCTTAATTCTGATCCTCTTTTAAAATTTGACCTGCTTAAAGATGTATGCGGTGTTGATTACTATAAAAAGAAAGAGCCGAGATTCGAGGTCGTTTATCATCTCTACTCGCTTCAGAATAGATGTCTGCTACGTCTGAGGGCAGAGGTGCCTGAGGATGACTGCTGGATACAGAGCTCAGTTGATATTTTTGAAGGAGCCAACTGGCCAGAGAGAGAGTGTTACGATCTGTTCGGCATAGTTTTTAAGGGGCATCCAGATCTTAGAAGGGTTCTGTTGCCTGACGACTGGGAGGGCTATCCACTAAGGAAGGATTATCCGCTCCAGAGTGACCTTGGAGAAAGAGAGTGGAAAGGCTATCTCGACGTGATAGAGCTTGCCAAAAAGAATATGGAGTTTGAGACTAAATAGATGCCAATACAAAAAGGAAAATTAAGAAAAAAAGAGCTCACTATAAACATGGGGCCGCAGCATCCTGCTACTCATGGTGTCTTGAGGCTTGAGCTGGATATTGACGGCGAAACTGTTGTTAAGTGCACGCCTCATGTCGGGTATCTGCATAGGGGTACTGAGAAGCTGGGAGAGAACAGAACATACCTTTCTGCTCTGCCGCTGACAGACAGGCTGGACTATATATCAAGCATGGCTAACAATGTAGGCTACTGCCTCGCTGTTGAGAGGCTTTTTGGTATAGAGGCTCCTGAGCGCGCCAAATTTATCCGTACGATGGCATCAGAGATGTCCAGGATAAGCAGCCATCTGCTTTGGCTGGGCACGCATGCACTGGATATCGGAGCTATGACAGTATTTCTTTATGCATTTAAAGAACGTGAATGGATACTGGATCTTTTCGAAATGCTAACAGGCGCAAGGCTCACAGTCACTTATCCGAGAATAGGCGGAGTAAAAGCTGATGTGAGCGAGGAGTTTCTTTCCAGTCTTTATAAATTTACAGATGAGTTCCCTAAAAGGATAGAGGAGTATGAGACTCTTATTGATCAGAATAGGATATGGCTGCAGAGGACAAAAAATATAGGAATCATAAGCGCTGAAGAGGCTGTAAACTGGGGTCTTACAGGCCCTATGCTTAGGGGATCTGGAGTTGATTATGACCTGCGCAAGTATTGTCCTTATGACGCTTATGACCAGGTAGAGTTTGATGTGCCGCTCGGCAAATGCGGTGATACATATGACAGATACAGATGCAGAATGGAAGAGATGCTACAGTCCAACCGCATAATCAGACAGTGCATAGAAAAACTTCCGCAGGGGCCGATTATGTCTCCTGATGCTCCCAAGCTTACCCTGCCTCCAAAGGAGCGTGTTCAGAAGGACATGGAGGCTATGATACAGCACTTTGTTCTGATAACAAAGGGTCCAATCACAGCTCCTGATGGTGAGATGTATTCAGCTATCGAGGCGCCTAAAGGCGAGCTTGGCTTCTACTTTATCAGCGACGGAACAGGCAGGCCATACAGGATGAGGCTCAGATCTCCGTCTTTTGTGCATGCTTCCATACTTCCCAAGCTTTGCGAGGGATCGCTTGTTGCTGATGTTATAGCAAATATTGGAACCATCGACATAGTGCTCGGTGAGTGCGACAGATAATTTTCGGACGGGGATGGAATAGTTGATCGAATCAATTATCAGCTCAATAGGGATAGGCGGATTTGCAGGCAGCATGATTGCTCTGCTTATCAAAATTGCGATTGTTTTTGGCGTGGTTATGCTTCATGTTGCCTATGCCACTTACTTTGAGCGAAAGGTTATAGGACATATCCAGATGAGGCTTGGACCTATGACTGTTGGTCCGCACGGAATACTCCAGCCTGTAGCTGACGGCATAAAATCTTTCTTTAAGGAAGATGTTATCCCCTCAGGCGCGGATAAAGCAATATTCAAACTGGCTCCTGTTGTATCGGTATTTGCAGCGCTGGGCTGTCTTGCTGTTGTGCCGTTTTTCGATGGCTTTGTTCTGGCGAATATAAACATTGGACTGCTTTATATATTTGCCATGTCGTCACTTTCAGCATACGGTATAGTGATGGCTGGATGGTCGTCTAATTCGAAGTACTCTTTTCTTGGCGGACTCAGATCAACAGCACAGGTAATTAGCTACGAGGTTGCGCTCGGTTTGAGCCTGGTCGGAGTGATGATACTTTCTGAGTCCCTCAATCTGACAGAGATTGTTAATGCTCAGCAAAAATATTGGCACGGCATGTTCATAATTCCTCAGTTCCTCGGAGCATTCGTATTTATGATCGCAGCATTTGCAGAGACGAACAGGGCTCCGTTTGACCTGCCAGAGGCAGAAAGCGAACTGGTTGCAGGATTTTTCGTTGAATACAGCGGCATGAGGTTTGCTCTGTTCTATATGGCTGAATATATAGGCATGCTCGTAATGTCTTCAATATCTGTACTCTGCTTTATGGGTGGCTGGACTCTGCCGCCTTTTATCCTTGAAGTTTTCCCATCGCTGGCAGCAGTTCCTGGACTGGTATGGTTTTTGTTTAAGATATATTTCCATGTTTTTGTTTACTACTGGATACGTTCCACACTTCCGAGATTCAGGTATGATCATTTAATGAGCCTTGGATGGAAGGTGTTGATACCGTTAGCGCTTATTAACATCGTAATAACTGCGCTTGTTAAATACTACTGCTAGGATTCAGGTGAGGTAAGAGTTGGGTGTTAAAAAAATAATAAAGACTGTGTTTATGCTCGAGATACTAAAGGGTATGTCGCTCACATTCAGAGCTCTCTTTAGAAGGCCGGTCACCAGGCAGTATCCAAAACACAAGAGAGAGCCTTTTGCAGGTTTCAGAGGTCTGCATGCTCTTACTAGGAGGCCTGATGGAGATGCTGTATGCGTTGGCTGCGGACTCTGCGCAGCAATATGCCCTTCGCAGTGCATAAAGATTTACACAAGCGAAGGCGCTGACCATAAAAAGGTTGTGGACAGATACGAAATTGAGGTCCTTAGATGCCTATACTGTGGGCTGTGTGTTGAGGCCTGTCCATTCAAGGCTGTAGTAATGACAGATATTTATGAGTATTCTTCATTCACACGGCAGGAGCTTTATATGACAAAGGACAAGCTTCTGGCCAATTGGGACAGGTTTTCTGAAAAGCGCAAAAAAACATACTTTGGCAGCTTCTGGAAGCCGCTTTTTACAGACTTCTCAGGCAGCGACAAACAGGCAAAGCTGCAGGATGTATCCAAAGCAAAAAAACATGAAGACATTTATTTAGAGGCTGGCAAATGACGCCAAAGATATTTTTTATCTATTTTGCTATAAGCATGACATTCATGTCTGTCATGGTAATAACCCGCAGAAATCCTGTGCACAGCGTATTATGGATGATAGGGCTGTTTTTTCATATCGCTGCTGTGTATCTTTTTCTCAACGCAGAGTTTCTTGCTGCTGTACAGATCATCCTGTATGCAGGCGCGATTATGGTGCTTTTCCTCTTTGTTATCATGATGCTAAATCTGAAGGAAGAGGTTGTTGCTCCAAGATTTATCGGCGAGTGGCCTATAGGAGTTGCGCTAGGCATCGCTATAATAACGATGATAATTTATTCCGTATTCACCATACAGCCTGGTCCTGTTGGCGAACATACCATAGAGGCTATACAGAAGACGACTCATGCCAAGGCTATAGGCAGCCTTCTCTACACAAAATATATATTCCCATTTGAAATAGCATCTTTAGTGCTTCTGGTTGCTGTTGTAGGCGCTATTGTGCTGGCAAAGAAGAGGTAATGATGGTTCCGCTCAGCTGGTACATATGTTTAAGCGCGGTTATTTTCGGAATAGGTGGAATAGGTTTTCTCGTAAGGAGAAATGTGCTGATTATGCTTATGTCCGTTGAACTTATGCTCAACTCAGTAAATATAAGCCTTATAGCGTTCAGCCACTACCTGCAGGATCTTAAAGGACAGGTGCTGGTCTTTTTTGTCATAACAGTTGCTGCTGCTGAAGCAGCTATTGGGCTTGCCATACTTGTTGCGCTAGCCAGAAATAAATCGGTGCTACATACTGATGAGATAACGGAGATGAAGGGCTGATATGCTGAACTATGTGCTTATACCGCTGCTGCCGCTGGCAGCATTTGCAGTTAATATATTATTTAGCAACGCGATAGGCCGCAGGGCTCATCTGATAGCTCTGCCTGCAGTGGCAGGTTCATTCCTGCTGTCTGTATATGCGCTTATTGGTGTACAGGCCGGCACAATAATAAATCAGGACATATACAGCTGGATAGTGTCGGGCTCATTTAAGGCATCCATAGGTTTTCTTATTGATCAGCTTACCGTAGTGATGCTTATAGTTGTCACCAGCATCAGCCTTCTTGTGCATATTTATTCCGTAGGGTATATGCATGATGACGACGGGTATGCACGCTTTTTCTCTTATCTAAGTCTTTTTACATTTTCTATGCTTATGCTTGTTATGTCCAACAATCTTCTCCAACTCTATTTCGGATGGGAGGCTGTCGGACTATGCTCGTATCTTTTGATAGGCTTCTGGTATGAGAAAAAGTCTGCTGCTGACGCAGGCAAAAAGGCATTTATTGTTAATAGGTTCGGAGACTTTGGGTTTGCTCTCGGCATACTGCTAATTTTTGTTTCACTCGGCAGTGTTCATTATGCAGACATATTCAGCGGAGTAGGAGCGTTGCAGGGCAGGACAATTAACATAGCTGGATTCAATTTTGACCTGATCACTCTTATAGCCCTTCTCCTCTTCTGCGGCGCTGTAGGCAAATCAGCACAGATGCCTCTGCATGTCTGGCTGCCTGATGCAATGGAAGGCCCTACACCCGTAAGCGCTTTAATACACGCTGCCACTATGGTGACAGCAGGAGTATTTATGATCGCCAGATTCAATCCGGTATTCACGCTTTCGGACACAGCCATGGCTGTAGTTGCTATAGTAGGCGCATCAACCAGCCTTTTTGCAGCAACAATAGCTCTTGTCCAGAATGATATAAAAAGAATAATAGCGTATTCGACTGTGAGCCAGCTCGGATATATGGTGCTTGCGTGCGGCGTGGGCGCATTTGGAGCAGGAGTATTCCATCTCTTCACGCATGCATACTTTAAGGCGCTGCTCTTTCTTGGCGCAGGAAGTGTTATGCATGCGATGGCAGGCAATGTCGATATACAGAAAATGGGCGGCCTCAAGAAATATATGCCAGCAACATACTGGACATTTCTGCTCGCCTCGCTAAGTATTGCTGGCGTGCCGGGATTTGCAGGATTTTTCAGCAAGGACGAGATTCTTTGGCTTGCATATAACAATGGAGCATTAGGCAAGGTGCTATGGGCATCAGGTACACTGGTTGCCGCACTTACAGCTTTTTACAGTTTCAGGATAATATTTTTAGCATTTCATGGCAAATTCAGAGGAACTGCTGAAGAAGAGCATCATCTGCATGAATCGCCAAAGGTTATAACAATTCCTCTGATACTGCTTGCCGTAGGCGCAGTATCAGCAGGCTGGATAGGCATACCAGCGGCTTTTGGCGGTGCTAACCACTTTGCTGAATTTCTCGCTCCTGTTGTTGGCCATTCTGCTGTAACCGCATCACATACAGAAGAGATGATGGTTGTCGCATTGTCCATTGCTGCAGCGTTGGGCGGCATAGGCATGGCGTATCTTTTTTACTCTGTTAAACCATGTGCGCCTCTTATTCTTGCAGGTATGTTCCGCAAAGTGTACAGGTTGCTGTGGAATAAATACTACATTGATGAAATATATGACGCGATATTGGTAAGACCATCTAAATGGGCTGCCTCTTATCTGCTCGTAAGGGTTACGGACGGCAGGATTATTGAGGGCATCGTCAATGGAGTTCCTTCAATGATAAAGGCGTTTGGAGACAGACTTCGCAAACTCCAGAGCGGTAATCTGCAGCACTATGCCTTTGGCATGGTAGCGGGTCTGTTTGTGATACTTACTGTCATATTTATAGCGGTATCGAGGTGATGAACAACTGATGAGCTATCCTATACTCAGCACACTAATATTTCTGCCGATATTCGGCGCAATAGCGATCCTTTTAATCAGCAGATCGAATACTGCGCTTATCAAATGGACAGCTCTTATGCTCAGTATCTTGATATTTGGGCTGAGCGTTCCTCTTTTCACTGATTTTGACAAGACGAGCGGTTTAATGCAGTTTGTTGAAAAACATGCATGGATACCTGCATGGAATATTAATTATACACTGGGAATCGACGGAATAAGCGTACTGTTTGTGCTTCTATCTACTTTGCTGACAATTTTGTGTGTAACAGTCTCGTGGAACAGCATAAAAGACAAGGTAAAGGAGTTTTATGCTGCTGTCCTATTTACTGAAGGAGCAATGATAGGCGTCTTCTGCAGCCTGGATCTCTTTCTTTTTTACATATTCTGGGAGGCGATGCTTATCCCGATGTTCATCCTCATCGGGGTGTGGGGAGGCCCGCGCAGAGTATATGCTGCAATAAAGTTTTTTATCTATACCCTCGTAGGCAGTCTTCTGATGCTGGTCGGCATTATAATGCTTTACTACAATACAGATAGGAGCTTCGACATGCTCACAATGATGTCTGCAAACTATCCATATAGTTTACAGCTCCTACTATTCTGGGCGTTCTTTGCTGCATTTGCTGTGAAGGTGCCAATGTTCCCAGTGCATACATGGCTGCCGGATGCGCATACAGAGGCGCCCACAGCAGGTAGTGTGATACTTGCAGGAGTGTTGATAAAAATGGGAGCATATGGGTTCTTGAGATTTAGTTTGCCAATATTCCCTGAGGCTGCAAAGGCTATGGCTCCAGCGATGATGGCTCTTTCCGTTATAGCTATCATCTATGGCGGGATAATCTGTCTGGCGCAGACAGACCTTAAAAGGCTTATAGCATACAGTTCAGTCAGCCATATGGGTTTTGTTACACTCGGCATATTTGCCCTGAACACACAGGGAGTGCAGGGAGGAATCCTGCAGATGATAAACCATGGAATAGTTACAGGAGCTCTCTTCCTCTGCATAGGCATGATTTATGACAGGACCCACTCAAGAGAGATCGCACACTACGGAGGCACTGCATCTATTATGCCAATATATGCCGGCATGTTTATGCTTTTTACGCTCGCATCCATAGGTCTGCCGGGAACAAACGGATTTGTTGGCGAGATATTGATACTGCTTGGAGGCTTCACAGTTTCGAAGGTTCTAGGCGCACTTGCTGCAACAGGAGTTATTATCGGAGCCGCCTATATGCTTTGGCTTTATCAAAGAATATTTTTTGAATCCGGCAACGATTTTAAATCTAGATTCGGAACTGAAATAGCTGATATAAATGCTAGGGAGATATTTACACTGCTGCCTCTTTTACTGCTTGTTGTATGGATAGGCGTGTATCCTTCAACTTTTCTAGATTTTATGGTGCCAACTGTTCAGAAGCTGTTGCAGCGCGTAAATGATGCAGGCATTCAGCCAGGGGTAATTCAGCAAATAACAGAGGTGATCAAATGAATATTCCATTTCCTGACCTGACTCCTGCAATGCCTGAGGTTATCATGACCTCAGCAGCTGTGTTGCTGCTTATGCTTGATCTATGCTTCAAAAACAAAGCATTGCTCGCTCTGGCAGGAGTGATAACAGCAGGAGCTGTTCTATACTTCTTACCTGTTTCTATGGGTGAAACCTTCGGTGGCATGTTTATAAGCGACAGGTACAGTCTGTATTTCAAATTTATATTTATGGTTAATCTGATTCTTACAATACTTATATCTATAAAATATTTTCAGAAACAGGACGAAGAGACAGGCGAACACTTCAGCCTGCTTCTTTTTGCAACATCCGGAATGATGATAATGGCATCAGCAAAAGATCTGATAGTTCTATATCTAGGTCTGGAGCTGATGGCTTTAAGCACATATGTTATGGCAGGTCTGAGGCGCCAAAATATAAAATCGAATGAGGCTGCTCTCAAATACTTCCTGCTAGGAGCGTTTTCATCCGCTCTGCTGCTCTACGGAATATCCCTGCTTTACGGCATGACCACAACTACCGACATATATGCTATTGCTGATCATATTAATGAGATTGGCAGTACCCACGCATTTACAGCAGCGATGGTGCTAATAATATCAGCCTTTGCATTTAAGATAGCTGCTGTGCCATTTCATATGTGGGCTCCTGATGTTTATGAAGGAGCGCCTTCTCCTGTCACAGCATTTATGTCTGTAGGACCAAAGGCAGCGGGATTTGCCGTAATGGGAAGGGTGCTTTTTGTAGCATTCTCTGAAGTGCAGGCTGACTGGACAGCAATACTTATCGGCATATCAATCGCAACAATGGCCGCAGGAAATATTCTGGCTCTTGTCCAGACAAATATAAAACGTATGCTGGCGTACTCTTCAGTAGCTCATGCAGGATATGCCCTTATAGGCATTATAGCGGGCACTGACGAAGGGCTTAACGCAATGATGGCATATATGATGATCTATGCATTCATGAATATCGGAGCTTTTGCCATAGTTATACTTATGAACAAAGGCAAAGAGATCAGCGACTATGAAGGACTGTCCAAAGAGAGGCCGGTGGCTGCTCTGTTGATGCTCATCTTTATGTTCTCTCTCACCGGCATACCGCCGACCGCCGGCTTTATAGGCAAGTTCAATATATTCCTTGCAGCCGTAGAAGCTGGTTATGCATGGCTTGTGATAATAGCTGTAATATTCAGCGCGATGTCAGCCTACTACTATTTGCGTGTGGTGAGAAACATGTATATGCGAGAAGCTAAAGCACCGGTCATCATTACCCGGTCGCTCACGCTAGATTTTGCTCTTCTGATAACAGCTGTGATGGTTGTGCTTATCGGCATACTGCCCTCAATAATAGTAAGATAGTCAGGCTGTTTTTGAGTCTTTTAAAATCCTGATCCCAGCAAGTAATATATCCATAAAGTTTTTCCTCGGAGGGATTTTAGCATGTCAGTTGTTAATCGTAAAAGAAGTATTGATCTTTTTGTGCAGCTTGCCGGAATAAATTCTCCGTCTTTCAAAGAGAGAGATCTTGCAGAATTTATCGCAGATATCCTTCGTGCTGAAGGCTGCGAAGTGCGGTTTCAGGATTATGCTGAATCATTCAATCTCATTGCATATAAAAAAGGCGCAATCAGTTCAAGACAGCCGATAATGCTGAGCGCGCATCTTGATACCATAGAACCTACTGAGGGAATAGTAGTCGATGTAAATGAAAATTCTGTGCGCTCTGTCGGTCCTACAGTGCTTGGAGCTGATGACAAGAGCGCAGTTGCACAGATTATAGAGGCTGTCAGAATGCTTAACGAGCAGAATGTGCAGCATGGAGACATAGAAATGGTATTCACCTCAGCAGAGGAGGTGGGGCTTATAGGCGCTAAGAATCTGGATTGTTCCATGCTAAAAAGCAGGCATGCTCTTGTGCTCGACTCCGGTGGCAGGGTCGGAAAAGCTGTGGTGAGCGCTCCTACACACTATACTTACAAAATGATTGTTAAAGGCAGGTCAGCTCATGCAGGTATAGAGCCTGAAAAGGGCATAAATGCAATAACCGCAGCAGCAAAGATAATCTCATCACTTCCTGACGGCAGGATAGACAGTGAGACAACAGCTAACATAGGTGCTATCAGCGGAGGCACTGCAACCAATGTTGTTCCAAAAGAGGTTGTTATAAGGGCTGAGATGAGGAGCAGAAATGCAGACACTCTTGATGGGCTGAAAAAGAGGGTATTTGATTCAGCAAAATCTGTAGCAGCATCCTGCGGAGTTGAGATTGAGATAACAGGACAGGAAGACTATACCGCATTTAATATCAGCAGTAATGATCCGTTTTTAAAATATATCGAGACTGTATTTAAAAGCAGTGGAATAGAGCTTGAGCCTGCCTCAACAGGCGGTGGTTCTGATGCCAATATATTCAACAAAAACAGCATAAAAGCTATCAATATATCCAACGGAATGCAAAATGTTCATTCAAATGAAGAGTTTATACTTATAGATGATCTGTGCAAAGGCGCTGAAATAGTTTTTTGCGCTGTTAAGAATTTTGAGGCTGCTTGACAATAAAAAAGAGCTATACTATTAGAAAATATCACAAGCATTGCTCAGCTTTTTTTAGTATTACAAACAAATCATTCTAACTGGTTTTATCCTTAGCAGTATCAACAACGATGGTATCCGGGTTTTAACAATCTGATGGCAGACTCATAAGATAATCATTTTGCCAGCCCTTTGTTGTTCATAAGGAGGTGCAGGATGAACAGATTTTTGGTATTGAGCTTTTTATTGGTCACGGCTATGGCTCTGCTTTTTATCCCAGCATATTCTGATGCAGGTGTCTGGTGGCCTTCATACTGGACGCTTGATGCGAGAGTTGTATGGCAGCCGCAGAGTATATCAGTATCAGTCCCTACAGGATATTGGGGAGCCGCATACCCTTACTATTGGCGCAATTACTGGTGGAGCGCTAATCACGGGTTTTGGTGGAATCCTCCTGTAAGCTATTCCAACAGGTGGGGGCTTGGGTGGCTGGGCAATCCTTACTATTATGGTTTTGTCGACAGGCTGACCTACACATATACAGGCTATGTGGCGAGAACTTCATACTGGTGGACACGGCACTGGGATCCTGCAATGACTGGATATGCTCTGGATATGGTGACGCAAGGGGATGACGGCAGCGGAGATCTTCTCCCGTTTGACTCTTCCATAAGCAGCGAGTTCAGCGCCGAAGTCCATGACTACTCTGTAAATGCAGGAACCAGTACAGGCAACTTTAGCGGTCTGGAGTGGGTGAAGGCTACTGATACTGACATGAGAGACTATCTTTCCGGCTTTCTGGATGCTGCTTCAGTTGATGACATTATGAATGACCCAATGGTATTGAATCTGTTAAATAATAATGCCACAGGAGAAGGGGTTGTTGGTATGCAGATTGCGGGGCCGTTTAATGCAGTACCCGAGCCATCTACCTTAATTCTACTGGGCACAGCGCTGGTTTTTGCAGCGCTGATGAAGCTTAGAGGAAGGATCAGGTTCAACGGTTAGCGGTTGTGAAAAAAGGGCTGGCAGTATAAATGTATTGTTGTTTGCGGCAGAAGATCTATTTTGCATCTTCTGCCGCATTATTTTATTTATGCTCGGCCTTTATTTTTGACATCTCAGCAGCTCTTTCTTGTGTTGATGGATGTGAAGATATATAGTCGTATAGTTTTGAGTTGCTGTTATTAGGCTGCTGCCGCTTATGTTCATTTTCGAGCTTCACCATAAAGTCTCCAAGAAGCGTTGGAGACAGATTGTTATGTATAAGAGTATATGCTGCAAAGCGGTCTGCCTGCCTCTCGAAGTCGCGTGAATATTTGGCATTAATCAGCCAGCCTGTAAGCGCTCCTGCAATAGAGCTCACATCTCCGAAGTAGGATGCGAGAGCTAGCGCTACTAATGAGCTCTGGATCACCATTCTTACTCCATGTCTGTGGTGAACATGCCCAGCTTCGTGAGCGTATACAGCTATAAGCTGTTCATCATTGTCAGCGAGCTTTACAAGACTGTCATAAAAAACGATTTTACCATCCGGAAGCGCAAATGCATTTGGGCCTCCGGAGGCAGCTGTTCTGAACTCGACTTTTGGTTGGATATTTAAGTCAGATGCGAATCTTATCTCTGACATTTTCCTGCGCAGCTGAGTCTGCTTCTCTGTAGACAGGTTTGAAGGTTTGAGTATATTTTTATCAAGGCTTTGCATAGCCTGACTGCTTATAACAGTAAGAGTGTTGTCAGATATAGAGCGTGAAGCAGCATCAGCTATAACAGGCAGGGCGTATCTGTATGCAAGAGCTATCAGGGCTATCAAGCAGAGAAATGCCAGAGCTGATGTTCTCCATCTATTTTGAAGCCATACTACAATAGTCTCCTTGTGGCCAGTACTTGCGAGGAGAGTCTTCAGCTTGATGCTGTCCGGCAGTTCGCATGAAGACCCGTCGCTGAAGTTTAGCATCCGTTTTGCATTGCCGAGAGGCTCTGACAATTCTGTATTGGATAGTTTGTAAGAGCGTTTTATGCCGGCTCCTGTTACAGATATTTTGCTTCCATTGATAAGCACGGATACATTATGCGGCCTGCTGCTTCTGCCGTCGTAATAGAGCCCGGCAATTTCTGAGGATCTATAGTTAGAATGAGATGTCAAAGTCATAAGCCTCAGTTATCTCCTCTCCTACGGCAGACTCTTCTTCTGCTGCTTCGGCCTCAAACTGGTCAAGACCTTTATGGGCAACAATCGTTAGAGACTCTGCGCGATATCTTGTTAGATTGATAACTGCCCATGGCCAGTAGATGCCTAATGTTACGAATGTAAGAATAGTATTGCACATGGTAATCCATGCGAACCTTCCAAATTTTAGAGATGATACAAATTTTATTGATCCAAGTGTGAGATTATTCCATATCAGGTTGGCCATTCTGGTCTGAAAAAATGGAAATCCGATAAAGATAAATGACAGATATATCAACGCAGGGATCAAAAAGAGCAGAGCGGATTTTGTCCCGAAAAAATGAAAGGTTGTTGCTAATACTGTAGATGACAGAAGAAAAATGATGAGTGTTGATAAAGCTATTATTCCTGCTGTCCTCAGAATAACTCCGTAAAAAGGCGCTGAACTTATTCCAAGATGCCCTGTTTCTTTGCCAAATGATGTGTTGTTGAAAAGGAACGCCTTTTGGCGATGATAAAACATAGGGTATAGCGGCCAGAAGACCATGCTTATAAGTCCATATATATAGAATACCTTTGATGCCTCACCCACTGTTCCGTTAAATTTAAATCTCATGCTTCTCCAGCTGGTATTTCTCATGCGAAAGGCCAGAGATTTGGTAACAAGCCAAGGCAGAAAAGCTCCGAATATAATCAGTCCAAACAGGTAGTAAGCAGGTATTATATTTTTAAACAGAAAAAGTGTTCCAAGAAGCAGAGCGGCTATTAGGCGGCCTTTAAGTATGGCTATCGGTTTTCCGTGATAGTCAAAGCTCGATCCATCAATTCTGGTGTTTCTGTAAAAGTATTTATTGCGCCGCACCTTGGCCCATGCTGAATATATGCCCAGAGTCGCTACTGTGAGCAGAAGATTAACTATCCATATTCTAAAATATTCCCCTCCTGATCCTGTGAACTCAATCTGATGGCATGTTTCGTAAGATATAGATGTGTTTAAAACAGGCTTGTATTTTGGAGGTTCTGTATAGTTTTGCTGGCAGGATGAACTGTTTCTTGAGCCGCCGTATTGGGACCATTGTTCATTGTCTGATGCATCCTCACCATTGACTGCTTTATTGTATGTCTGCCATTTATTACAGTAGTCGTTCCATACCATAGTATCCGACCCAACAATGCCCCTCTGAACGAGTTCATCCATTTCTGTCTGGCTTATTGGCCCGATTTTGCCGCTGTCTGTCTTGTAGTACCAGTTCATTAGCATCTCCAATCCTGTCTGTTTTTTAGGCTATTGGGTAAAGGCATTCGTGCTTCAAATTATACAACGGATCGTGCTGGTTTTTATACTGTTTTAGCGATAATTATTTATTAAAAGAGGTTAAGTCTGCTTGACAAAAAAACAGCCCTATGATATACAAATGTATATATGAAAGATCTGACGCATAGACAGCAGAAGGTGCTCGCTTTTTTGAAGAAATATGCTGCGCAGTACGGTTATCCGCCGACTGTTAGGGAGATAGGCAGTGAGTTCAGCATACTCTGGCCTGCTGCACGCGGCCATCTGCAGGCGCTTGCCAAAAAGGGTGCAATAAGACTTAACCCTGCTGTATCAAGGGGCATTGAGCTGCTGTCATCAAAATCCGCTGAAGGTATCTCAGTGCCGGTTGCAGGCAGTATAAGGGCAGGCAGCCCTATGCTGGCTGTGCAGGATGTGGAGTCGTATATATTTTTAGATAAAAATCTCTTCCGGTCAGAGGAGCTTTTTTCATTAAAAGTTACTGGCGACAGCATGAAGGATGCAGGCATCTTTGATGGCGATTATGTGATCGTAAAACCCCAAAAGACGATAAAGAGCGGAGAGATAGGCATCGCGCTTGTCAATGACGAGGCTACTGTAAAACGCATAATAATAAAAGGAAACAAAATTCTGCTCAAGCCTGAGAACAGCTCTATGGAGACGGTTGTTTGTCCTGCTGCGGATGTATCGATCATAGGCAGGGTGACAGGTGTGGTGAGAAAGCTGTGATCAAAAGCGGAGAGATAATAAGCGTTGCTGCGACCTTTGGCCAGCCTTACAGAATAAAGCCGCTAAAGTTCAGATGGTCAGGCAGAACCATAGAGATAAAGGACATAACCTACTTCTGGAAGACGAGGGAAGGGGCTGCTGATATCTACCACTTTTCCGTATCATGCGGCAGTTCTATGTATGAGCTGAGCTTTGACGCATCATCGCTTCTATGGAGGCTTGAGGCGGTTGAGGCTTAAAATTTCTTGACCAATGAAAAATAGGAGTGTTACGATTTAGTTTATAGTGCGTTGAATCCAATAGCAGAGTATTAAACAGAGGGAACCGTCCAAATGAGCAATATATTTTCTGACAGAATCAATGATGTGCCCAAATCTTTTATCAGGGAGATACTGAAGGTCACTGTTGACCGTTCGATCATATCTTTTGCAGGAGGATTGCCGAACCGCGATCTCTTTCCAATAGAGGAGATCAAAGAGGCTACAACTAAGGTTCTTACAGATGACCCAAAAGACGCGCTTCAGTACAGCACTTCTGAGGGCTATTTGCCGCTGAGGCAGTTTATAGCAAAGAGGTATCTTGATAAAAAGGGGCTCAGCATAGATCCTGACAACATACTGATCACAAACGGTTCGCAGCAGGGGCTCGATCTGCTCGGCAAGATACTCTTAAATGACGGCGATGATGTTGTGATCGAAGAGCCGGGCTATCTCGGCGCAATTCAGGCGCTCTCTGTGTACAAGTCAACATTCCACCCTATAAAACTGAATGACAATGGCATAGACATATCAGCCCTGCGTGATGTTACCTCAAAGTTTAATGTGAAGCTCTACTATTCAGTGCCGAACTTCCAGAACCCTTCGGGCATAACATACACTGATGCAAACAGGCAGGAGGTTGCATCAATAATCTCTGGCAGCAGAACACTGCTTGTTGAGGATGATCCGTATGGCGAGCTCAGGTTCATGGGCTCTGAGAAGAGATCATTCATGCATCTTATTTCTGAAAATACCGTGCTGCTCGGTTCATTTTCAAAGATAGTTGTTCCTTCATTCAGGATAGGCTGGATAGTAGCTCGGAAAGATGTTATGGACAAGCTGATAGTTGCCAAGCAGGCTGCTGATCTGCATACAAACTACTTCTGCCAGAAGATACTGCATGAGTATCTGACAAATTTTGATGTTGACACTCATATAGACAAGATAAGAGAGGCATACCGCAGTCAGAGAGAGGCTATGGTTAGCGCCATGCATAAATACTTTCCCAAGGGAATTAACTATACAGAACCTGAGGGAGGCATGTTTCTATGGATAGAGATGCCTGAGGGCGTTTCATCTCTTGAGCTATTCAACAGGGCGATAGAGAAGAAGGTCGCCTTCGTGCCGGGCGATCCGTTCTATGTCAATAAGTCCGGGGTAAATACCATGAGGCTTAACTTCTCCTGCGTTGACAGCGCTACCATTGATATAGGCATAAAAAGGCTTGCTGAAGTAATAAATGAGATGATGTAGTTTTTTCTTCTTTGCATCATGGAGCAATATCTGTGACCTCCAGAATAATCCTTTGCGCAGACATGGATGCGTTCTTCGCTTCTGTTGAGCAGCAGGCCAATCCTAAATTGAGGGGCAAACCTATAGCTGTAATAGGTTCTGCCGCGCGTACGGTCGTTGTTACCCGCTCTTACGAGGCCAGGGCATTTGGTGTAAAGACAGGCATGAATATATATGAGGCAAAAAATGCCTGTCCGCATATCATATTTGTTCCGGGCGACAATGAGAAGTACACATACACCTGCGGCGAGCTAGAAAAGATATACAGAAAATATACGCCTGACATAGAGGTATACTCGATTGATGAGGCCTTTCTCGATATAACAGAGACGCACCATCTTTTCGGCGGGCCAGTTGAGCTTGCAGAGCAGATCAAACAAGAGATCAAAGAGCGCTTCAATATAAACTGCACCATAGGCATAGGCCCAAATATACTTATATCAAAACTCGTGAGCGACATATCAAAGCCGGACGGACTTAGATGGGTAAAAGATGATGAGGTTTCGCTGCTTCTTGAGGAGCTGCCCGTAAAAGAGCTCTGGGGCATAGGACCAAAGACAACAGAGAAGCTCATGGCTATGGGCATAAATACCTGCGGCGCGCTCGGCAGAGCTCCTGTAAGCCTGCTCAGGAGCAGGTTCGGCATAATGGGAGAACACTTAAAGGCTATGGGGCAGGGCAGGTGCGAAAGGGTGATCTCTGTAAATGAAGCTGATCCAAAAACAATAGGGCACAGCATGACACTGCCCAAAGACATATCATCAATAAGGCAGATAGAGGCATACATGCTCCAGCTATCTGACATGGTGGGCAGCAGGGCGAGAAAACATGGATTCGCGGGCAGCACAGTGAGGCTCACCATAAGGTATCCTGATTTCGAGACATTCACAAAACAGACTCATCTGCCTGAGCATACAAATCATACACAGGAGATATACAGGGCAGGAGTCCAGATACTCGACTCTATCAAGCTCAAAGACAAAGTAAGGCTGCTCGGAATCTCGCTCTCATCTATTGAGCGCGTCACAGGCCAGATGCCGCTTTTTAAGGAGAAAGCAAAACAGAAGGCGCTCCTTGGCGCTGTGGATGCGATCAATGATAAATACGGAGAGTTCAAAATCACATGGGCATCATATTCCGCAATGGTCGAAAGACCAAAAGTTATAGCTCCTGCGTGGCGTCCATCAGGAGTGAGAAACATAAAGATAAAAAAATAGTTTCCGGTATCTGTTGGTGTTAATATAAATATAGTCTGACAATACAGGAGGCATATACAGAATGCAGAAGCAGAAGCCGCACATTGTTCCCAAATATATCACTTATCTTTTTTTTATACTTGGGCTGATATCAGCAGTTGCCTTCAGGGCTGTTATCATCATTCAGCATATTGAGCCTGCATGGATAAGGCCTGTCTGGTATCTTGGAGCATGCGGTTATCTTTTTTTCTTTTATTACAGATATTGGATAGCAAAAAAGCGCAAGAAGGCTGTGCAGGATTTTAATCTTATAGAAAAGCTGAAGTCTAACGCCTGTCTTACTGATGAGGATCGGGATGTTGTACTTTATCTGCTCGGATCGCTCAAGGCATCGCCAGAAGATAAAAATTATGCAGTGATATTTGCTATGTCCATATTTGCGATAGCTGCTGATATTGCGCTCTCATTTTTGAAGTAGTCTGATTGCTGTCAGGTATTTGAGCTTGAAGCTCAAATACCTGTATTCTGAATTGTGATCCCGATTTTTTTTAGTGTTTTGAATAGTTCCCAAAGCGGCAGGCCCACAACATTCAGGTAGTCTCCCTCGATCTTTTTTATCAGGAATGCTCCTCTGCCCTGTATGGCGTATGCTCCTGCCTTATCGAGAGGCTCACCGGTTTTAACATAAGCCTTCAGCTCATCATCTGTCATTTTGTTGAAGAATACCGTTGTCTCAACTGTACCTGATGTAATCTTCTGTTTTGCAGTATCAAGAACACTAAAGCCTGTAATAACGCTATGCTTTTTTCCATTAAGCTGCGAAAGCATTCTTAAAGCCTCTTTGTCAGTATGTGGCTTGCCCATCAACTCATTTTTAAAAACTATGAATGTGTCTGCTGCTATGATCAGCGCGTCATCATGCTTGTTCGCTATGGCGAGCGCCTTTCTTTCAGATATTTCCCTTGCGAGATTATGCGGGTCTTTAAAACTATGGAGGCTTTCGTCGCAGTCAGCATGGTCGACTATGAATTTTATGCCTGTGCTTTTGAGTATTTCTCTTCTTCTTGGCGAGGCTGATGCGAGTATAATCTTTCTCATCTATACATGCTCTCCTGCTGCATGTCCTGATGCCCATGCCCAGTGCAGATTGTATCCTCCGAGCATGCCGGTAACATCCATAACTTCTCCGCAAAAATAGAGGTCTTTCACAATTTTTGATTCCATTGTCTTTGATGATATATCATCAGTGTTTACCCCGCCGAGTGTAACCTCAGCCTTTCTGTAACCCTCTGTGCCGTGCGGCACTATTGTCCAGTTTTTGAGCGCATCTGCTATCCTGCGCAGCTCTTTTTCGGAACAGGCATTCAACTGTCTGCTGAATCCGTTTGCTTCTGTCCATGCCTCGCAAAAACTGGCCGGCAGATATGATGAGAGCAGATTCTGGAGCATCACTTTTCGGTGTCTGTTCTGCATCAAAAGCTCTAATGCATCAGTGTCAGGCAGCAGGTTAACAGTCAACGCGTCGCCATCCTTCCAGTATATAGACGACTGGAACGCAGCAGGGCCGCTTATGCCTTTGTGAGTAAAGAGCAGGCTGCTTTTGAATACTCTTTTTGCATGTTTTAGTGCGCATTTGATAGTGACGCCGGAAAGCCTGCTATATGAGGCGAGATCGCTCTTTGACCATATGAATGGCACAAGCGCTGGTCTCAACTCTGTTATTCTGTGGCCAAAGTCTTCGGCAAGGTTGAATCCGTATGCTGATGCACCGAGATCTTTGTAAGACAGTCCGCCGCAGGCTATAACAATAGAGCTGCACTCCATTGTGCCGCGTTTTGTGACAACAACAAAATTCTCTTTCTTTTTTATTTTGATTATTTCTGAATTGACAGATATCTTCACCCTTGCAGCCCTGCACTCCTCAAGCAGCATGTTGACTATCTTTGAAGAGCCGTCAGCGCAGAATATCCTGCCTTCATCCTCCTCCTGCCAGCGGATGCTGTGCTCATCCAGAAGCCGCAGAAAGTCAGCAGGACTGTATGCCGCGAGAGCAGATTTGCAGAAGTGAGGATTAGCTGATGTATAGTTTTGGTGTGATACTGTCAGGTTTGTGCAGTTGCATCTGCCGCCGCCTGATGCGAGCACCTTTTTGCATACCCTGTCAGCATGATCAAGTACAAGCACAGAGCGGCCTCTTCTGCCAGCAGCTTTCGCGCACATTAATCCGGAGGCGCCTCCGCCGATGATGATAACATCTGTTTTCATCAGGATATTATACCTGAGCAGAGATCAGACAGGATTTTTCGGCTTCCAGAAAAGAGGTATGTCAGGCTTATTTTCTTTCAGTTTTTTGTCTTTTTTGGGTTTTGGTCTGCACATGCTGCAACGCTCATCACTGCACCACTGGCAGAAGTTGCAGTCAGGGCAGGGGTGCTTCTTTGGGCTGGGTTCAGGTTTATTGCTCTGCATTCTTATTTGATTATACAATTGCTGCTGCCTGAAACGGAAAACTTTGTGCATGCATGATTATTGGGAAGGGGAGTGGCGAGGAGGGAGACTCACCACTCCTTAAAATGCCGTCAACAGAACGCAATGTTTCATGCTTACTGATGAGGCTGTGGAAATGGCATTATTATGATTCAGGAGAGCAGGGCTGCCACTCTGCTCTCCTGTGCTGCAGGAGCTTTAGCATCTGTCCGCAAGGCGGATAGATCGAGGAGATCAGGGGAATCTCTTTTGTCAAGGAGAACTTCTGTCATTTCTCCTACGGCAGCATAAAAAGGTATGCGAATGCCGTGATACTCCACTGGCGCCCCTATCTGCTTAAAAGATAGTCCGCTTCTGGAGAGCAGGCGATTGAGTCCGCAGGTCATTATGGATAGAATGTATCTTATGTCGAACTGATAAATAATCCTGCTCAGCTCCTGGATCATCCCGAGTGTTGCCTGATGCATACATCTGCTGTCACGGTGCTCGTCACAGCTGACAGCAAATCTCGATATCTCTGCTATCTTGTGCGTGTCTGTGCAGATATCCCTGATGTCTATATTGGAGTGCTTTTCAGCAGGATATCCGATCGGATTCGGCAGTATCAGCCTCGCAGTTGCAGATGCGGTTCCGTCAACATATCCGATTATATGGACTGAATACGGATCATACTCATCCGACTCCATACCGTATGGATGATCTGTGAGGGATTCATATCCGCGTTCAAGGCAGTAAATTTTGTAGCGTAGTCTGTAAACATCATAAAGCTCTTCTTCTGTCTCTGCTCTTTTAAAATGCATTGGTTCTATTCTCCGTTTGTTACTAAATTTGAATCTCTGTCCAGACCTGTTTGTGGCATCTATTTTTGTGAGCTGTTAAGTTTTGCCTGCTGCTTCCAGTGTTTTTTTAGTTCTGTATAGGGTATGCGTTCATTTTTTGCATACAAATCACGATAGTTTTGCGGCAGATCCAGTAGCGCCTGAGGAATCATTGATGACAAAACAGGGAACCACGGACCGTTGTAGTAGGTTGCCCTGTACCATAATTTATTATGTGCGGTGTACCAGTATCCAAAATGGAAAAAACGGTTAAGGCTGCCTTCAACAGCAAAATATAAATTTGTTTTAGGTACCAAGATCATTGACGGCGCAGACAGAAGCAGACTATCCGGAGTGGTCGCAACTTCATTAGCTGTTGCATCTTTGTGTGTAAATGTTTTATTCGAGATGGCAATGTTTACCGTGAGTATCAGAATCAGCCATACAAAAAAAATAGTCCTGCCGTATGGCCTGCTTATTCTGTTGTTCTTCTTTTGTGGCATTGAGTATCCTCCTGTTGATCTTTGATGCAAATTCATTGTCCTTGGATTAAGCAATTGCGATGCCATATAAAAATACGCTGAAAAATATAGGAAAAGATTTATAGGAAGATACAAGATTGTATGGATTATCATGCACTGCTAATATCCGATTAGCAAAAGACTAGAGAATAGAGCGGGTTAAGGTGTATGTAATTTAATACAACAGTATGATCAGCAGCTCTTTTTGAAGGTTTCAGGATTGATGTTATGTTTTTTCAGAAGACCATATAGATCTGCCCTGTATCTGCCGGACAGATCAGCAGCCCTGCTCACATTGCCGGATGTAAAGAGCATAAGCTGGGTAAGGTATTCTGACTCGAACTTGTCTCTTGCCTGCTTAAGTGTGGAAGGCTGCAGATTATCAGATGAAAAACTTCTGGTGCTTAGAATTAGATCAGCATCAATGATCCGGTCCTGAGCCATGGCTACAGCGTACTCTATGGTGTTTTCGAGTTCACGCACATTTCCCGGCCAGTCATGATTTAACAGCTTGTGCAGAGCTTTTGGCGTCAGGCTGGCAATGTTTTTTTTCATCTGGCTGCTGAAACTCTCCACAAAGTGCTGGGCAATTAAGGGTATGTCTTCTTTTCTCTCTCTTAGCGGAGGCAGGTGAACAGGTATGACATGTATTCTGTAGAAAAGATCCTCTCTGAATCTGGCGCTCTTTACCTCTTCTTCCAGATTTTTGTTTGTAGCCACAACTACACGCAGATCAACCTCCTGAGCTTTTTCGCTGCCAACAGGATAGAATTTGCGCTCCTGGAGAACCCTCAGAAGTTTTGCCTGAGTTAGCATAGGCATATCTCCGATCTCATCAAGAAATATTGTGCCTTCGTGCGCCTGCATAAACAGTCCCTTACTGTTTCTGACAGCTCCTGTGAAAGATCCCTTTTCATGGCCGAACATCTCGCTCTCTATCAGGCCTTCCGGAATAGCAGCACAGTTTACAGCTACAAACGGTCTCTCCTTCCTGCTGCTAGCCATATGAATGGCTTTTGCAATAAGCTCTTTGCCTGTGCCGCTTTCGCCTTGTATGTATACAGTAGAGTCTGTTTTTGCTATTGCAGAGACCTTATTCAATACACGACGCATCTCTTCACTCTTTGCGATGATGTTAGAAAATTCTTCCTGCTTCCCGATTAGATCTTTAAGTCTTTTCAGCTCTGTTTTGATTCTTCTGTTTTCTATAGCACGTTCTATCTGTATAAGAAGTTCTTTGGGGTCGAACGGCTTTGTTAGATAGTTGAATGCGCCTTTTTTCATCGCATCAACAGCGCTCTCAATGCTGCCGTGCGCAGTGAGTATTATTACAGGCAGGTCAGGGCATTCTGCCTGTATCAGCTGCATAAGAGTTATACCATCTGTATTTTCGAGCTGAAGGTCGACTATTGCGAGATCAGGAGCGCCATTCTGAACCGCCTTGATCGCGCAAGCGTCATTATCACAGGCAACCGGCTCATAGCCTGCTGCCCCAAGCCTTATGCTCAGCAGTTCGAGCAGGTTTCTATCATCATCAACAACCAATATATTTGGTTCTGTCACTTTGATAGCTCCTTCTTCTTTTCTTCAATAACAATATCCACCTTCTTCAGTTTTTCAATAACTTGCAGCAGCTCAATCCATGTCCTTGCATGATCAGCAAGCTGGCTCTGAGGGTATTCTCTTATCATCCTGTTAAAGAGGATCATCGACTTTTCATAATCTTTTTTTGGATTTTTGTGATGAATATGCGCAAGGCCCATGGTGTAGAGCGCTTCATCGCCCGGAGTGCTTTTTCCAGACAGACTGAGCGCCTTCTGACTCTCTTTTATTGAGCTGTCATGGTCTCCCTGCTCAAGAAGTTTTTTGGAGAGTGAAAGATGTCGAACTGCGGATTTGGCTCGTATCTCCTCTTCAGAATCTACGCGCTTTCTTGTATCATGCTGGGCAGTTCTGCCAGTTTGATTATTAAGAACAGCACAGCCTGAAAGTTGTATAGCTAAACAGGCAATGAGAATATAAATGAGCTTCCTTCTCCCACAATGCTCTCTGCCCATATTTTGCCTCCATGTGCGGTAACTATATTTTTTGCCAAAGCCAGTCCTAGTCCTGTGCCTTTTATATTGTGCTGCATGTGGTATTGCGCTTGCTGAAACTTTTCGAATATCATCCCCAGATTTTCCTGAGGTATCCCGGGGCCTGTGTCTGATATAGCGATGCGCACAGAACCTCCGCTGTTTGAGACAGCGATTTTAACACTGCCGCCCTCCGGAGTGAACTTTAGAGCATTGCCAAGAAGATTTCTGAGAGCCTGCATTATCTTTTCATCATCCATCTTAATACATGACAGCTTGTCCGAAATAGTGGTCTCCATTTTTATCTGCTTAGATGCTGCAAGCGGCGCCACCTCTAGAGCAGCCCTTTTTATCAATGGAGTTATATCATGGCAGCCGAAGTTAAAGACCATCATGCCTGCCTCCATCTTTGAGAGATCCATCAATGAATTTACAAGATTAATAAGTCTGTTGCTCTCTTCAGAAATAATCCTCAGCAGTTTTATCTGGTTTGCGTTAGGCTCACCAGCAGCTCCTTCAAGCATTAGGTTTGTACCCTCGCGTATTGACGTCAGAGGAGTACGCAACTCGTGAGACATCATAGCGTAGAAGTCAGACTTCATATAATCCAGCTTCTTAAGTCTCTCGCACATCATGTTGAATGCCTTTGACAGATCTCCGAGCTCAGGTGGAGAAGCAACTTTCAGATCTCCTTTTAGAATGCCGTTTGAGACATCGCGTGTTTTATTTATTACAGATGATAATGGTTTGGTTATGCTCCTTGTTATAACAAGCGATATCAGCAACCCCAGCACAAGCGCAGCCACAACAAACAGACCTGCAGTCTTTTTTGCATCAGCCATGGCGGTCTCGAGTCTTCTTATCTGCTCATATGTATGATTCTGCGAGTATGCCTTTATGTTCTTCAGCTCATCCATTATCGCATTTACAGCCTTTTCCTTCATCTGCGAGTGCTTATCAAGTGTGTATTTTTTGCCGGAGCGTATTAGTTCAACCTCTTGCTCAAAAACTGACTGGTATTGCTTGAATGAGCTATGGATCATGGTAAGCATTTTCTTCTTTTCATCATCATCAGCCGCAAGAGTGAGGCTGTTCTGAAATGCCTTGTTAAAGTCCATTTTAGCTATGAGAAACTGGTCATAAAGCGCATCATCATGTATGATCAGATACTTTTTCTCATAAAGTATCTGCGAAAGCAGGGCGTCAGACATCTTCTTCTCATTTTCGAGCAGCTGGTTATCAACCTTAAGAATGGACTGGGTTATTTCATTGAAATTGTCCAGCTCAAAAAGCATTGAGGCACTCACAGCCATAAGCATGGCAAGAATTATCAAATAGCCGATTACAAGCCGTCTAAATATAGTTAGTTTCACTCTGAACGCCTGCCTCATTAATCAGTAAATTAAAATGGTGTTAATACGAGAAATCCAGGAAAGCCTGATGTGATGCATTAAAATGGTTAGTACAAAAAATGTTTTATAGATAATACAATATTGAGCAGAAAAAGATGAAATGCCTAAGTAGTCAGGTTTTTAAAGATATTGCTGTAGTCAGAAATTATTGTTGTAAACCACACATAAATTAACTATACTTTGAATAATTCGAGCAAATCTAACAGAAACATTTATTATGGGGGAAGATATGCGAGATGCACTAAGAGTTATTGCGTTTTTGATTATTTCTTTTGTGTTCTGCGCAGCCGGTGTTGCTGCTGATACTCAACCGCCATTTAAATCAGTACAGCCCAAAACAGCTGTAAAACCCGGAGTTGTCAATGTAATTGATCTGGGCGTGGCAGGGCTGAAGATAGATTCCCTGAAATTGAAAGAATCACCAGATTCATGCCAATGGCAGTATGAAGTGACTGTGAAAAACGCTGGATCAAAGAGCGTTACAGGCACAATCGGATTGGAAGTGTATCTGCATCAGGGACAGAACAAAATTACAGGCGGCACAAATACACTGCACATAACCAACCTGGCTCCCGGCAAAACATATACAGAGATCAAACCTATAATCGAAGCTGCAAATTCAAAATACAACAAGCAGAGTCTTAATCTAACCAGCGGATCCAAAGTTGTGGACACAAAGATGATTGACCTCAATATCCACTACACAGCGCAGATAACATCTGCAAAAGTCGAATCTGGAATGGTGAATGTGAGCGTTAAAAACACATCCAATGTTGCGGCAAATATGTTTTTTAATGTATTCAGGCCTGATGCTGCTGCACAAGGCGGATGGAAGTCAATCGGCGGCAGAGGGATGTGCGCAGGAGCAGGGCAGACCATTGTTGAAAATGTTGCTGCTCCGCAGGGATGGCCGGGCAGCCCCAATACTTTGAAGGTTGTGCTCAAGAGCGGTAGTGATGTGCTGGCAGAGAAGATTATAAATGCGCAGTAGATCATCGTAACAGCACAGGCATAATATAAATTTGGTGAATAAACAGGGTATGTTGCCATGATAAAAAACTAATCCTGGCTTTTTTATGCGTCATTAAGGGGACATATAAAAACAGTTAACGCTCTAATCAAAAATGTTGCTGATATTCGTTACGCAAACAATGTGGGAATAACACCGGTATCTCTTTTAATTGGTGATTTAGACAAAAGAAATTCAGAAAAATAAATTAAATTTTACAAAATCGAATCCAGTAGAATAAAACATGTGACAAAGCGCAGCAGAATGGCTAATTCAAATCCTGCTGCGCTTTGTCAGTTTGTTGAGTGGTCTATATTCAGTATTCTATTTAGGCACTTCATCCAGTCATATGCCGAGTGCGTCGGCAACGCCTTTGCCATAGGCAGAATCTGCCTTTAGGCAATTGCTTATGTGGCGTATCTTTATCTCTTTTGGCGCGTCAGCCATTGCCCTTGCTGTATTGCCAAACAACGCCTCCTGCTGTTGTGGTGTCATCAGCCTGAAGAGTTTGCCCGGTTGTGTGAAGTAGTCGCTGTCATCCTTTCTGAAGTCCCAGTGGTCAGCATTGCCCTTGATCTTGAGCGGCGGCTCTCCAAATTCTGGCTGCTGCTGCCACTCTCCGTAGCTGTTTGGCTCATATCCGAGTGTGCTTCCGTAGTTGCCGTCAACCCTCATGCTGCCGTCGCGGTGATAACTGTGGTAAGGGCAGCGCGGCGCGTTGACCGGAATCTGGTGATGGTTTACTCCAAGCCGGTATCGCTGCGCGTCACCATATGAAAAGAGCCTGCCCTGGAGCATTTTGTCAGGTGAAAAACTTATGCCAGGCACCACATTTGCCGGATTGAATGCAGATTGCTCCACCTCTGCATAATAATTTTCAGGATTCCGGTTAAGCTCAAGCACTCCGACTTCAATGAGTGGATAGTCTTTGTGATACCAGACCTTGGTCAGGTCAAAGGGATTGTATGTGAAAGAGTCAGCCTCTTCTTCAGGCATAGCCTGTATATAAAATGTCCATTTTGGGAAGTCGCCTTTTTCGATGCTGTGGTAGAGGTCGCGCTGGTGGCTTTCACGGCATTTGCCTATAACAGATTCTGCCTCAGCATCTGTAAGATTTTTTATTCCCTGCTGTGTGCGCAGATGGAACTTTACCCAGAAGCGCTTGTTGTCTGCATTTATCATGCTGAATGTGTGGCTGCCAAAGCCATGCATATGACGGTATGTTGCTGGTATGCCGCGGTCACTCATCACAATTGTTACCTGATGAAGCGCCTCAGGCAGAGATGTCCAGAAATCCCAGTTGTTCAGCGCGCTTCGCAGGTTTGTACGCGGATCGCGTTTAACAGCATGATTAAGGTCTGGGAACTTGAGCGGGTCACGCAGAAAAAATACCGGCGTATTGTTGCCGACCAAATCCCAGTTGCCCTCTTCAGTATAAAACTTTATCGCAAAACCTCTGATATCCCTCTCAGCATCAGCAGCGCCGCGCTCGCCGGCAACAGTCGAGAACCTGATAAAGAGATCGGTCTTTTTGTTGATCTCTGAAAATATCTTCGCTTTTGTGTATTTTGTTATGTCGTAAGTGACGGTAAATGTGCCGTACGCGCCTGAACCTTTTGCATGCATTCTGCGCTCAGGAATAACTTCGCGGTCAAAGTGCGCCAGCTTTTCCAAAAACCATACATCCTGAAGAAGCTGCTGCCCTCGCGAACCTGCTGTCAATACATTCTGATTGTCAACAACAGGAGCGCCGTTTCGCGTTGTAAGTCTTTTTTTTTGACATTTTCTTTCTCCTTTTTCTGGTACCCTTAGCAGGTAAATTTCATCAGCGCTGAGGTGCTTTTACGTTTTTTTTGTGATTAGTCCCGGAGGTTCTTCTGTTGAAAGTATGACCCAATTAAGTCTGCTTGTCAAAAAAATATTTCAGGTTTTTTCTGTTCGAATTTGTAGGTACAGGTTATCGATATAGGTTAAAATAGATGATGCTAAAAGTTAATGGACTCAAAAAATCCTACGGCTCACAGATAATATTCGATGGTGTAACATTCAGCCTAAATAAAGGTGAAAGGGTCGGCGTTGTCGGCAGAAATGGGCATGGAAAGACCACGCTCTTTAAGATCATACTCGGTCAGGAATATGCTGATGAGGGTGTTGTGAGCGTGCCTGACGGTTACAGGATAGGCCATCTATCGCAGCATATCCATTTTACAGAGTCGAGTGTTCTTGCTGAGTGCTGTCTTGGTCTCCCGAACAACGATGATGGAAGAGACGAGTCTTACAGGGCAGAGAAGATACTTTCCGGTCTGGGATTTGCTGATGCTGAGTTCAGTATAAATCCGTATCAGCTCTCCGGCGGGTATCAGGTGCGGCTCAACCTGGCCAAGCTGCTCGTGTCTGAGCCTGATCTTCTGCTTCTTGATGAACCGACAAATTATCTGGATATTGTCTCTATGAGATGGCTCTCGGGGTTTCTTTCTTCATGGAGAAGGGAGTTGATGATCATCACACATGACAGGCAGTTTATGGATAGTGTAACCACTCATACGCTCTGCATACACAGGCAGAAGGCGAGAAAGGTGGAGGGCGACACGCATAAGCTGTATCAGCAGATTTTGATGGAAGAAGAGGTTTATGAAAAGACGCGCGTAAATGACGAGAAGAAGCGCAGGGAGACAGAGCAGTTTATAAACCGCTTCAGGGCGCAGGCAACAAGGGCGCGTGCTGTGCAGTCAAAGATAAAACTGCTTGGTAAAAAGGAACAGCTTCAGAAGATGGAGCAGGTTCGCGATCTCGACTTTTCTTTTAATGCAGCTCCTTTTCAGGGCAAGGTGCTGATGGATGTGAAGGAGATCTCTTTTTCATACAGCCCTGAGAGCAGGCCGTTGATAAATGGGCTCAGCTTTTCGATAGGTAAAAACGACAGGATAGCAATAATAGGCAAAAACGGCAGAGGCAAGACCACCCTGCTCAATATCTTGGCAGGAGAACTCTCTCCAACAAAGGGAGAGGTACAGCGCAGCCCAAAGCTGCAATCTGCATATTTCGGACAGACAAATGTGCAGAGACTTAATCCTGCCAAGACTGTTGAGGATGAGATTATCGATATAATGCCTGAGTACAACAGGACAAGGGCAAGGACTATATGCGGTATCATGATGTTTGAGGGCGATACTGCGCTTAAAAAGATATCCGTGCTGTCTGGCGGTGAAAAGAGCAGGGTGCTGCTCGGCAAGATACTCGTGACTCCGGCAAATCTGCTGATGCTCGATGAACCGACAAACCATCTTGATATGGAGTCAACAGAGACGCTTGTTGAGGCAATAGATGCTTTTGACGGTGCAGTGGCTGTTGTTACACACAGCGAAATGATGCTCAATGCTGTTGCAAACCGCCTGATTGTGTTTGATGGAGGAGGCTGCTTTTTGTTTGAGGGCGGTTATCAGGAATTTCTGCAGAGAGTTGGCTGGAGCGATGAAAGGATCGTTGCACCAGATAAATCTTCTTCCGGCAAGGTTCAACAGATAAATAAAAAGGAGATGAGGCGTCTGAAAGCTGGAATTATAACAGCAAGATCAAGAGAGCTGAGCGCTCTTGAGAAAAAAATACAGGGTGTTGAGCAGAGAATTATTGAGCTAGAAGCAAGGCTCGAAAATGATAACAGGCTGCTTGTGGAATCTTCAATGAACGGAGATTCAGATGCCATTAAGTCACTCTCGATATCTGTTCATGAATGCAGCAGTGAGATAGACAGGCTTTTTGGAGAGCTTGCCGGACTTTCAGCACAGCTTGATGAAAAGACAAGGGAGTATGAAGAAAAGATGGGGGCTTTCACAGAGTGAAAGCCCCCATCTTCTAAAAACAGTTTTTTCTGTCTCTATTTTTTCTTTGTCTTCTTCTTTTTGATTATCTCGTCATCAGCCCAGCTTATTGCAGCAGATACAGTCGGAAATCCGGTTATGCTGGTTATGAGCATCAGCGCCTGATATATCTCAGCAGGTTTTGCTCCGGCTTCAAGCGCCCTTCTTGTGTGTGAGTGCACAGAGCCTTCAGACCACTTTGACGCAGCAGCAGCAAGCTGTATAAGGTGCGCTGTCTTTTCATCAATAGGACCTGCCTCTTTTACTGCCTTGCCGAGATTGTCCACAGCATCCATATAGCCCTTAAATTTCTTTTTGAGATTTACATATTGAGTCGGCATCTTTGCTGTCTTTTTCATTTAATTCCCCCCGTGTTTAAATCGAAATAAGTTTTTTCCCCGCTTCGTATGCTTCGCTGAGCGCAGTGGGATGGTCTATTATAGCCCCTTTTGCATCAATTCCCAAATAGCTTAGAGTCTCATGATGCGGGATGCTTACTGTCCTGAAGAATGCCCGTGCTGTTGCTTCAGAGCACTGGGCTCCGGTCTCCTTCTTCATTCCGCCCACAAGAAGGAGCAGACCCTTTCTGCCGTTTGGACCTGGTGGTATTTCCTTTTTTAGCAGATATTTTTCGCACCAGAATGACTGGCACCTGTCGATTATAGCTTTTGCCTGTGCGCTAAGTCCGAAGAAAAATATTGGTGATCCAAGCACTATCCTGTCTGCTGTTCTTATGGCGTTATAAAGGTCGTACATATCGTCTTTAATTATGCATCTGCCGCTCTTTTCGCAGAGGCCGCAGTCCTGGCACGGCCTTATAGCCATACTGTTGAGATTGAATACCTCAGTTTCAGCCCCAGAGTCTCTGGCAGCCCTCACAGCTTCCTGCAGCAGAAGGTCAGTATTTCCGCCTGATCTGGGGCTGCCGTTGAGTGCGATCAGCTTCATTTAAGGCTTATTCCCTTCATCTTCGCTTTGAGTTCAATCTGGTCTTTCATGTTCTGCAGATTTTCTGAAAGACTCCACCACCCGTTTTTGAATGCAGCATAGTCAGGAGCGCCTGTCATTGCAGATGCGTAACGGATTGAGTTGGAGTAGAAGAGCCACTGCTTTATCCACATCTTTTCTATGGTCTCGTCAAACGGGTTTGTCTTGTCCTCTATTCCCTTTGACCATGCGTATGCCATAAGATTTGTGGCAGCAGCTGTCATCTCGTTTGTCTCTTTTAAAGTATTATCCATCTTTGCGAAGTGGCCGTTTATCCAGCTTATGTTATGGCAACTGTTGCAGACAGCGACCATTTTCTCTTTTCTCCTGTCTTGCTCATTTTTGTCTATAAGAAACTCTGAAGCCAATTCGCCTGTGAAGGTTGTTGGCATGGGCAGTCCGTCTTTATTCTTAATGATTGATGTGTCGCCTGATTTGGGCTGCGGGTGGCTGTATATCAGACCAAATAGCCTTACCCATAATCTTGCGGAAAAATCATGGGTGCGTTCTGCAATAACCTTGCCGCTTGGCGAAACTATAAGGCTGTTGTGACATGCTGCGCATGTGGGCGCAGTAAAGTCTTTGCCCGCAACCCACGGTACATTGCTAAAGTTCCATGTGTGCCATTTAGATGAGTAGATGTTTCCGTGCTTGCTCTCTTTGTACACATTGTATGCCGGAACATCGGGTTCTAGATGGCACTGTCCGCATGTAGCCGGCTTTCTCGCTATCTCGATTGAGAATGAGTGGCGCGGATGACATGCTGTGCATGAACCGAATGATCCATCAGGATTGTGCCTGCCAACCCCCTGGTTTGGCCATCCTGCAAGATCAGGAACTTCCATAATTCCCATTCCGGTTTTTATTTTCTTCATTCCTTTTACCTGCACTTCTGTGCCGTGGCAAGCTATGCATGTCTCGTTAAGAGTGTGATCTGTAGGATCAGCTGATGATATTTTTAAAGCATCAACCTTTTTTACTCCTGTAATTGTCTTTACTAAATTATGGTAAACAGGATTTCCTAGCAGAATTTTTCTTGCATGTGCCTTTTTTGTGCCAGCATACTGTTTAACCTCTTCTGTATGGCAGGTGCTGCAATCATTGGGAGATACGACCACATTGATCTTGAAACCATTATGCAGAAAGTTGTCTTTATGCTTGTCAGCGTTTCTGCTGTGGCACTCGTAGCAGCCTACAGCAACATCAGCAAGCTCATCAGGAACTGACTGTGCTGTTACTCTGCGCTCAAGCTCTGTTTTCTTCATTGCCTGAGATGGTGTTGTTCTTGAATGGCGGCTCGTGAGCCAATCTTCAACAATGCCGGGTGTGTATAGTTTGTGGCAGGCTAAGCAGGTCTGTGTCTGAGGACTCAGTTTTGTCTGCTGGGGCTTCTCTTGTGCTGTTATAATTTTTGAACTTGTAAAGATGAAAATGCCAGCTGCAAGAATGACCAGTACAGATATTGTCTTTGTGAGCTTTTTGCTGACTGTTGTCATATAGCCTCCTGAAATATGAAGTCGGACAATCAATCATTATTTTTTAATATCTGCTTATTTGCTCTGCATATATTGCATATTTCTGGCATTAGTTCTGTTTTTGTAGTTCATATTCAATATTAAGCTGTTGATTATAGCCATAGCGTTAAAGCAACTTTATATAAATCAGCATGAGTCTTTTTTGCTGCATTTGCAAATTCAAACAATTCGATTTAAATTGCTGTGCATTGTTGAATAGAGCTACTCGAATTTTAAATGGTATTCCTTAACTTTTTCTCCAAATTGTCTTCCGAATTCTCTGCATTTTTTCAGGTCGTCATCTGATGGTTTGTAAATTACTTCAAGTCCTGGCTCAAATGCTTCAAGCTTCATGTTAGCAAACTCTGCATACGCGCCTTTAACAGCTCCACCAGCCCATCCACAGCTTCCGAATGCAGCCATAATGCGGTCTTTTGGCCTCATTCCTTTCAACATGTGTAAAAACTGGGCTACAGTGGGATACATAAGGTTGTTAAGCGTTGGTGTGCCTATTATTGCTCCCCTGTTCTTCCAGAATTCCTTGAGCGCTATGCTGTAAGGAGTTGCACGCAGCTTTATAACTTTTGAATCTACTTCGGCGTCTGCGAGGCCCTGAATAATGTGAGGTATCATCTCTTCTGTGCTGTGCCACATTGTGTCGTAGATTATAGGCACGCAGAGCCTAGCCTTTCCGTTTGCCATATCCAGATACATCTGTATTATCTTTGAAGGGTCTGTCCATATAATGCCGTGGTCAGGAGCTATCATGTCTATTTCTAGCCCGAGTTTTTGTATCTCAGCTATTTTGTTTTTTATGAGCTGGCCAAAGGGCATGAGTATGTTTGCGTAGTAGTCAATAACAGAATCATCAAGCATTGTCAGAGATTCAGATACTATGAAGTCCTTGTCAAAGCGTACTGCTGATGCGATATGCTGGCCAAAAGCGTCCTGGCTTATAAGAAGTTTATCTTCTTTTACATAGGTCATCATAGAGTCAGGCCAGTGAAGCATAGGTGTCTCTAAGAACATAAGTGTTTTAGATCCTATATTTATAGTATCTCCTGTTTTTACAATTTTTATATCCCATGATGAGGTTTTAAAAAATCTGTCAAGCCCTTTTTTGCCCTTTTCTGTAATGTAAATAGTAGCTTTCGGGCATAGCGCCATAATCTCTGCTAATCCGGTGGCGTGGTCATTTTCTATATGGTTTATGACAATGTTCTTTATTTTGGCAGGGTCAGTAATGCTGCTGATATTTCTAATTGTTACTTCTGAAAAGTCATGCTTTACAGAGTCTACAAGTGTTATGTCTTTATCCATAATCAGGTAGTTGTTGTATGTGGTGCCCCTGGGGGTTTCATATCCATGAAAGTCTCTTACAGCCCAGTCTATAGCCCCTACCCAGTAAATATCCTTTTTTATTTCGATTGCGTTCATTAAATACCTCCGATATAAAATATGCGAAATTTATATAACTAGAATTAATCTGAAACAGTTGTTTGTAAAAATGTCTGAATCCGCGGTTTTTCAGCTGGAGGTTTTTGTGCATTCAGGACACAAGCCATAGATATTAATCTGTGTGCTGAGTATCCTAAATCCTTTAATAACGCCTGCTGTGGTGAGTGCTTTTTGCTGCAGCTGAATCTCCTGCGGAAGATCAACAATCTTTTTGCACTTTACGCAGATTAGGTGGTGATGGTCAGATGTGTCTGGGTCGAACCTTTTTTTGCCTGACTCTATGGTGAGTTCTTTGATCAGTCCGTGATCTTTTAGGTTTTCAAGAGTGTTATAGACTGTTGCAAAAGACATGCTTGGAAACTTTGGAGAGATTGACTTGTAGATATCCTCAGCAGATGGATGGCATTTATTGCCTTCAAGATGATGCATTATTGCCAGCCTCTGGGGTGTCTGTTTCATTCCTGTTTTTTTAAGTTTCTCCACAAGATCCCCTTATTTAGTTAGTCTATTAAAATATCATATGTATATTGCTTATATCAATAATAGTTGTTTCTCTAAGGTTTGCTCAGAAACGAATTCAGCCTATTATGCTAATAAACCTGAACAAAAATAAATTAACCTGCTTTTACACTTCATGTCTATATCGCTATTTATAAGACATTTTATTATAAAGCAAAATATTATAAAATCGTAATTATTCTATTTAAATATAGATTATCAATAAGGTCTAGATCTGTCAACTTTTTATCATGCATAACATCTGGCACTCAAAAGTACTAAATGGTAAACTACACGGTGACTCAAAACGGGACCCCTAAGATATTAATAAGAGGTGTAAACTGGATAGGCGATGCAGTTATGTCTATGCCGGCTATAAATGCTATAAAAAAGGCATATCCTGATTCACACATAAGCCTGCTGGTAAAGCCGTTTGTAGCTCCACTCTTTGAGAATAATCCTCTAATAGATGAGATAATCCTTTATGAAGATAAACATAAGAGCATTTTAGGCAGACTAAAACTCGCCAGTTTGTTAAGAAAAAAGGAATTCAGCAAGGCTATATTGCTACAGAATGCTTTTGATGCTGCTCTTATAGCATTTCTGGCTCGTATACCGGAGAGGATAGGATATGACAGAGATGGAAGAGGTTTCCTTCTTACAAAAAAAATACCTTATGAAAAGCTTGATAGAAAAATTCACCATATAGATTACTATCTGAATCTAATCAGCAAGGCAGGTATTGAACCTTCACATTCAAGACCATGGATATATCTTACATATGAAGAGAGGATGTCGGCAAGGCAGATGTTTTTAGGTCTCAGGAGGCCGATACTCGGCATAAATCCGGGAGCCACATATGGATCATCTAAGAGATGGTTTCCTGAAAGATTTGCAAAAGTTGCAAAGTGGTTTCAGATGGAAACAGGCGGCAGTGTTGTAATATTTGGAGGGCCTAAAGAGCTAGATATTGCGCAGGAGATCGATAAGCATATATACGATAGCAAGCTGTTCCTTGCAGGCAAGACCGGGCTCAGGCAGCTTGCTGCGCTGATTTCTGATTGTGATGTTTTTGTATCTAATGATTCAGGCCCGATGCATATTGCTGATGCGCTCATAACTCCTCTTGTAGCAATATTCGGCTCAACATCAGAAGAACTTACACGGCCAACTTCACCAAACACTCATGTGCTTTCTTCATCAGTAACATGCAGGCCATGTTTTGAGCGGACATGCGGACTTGGAGATCTTCGCTGTATGGCTTTTGTAAGGGCTGATGATGTCTTTTTCAGGATCAAAGAGGCATTGCCTGATAAAAAAGCTGTTTTTTTTGACAGGGACGGCACTCTATGCAGGGATGCTGACTACCTTAACAGATGGGAAAATCTTAATATTTACGAGGATATAAACAGCCTGCAAAAACTCAAGCAAGCAGGTTATCTGCTTATCGGCATATCGAACCAGTCTGGCATAGGACGCGGAATAGTTGATGAAGAGTTTACAAAGAGCGTGAATGATAAATTTATAAAAGAGTACAATTTTGATGATTTTTTTTATTGTCCGCATAGGCCTGATGAAAATTGTTCTTGCAGAAAGCCGGAGCCTGCTATGGCGCTATGGGCTAGAGCAAAGTATAAAATAGAGTTTAAAAATTCTTATATTGTTGGCGACAAGGATGCTGATATGCTGCTGGGGAGAAACATAGGCGCAAAGACTCTGCTGGTGAAGACAGGAAAACAGCAGACATCTGAATACGCGGATGCTGTATGCGAAAATCTCTCGCAGTGTGTTGAAGAGATATTAAGAGATGAAGAACATACTAAATAATATTCCCCAAAAAATACTGGTTGTAAAACCTAGTTCTCTTGGCGATGTGATACACAGCCTTCCTTTTCTTAATGCCCTCCATCTCCGTTTTCCAGATGCTGAGATTCATTGGGTAATAGCCCGAGGTTTTGAACAAATTATTGCTAAACATCCGATGATCACTAAGGTATGGATTATAGACAAAGACAGATGGAAAAAACTCAGACTGCTTGGCAGGACAGCAGCAGAACTCAAATTCATATTCAGGGCATTAAAAAACGAACATTATGATCTTGCTGTAGATTTGCAGGGGCTATTCAGAAGCGGTCTGCTTATTAAAGCATCAAATGCTACTGTTAGAATAGGGTTCAAAGAGGCTAGGGAGGGCAGCAGGTTTTTTTATACACATAAGGTTGAGGGAGGCCGTGACATTCATGCTGTAGACCGCTATCTTAAGATAGCTGCTGAGCTTGGATGCAACATATCAAATCCAACTTTCCCGATGCCGAATATTGAAGAGACGGAAAATGTTAAAGACATAAAGCAGGGGGTTGGCAGATACTCGGTTATAATTCCGGGTGCTCGGAAAGAGGCTAACAAATGGCTTGCAGAGAGATACGCTGATCTTGTAAGGCAGCTTAAGAAAAATTTTCTTGTGATAGGCAGCAGGGCTGATGTAGACCTCGGAAAGACGATAGAGGAGCTTTCAGGAGGATTTGCCAGATCAATAGCAGGAGAGACGAATCTGATTGAGCTCTGCTCAATAATAAAAGATGCTGACTATGTTGTATCTAACGATACAGGTCCTATGCATATAGCACTAGCTTACAGTGTGCCTGTTGTTGCGATATTCGGGCCAGCTAATCCTGCAAGAACAGGACCGTACGGCAGCGGTCATGTTGTTGTGCAGTCCGGTCTTGATTGCGCTCCGTGCTACAAGCGCAGGTGCAGTGATCCAAAGTGCATGACAGCCATAACAGTTGATATGGTTTATGATGCTGTTGTCAAAAGATTTCAGGAGGAGAGATGAAATACCAGATAGGCGAGCCGGGGAGAATTGCTGTTGCGAGGTTTGAGGATGGCGATGACATACTCAAAGGCCTTGTTGATATCGCTATTAAGGAAAATATAAGAGCAGGGGTCTTTTATCTGGTCGGCGGCATGAAGGAGGGCAGGTTTGTTGTTGATCCCAAGACAGAACAGATGCCTCCAGTACCTGACTGGCGCGAGATATCAGAGAGCCATGAGATTGTTGGTATAGGAACTATCTTTTGGGATGAAAAAGAGCCGAGGGTACATTTCCATGGTGCTTACGCAAAGAGGGATGAGGTGAAGGCAGGATGCCTGAGGCAAAATGCCAAGGCGTTTCTTGTGCTTGAGGCTATTGTTATGGAGATCAAGGGTGTGAGTGCGCAGCGTGAGCTTGATCCTGTATCGAATATGGTGCTACTGAAAATTTAGATGGATATCAGGGTTGACTGCTTCTAATCGGCGTGCTGAAACTACCTGCGAGTAACAGTCAACCCTTAAACTTTCCTGTCAAGGCTGCTTCTCATCAGACCGCTTGCACTGTCATTTGTTTACTGTTATTCCGCCTGATACTATGAAGGTCATGAGGTTGCCGCTGTCAGTATCGAGCGGAGTTATCTGCTCTTTGGGCACTACTATAAGATTGCCTGCAAAATTGTAGGACTGGGGCAGATACACAGCAGCTTTATCTATCATTCCGAGATTATCGAGGCTCTCGCGTGTAACAAACCCGAGCACATAAACCTTACTGCCAGGGCCGAGCTCAACCATTACAGGCTTATTGAATGCTTTTTTGTCGCCAACAAAAGCGCTGATAAGGTCTTTGATGGATGTGTATAGCAGCTTTATAAGAGGCAGGCGGCAGAATATATTGTCCACTACGCTCAACAGTTTGCGCGTCAGGAAGTTTGAGGCAATAAATCCTACCATAATTATTATTGCTATAGTGAGTACAAACCCCGCACCCGGTACGCCGAAATTAAAGAGGTTGTCTATTTTGGTGAATACGAGATAGATAACATATATTGTTGCCACAAGGGGCACTGTAAAAAGCAGTCCTTCGAGAAAATATTTTGTCAGTTTCTTCATCAGATCCTCCATAGATTATAAACCAGGCTGGTCATATTATAAGTGCAATGCATATTGTATGCTGATATGGAATTTTTAGCTACAGGTCTGATATTATTTCTACTCCTGGTTTTGAAGTTGCGGCTGAGCGGTTGCTCAGCGCAGCGAGTCCGCCAGAGGCGGAAAAGCGTAGGTTAAGATTTTGGTTGTGCGATTTGATTTGGAGGGGTGGCTGAGCGGTTGAAAGCGGCGGTCTTGAAAACCGTTGTAGGGGCAACTCTACCGTGGGTTCGAATCCCACCCCCTCCGCCAGATTTAGCAAACTGTCATATATTTTGTCCTTTTATTCTGATAGTTAGTCTTGTTTATTCAATAAATGCTTTTTTGCCTATCTCCTTATAAATATCGCTGATTTTTGTGCTAATATATTTGCGTAAATCATGAAGAGAACTACCCTGCTAAAAAAGATTATAAACCTCACAAACCTGAGGGGTCAGCTGGACAGCCCGGATACTATTCATGCAACCATAGAAAAAGAGGTCATCTTCAAAGGCACCAATTTATGGATTCTGATGTGCGCGATTATTGTTGCATCCATTGGTCTGAATATGAATTCAACTGCCGTAATAATCGGCGCAATGCTTATTTCTCCATTAATGGGACCGATTAATGGCATGGGCTACAGCATAGCCACTTATAATTTTCCGCTGTTTCGAAAGGCGGCAAAGAACCTCTCATTCGCTGTTGCAGCCAGCTTGATAGCCTCTACGCTCTATTTCTCCATTTCACCTGTATCAACAGCGCATTCAGAACTGTTAGCCAGAACAAGCCCTACGATATATGATGTGCTGATAGCCCTGTTTGGCGGCATGGCCGGAATAGTCGCCATCAGCAGCAAACTCAAAGGGAATGTAATCCCAGGTGTGGCTATAGCAACAGCCCTTATGCCGCCGCTCTGTACAGCAGGATATGGACTAGCCACAGCACAGTTTGCATACTTTTTTGGCGCACTCTATTTGTTCACTATTAACGCGGTTTTCATAGCACTCTCATCTGTTGCAGTATCCCAGATGCTCAGGTTCCCGATCAGGACTATCGTAGATGAGGCTAGCAGAAGCAGGGTTAACCACTGGATAACTGTTGTGATACTCGTAACAGTTGTTCCGAGCATTTACTTTGGATACGGCCTTGTGCAGAAGGATAGATTTACAGATAATGCAGCAAAATTTGCCAGGAATGTGAGTGTTGTTGAGGGGGCATATCTTCTGAAGAGTGATGTTGATGCAAGGGCTGAATCCATTACTCTTGTTTATGGCGGCAGCTCGTTGTCTGACAAGCACAAGGATTTTATAAGGCAGAGGGCGCGCGATTTTGACCTGACAGATGCAGAGCTCGTTTTTCAGCAGGGCTTTTCGTTTGATGATGTTAATGTGCGTGTATCTGAGGTTAATACCCTTAAGGCAGAGATAAACCGTCTTTCACTTATTGTAAGAGCCAAGGAAAAGGAGCTCGAGACAATATCAAATAAACCTATGATAGGAAGGCAGTTATTGTCTGAACTCAGGGCGATCTATCCTCAGGTTGTTTCATGTGCTTATTCGGATACTGTTGAGTTTGAGAGCTCATCAGAAGATCCAAAAAATATTGCTGTGGTTGTACTAAAAGTAAAAGGCAAACCGCTAAAATTAATTGATAAGAATAAGATAAATCAATGGCTTAAACTAAGGTTGGCCACAGATTTAATAAAGATACATTACGAAAATTAGCTCCGTTTGGTTCCCTTGTATATCCACTTGACATCAGCACAATGTATTGATAGGCTTTATCTATAAGGTGCGTACATTATAGTTGTAATAACCAATATTTCTTTGCCTGCTCTAAAATATGCCAGAGCTGGTGTTTCTGATGAATCATAAGGAGGCAGTACATGGAACTTACTGAAATCAGAAAGATTCTTGCTGGAGTCGGTCTGGCAAGCCTGATGGCAGGTTCAGTGCTTATCAGCGGATGTGCGACCACAGGAACAAGCAGCTGAAGCAGCTGAGGAGCTAAAAAGGGTGCCGGGAGCACTCAAACACAGGAGCAGCAGCCAAAGCAGCCTTCAGGCAGCAGCTGAGGCGGTTCAAAATAACGGCGCGGTCAGCGCCATTGATCAAGATAAATAAGGTTTCGGCAGCAGCTGAAACCTTATTTTTTTACTTCCGCTTTTAGCGGACTACCAAATTAAACAGGAGGGGTGCATGGAAAAAGAGTATTTGAAAACTATGCTTGCAGGGATAGGCATTGCTGGCCTTATTGCTGGAGCTGGTGTGCCATCTCAGAGCATCGCTGCTTCCGGCTGAGGCGGAGCTGCTGGTGCCGGCGACACCAAAAAAGAGATCAAGGCAGGACAGAGCGGCTGAGGCGCTAAAAAAGACAGCGCAGTTGGCGCTGAAAAGAAGAAGGACAAGAAGAAAAAAGCTGCTCCTAAAGGTGTTAAGCCAGAAGATGCAAAGCCAGCAGGAGGCAGCAGCTGAGGAGCAAAAAAATAAGAGTGCGGTTCGCACTTGAAGAGCAAACTCCAGAGAGCGCATCCATTTATAATGGACAGGCTCTGTTATTATGATTCATAATCTTGCATGAGCACTGAATGCAGATTGTCTCTGGAAGATATTTTCCCGGAAAGCAGAAAGCTGATTCCAGATAATATCTGGGGTCAGCTTTCATCCGTAAATTCACAAGATATTGATCCTGTAGTGTTTACATCCAGACTAAAATCACACAATGATCTTGATAAGATGTATCCGTATATAGCAGATCTTGCATCAGTAGAGCTCGCTGTTCACAATGCATCAGTATTTTCAAATCCTGCAAGCATGGATGAAAAGAAGTTCGCTCTTAATCCTACTCTTAAAATCGTTCCTGTATCATGGATGAATTTGCCCAGCATAATAATCCCTAAAGAAAATAATCAATCAGAGCCTGTCAAAAAAGACGGATTTGTTGTTGTTTACAAACAATCAGGGAGGGCAGATATTATTGTTGAGGACGCTACAGATGAGATGCTGCTTGCACTAAAGATAGTTGTTGAAGGACTCGATTTGAGGGATGTTGCCAAAGCTGCTGAAACAACTGTATGGCCACTATATTGCGCGCTCAGAAACAGCACTGCAAGAGGCGCTCTTGTTGAACAGCAATCGAAGATCAGAAGATCATTAAGCTATCCTCGCGGTAAAAATATAGATCAGGGATTTTTCAGCTCTGATGTCTTTACGCTTCAGTGGCATATAACCCAGTCATGTGACCTGCACTGCAGACACTGCTACGACAGGTCTGACAGGGCAAATGTTAGTTTCGATTCAGCTGTTAAAATACTTGATCAGCTTTATGACTTTTGCACAGCTAAGAATGTAACAGGCCAGGTCTCATTTTCCGGAGGCAACCCTTTTTTACACCCTGATTTCAAAAAAATATACAGCGAGGCATCATTCAGAGGATTTGCACTCGCTGTTTTAGGCAACCCTGTAAGCTCTGAAGCGCTTGAAGATATTGTTAGTATCGAGAAGCCGGTATTTTATCAGGTGAGTCTCGAAGGCCTTGCAGAATACAATAACTATGTGAGGGGAGAGGGGCATTTTGACAGAACCCTCGTTTTTTTGGATCTGTTGAAGGAGTTTGATATCTATTCTATGGTTATGCTGACTCTCAGCAGGGCAAATATGGATCAGGTAATACCGTTGGCAAGAACACTGCAGGGCAGGGCAGATCTTTTTACATTCAACAGGCTATCAATTGTTGGAGAAGCTCATAATATGCTGCTTCCTGATAAAGAAGAGTACAGGAAATTCCTGCAAGATTTTCTTCAAGAATCTGAGGTTAATGATGTGCTGACATGCAAGGATAATCTTATAAATATCCTGCTTAGAGATAAATGCAAAGAACTGTTTGGAGGATGCGCTGGACATGGCTGTTCCGCAGCGTTTAATTTTCTGTCACTACTGCCCGATGGCGAGGTGCATGCCTGCCGCAAATTTCCATCAAAGATCGGTGATATTAATACGTATAATCTGCTGCAGATTTATGATTCAGAAATTGCTGAAAAATACCGTATGGGTCCTACCGAATGCGCTGAGTGTGAAATAAGGCCGGTATGCGGCGGATGTCTTGCTGTTGCAAACAGTTTTGGTCTGGATATATTCAGACAGAAAGATCCGATGTGTTTTATGAAAGACAATTCTTCAAATTAACAAACACCCTCCAATGCTTGATAAAAAGGTTGTTTTAATAACAGGAGCATCATCTGGACTAGGCAGGGCTGCTGCTGATCTACTTGCATCCAGCGGATATGTTGTATATGGTACAAGCCGCAATCCTGCTTCATCTGCTTCAGATAATTTCAATATGCTCAGGCTCGATGTGAGAGACGATGATTCAGTAAGGGCATGTATTTCTGAAGTTTTAAATAAAGAGGGACACATTGATGTGCTGCTATGTAATGCAGGATATGCACTGAGCGGAGCTGTTGAAGAGGTATCAGTTTCTGAGGCGAAGTCTCTAATGGAGACTAACTTTTTTGGTGTTGTCAGGATGGTCTGTTTTTGTCTGCCTCATATGAGACAGCAGGGCAGCGGCAGGATAATCATTACCAGTTCTGTTGCTGGCATGATCGGACTGCCTTATCATGCATATTACAGTGCATCAAAGTATGCGCTCGAAGGTTATGCAGAAGCCTTGAGCCGCGAAGTCCATGACAAGGGCATATGCGTCTCTTTAGTGCAGCCCGGATTTTTCAGGTCGAATATTGCAGATTCGCTTGTTCTGGCTGAGCAGAGGGTATCAGCGTATGAGACAGCAAGAAACAAGGCTCTTAAGATATTCAGAAGCTCTGTAAAGACAGGCAAAAGTTCTGAAGAGCTGGCATCTCTGGTCAAGAGGATAGTTGAGTCTGACACCCCACAGCTCAGATACCTTTGCGCAGGCTGGAGCAGATGGTTTTTGGCGCTCAGGCGGTTCATGCCGCAGAGACTGTTTGAGGCTGCATTTAAAAGATATATAGCCTTATAGGTTATAGTTTTGCCATCCAATCAGTTCTGTTCAATAATATTCATATAGTTACGATAATTATTCAGTAGCGCCATACATATAGCGGAGGGACTTTTTTGGAACCTACAGGACAGAAGCTCAAAGAGTCAGTACTTAACAGAATAAGACAGAACAGCGAGTTTCCTGTTATGTCAGAAACAGTAAATATCATAAACAGTTTTGATACACAGCCTGAGTCTTCTCTTTCTGATTTTGCGAACCTTGTTCTGAAGGATTATGCGCTTACAACCAAGATATTAAGGTTAGTAAATACAGTCTATTTTTCACAGTTCGGTGAAGTTACGACCATTTCCAGGGCAATAATACTTCTTGGATTTGAAAACATCCGAAATATAGCTATGACATTAATGCTTTTTGATCATCTTAATAAAAACAGCAGCAACGATCTGCTAGAAACAATAATGCAGTCATTCTTCAGTGGAATGCTCGCAAAAAAGATAGCTTCTGACATACGAATACCGGATGCAGAAGAGGCGTTCATATGCTCGCTCTTTCACAAGTTCGGCAGAGTTATGGCAGCCTTTTATCTTCCGGAAAAACTGTCTGAGATAGCCAAGATGGAGGATAAGTGGAAGTCTAACGAAGATGTTGCCTCAGTAAGTGTCATGGGCGCAACATTCGAAGATATCGGCATGACAATAGCTGGCGAATGGAACTTTCCAAAGCAGGTTATACACAGCATGCGGACAATGCGTAATTCTGAGAAAGGCATAATGTCTGATCCTCTATATGTGGTTACAGTTATGGCCAATGAAATATCAAGACTGGTTTATCTTGGCCGTGATGAAAAGGAGATATACAGCAAGATAGCTGAACTGGCTGCAAGGGTAAAGGGAGGTCTGCCAATATCTAATGAAAAATTGAAGGAGTATATGTCCGGCTCTGCTCAAAATCTTTCTGATTTTATGAGCAGCATAGATATTGATGCGAGCAGGAGCGTATTTGTTAAGCGCGCTGCTGCATGGCCTGCAAAGGAGGCTGCTCCTGTAAAGAATGATGCGGTTGAGGAACACCCTGCATTTGCATCTGGAGCAATAAGCACAATAGATTCGATGATAATTCCTGAAGATGCCGAAACACCTGAGAATATATTCACAAAAGGTATTCAGGATATGAACAGCGCCATACTTGGTGGTTTTTCCCTTAATGATATGTTCAAGATATTGCTTGAGACCATGTACAGGGGGATGCAGCTGTCTGGCCATTCGAGGACCCTCTTTTTTATCAAGGATGCGACATCAGCTTCCATGAGCATAAGGTATGGCTTTGGTAGTCTGGTTGATGAGGCAAGACAATGGTTCAGAATACAGCTAAGCAATTCTGATGATATTTTTAATTCGTCAATGACCAAACAGACCGACTTTGTTGTAAAGGACATAACCGCTAATGACATACGGTCTATGATGCCTAGTTGGTATTCCGATCATATTGAGACTCCGATCTTTGTTATAATACTTCCTATTGTTGTCAATAAAAAACCGCTCGGTCTCTTCTACCTTGAGGGGGAACGAGATTCTTTCAGCAAGCTGACCGCATCCCAGCTTAACTATCTTAAGATAATGCGGGATCAGGCTGTGCTTGCGATCAAACAGAAGCACGGTCTTTGATTGCCCTTAATAAATACGCAGCAGGAGTTATATGGATCCCCAGGTAATCCCCTTTGTAAAAGAGGAAATAATACGCAATATAATCAAGAGCCACAACAGCCTGCTTGTTACAGGATGGCAAAAGTCCGGCAAGAGTTTATCTGCTCTCAAGGCAGCTATGAGTATTGCAGATACATACTATTTTGATCCGCTTGGCAGGCTGCCGCTTCAGGAAATAGCTGAGAGGTCAGCTTCATCAGAAATCCGGCCTTTTGTTGATTCTATAAAACCTGCTGACGAGATGTTCAGTCTGCTGGTTGTAGATAATTATGAGAAGCTCACTCCGGCGGATAAGGAGTTTATCAGGTCTCTGCTTCTCGAAAAAAGGATTGGGCTGAAGATTATTCTTATAAGCGGAGCTTTCGGGAATATAAGTTCCATGGTTCAGGGGATAGAGGCTGTGGTCAGGATAAAAACTGATACAGCAGAACTTATTTATACGCTAAAGAGCTGACTTCTGTTTTGATGCTGATATTTTTTGGCAGTTTATCTTATGGGCATGGCATGCAGCTCCGAATCCGTTGTCAATGTTTACAACAGCTATCCCGGGCACGCATGAGTTTAGCATGGCAAAGAGAGCTGTGATTCCGCCAAAGCTTGTTCCGTATCCTGCTGATGTAGGCAGGGCTATAACGGGCTTGTCAGTCAGTCCGCCGACAACAGATGGCAACGCCCCCTCCATCCCTGCAGCTACAATAACAGCCCTCGGTTTTGTGAAGAGCTTTTTATTGCTCAATATCCTGTGTATGCCTGCTACACCTACATCGTAAAGTGTTTTGACGTTGCTTCCAAGGAACAGCAGGGTCTCTTTTGCCTCTTCTGCAGCATGCATGTCAGAGGTGCCTGCCGAAACAATAAGAACCAATCCATTTTTCTTCTTGGGCTGGCCGCAGCTTATGGTGCCGGCTATTGGGTTGAAAGAGATGTTTTTGATGCCGAGAGCTTCTGATATCTCAGAACTAGCTTTTGTAATCAGGAACCTCCTGCTTTTTGTGTGCATCGCTTTTGCGATTGATATGGTCTGCTCAACAGTCTTGTTTTTTGCAAAGATCACTTCAGGTATTGAGCTGCGTAGTTCTCGGTGGTGATCTATTTTGGCGTAATCCAGATCGTGGTATGGCAGGTCTTTGAGTATATTAACAGCGTCATCAATACAGATGCTTTTGTTTTTGATCTTGTTGAGCAGTTCTTTTATATGTTCAGTATGCATTGAATTCAGACTTGAGCGATCTTGTCATAAGATCTTTTAGAGCCTCTCTGGGAGGTTTGTTGTTGTATAAGGTTTGGTATATCTGCTCAACAATTGGCATTTCTACGCTATGCCTGTTTGCAAGCTCTCTGGCAGATATTGTTGTCGGGACTCCTTCTGCCACTGACTTTGTGGAGCTGGTTATCTCCTGAAGGGTTTCTCCCTGTCCAAGTCTTTTCCCTACTGAGTAGTTTCTTGAAAGCGATGAAGTGCATGTGAGTACAAGATCTCCGAGTCCGCTGAGGCCGGAAAATGTAACCTCATCAGCTCCGAGTTTTGCTCCCAGTCTCACTATTTCTGAAAGGCCTCTTGTTATTAGAGCTGCAAGAGCGTTTTTGCCCAAACTCAGCCCTTCTGTTATGCCTGATGCTATTGCTATAACATTTTTAAGGGCTCCGCCTATCTCTGCTCCCAGCACATCATTATGAGTATATACTCTGAAAGACTCAGTATTGAATATCTCCTGCAGAATCAGCCCTGTCTTTTTATCCTGCACAGCAAGCGTTACTGCCGTAGGCAGCCCGGCGCTCACTTCTGAAGAGAAACTCGGACCTGAAAGCGCTGCAACTGGCCTGTTGAAAATCTCATTAAGAATTAAAGACGGTGTAAGCAGTGTTTTTATCTCTATGCCTTTTGAAGCGCTCACAATTACAGCCTCATTATTTACAAAAGAAGCAGCAGGCTCAAATACGCTTCTTATATGCTGCGTTGGAACAACAGAGAGTATATACCTAGCTTTGGAAACAGCTTTTTGTATGGATGTTGTGGCTGTAAGGTTGTCAGGCAGCTGCACATTTGGCAGGTAGATACTGTTTTCTCTTACCTCATTTATTTGATCGGCAACATCCTGCTCAAATGTCCAGAGCATAACATCATAGCCTTTTCTGCCGAGGATGGATGCCAAGGCTGTGCCCCAGCTGCCTCCTCCTATGACTGATATGTAGGGTTGTTCAAAAGATGAGCTGTTTGTCATGAAGATTGACTATAACAAAAAACCTTGCCCCCAGTAAAATATAGCTTAGCTTTTTGTGATAGTCTCAAGTGCATTTAGCAGCTTTACGATATCTTCTTTGATATGTGATGCTGTAGCCGTAATTCTTATGCGCGGAGTTTTTACTGACGGAGGCCTGATCGCAGGCGCATATATGCCCATATGCATAAGAGATTTTGAATGAAACATAGTACTGTTGATGTCGCCTGTTTCTACAGGGATGATCGGGCTTTGACTTCCAAATGTATTAAGTCCCAGCTTATTAATTCCTGCGTAGATTATCTCCCTGTTTTCCCATAAGGCTTCTATAAGGCAGGGCTCATTTTCAATGATATTGAAAGCGGCAATTGAGGCTGCTGCAGCGCATGCCGGCAGCGCAGTGGAAAATATCAGCCCTCTTGAGCTATTTGTCAGAAATTTTATTGTATCAGCATCAGCTGCTATGAATGCTCCTACTGCCCCTAATGCCTTTGATAGTGTTCCCATCTGTATTATGTGGTCGGAAGGTTTTATTCCAAAGTGATGAAGGCTGCCTTTTCCTGCGCCGATTACTCCAGTTGCATGTGCATCATCTATATAAAGCATTGCTCCATAATGGATGCAGAGCTCATTTATGGTGTGTATTGGCGCGATGTCTCCGTCCATGCTGAAGATCGAGTCTGTAACTACAATTTTTTTACCTCTGGTTTTTCTGGATAGTAGTTTTTCTATTTCATCAACATAGCAGTGCTTGTAGATGGCAGTTTCGGCACGGCTCATCCTGCATCCGTCTATTATGCTGGCATGGTTGAGCTCATCGCTGATTATAAGATCCCCTTCTGATGCTAGCGCAGGGAGGGCGCTTATGTTTGCTGCATAACCTGAATTGAAGATAACGGCTGATTCAGTTCCCTTGTACCTGGCAATCCGTTTTTCGAGCTCTGCATGTATTTCTGTGCCGCCGGAAAGCAGTCTGGATGCTCCTGATCCAAAACCGCAAGAGTCCATGCAATCTTTCGCAGCATTTATGAGCTCAGTTCTTCCTGATAGGCCTAGGTAGTCATTTGATGAAAAATTAATATAATCAGTCTTATCCAGCCTGATCATTCTTGATAAAGGCAAATTTAGGCAGCTTCGGTCTTCAATCCTGCGCTCCATCCCGTTTTCTGCAAGTATTTTAAGCTCTTTTTTGAACATCTGGCTCCATTTTAGTAACACAATATATAGTGGTGTGCATTATTTTAAACTACATTTTATTGATTTTCCTAAAAAAAACGATATTCGTGCTTGACACGAACCATTTTCTACCCCTATTATTGTGGTAAAAAGTGGTAGAAAGTGGGAGAAAAGGGAATGACGTCTTTCCTCGGTAAATATTATTACACACTTGACCCCAAGGGCAGGGTAATCATTCCAGCACCTCTGCGTGAAATTATTTTTCAAAAATACAATAATCCCAAACTATATATCACAAATGCTCCGGTTGACAAGTGCCTGCAGATATATCCTCTTGAAGAGTGGAACAGGCTTGAAGAGAAGGTTCGTTCTCTGCCAAAGACAGATGAGGCTGTCAAATACTTCATGCGCAGAGTTGTAGCATCAGCTGTTGATTGCGAGCTTGACAAGCAGGGAAGAATCCTTGTGCCTGTTGCACATAGAGAGGATTCCTCTATAAGCAGTGAAATAGTTGTTGTCGGGCAGATAGACAAGATTGAGATATGGGATAAACATCTTTGGGAGACTGTTACTGATCCATCCAAAGTAGACATAAAATCGGTGGAATCAGCTTTGGCTGGTTATGGCCTCTAGCAGTATTCACATACCTGTACTATTTAGGGAGGTTGTTGAGATGCTTAATCTGCGCGAAAGCGGCATATATATTGATGCTACATTAGGGCTTGGCGGTCACTCCGCAGGCATACTTAGCGGAATTGGTGAAAACGGCGTGCTCATAGGAATTGACCGAGATGAAGCGGCGCTTGCTCTTGCAGCTGAGAGGCTTTCTGACAAGAGGGCTACACTCCGCAGGGGAAGTTTTTCTGATATAGCTGAGCTGGCAACAAATGAGCATTCAGAGGAGTTTGACGGAATACTTTTTGACCTCGGCACATCGATGCTGCAGATGAGGGATATGCAGAGGGGCTTCAGCTTTAACTCAGAAGACAGGCTTGATATGAGGATGGACGACACACAAGATCTTTCAGCGTGGGAAGTTGTCAACAGGTATAGGCAGGAAGAGCTTGAGAAGATTATAAAGGAGTATGGAGAGGATCCTTTCGCAAGAAGAATAGCCAGAGCAATAACGAGCTCCAGAAAGGTAAAGAACATAGATACATGTTCTGAACTCGCATCAATCATACAAAAGGCTTGCGGAAGGCATGGAAAGACACATCCAGCAACAAGAACATTCCAGGCATTGAGGATAGAGGTTAACAGAGAACTTGATCAGCTCCGCAAGGGGCTTGTTGAGTCCACAAGACTGCTGAGGAAGGGCGGCAGGCTCTGTGTGATATCTTACCACTCTCTTGAAGACAGGATAGTGAAGAACTTTTTCAGGGATAGCTCAAAAGACGGGCTGCTTAAGGTGCTGACAAAAAAACCTGTTGTGCCCCAGAGAGATGAGATTAGGCAGAATCCTTCATCAAGAAGCGCGAAGCTTCGCGGAGCTGAAAAGATATGAGATGCAGAAATAATAATAAAGGGAACATGCTTTTAAAAGTTGTGTCAGTGCTGCTGCTGATAGCATCTGTATTTAGTGTTATATGGCTGCGGTCGAGTGTCGTATCTATAGAATACAGTCTTGGAAAACTCGAGAATAACAAAATAGCTATGCTCAAAGAGCGCAAACACCTGGCAGCTGAAAGAGCGAGCCTGCTTTCTGTAGAGAGACTTGGAAAGGCAACTGCTAAGACATATGTGTTTCCTGACAGAGTGAGAGTTGTTTATGTAAAGCAGAATACTTCCCAGGATATGCGTAAGACAGCAGCATCAGTTCAGCCCGGCCGTGAAAGCCGGAGCAATCTTCTGGGGATGGTGAGGAATTAATAAAATCTGATGAAAAAAAGGGCTGTGATAATAAGTACAGTCGTAATCTTCGGTTTTTTCATAGTCCTTTTGCGTATGGTGGACATAATGCTTGTCAACCACGACAGATTCATGGCCAAGGCACAGTTTCAGCAGGTGCGTAAAAAGGCTGTCCCTGTAAAACGCGGAATAATATATGACAGAAAAGGCCGTGAGCTAGCTATAAATCTTGATACAGAATCAATTTTCTGCGATCCATCCGAAATAGTTTCGCCCGAAAGAGCTGCTGCAGTACTTTCCAGAACGATGAATGCAGAGCCCAGGGCATACTTGGCCAAGCTTGCCGGAGAGGGGAGGTTCAACTGGCTGGAAAGAAAGCAGAGCCCTGATCTGGGCAGCAGGATTAACAACTTGAAGCTCAGGGGCATTGGCACCATAACTGAACCAAAGAGGTCTTATCCAAAAGGGAGATTAGCGTCACAGATATTGGGATTTGTTGATATTGACAATAACGGCATAGAAGGTATAGAGAGGCAGTACAACAAGTATCTTGAAGCGCAGCCTGAACATGTCAAGGTGCATAGAGACGCAAGGGGGAATATGCTCTCTGACGGCATGATGAAGGAGCTTAAGGGCAGCAACATAATCCTAACTATAGACGAAGGGCTTCAGTATATACTCGAGAAGAATCTTCATGAAGCGATGCAGCACTGGAAGGCTGCATCTGCAACAGCGATAATAATGTCACCTGCCACAGGCGAGATACTAGCTATGTCAAGCATGCCTGACTACGACCCAAATGATCCGTCAGGATCTAAGCCTGAGCATAGGCGCAGCCGCTCTTTAACAGACATTTATGAGCCTGGTTCAACCTTTAAAATAATAGCTGGAGTTGCTGCTCTTGAAGAGAAGGTCTTTTCCCCATCCGCCAAGTTTGACTGCAGCTCTGGAAGCATCGAACTTGGCGACAAGAAGATAAAGGATGCCCACAAGCATGGTGTGCTCAGCTTTAAAGAGGTTATTCAGAAATCATCAAATGTGGGCACAATAAAAATAGCGCTCAAGCTTGGCAAAGATAAGATGTATGACTATATAAAAATGTTCGGTTTCGGCGAAAAGACAGGCATTGATATGGCTGGCGAAGTTTCTGGAATTCTAAGACCTTTAAGCAGATGGTCAGGCCTTTCCATAGGTTCTATTTCCATAGGCCAAGAGGTTGGTGTAACGCCGCTTCAAGTTTTAAGGGCATATGCTGCAATAGCAAACGGTGGATATCTTATCACCCCTCATGTGATTTCCGAAATACGCACTCCTGAGGGCGGGTTGCTCCATAAGACTGTTCCGCAGGCTGAAAGAATAATTTCAGAGAGTACAGCAGAAACATTTAAGAATATTCTAAAGACAGTAACAGAGGAAGGTGGTACAGCGCTTGAGGCAGCTGTTGACGGCAACAGCGTTGCCGGAAAGACAGGCACGGCTCAGATTATAGATCCTCGAACAAAAAGATATTCCAGAGAAAAGTATGTGAGTTCATTTGTAGGCTTTGTGCCTGCCGACAAGCCAAGGCTGGCCATGATAGTTGTCATACATGAGCCAAAAGGGAAGATATATGGAGGCGCAGTAGCAGGTCCTGTTTTCAGAAAGACATCAAATGAGGCGCTTTCATACCTGAGCGTGCCTCGCGATGATATGCAGGAAAAAGGTCTGCTGCTTATATCAACAACAGATAAAAGATGAAACTGAAAGAGATAATAAATAAAAAGTGGATCACAAAAGGAGACCTCTCAGTAGAGGTCTCAGGCCTGTCTTACGATTCTCGGACTATAAAAATAGGAGATCTTTTTATAGCTCTTAAGGGCGTAATTATGGACAGCCATGATTATATAGAGGATGCGCTCAATAAGGGAGCATCTGCTGTTATCGCTCAGACAGGCAGAGTTAACTATGATTATTATGTTGATAAATATCCTGGTGCTGTTTTCGTCGAGGCTAGCGATACAAAAGAAGCGCTAGCCTATGTATCAGATTCATTTTACCGCCATCCGTCTGAGCAGATGGATGTTATCGGCATAACAGGCACAAACGGCAAGACTACAACATCATATATCACCAGATCTGTTATGACGAAAGCCAAGGGCATGACCGGACTGATTGGCACAATAAGTTATGTATCAGGAGATACATGTATTGATGCTCCCCGCACTACTCCAGAGGCTCCGGATTTCCAGTCTCTGCTTAGAAAGATGGTGGACGATGGCTGCAAAGCTGTAGTCACGGAAGTGTCATCACATGCTCTGGCGCAAAAGAGAGCAGACTATACAAGATTCAGTACAGCTGTATTTACAAATTTGACTAGAGATCATCTTGATTACCATCAGGATATGGAGAACTATTACCTTGCAAAAAAGAGGCTTTTTTCCGAGCTTCTTGTTGATGGAGGAAGCGCTGTTATAAATATTGATGATGAATATGGAGTGAGGCTTGTATCTGAACTTGAAGAATCGAGAGGTAAGGATATAAGAGTTATAACCTATGCAATAAAGAATAGTGCAGCAGATCTTATTGCGGAAAGTATAGATTTTTCTTATACAGGCACTAGGTTCAAAATAAGGCTTAGCGATAAACTGTCACCAAAGTCCGGATTTGTAGAAATGGAATCCAGGCTAGTTGGATACGCAAATGTATATAACGCCCTTTGCGCAGCTGCCATAGGGCTGGCGAATAATATATCAATTGATAATATCAAGGGGGGTATTGTTATGACGGAGATGGTCAAAGGAAGATTTGAGTGCGTGGATCTGGGACAGGATTTTCTGGCAGTTGTCGATTATGCCCATACAGAGGATGCGCTTGAAGGGCTTCTGAAGACAGCGCATCAGCTTCTGGATTCATATCACTATGCAGGCAAGGTTGGCAGGCTTGCAAAGATGAGAAAAGACCGCTTTTCACTTCCATCAGTAAAGGGCAGGGGCAAGATAATCACAGTTTTTGGATGTGGTGGAAACCGTGATAAAGGCAAGAGGCCAAAAATGGGAGAACTTGCAGCAAAGCTTAGCGACTTTGTGATAATAACCTCTGACAACCCGAGAGGAGAGGATCCTAAAAAGATACTCAAGGATATAGAAAAGGGGATAAAGGGTGATAATTATATTGTAATACCTGACAGGGCTGTTGCTATAAGTCTAGCTGTGGAACTTGCATCTTCAGGAGATATAGTGCTTGTTGCAGGCAAGGGGCATGAGGAGTATCAGGAGATACAGGGTTCACGTTTTAGCTTTAGCGACAAGACAACTCTTGAAACAGCTATTAAAAGGACAATTACAAGACCAGCTTTTGGCGGGGGAACAAACTATATGGGGTCAGAAGCTGCAAGATGCTGACATCAGATTTTGTATTGTCATCTACAGGAGGCAAAATCCTGAACAGTGCGGCCATGGAGTTCAGCGGAATATCTACAGACTCCAGGACAGCATCAGCGGGTGATCTTTTTATTCCTCTTTGCGGTGATAAGTTTGACGGTCACGATTTTCTTGCTGATGCGCTTAAGAGTGCATCCGGAGCAATAGTTAGCAGGGCTTATGCTGAAAAGTCAGGCCTCGATTTTACGGGCAGGACGATAATAGTTGTTGAGGATACTCTAAGAGCCCTTCATGATCTTGCTCATGCAAGGAGGTCTGCATTCAGCGGACCTGTTGTTGCTGTTGTGGGCAGCAATGGCAAGACAACAACTAAAGAGATAACCTCAGCTGTTCTCGGCGCCAGATTTCGTGTTCACAGGACATCAGGCAATTTTAATAATCATATTGGCATGCCTCTTACAATACTGAAAATGGATAGTAGCACAGAAGCCCTTGTTTTAGAGATGGGAACAAACAGGCCTGGAGATATTAACGAATTATGTTCCATAGCTTTACCAGATACAGCCGTAATAACCAACATAGGATTTGAACATATCGAGGGCTTCGGCTCAATCAATAAGGTTCGTGAATCAGAGCTCGAAATAATGCCTTTCATAAAAACAGCGATTTATAATGCTGATGATAATTTTCTTACAGAAGGGGTTTTGAGCAGACCTGCTAAAAATATGCTCAGCTACGGGATTGAAGCGCAGACCGCTGATGTGAGGGCAGCTGATATTTTGTTTCAGAAGGACGGCATGCAATTCCGCATTATCTACAGATCTGAGAGCATTGATGTTTGGACAAAACTTCCGGGTCTTTTCAATGTGTACAATTGCCTGGCTGGAGCTGCTGCTGGAATCAGTCTTGGTCTTCCCTTTCAAGAGGTGAAAAAGGCTCTCGAGAATTTCGAGGGTGTACCTATGAGATGCAGGATTGTTGAGCGAGCAGGAGCTACATTTATTGACGATGTGTATAATGCCAATCCGTCATCTATGGCTGAGGCTATAAAAGAGCTCTCAAGACGCACTCGGCAGGCTGCGGAGTCCGGACAGAGGCGAAGGGCAGTAGCAGTGCTTGGAGATATGCTGGAGCTTGGCTACTATGGTGTTGAAGCTCATAAAAATATAGGCAAGCTGCTGGATGAACTTGGAGTAGAACTTTTTATTGCTGTAGGGCCGCTTATGGAGCTTGCAGCTCAGGCTTTCTCCGGCAGATCGCTTCTTGCTGATACATCTGAGCAGGCAGCAGAGATTCTTAAAAACGAGTTAAAACAGGGAGATGTTGTCCTGCTGAAAGGCTCAAGAGGTATGAAGATGGAGATGGTGCTCGAATCTCCGATAATCAATGAAGAGGCAAAAAATGCTATATGAGTTTTTTTATTATTTGTCTCCATACTGGAGTCCTCTGAATGTATTTAGATATATAACATTCAGGACATCCATAGCAGCACTTACAGCTTTGGTAGTTACAATGCTAATAGCTCCTCACATTATCCGCTGGCTTAAAAAGATAAGCATGACTCAGCAGATAAGGGATGACGGGCCAAAGACTCACTACAGCAAAGCAGGCACTCCTACAATGGGGGGCATAATCATAATCGCAGCCATAACTGCTGCAATGATTCTTTGGGGCAACTTCAAGAGTGTTTATGTATGGGTAATGATGACAGCATTGATAGGATTCGGAGTGATCGGCTTTCTGGATGATTACCTTAAGGCTGTCAAGAAAAACCCAAAAGGGCTGAGTGCAAGCTGTAAATTTGGAGCACAACTGCTGCTATCACTGATCATTGGCGTCTTTCTTTTCAACAACCCCAATGATCCTTATACATCATATTTGAGTGTGCCGTTTTTCAAGAAGTGGTTTTTTGACATAGGACTTTTTTATATACCATTTTCGATACTTGTGATTGTTGGTTCATCAAATGCTGTGAATCTTACTGACGGAATTGACGGCTTGGCGATAGGTCTTGTGGCGATAGCAACAATAGCAAACGGAGCTTTGGTTTATATATCTGGACACGCTATGTTTGCCAAATATCTGCAGGTTTTATATCTACCGGGAACAGGCGAACTTACAGTTTTCTGCGGAGCGATGCTTGGAGCTGCTCTCGGATTTTTGTGGTACAACTCGCATCCTGCGGAAGTTTTTATGGGAGATGTCGGGTCTTTGAGCCTGGGCGGATCATTAGGCACGCTGGCTGTTGTTACAAAGCACGAGATCGTGCTTGCTGTTGTAGGAGGCGTTTTTGTGATAGAGACCCTGTCAGTTGTCATACAAGTAGCGTCATATAAGCTTACAGGAAAGAGGGTGTTTCTTATGGCTCCACTGCATCACCACTTTGAGCTTAAAGGTTGGCCAGAGTCGAAAGTGATTACAAGATTCTGGATAGCCGGAATTATACTTGCGTTATTTAGTCTCGCAACATTAAAATTAAGGTAATTTTGGGGTGAGTAATGAATTTTATTTTTAAAACATTTAAAAGCATTTTTATAATTATTGTTCTAATGTTAGCTATTGCATTTGTGTATACTTTTGCAGAAGCATCGACTGTTGAAAATATATCTGCAAGGTCAGCAATTGTGCTGTATCCCAGATATGACAGGCTGCTCTACGGAATCAACCCCAAGATGAAGCACCCCCCTGCAAGCACAACAAAGATCATCACAGCTATGGTAGCAATAGATAAACTCAATCCTGAAGATGTTGTTACTATCAGCAAAAAAGCGGCTAATACTTCATCTGTAGCTCCGCATTTGGTTGCCGGCTCTAAACTAACTGTCCGAGATCTTCTTTATATATCTCTTATGAGATCAGTAAACGGGGCAGCTGTTGCTTTGGCAGAGGCTGCTGCTGGATCAGAAACAGAGTTTGTGAAGATGATGAATGAAAAAGCTATAGAGATAGGAGCTGACAACACAGTTTATATAAATGCCTCAGGACTCCCGGGAGCAGGCCAGTTTACAACTGCTTATGATCTGGCTAGGATAATGAAGGCTTCACTCAGTTATCCTCTCATAAGAGAGATAATAAATACCCGTACCAAGCATGTTGAAACAGCATCAGGCAGAAGCATGTTCCTCAAAAATACCAATGAGCTTCTCTGGAGCGACGATGACCTGCTCGGCGGCAAGACAGGCTACACAAGAGCAGCGCGCCACTGTTTTGTGGGAGCTGCGGCAAAAGATGGCAACATGCTCATCTCTGTAGTGCTTGGAGAGGCTGTCAGGGAAAACTTGTGGCATGATACATCGGCGCTCATGGATAGAGGTCAGAGTGTATTGAACAATACTGCTGAGCCGGTAATTAACATAACCAGCAGTGATGATGACAGGATTATCAAAAAGACTACATATAAAAAAGCAAATAAAAAATCTAAGCAAAAGGTTGCAATAAAAGCAAAAGCCAAAAAAACCAAAAGAAATACTGCTAAAACATCAAAAATAAAGACGAGTAAGCCGAAATCATCCCAGAGCGTGAAAGTGAGCAGCAGAAAAAAAGAGGGCGCTCTTTCTGCCAGAGGGATCAAGACTGATGACGGATCCTAAAACAAGATATGAATCTTCCTGCTGAATTAACTGCCTGCATATACCAACAGAAAGGGTTATTTACCCGATAATGCTAAAAAAATATTCAGATAAAAAGATTCTTGTGGTAGGGATGGCAAGGAGCGGAATCGGTGCGGCCAATCTGCTTGTACAGATGGGCGCTGATGTCACCCTTAATGACAGAAAAAACGAGTCTCAGTCTGAAAATGCGCTTCTGTCTTTAGATAAAAGAGTGCAGCTTGTATTTGGAGGTCATCCTGAGGAGCTGTTTGTAAGCTCGGACTTGATAATTGTCAGCCCTGGCGTGCCGCTGGATATGCCATGCTTCAAGTCAGCTGCTTCAAAAGGGATAGAGATGATTGGTGAACTTGAGCTAGGGTATGATATTCTTTCAGCTTTTGATTATAGACCTGAAGTATATGCTGTTACAGGAAGCAACGGCAAATCAACTACCACAACACTTCTGTATGAGATGATGAGCGCTGCAGGGTTCAGAACATTAATATGCGGCAACATCGGCAAGGCTATAACTGAAGAAATATTAGTAGGTGCAGCAACAGCGCAAGGGAGTGATTTTTATGAGAAACTCAGAGCCTTTGTTTCAAGTCTACAAAAAGTTGTTGTTGAGGTATCGAGTTTTCAGTTGGAGGGGATTTCCGGATTTAGGCCTAAAGGCTCTGTAATACTGAATATCACACAGGATCATATGGACCGCTATCACTGGATGAAGCTTTATGCTGATGCAAAACTTAGGGTATTTATGAATCAGTCAGATGGAGATATGGTTGTGATTAATGCTGATGACCCTCTTACTGAGGATGCTGGATTAAGATTGATACAGAGAGCAGCAAGGGGGGCAAGAGTTGCCAAAGCGCTCTTTTTCAGCAGAAAGAAAGAGGTAAGGGGCGCTTATCTTGACGGGGATGTGATAAGGTTCAATGAATTTGAAGATGGAAGTTTTACATTAGGGGTTAATGAACTGGGAATAAAGGGAGTTCATAACATAGAAAATGTGATGGCTGCATCTCTGCTTGCACTTTATGGAGGGTGTAGACCTTCTGTTGTTGAAAGCTGCGCAAGGAGCTTTCAGGGTCTTGAGCATAGGCTTGAATTTGTCCGCGAGGTCGACGGAGTAAGATACATAAATGATTCTAAGGGCACAAACGTAGGCGCAGTAATTAAATCTCTGGAAGGTTTCAGCGAAGGAGTTATTCTTATCGCAGGAGGCAGAGATAAGGATAGCGATTTTACAGAACTCCGGCCTTTTGTACAGGGCAGGGTCAAAGCGCTTGTGCTAATAGGAGAGGCTGCTGAAAAGATAAAGATCGCGCTAGAAGGTTCGACAGCCATATTCGATGCAGCCAGTCTCGAAGATGCGCTCTCGATAGCTAAGAGAGAGGCTGCTTCCGGAGATGTTGTGCTCCTGTCTCCAGCATGCGCCAGTTTTGATATGTTCAGGGATTTTGAAGACAGGGGGCAGCAGTTCAAGGACATAGTGAGGTGTATGTGACATCAAAACATGACAAGTGGATAGTTGTCCTGCTGATACTATTTATAGTTGTTGGACTTACTGCTGTCTACAGCTCAACATCTGTTATCTCTCCTGATGTGGTAGAGAAATATAAAAAAAAGGGAGTGGAGATATCTCAGTTTTTTTATCTAAAGCGTCAGCTCTTTACGCTTTTTCTTGGTATGTTCACTCTTTTAGCTGCATACAAACTTCCCACTCATATGCTTAAAAAACTCTCCATACCTCTGCTCATATTTTCTATGGTATGTCTGCTGCTTGTTTTCAGTCCGCTCGGGGTGTCAGCCGGAGGAGCAAGAAGGTGGCTTAGGCTGTGGCCTTCTGTATTTCAGCCTTCCGAGCTTGTGAAGCTCTGCATGGTTATATTCCTTGCCTGGTATCTGAGCCTATCTAGTTACAACAAGGAGAAGTTCAGCTCATTTATCATACCAATCGGAGTTATGGGAGTGTTTCAGATAGTTTTTCTTAAACAGCCTGACTTTGGAGCTGTCATGAGCCTCGGAATGCTCACATTGTTCATGCTTTTTTTATCAGGCACAAGACTTAGATATGTATTTTCTCTCGGCATTGTAGCTGTGCCAGTAATCATAAAGCTTATTATGGAGCCTTACAGATGGAAAAGAGTTGTGACATTTCTGGATCCATGGAAGGACGCGCAAGGAAGCGGATTTCAGCTAGTACAGTCATTTATCGCACTTGGAAGCGGAGGAGCAACGGGCGTAGGACTAGGAGAGAGCAGACAGAAGCTCGCATTCCTTCCGGAAGTGCATACTGACTTTATATTTTCATTGATCGGAGAAGAACTCGGATTTGCAGGAGCTTCTTTAGTTGTGTTTCTTTTTCTGCTGCTTTTTTTGCGCGGCATGAGGGTGGCTAACAGGGCTGCTGATAATTTTTCATACTATCTGGCATTTGGCATATCAATAATGATTGCAGTGCAGGCAATCATAAATTTTTCTGTTGTAACAGGAATGGTTCCTACAAAAGGGCTGCCTCTTCCGTTTGTCAGCTACGGCGGTTCATCACTGATAATTAATATGACAGCTATCGGATTGCTGCTGAGCGTATCACGCGGTCAGAAGCGCCAGACTCCAGTTGCCGCGCTGTCTCCGGTCAATGAGGACATGGACAGCGGTTCTATAGTTTCAAGGTCAGATATTGCAAAAAACAAGGTAATGCAGATGACTATGTCTGATGTTAAGTCTAAGAAAATGAGCAGTAAGCAGAGACATTCATGGCAGTATGGGCAGCCTGCCAGCAGGCCTCGAATCATATGGAAAGCTGGTTTAGTTCAGTTGCCAAAGAGGAATAGTCCCGGAGATAAAAGATGAAAGTGCTGATAGCAGGAGGCGGAACCGGCGGACATCTATTCCCAGGCATAGCAATAGCCGAGACACTGAGAGATATGGATGAGCGGGCTGCTATTGCCTTTGCCGGAACTGAACATGGCATAGAGGCGCGTGTTGTGCCTCGTGAGGGCTATGAAATAAAGTTTATAAAGGCAGAAGGCATAGCTGGCAAACCATTTTTAAAGAAGATCAAAGCTGTCTGTACTCTTATATATTCTTTGAGGGATGCGCTTAACATACTCAGTTCAGTAAGGCCTGATATAGTTGTAGGTGTCGGTGGGTATGCTTCTGTATCTGTTGTTCTTGCAGCACGCATTAAGAATATCCCCTGCCTGATTCTGGAGCAGAACTCTATTCCGGGATCTGCAAACAGATATCTTGGTAAGATAGTTGATGCAGTATGCGTCACATATCAGGAGAGCATGCAGTTTTTTCCTGAAGGTAGAGTTTTTTTAACTGGCAATCCTGTCAGGAAAATGATTACAACGCGGAGTGAAGATGATTCGGCTGAAGGCCTAGGCCTTGATAAAGAGAAATTTACTGTATTTGTTTTTGGCGGTAGTCTGGGAGCCAGGAGCATTAATAACGCTGTGCTGGATTCATTGAATTATCTGCTGGATATAAGGCAAAATATCCAGTTTCTGCACCAGACAGGACAGAATTATGCTGAAAAGGTTAAGGATGCATACAGAAGGCTCGACTTCCGTTCTGTTGTCGTGCCTTTTATATACAATATGGCTGAAGCCTATGCTGCGGCTGATATAGTGGTCTGCAGGGCAGGTGCAACCACTCTGGCTGAGCTTACTCTTATAGGCAAGCCGGCTATACTTGTGCCATATCCATTTGCTGCATCTGACCACCAGACGCGCAATGCTATGAAGCTCGCTGATATGGGCGCTGCAAAGGTGATAATGGAGAGAAACCTGTCTGGCGAGATGTTGTCTGCATCTATAAGGGAGCTTTATCTGGATGCCACAAAACGCAAAGAAATGGAGCAGTCAGCGCGTGCATTCGGCAGGTCTGATGCAGCTGACAGAATAATAGAAATAATGAAAAGTATTGTAAAGAAGGGAAAGAGATAAATGTTTAATGCTTACAGAGTAATACATTTTGTAGGAATAGGCGGCATAGGCATGAGTGGCATAGCAGAAGTATTGCACAACCTTGATTATGAGGTTACAGGTTCTGACATAAAAGAGAGCGATACAACTCAGAGGCTTCGTCAGCTCGGAATAAAGATACATATTGGCCATCACGAAAATAATATAGACGATGCTCATGTTGTGGTTATATCATCAGCTGTTTCGCCGTCAAACCCGGAGGTTGTCGCCGCAAGGCTGAGGCTCACCCCTGTCATCCCCAGAGCAGAGATGCTCGCAGAGCTGGCCAGACTGAAATACAGCATACTCGTAGCTGGAGCTCATGGCAAGACTACAACAACATCTCTTGTGGCAACAGTAGTGAGCGAGGGAGGTCTTGATCCCACGGTTGTCATAGGAGGCAAGCTAAAGTCTATGGGGAGCAACGCAAAGCTCGGCCAGGGAGACTATCTTGTTGCTGAAGCTGACGAGAGCGACGGCTCTTTTCTGAAGCTCAACCCTACCATAGCTGTAATTACTAATATAGACCGTGAGCATATGGACTATTTTAAGGAGATGGGAGCACTTAAAAATGCTTTTTTGGAATTTATAAATAAGGTGCCTTTCTATGGAGTAGCGGTCGTATGTATAGAGAATTCTTATGTGCGTGAGCTTTTGCCTTCAATAAGCCGCAAGGTGATAACCTATGGGCTTACTGATGAGGCAGACATATATGCTGCCGATATAAAGAATGATGGAGTAAAGACCAGCTTTAATGTATTTAGAAGAGGGGATTTTATAGGAAGATTTTCGGTCACTGTACCTGGCAGGCATAATGTGCTGAACAGTCTGGCTGCAATAGCTGTAGGACTAGAACTAAAGCTCTCTGTGGCATGCATATCTTCTGCGCTTGAGAGCTTTAGCGGTATACACAGAAGGTTTGAATTTAAGGGCGAGGTGAAAGGAATAAAAGTCTATGATGACTACGGACACCACCCCTCAGAGATACAGGCCACACTCAAGGCTGCAAAAGAGTGTTTCAGCAGCAACAGAATTTGCGTTCTATTTCAGCCTCACAGGTATACCAGAACGAGAGATCTGATGAATGATTTTGCAGAAAGCTTTAATGATGCTGACTCGATATTTGTGATGGATATTTACGCAGCAGGTGAAAAACCTATAGAAGGCATAAATTCTGCAGAACTTGCAGAGATGATCGCATCGAGGTGTGTTAAAGATGTGACTCATATTAGCGCAAGGTCTGAAATTATAGACAGGCTATGCTGCACGCTCAAGGGAGGCGATGTGCTGCTTACTCTTGGCGCAGGAGATGTATACAGAGCAGGGGAGGAAATACTCACCAGATTATGACATCACAAGCAGAGCTGACAAGGTTTTTTGGCAGAATCAGCCACAGGTTTAATGAACCTTTAGCAAAGCACACCTATCTTAAAATCGGGGGGTCTGCGGATCTGCTCCTCTTTCCGGAAGCCGGCGATATTCAACCCCTAATCAAAAAACTTAAAAGTATTTCCATGCCTTATGTTGTTTTGGGAGGCGGATCAAATGTTGTTGTTGACGATGCCGGCCTTTCAGGAGCTGTAATATTCATGAACAAAATTTCATACTGCGAAGAGGCGGGCAATAAATCAGAGTTCCTTAAGTGCGGCTCTGGAATCAGCCTTGCAGGCTTGCTGAATGTATGCGCAGAAAGAGGGCTCACAGGCATGGAAGGACTTGCAGGCATACCCGGTACACTAGGGGGGGCTTTGCGCGGCAACAGCGGTTCATTCGGATCTGAAATAAAAGATGTGGTAGAGTCTATTGATATAATAGATAACGCAGGAGATATCATAACTCTGGGAAATAGTAAGATAGGCTTTAGATACAGGGAGAGCGGAATATCTGGTGATAGTGTGATTCTTTGCGCGCTAATCAGGCTTAAGCAGGATGATGCTTCAAAAGTGAAAGAGAGAATAAGCAGCTTTATCAGTAAAAAGAAAGAGTCGCAGCCTGTAAATATGCCTTCTGCTGGATGTGTGTTCAAAAATCCGGAAACAGCATCAGCAGGCAGGCTGATAGATGAGGCGGGATGCAAGGGAATGAGAGTGGGCGGCATTGAGGTCAGTTTCATTCATGCCAACTTTTTTGTAAATGCTGGCGGCGGCACAGCAGAAGATTATCTTAATCTTATGGATCGAGTAAAGGAAAAAGTGGCCCGCAAATTTGGCATTGAGCTGCACCCTGAAGTGAGGATATTGAAGAGGCATCGGGTCTGATAACAGGAGAGTTATGGAAAAGAAAGACAAGATAGGAGTGCTTGCCGGAGGAGTGTCTGCAGAAAGAGAGGTCTCTCTCAGGAGTGGCAATGCTGTGTATAAAGCACTTAAGGAGCGCGGCTACAATGTTGTGCTTATAGACGCTAACAATGATCTGTGCGAAGCACTGCGCCGCGAGAGAGTGAATAGGGTTTTTATAGCTTTGCATGGAGGATATGGCGAAAATGGCGCTGTGCAGGGCATGCTTGAGGTTATGGGCATTCCGTATACAGGCTCAGGAGTGCTAGCATCAGCAGCTGCTATGGACAAGGACATGTCAAAGAAGATATTTATGCACCACAGCATACCTGTGCCGCCATTTGCTGTGCTCTCAAAGAGTGACTATCCATCAATTAATGATGCTGTTTCAGATTTTTCTGTCATAGCTTCATTTGGTCTTCCTTGTGTTGTCAAGCCTTCTGAAGAAGGTTCGAGCATTGGAGTGAGCATAGTAAAAAATGCTTCTGAACTTCATAGTGCGCTTGAGGAAGGCTTCAATCACGGCAATACAGTAATCATTGAAAAATATATAAAGGGAAAAGAGATACAGATAGGCATATCTGCAGGCAGGGTACTCGGAGGAGTTGAGGTGAGACCTTCGACAGAATTTTACAGCTATGAAGCAAAATATACATCAGGAGCAACAGAATATATACTGCCTCCTGAGGTTGATTCTGAATCATATAACAGGATTTGCAAAGCAGCGCTAGCTGCACATAAGGCACTAGGCTGCAAAGGCGCAACCAGAGTGGATCTAATGCTGAATGAATTTGGCGCTGCTTATGTTCTTGAGGTTAATACAATACCCGGCATGACAGAGACGAGTCTGCTGCCGAAGATTGCAGGCTTGTCAGGCATGAATTTCGGGGATCTTGTTGAGGAGATATTAGGGCAGACAGACTGATATGAACGATACGACTAAAAAAAATATCAGGTCGCTCAAACGCAGCAGCGAGCATAAAAAGATACATATTATTCTTATAAGCTCACTACTTGTTGTTGTCTCTGTTGTTGCGGGTTTTATATTTGTAAGGTCTCATCTTCCTGTTAAAAATATCGTATTTTTTGGCAATAACTACATTAAAAATGATGAGCTTAAAGATCTTATGCAGGTTAAAAAATCTGCTCCTCTTTATGGCGTGTCTGCTTATCTGCTTTCCAAGAGGCTTAAAAAATCTCCATGGGTTAAAGAGGTTTTTATAAGAAGAGAGCCATGGGGCAATATGATAGTTCGGATAAGAGAGGCTCTGCCTGTTGCGCTTATTGATGCTGGATCTGACGGATCAGAGGATATACAGCCCAGGCCGTATCTTGTTGATGCCGACGGAGTGCTTCTTGAGCAGCTAAGGGAGGGTACAGAGTTGTTTCTGCCTATTATCAGGGGGATCGATCCTCAGAAGGATAGTTCAGCGTACAGGGAAGCCATAAAATTTATAAAGTTGCTTCATAACAGGCGCATATCAACTCAGAGCGCGGTCGAGATAACCGGCACAAGACCTGAAGATCTTACTATGCGGGCAAATTCGATAAATGTCAAAATAGGCAGCGGTGATTTTGAGAAAAAGCTCGAAAAGCTTTTTATGGTTAAGGATGAAATAGAGAAGAAAGATATTAAGGTTGATTACATAGATCTACGCTTCTCTGATAAAATTATAGTCAAGCCGATAGCTGAAGAGAAACCAAAAGAGGAAAAGCCTAAGACAGTGGAGCATAAAAAGACAGATGGCAAAAAGAGACGATAACATTATAGTAGGCTTGGATATAGGCACAACAAAGATCTGTGCTATCGCCGGTCAGGTTAGTGATGACGGGGTGGAAATTATTGCAGCCAGCTCCAACCCTTCAGGAGGCATGCGCAAGGGCGTTGTTATAGACATAGAGGCTGCAGCTCAGTCTATACGCAAGGCTGTTGCCGGCATAACAGAAAATACAGGGATTCCTGTAGAAGAGGCATATGTTGGCATAGCTGGTAGCCATATAAAGAGCTTTCATAGCTATGGAGCTGTAGGCATAAAAGGCAGAGAGGTTACCCGTGCAGATGTTGAACGCGCAATAGATTCCGCAAGCGCTATGTATGTGCCTGTTGACAGGGAAACCATACATGTACTGCCAACAGATTTTATTCTGGATGGACAGTCGGGGATAAAAGATCCTGTCGGCATGACAGGATCCAGGCTCGAGGTCAAGGTTTATATTATTACAGGTGCAATGCCTTCTGTCCAGAATCTGCTGAAGTGCTGTGAACGGGCAGGTATAAATGTTATAGATATTGTCCTGCAGCCTCTCGCGTCCTCAGAGGCCACTCTAACAGAAGAAGAGCGCGACATGGGAATAGCTCTTGTTGACATTGGCGGAGGCACAACAGATATTGCAGTTTACAAGGACGGCTGGCTTGCACACACTTCAGTGATAGGCGTAGGCGGCAATCATGTGACCAATGACATTTCTGTAGGACTGAGACTGTCATTTCAGGAAGCAGAGAGGATAAAAAAGGCTTACGGCTCTGCTATGTTATCTGACATTAATGATATTACTGAAGTCGATGCTGTATCTATTGACGGGCAGGTCAGGGGTATTCCGAGAAAATATCTTATTGAGGTTATACATCCCAGAGCAAATGAGATGCTCGAAACTATAGCTGCAGAACTCGCATCTATACAGGAGAGCGGAATATCTGTTGGTGGTGTTGTGCTTACTGGCGGAGCTTCTCTGTTAAAAGGGCTGGGGAGTGTTGCAGAGGCTGTACTCTCTATGCCTGTCAGAATAGGATATCCGGCATTTTCTGCAGATCAGAGCCATACCGGAGCATCTGCTGGTGAGTATAACAGCCCTGTATACTCTACCGGAGTAGGGCTTGTAATGTATGCTGCTCAGGCTGCAAATTCATCAGGAGCTGCCGATAATTTTGTGGGCAGGATGTTGTCAGCTATGACAGGATGGTTTAGAAGCATTGTTGGCAAATAAGCGGAGGTTGTATGTTTGAGATAGAAGATGCTGGAAGACTTATAGCAAAGATTAAAGTTGTAGGAGTTGGAGGCGGAGGCACAAATGCCGTAAACAGCATGGTTGCTGCCTCAGTATTTGGTGTCGAGTTTATTGCTGTAAATACAGACAGCCAGCACCTGGAGTCTTCTTTGGCAAATGTAAAGGTGCAGATAGGCACTGATCTCACAAAGGGTCTTGGAGCAGGATCCAACCCCGATGTTGGCAGGCAGGCTGCTTTGGATGATAGAGATGTTCTTGCAGGTTGTCTCGAAGGCGCTGACATGGTTTTTGTTACTGCAGGCATGGGCGGAGGAACAGGCACAGGAGCAGCGCCTGTCATAGCTCAGATGTCAAGAGAGATGGGTATATTGACAGTTGGAGTTGTGACAAAGCCATTCTATTACGAAGGCAGAAAACGCGCTCATAATGCTGATGACGGCGTGAGAGAGCTTAAGAAAAATGTAGATACGCTGATCGTTATACCAAATGACAGAATACATCTTGTTGTAGAAAAGGGCACTCCGCTGATGAAGTCATTTTCTATAGTCAATGATGTGCTTCGTCAGGCTGTTCAGGGTATATCTGATCTTGTGCTTGTTCAGGGACTTATAAATCTCGATTTTGCTGATGTAAGGTCAGTAATGGAGAACGCCGGCAGAGCTGTTATAGGCATGGGTGCCGGGTCAGGTGATACAGGTGCTTTTGAGGCGGCAAAGAAGGCCATAACAAATCCGCTCCTGGAGGATTCGACAATTGAAGGAGCAAAAGGTATTTTGATAAACATTACAGGTGGAGTGAATATGTCTGTGGATGCTGTTCATAACGCTGCATCTCTTATACACGACTCTGCTCATGAAGACGCAAATATAATACTCGGAGCTGTTATCAACCCTGACATGGATGACGAGGTGAGGGTTACAGTAATAGCTACAGGGCTTGAACCCAAGACAGAAAGGGCTGATTTGCCGCAGATAAAAAAGTGGGCTCCATCAAAGGAGCCGATCTCCCTTAGAGGATCAGAAAGGGTGCTCTCAAAAAACATAGATTCAGCAGTAAGAATATCTAATCCTGTTTCTGTTCGGCGCGAAGAGTCTACACAGATTATAGATAGTCATGCAGAAACTCCTGCTGAACTGCCTGTGGCTACTAAGCAGGATGAGTCGTCTAATGAGTCCAAGACAGAGAAGCTCGTAATTAAAAAAGAGATGCTGGCAGACTCATCCCTGCCGTTTGAGGATGAATATGATGTTCCTACATTTCTGAGAAAGAAGCTGTGACCAAAATAGCATCGTATCTTTTTTACGCATTATGCGGATAAACAGAAAGCTTACACAAAAGACAGATGCCCTGCTCTCAAAAGAGCGGGGCGCTTTTTTTAAGAATCATGAGGCAAAGGTGTCTGTCTGCCTTGTGTATCCGAATGTCTATAGCATGGGTATGTCCAACCTTGGTTTTCAGGGCATATATAATCTTCTTAACCAGCGTAATGATGTTGTTTGCGAGAGGTCGTTTCTGCCTTCTGAAGACGATATGTCAGAACATGTAAAATCACGAACCCCGATCTATTCATATGAATCCAAAAAGGCTCTTGCTGATTTCGACATAGTAGCATTTTCTGTTTCGTTTGAAAACGACTACCCGAATATAATCAAAATACTTAAAGATTCAAATATTCCTTTGCGATCATCAGACAGGGGCGGTCGTTATCCGCTCATAATGGCTGGTGGCGTTGCAGCTTCATTCAATCCAGAGCCTTTTGCTCCTGCATTTGATATTCTGTTTATCGGAGAGGCTGAAGAATCTATTGACGAATTTCTGGGTGTATACAACAAGGGCATGAGCGCAGAGGATGCAAAGATGGCAGCGCTTTCAATTGATGGTATATATGTTCCAGACAGATACGAGCTCACCTATTCAGGTGACAGAACAATATTATCCAGAACATCGGCGACTGGAGCTTCTGTGCAGATTAAAAGAACAGTAGTGCAGGATATTGATTTAAGTCCTCTTTGCACCCCTGTTGTTACACCAGAGTCTGAGTTTGCGGATATGTGTCTTATTGAGGTTATGCGCGGATGCCCGTGGTCATGCAGATTCTGCCTCGTGGGTCAGCTCTACAATCCGCCGCGGAAGAAGAATATTACAGTCCTCAAAAAAGAGATTGAATTAGCAAAACAGAGGGCAAAAAAGATTGGGCTTATAGGACCGTCTTTGACAGACTATCAGCATATAGAAGAGGCACTCGACATTGAGGGAGTATCATTCTCCATAACATCTCTAAGAGCGAGCAGCAGGAGTGCTGATCTGCTTGCGCATATGCGCGGCGCTAGGAGCGTATCTATAGCGCCTGAAGCCGGCACAGAGAGGCTGCGCAATGTTATCAATAAAAAGATAACAGAGAAAGATATACTCGAAACCGCTAAACTGATTCTTGATTCTGGTATAAAAAATCTGCGGCTTTATTTTATGGTAGGCCTTCCTACAGAGACCGATGAAGATGCGGAAGGTATTATTGAACTTACAAAAAAGATAAGAGCACTATCAAATAAAGGAAATATCTCGCTAACTCTAAGCACATTTGTACCCAAACCATTCACTCCATTTCAGTGGCATTGTATGGAGGCCCCAAAGGCTGTAAAGGCAAGGGTCAGGAAGATAAAGAAAGAGCTATCGAGGTTGCACGGGTTGAGAATAAATCATGACTCTGTAAGGCAGGCGATGCTTCAGGCTATATTCTCGCTTGGTGACAGAAGGGTGTTCTATCTGATTGAGGCGATGGCTGATGAGCCTGACTTCAGAAGGGCATACGCTTTGGTGATTGACAGGATAGGCGTTGAGATGGACTATTTCATATTCAGAAAGCGCTCTGCTGATGAAATATTGCCATGGGATTTCATTGATATGGGAACTGACAAGGCAAAGCTGCTGGATGAATATATAGAGGCAGTTGGGGAGAAGGCTGAATAGATAGAATTAAATATTCAATATTGCGGCAATTCCAATCTCTGGGTTTTATAACTTTTCTAGTATCAATCCTACCTTTACGAACAGAGTCAAAGAGTGTTATGATTACTAAATTTTGTCTAATTTGCTATATACTTAGTGCTTGTTTTTACGAGGTTTTGCGGCTTTGGTTGTTTCAAAAAAATATTTGTTTTGTACTGCGATCTAAATTAACATTATGTCTGTTAATAAATTTCTGAATCACTCATTTAAATACAGAGGAAAGTACTAACACCGGGGGAACATATGAAATTCTGCATCAATGCTCTTGCAGCGTTTTCTGTAATCATCTTTCTGCTTCCTGTCTTGTCTTATGCTCAGAATGAGTTTCATCTTTCAAATGAATTTTCATTAACCTACAATGATGTTTCTGGCCCGGGAGCGGCATCTTCCTCCCTAACAGAGGGGATAAGGCATCTTAATATCTTCAACATGTATGGAAATGGAAAGACAACAGATTTTGACTACAGCTACACCATGGGGTTTAAGCTCACTGATGACCCCAGAAATGATGTTAAGCAGCTCTCACTCACAAATCTTCAGAGCCGCATAAGTACTCTCAAACATGTTTTAACGCTTGGCGATACATTCGAATCTTTCTCCCAATATTCTCTCAGTACTGCTCTTAAAGGCGGCTCATACAGATACAGGGGCGGAGCGTGCCAGAAGTGGTGCTTGTTTATGGCTACGCATATCCCCGCTGGGACAGCATGTGGAAGGACAGCAAGACAAAGACAATAGAGCGCCTTGTTTATGGAGCAAGAGTGAAGCAGGATTTCAGTCCTGAATTTCAGGCTGGAGTCAATGCAGTATGGTCTTATGATGATGACAGGGTGAATTCAACTGATGCTCTTTATGACAACCGGGTCATGTCAGCAGATTTTCAGTACAGGCCCATACCCGGACTCGTCATTGCTGCAGAGGCAGCTTTTAATGCGGCAAAGCTCTCGCAGCAGGATGGAGATCCTTATGACAAATCTCATGGATCTGCTTATAAAATATCAGCAACAGGTGACGGACCTCCCAGCAGGGTTACTCTTGAATATGAGAGGATAGACCCTGATTTTATTACACTTACAGGAGCTGCAACAGCTGACCGCGAAAAGTTCAAGTTCAAGTGGAGATACAAGGCCAATAAAACAACAACCATCAACTCAGGATTTTTATGGTACAGAAACAACCTCGAAAATCAGAGATCAAATGGCCGTACAGATACATACAGACCTGACATAGGCGTTAATTTCAGGAGAATATTCAACAGACAGTACGCATCTGCTGACTTCTCTTACAAGCTTAATCTGGCAACAAATGCCGGAGTAACAACAAAAGAAGATCACACATTTAATATTAATTACAGAGACAGATTCGGCATTATTGATAATGACACTAATTTTGGGATCACATTCTACGAGACCGGCGGCACATCTGCTGCAAAGAGTCACGAGTTTATTCTAAATACTTCTCTGAACAGCAGACATACTGTGGGCATGTTCATACTAAGGCCTTCTATGTATCTTGGAGCCTGGACAATGAGGGATGAGCTTGCTGATAATACAGACAAGATATATGAATACTCTGTCGGACTCGGCGCTGACATTCCGGGCTACAAGATTACATCGAATCTGAAGTTCGGGCAGAACAGGCTCGATAAGGACGGCGGAACCGGAGATGATACAAGCAAGGTTTTTGCAAACTTCAATCTTTTTTATTCTCCAAAGTTTCTCTCAAAGCTTAATCAGGGAATGCTCTTTTTGAGATGCTATGTTAATGACTTCAGATACACAACCGGCGACAGAAACTTCAGGGAAACGAGCATAACGGCCGGCATAAATATTCAGATATAACAGGAGAATAGAATATGAAAAACATGACCATAAAAAGTATATTCGCAGCTCTGGTTTTAATAATCGCACTTGCAACATCCGCAGATGCAAAATGGTGGATATTCGGCCAGTCTAATGACGAAGTTTCAGCAAGCTATATATATCTAAACAAGACCAACTATGAAGAGTCGGGTTCCAAAGTGACTCTATACAAAGATGCGCTTCAGGATGGCATGATATTGGTAAACGGCAAGGCTTCCGTGAGAAAGGGAAAAGTTGGCAGCATAAGGATAACAACCAATAATAAAGAGACCTGGCAGGATGCCAAGCTCTCAGAAAACGGAGCATTTGAGTTCAGATTCAGACCTGAATCCGGAAAGACATATGTGATGTTCATAGAGATTATGGATACATCCGGCAAGACAAATGACATAGAAGCAACTCGCAAAGAGGTCACAATTTCTGACCAGAATATTGCTGCATTAGTCCGCGATGTTCTTGATAAGATGGTTGCTGCATACTCATCTGAAGATGCTGGCAGATTTATGTCATTTGTGAGCGAAGACTTTGCCGGAGACTCCGGCAGCCTCGACAGGGCGATAAGAAGAGACTTCAGCGCATTCGACAATATAATGCTGAGATATACAATAAATAATGTATCATCAGGCGCAAACGGCATGGTGTATGTTTCCATCAACTACAACAGATCAGTAACATCATCTAAAGACGCCAGAGTCTATACAGACAGGGGTATGACAGAGCTGGTATTCAAGCTGGGATCGAACCAGATATTCAGCATGAAAAGCCCGTTGATATTCGGGCTGAGTGATGCGGCAAATATAGCTACAGGTTCTGTTGTAGCTCTTGCAAACGAGAATGTGCTGAAGGTTGATAATAATCTTAATGTATCTCTTGTGCCGCTTAATGAAGCTTTAGAAGAGGATTCTGCTTCGGCAACAGTAGAATCAAGCAGCAATATTTTATTGAGCACAACAGGTCATCCGCCGGCAGGTTTTGTATTTGTTGATGGAGAGGCTATATCAGGTCCTGGAGATATATCAATAACAGGATATAATGCGACACCGCCGCAGGCCGGTTACGGTTTTCTTGGAGCAGGTGTGACCATTTCTAATCTTGGAACAGTGGGGATAAATAATGTGACAGAGGCTCCGTCATCAGGATACAGTGCAGAAACGAATCCTCCGGGCGGCGGCGCGATTTATCTTGGTGAGGGCAATACATATGCTTTCAAACTTGCGGATGGCAAATACGGGCTGCTTGAGGTTATATCGGCTGTGCCTAATGGCGTTGGAGTAACGATGAGAATTAATTACAAATATCAGACAAACGGCACAAGAAGATTTAGATAGGAGGCGTCTGATGTTTAAAATCATCTCCAGAACGCTTGCTGTTTTTGTTTTACCATTGCTCTTTGCTGTTTCTGCCTCTGCCTACAGCCTCGAGTCTGTGGGTGAGGATATGGATAACTATTTTGTGCCTGCATTCCCTGCTGCTTATGGAGAGGTGATAGACCGCCTGCCGCCTGAAATGGTGGGCAACATACCAGCTGTGCTTAAGGCGCTCGAGGTATTCGGCTATGTAAAATCCTTGGGAGACATTTCTCTGAAGCTCGACAGCGGAGATAATATGGGCGCTGCGCTGGATGCTGCAACAACAGCTACAAATCTGGCAATAAGCCTGCTTAAGGATGGCGCTACAAATAAGGTTATTGTCGGAGGCATAGGCATAAGCACAATCCCCATAACCGCATTGATGGTCACAATAGACATAACACGCAAATCCTATGAAGCTGTGCAGGCGAGCAAGACAGCTCTCGATCTTGAACGCTTTTACTACATTATCCAGCAAGACCCTGTGCTTAAGGTGAAGGGCAGAAAGCTCGGCGAGGGCGACCCCATACTTATAACACAGAGCACTATAGATCACCTCTGGAGAAAAGTTATTTTCGATGAACAGTGGAAGGGTTTGTTTAAAAATTATGTCACCTCTGAATTAGGCCTGGCCTGGCCTGAGCCCTCTTTTTGGGACAAGTTGACTGTAAATTCAGACAAGCTGGAAGATGCTGTTTTATTTGAGAATGCTAAAAATCTTAAGAGCCACATTGCCGGGCTTCTTAAAGAACTAAACAAAGTGGCAAAACAGGAAGAGGCGAGGGTGGTTCTCTCAAAGGCCATAAAGGAGTTAGAGGCTCAGTTCGGTAAGCTCTCTCCAAATGAACTCGCAGCAGCCATAGTAAAGTATGCTGATGCTGCAAAAAGGATTCCTGATGTAGAGGCTTATGTTCAGAGCCTTAAAGGCAAGACAGAAGAGTACCGCACAAGGATGCAGAAGGCGACAGTTACAGATCTTGTCTCTATAAGGGACAAGGAGATCATGAATGAGCTGAGCATTATAACTAATCATGCCACAAAGATAAGATTCCTCACTCCATCCGGGCCTTACGGAGGCAAGCGTACAGAACTGCTTACAAAACTCAGAACTGGCTATAAAGAGCTCGCTTCTCTTATAAGCGCTGCTAATAAGTCAGAGCTTAATGCTCGGCTTATAGCAGAATCAAAAAAACTTGAGGTTTCCGGCACTGAGTTTGTTTTTAAAAGGCATGAGTGCAAATACTCTTTTGATGATGTAAAGGCTGGATTTGAAGATAAGGTTGTCAGGGGAGCTGCAGATGCCATGTCTGCTGTGGGAAATGCCAAGGCAGAAATTCAAAAGAATATTGATGAGTCAAGCGAGGCATATAAAAAAGACAGAATAGAAAACGAAAATCTTTATAACACAAAAAAAGCAGAGCTTGAGGAGGAGATAAAAAAACTTGGTGACCGTCTTAGCCGGACTAAAGAAACTAAGGAAAGATACGAACTTATTATAGCTATAGAAAGGCTCAAGACCCAGCTCTCTGACCTTAAAAAAAGGTATCAGGCGTATTTATCTCTTTTTGGAGTTAACTTCAATACAGATAAAGATATGTGCGAAGGCTCCATCAAAGAGATAAATACATTCGTGCAGAGCAACTCCAACAGGCATGCGATGCTGCAGGATGTTATCAAAGCTGCATATCGAAGCGCCAGCAGTGTGTATTCGTCATTTTTTAACAATACTCAATCTAATGTGCGCCAGATCCTCTCTGCTGAGCAGATCCAGGAAGTTGAAAAGATCGTAGCTAATGCAGAGGACAGCTATGCAGGACTCGATTTTGAGTTTCTCCGAAAACATCTTGTTAATGACAAGGATGCCCCGCGTTCGCAGAATATCAGAAATACTATTACAAAAATGAATGAAGCTGTTATGAAGTATCACAATTCTTTGTATAACTATAGAATGACATACTATGTGGATTGGGAAAAAAGATTGATTCCGTCTCTTCATTTTATGGGTTCTTCAGCAGCTAAGGAGTCTGCCAACCATGTTATTAGAGAAATCGAAAAGTCGCTCGCAATTTTAAAAAGCTCTGATGTGAGGTCTTATCCGATATCTTACCGAGATGAATACAATAGAATGATCGAGAACCTTCAGGGTCTGAAAAAAAGCATGGAGAATGTGCTTCAGCTATTCTCCAAAACGAGCTCTCTTGGGGACAAACTCGAAGCTTATGCAAGCAGGGCGCTAAAAAACAATACTGCAATAGCTCAGGACAGTGAATATATGTGGCCGCTTGTCAGGGCGTTTTACATGGCTCGGCAGTCTGTGGAGTATCTAATAGTGATGTTCATTGCTGATTCAAGAAACAATCCCAAAAAGGTTCTATATAGCGACAAGATATTCAGCGTGCTGCGAGACAGTGGAGTTGCAGAGTGGAGCAAAAAGCTCGAGCTTGGAATAGTGGAAGAGCTTATGAATGAGCCTTTTGTTGAGATGAGGAAAAACAATGATTTTATACATATAACCAAGGATCATTTCAAGGAAGCTGATTCAAAAATTAAACAGGCGCCTACAAGCGATTATTCATCGTTTCTCAATCCTCTGTTTAAACTGAGCGAGGAGAAGAGCGGCGCTGGACTTGTTATGGAGCTGCTTCTTAAATCAGCCAATGATTTTACGGATATTTTTAAGGATGATGCAAAGCTCTCTGAACAGTCGGCTCTGCTGCTGAAGACTTTCAAAGACCGCAAGGATATAGCAGAGCGCAACCAGCAAATTATTGATGACAGAAAGGCGCGCTTCAACATAGTGCTTAATAGGGTGAACCAGTTTATAGATGCGGTTAAACAGAGCATGACCAGAGGCGACTACAGCACAGCAGCAGCTTATGAGGCGACTATTGTTGATGTCAAGCTGCAGTATGAAGATCTTAAGTCAAAGCGAAAGGATATTGATGATGCATTTGCCCGCTTCTATTCGCTTGTTGCAGAGGCAAAAAGCAAGGTAACTATGAGCGGTACGGGCATGGGCTCAACAGGGCCTGATGCTGCAAAGATTCAGGAGTTGTATACAGGATTTAAAGAGGCTTACGAATCAAGAAACGACTCTCTGGTTATGAGCTTTATGGGAGACAGCTGGGAAGCTGGGGACGGTACAACACTTTCAGACCTTCAGGTGAATCTGAGCAGGACATTCAGGGCATTCGATGAGATAAGATACAGCATCCAGAATATCAATGTGCAGCCCAGCCGTAGCGGTGTTTATAATGTTACTTATGACGTGACGATTACAAGCAGAATGTTCATGCGCAATATAAAGCATGAGGAGAAGTCAACAGTAAGTGAAGAGGTCACAATTACAGAGTCAGGGAAGCCGAAGATAACAAAGACGCTAAGCGGCAGATTCTGGTATGTGCAATAATACGGAGGATGGTAATGAAGAGATTATATCTTTTAGCAATATTGGCTATAGTTGCACTTCCTTTATTAGGCATGTCAAACAGCGGAGAAAACATTTTTGCTTCGCATAACAAGGTGAGAGCAGCTCTTGATGTTATGATGAACGCCTATAACAACAAAAATATTTCTGCATTTATGGAGCAGGTTTCAGAAAATTATACAGGAGAAAAAAAGATATTAGATTCGAGGATAAGAACAGTATTCAGCCGTATGCATGATCTTGATTTAAGGTACAGCATTAATAATATCACTAATGATTCAGAAGGCAGATTTGTTTATGTTGCTGTAAATTTTACAAAGTCTTATACAGACATAAAGACTACAAAAAGGCTTACAAAAACTGGCACAAGCCAGCTCATATTTGAGGTAAAGAAAGAGCGTGCATTGCTTTATTCTGTAAGAGGGATCAATATGTTTGGATCTAACTGATAAAAAAGATTAATTTATTGTCTTGCTATTTTGTTTTAGCTGTGGTAAACTTATATAAGTTTCAGAAGTTTTTGCCCATTATGAATATAAGGCCACAAAGACTTTTGTCTTTGTGGCCTTATATTAAAGCGCACTTCTGAAAGTTTAATTCTTACAAGGGGGTGCGGAATGTCAGAAGGAACAGTAAAGTGGTTCAATGAATCCAAAGGTTTTGGCTTTATAACAAGCGAAGACGGAACAGATGTATTTGTACACTACTCTTCCATCCAGAGCAATGGCTTTAAGTCACTTGCTGAGGGTGACAAGGTCAGCTTTGAAACCGAGAAAGGTCCTAAGGGCCCTAAGGCAATCAATGTTGTAAAAGTATAAGGACTTGCCCCCTGCTATTTATAGCAGGGGGCATTTTTTTGTGTTCTGTAATGCCCCGCGTTTTGCCCCTCTTTATTCAATATTGTGGATATATTACGCTCAGCATAATACTGCACTCATAATGCCCGCTAATGTTATACTTTCAAATCATTAAAATACTCGTTTCGTGAGGGAAATCAGGATGAGCAACGAACCAAATAAAATTATCTACTCGATGGTAGGAGTGAGCAAATACTATGACAAGAAACCGGTTTTAAAGGATATATATCTTTCTTATTTCTATGGCGCAAAAATCGGCGTGCTCGGACTCAACGGTTCTGGCAAGAGCTCTCTGCTGCGCATACTTGCAGGCAGGGATACGGATTTTCTTGGTGAGACTGTGCTTTCTCCCGGCCATACAGTCGGTCTGCTTGAGCAGGAGCCTCAGCTCGATGATGCAAAGACAGTGCGTCAGGTTGTTGAGGAGGGCGTGCAGGAGGTTGTTGACGCTCTTAATGAATACAACAGCATAAATGAGAAGTTCGCAGAGCCTATGTCTAATGATGAGATGGAAAAGCTGATCGAGAGACAGGGCAAGGTGCAGGAAAAGCTGGATGCTCTTAATGCATGGGATCTTGACTCAAGACTTGATATGGCTATGGACGCACTTCGCTGTCCTCCGGCAGATGCTCCTGTTAAGAACCTTTCAGGCGGAGAGAGGCGCAGGGTCGCTTTATGCAGGCTGCTGCTCCAGAAGCCTGATATCCTTCTTCTTGATGAACCAACAAACCATCTTGACGCAGAGACAGTTGCTTGGCTAGAGCATCATCTGCAGAATTATGCTGGTACAATTATAGCTGTTACGCATGACCGCTACTTTCTGGATAATGTGGCAGGCTGGATACTCGAACTTGACAGAGGTCAGGGCATCCCCTGGAAAGGGAACTACTCTTCCTGGCTTGAGCAGAAGGGCAACAGGCTTCAGAATGAGGAGAAGGCAGAGAGCGAGCGCCAGAAGACTTTACAACGAGAGCTGGAGTGGATACGCATGTCTCCAAAAGGCAGGCATGCCAAGTCAAAGGCGAGGATAAGTTCTTATGAAGCACTGCTTAATCAGGATGTGGACAAGGGTGCAAAAGAGCTTGAGATATTCATTCCTCCCGGTCCTAGGCTCGGTAGTGTTGTTGTTGTAGCTGATGATGTGTCCAAATCTTTTAGCGACAATATTTTGATGGAGAATATGACCTTTTCGCTTCCTCCCGGAGGCATTGTTGGTGTTATTGGCCCAAACGGAGCAGGCAAGACAACACTCTTCAGAATGATTACAGGTCAGGAAAAGCCCGATGCAGGAACATTTAAAACAGGTGATACAGTAAAACTTGCATATGTTGACCAGTCGAGACAGAGCCTTGATCCTGATAAAACAATCTGGGAGGTTATATCTGAAGGTGAGGATATGATTGACCTTGGAAAGAAGCAGATCAATTCACGCGGCTATGTTGCCAAATTCAACTTCTCAGGAAGCGACCAGCAGAAGAAGGTCTCTATGCTATCTGGCGGCGAGAGAAACCGAGTGCATCTTGCACGAATTCTAAAAGAGGGCGCAAATGTGCTTCTTCTTGATGAGCCTACAAATGATCTAGATGTTAACACAATGCGTGCGCTGGAAGAGGCGCTCGAAAACTTTGCAGGTTGTGCTGTTGTGATAAGCCACGACAGATGGTTTCTCGACCGCATAGCAACCCACATACTCGCGTTTGAGGGGGACAGCAGGGTGGTATGGTTTGAGGGCAACTATTCAGACTATGAGGTTGACAGAAAGGCGCGTCTCGGCGCAGCAGCAGACCAGCCGCACAGGATAAAGTACAGGCATCTCGAAAGAGGATAAGAGTATAAACATCATGCGCAGGCCGGCATTAGCTGAATATGCGCATCAGGTTAAAATAAAAACATGCCATGCATATGCAGCGGCATAAAGAGGAAAGAGTTTAATGGCATTCGAACAATTTGGTTTTAACGGGCATATAATGTCCAACATAAAGGAGCTTGGCTATACAGAGCCTACTCCGATACAGAAGCAGTCCATACCTCATGTGCTTAATGGCAGCGACATTATGGGCCTTGCACAGACAGGAACAGGCAAGACAGCAGCCTTTGCCCTGCCTATCATACAGAGGCTTGCAGAGCGGCCAAGAGGCAGCATAAGAGCGCTGGTCATCGCTCCTACCAGAGAGCTTGCTGAACAGATATATGAATCTGTAAATGCTCTTGGTAAAAGAACGGGTTTAAGAAGTGCTACGGTATATGGAGGTGTAGGTATCAATCCGCAGATACAGAAGCTGCGCAAGGGAGTTGAGATAGTTGTTGCATGCCCAGGCAGGCTGCTCGATCATATTTCACAGGGCACAATTAATCTTTCTGCACTCGAAGTGCTTGTGCTTGATGAGGCTGACAGGATGTTCGATATGGGCTTTCTGCCTGACATAAGAAAAATAATCAGACATATTCCAGCTGATCGTCAGACCCTGCTCTTTTCCGCAACAATGCCGCAGGATATACGCAGGCTTGCAGAAGATATACTGCGCAATCCTGTAACAGTAGAGGTGAGTGTTGCAGCTGCTGTAGAGACAGTATCACATGCGCTCTATCCTGTTGCACGGCATCTTAAAACAGCGTTGCTGCTCGAACTGCTCAAGACAACCGGTCCCGGATCAGTGCTAGTCTTCACAAAGACAAAACACAGGGCAAAGAGGCTTGATATGCAGCTTGCAGCAGCAGGCTACAAAGTGGCGTCGCTGCAGGGAAATCTTTCACAGAGCAGAAGGCAGGCTGCGATTAACGGTTTTCGTGACGGATCATTTCAGATACTGGTGGCAACTGACATTGCAGCACGCGGCATAGATATATCCTCGATCTCGCATGTAATAAATTACGATATCCCTGATACTGTAGAGGCTTATACACACAGGATCGGCCGCACAGGCAGGGCACATAAGACAGGTGATGCATTTACACTCATTGAAAGCAGCGATGAGCTTATGGTCAGCACGCTTGAGCGCGCTATGGGAGAGCGTATAGAGCGCCGCAAGATTGAGGGCTTTGACTATAACAAACCGCTCAGCGCAGATATGGAGTTTCTCAGCGGTACAGCTCCATCGCAGAAACCCAGAAGGCCGCAGAGATCAGCTCGTCCGCAAAGAGCACATAATAGTAGTGGAAAACCCTCAACACCCAGCTCCGGCAGAAGCAGGCGTCCATCATCAGGATCGTCCGGCAGCAGAAGATCAGGCTCTGCCAGGTAGCAGAGCAGAATCAGGACTGAATATGCGGAGACAGAAGAATGACACTCCAAAAGGTTCGCCTTATATAACTCCTGAAGGCTACAAGGTGCTTCATGACGAATTGAACCATCTCTGGAAGGTGAAACGGCCGCAGGTGACCCAGGCAGTTGCAGATGCAGCTGCAATGGGCGATCGGTCTGAGAATGCTGAATATATTTACGGTAAAAAGCAGCTACGGCAGATAGATTCAAGAGTAAGGTTTCTTATGAAGCGGCTCACTGAGCTGAAGGTTGTGGATAGAAAACCTTCAGACCAGACAAAGATATTTTTCGGAGCTTATGTCGAGATTGAGGATCAAGAAGGCAGCCGCTTCAGATACCGGATAGTCGGAGCAGATGAGAGCGATGCTGGACGCAATTTTATAAGCATAGACTCTCCTGTGGCCAAGGCGCTGATGGGTAAGACTGAAGGCGATGAGGTCTCTGTGCGAAGGCCTGCAGGAACCACTCTATTTTACATAGTCTCAATAGAGTATTAACTGTCTCCTGTTGAATGACTCAAAAGTCAGTTATCTGTTATAATTAAGCATCAAAAATAAAGACGAAATCTCTTCAGCAGGTTTTGTACAGGAGTTTAAGTTGAATCTTCCCCCGCTTGTCATAAAAGATAAAAAAATGGAGTCTCCTATAATTCAGGGTGGCATGGGTGTAGGAGTGTCTATGGCTCCTTTGGCTGCTGCAGTTGCCAGGGAAGGAGGCATGGGAATAATATCCAGCGCATGCATAGACAGGGTAGTATCAAAGAAAAAGGGCAAAAAGCTGAACTGCTACGAAGCTGTTTATGAAGAGGTGTCTGACGCTAAAGCATCAGGCGGCTTTGTCGGAATAAATATAATGGCAGCCCTCATGCGTGATTATGATGAATCTGTCAAAGCAGCAGTAGCAGCCGGAGCTGATTCGATAATATCAGGAGCAGGCCTGCCAATGAACCTGCCGTCTATATGCGATCCCAAAGAGACAGCCCTTATCCCTATAGTATCTTCTGCCAGGGCATTGGAGCTTATATGCAGAAAGTGGGAAAAGCAGGGATACAGACCCGATGCTGTTGTGCTTGAAGGCCCTCTGGCAGGAGGACATCTTGGGTTTAAGTTTGAAGATGTAGATCTTGAGCAGAACAGGCTCGAAAATCTTCTGCCTCCTGTAAAGGATATGGCGCGCAAGTATGGAGACTTTCCTGTAATAGTAGCTGGCGGCATATATTCGCATTCAGATATTGTAGGCTTTATCAAAATGGGGGCTGACGGTGTACAGATGGGCACCAGATTCCTTGCTACAGAAGAGAGCAGCGCCTCTTATGAATATAAAGAGGCTGTTGTGAGAGCAAAGGATCAGGATATAATTGTTGCATTTGATCCGGGCTCTCCGTGCGGTCTTCCCTTCAGGGTTATAAAACAGTCGCCTATGTTCGTGGCAGCGCTCGAAAAGAGCAGAAAGCCGAAGTGCGACAAGGGCTATCTGCTTCTCAAAGATGCAGAAGGCAAATTCACCAAATGTCTTGCAAAAGAGAGCAATGAAAAATGTTTTTGCATATGCAACGGCCTGCTTAGTTCAGCAGGCTACAATGACGATCAGGAGCTGGGGCTTTACACTGTAGGGACAAATGCCTCCAGGATAGATAGCATTGTTCCTGTAAAGACGCTTATGGATGAGCTTAAAGGATAATTTTTTCATTAATAATACAAGTTTGTATGTTTCTGGTCTTTTTGGACTGGCTCTGATCAGCTTTATTTTCTGTGCATCTTTATCCCATGCTGTTACAGAAAAGGCAGACAGGGTTATAGTGATAAAAAATAAAAGAGTGATGCTGCTTATGCAGAACTCCTCAATAATCCGCACCTATAAAATTTCTCTCGGCAAAAAGCCTGCTGGTCACAAGCAGACAGAGGGAGATAAGCGCACACCCGAGGGGTCTTATGTGCTCGACTACAGAAAAAACGACAGTAAATACTACAAGGCTATACATGTCTCTTATCCAAATGAAAATGATCTGCGCAATGCCCGTTCAACAGGCCGTTCACCTGGCGGACAGATCATGATACACGGACTGCCCAAAGGTTATGCAGATGTTGATAGGATGCACAGGATAGTTGATTGGACTGACGGATGTATAGCTGTCTCTAATGGGGAAATGGATGAGATATGGGACATTGTGGCTGACGGCACGCCGATAGACATACAGCCTTAGTTTATAAGGTTCAAAAGTTTTTTTGCCTTTTCAGGATCTAGTTCTTTCAATATTACATACTGTACCCAAGCATCTTCCCTGTTGCCCATTAGGTATTTAGAGACCCCGAGATTGAAGTGAGCCTCTGTATCAGAAGGATTCAGTTTTACAGCTATTCTGAATGCTTCATTAGCTCCAGCATAGTTGCCTGCTGCAAGCAGTGATGTACCTAGCCTGTTGTTTAGATAAGCTGACTTAGGCGTAATGGCAAGAGCTTTTTTAAACGACGCAGCTGCGTCAGAGTAGTTGCCTGTGTTGAATAGCACTACGCCGAGATTTGTGTGAGCCTGTATAAAATCTTTTTTTATTGCCAGAGTTTTTTTATAATATTCGGCAGCTTCTATATATCTGCCAGAATTCTGCAAGATAATGGCTTCATTAAAAAAATGCTCATGCTGTGGCAGGTTTGCTAGAACTGTTTCTTGAGGTTTAGGCTGATCAATAGGCATGTCAGGTTTGGTATGCAGAGGTTTGGATTTAGCTGCAGCAGCAAGTGCATCATCCACTTTTTTCAGAAGAGCCTGATATCTGTTTAAGGAAGCAGTAACAGCAGCAGCAGGTATCCCTGAGGTATAAGGACCTTTTATGTAGTTTATCTTCATATGAAGTCCAAGAAATTCTCCTTTGGAATTAAATACCGGGCCGGATATTTCTGTGGACGGTGCTGATAGTTTAAATCGTCCTGAAGAAGATGTTGTGAGCTTCACTTTTTTAAATTCAGGTCTGCCGTCATCAAGTACGCCAATATAGTTAGTGTCAGATGTCCTGTTTGTTGTGGCTCGCAAAGGTGAAGTATGAGCCAGCCCAGAGCCGTCGATTTTTATATAAGCAACTCCACGCTCGCATTTTGAGGAGAGCATAAAATCAGCAGGAACATTCTTATTGTTTTGGATGGTTATTATCATCCTGTTGTCTCTGTTGTCAAACCATCTTGAAACAGCGTAACAGCTAGCAGCGACTATGCCATTTTTTGATAATAGTAAAGAGTTTTCTGAATGGATAACCTGACTGTCTTTGTCAATTATGGATACTGATATTATAGAATCAGCATGTTTCGATACGCCTTCGGGGAGGGTAGAAGCGCATAAATCTGCACATGATATCATGAGGATGAACAGCGCAATCTTCAAAATGTTGAGACTTGGTATCCCGTTTTGCATAACGGGTTTATTATAATCAGGAGAAGAGGTATTTATAAAGCTTGTTCAGTCTTGAATCTCAAAAATAAAGTCTATTTCAACAGGTGCATTAAGAGGAAGGGCAAATACTCCGACAGCAGCCCTTGCGTGCCTGCCTGCTTCACCAAAGACCTCAAACATAAGATCAGAAGCAGGATTTATCACCTTTGGCTGATCAAAGAAAATAGCAGCAGAAGCTACAAAGCCGTTTATCTTTACGCAGCGTTTTACTCTCTTGAAACTACCGAGATACGACTTGAGAATGGCAAGTGCATTTATCGCAGACTGCCTTGCATCTTCTTGAGCCTCTTCAAGGCTCACATCATCTCCAACCCTTCCTGTGCGCGTTAGTGCGCATTTGCGCATTGGCAGCACTCCACTCAGAAAAAGCAGATTGCCTGTCTGCACGCAGGGCAGATATGAGCCGAGCGGCTTTGGCAGTTCAGGCAGAGTAATTCCGAGTTCTGTCAATTTCTCTTCAGGTGTCATAGTTTTTCTATTTTACATATAATTGCTGATAATTTGTAGTAGTTGCGCCAGATTGATCTTTTTCGTAAGTATTAAATTCATAAAAATAATTTCAATAAAAGATTCAATATAATTAATGAAATCACGAAAACTATACATGTTCAGATATCTGGTTTAAACTTGGAATTAGTAGAGGATTAAGTTAGATAGGAATTTATTAATAATAAATAATCTGTGTATTACTCAGGAGGAGAGATGAATATCAAAAGGTTGCTATTGATTGTAGGGGTAGTAAACGCTATTGTTCTTGTAGCTATTTTGGGTATATTTGTTTTTCACTCCAGTAGAGTGAATTTGCAGATGGAGCAGATGATCAAGACAGACCAGGCACTGCTTCTTCAGATGAAGGATATGCATATTCATGGGCTTCAGACAGTAACCTCACTCAGAAATATAATGATTAACCCAGGAGATGAAAAGTCCAGGGAGAATTATTTAAAGGCTAATCAGGAGCTGATGCAGTCAGCAGATGAGGCTATCAAATTAGCAACCGGCAAAATAAAAGACGGGCTTAAACAAGTAAAGGCATTATGGGTAGAAGATCATAATCTCAAGATGAAGGCGCAGGAGCTTATTAAGGCTGGTTCAATGAATGAGGCAAAAGAGCTGATTACAAAGAAACAGACCCCAAATTTCAGAGAGGCGCGAGCAGGATTAAGGGACCTGATTAAAGAACAGAGTGCTGTTTTTGCCAAAGGGCTTGAACAGAACAAGAAAGACATGGCAGAAAGAACATGGATGCTCATAATCTTTATTGTGCTGGCACTTTTAGGGTTTTCAACGCTGCTCTGGTTTATCTATAAATCCACCCAGAAAAATATGTCAAATGCTCTGCATTGCCTTTCTACTCTTGAGCAAGGAGACCTTGCGGCTGACCACAGGATAGAGGATAATTCCAATTTTTTAAAAGATATTTATAATAATATTCATGCAAGTTTGAGAGGTATGATCACAAAGATCAGAGCCGCTTCAATAGATATTAACAATGAAGTAAGAGATATATCTGACAAGATTAATATTGTAGACACATCTTCAAAAGAGCAGCTCTCCCAAATGGATCAGGTGGCATCAGCTACGACAGAGGTTTCGCAGACAATCATTGATGTTGCAAAAAATGCTTCATATGCCTCTGAGGCTGCAAAGCAGGCAACAACGATTGCGGTAAGCGGAAAGGATGCTGTTAAGAAAGCGGTAGACGCTATCGGAAATATAGCAAGCTCGGTTAAGGAGTCATCTCTCACTATTGATGAGCTCGGTAAGAGTTCAAAAGAGATTGGGGATATTGTGCTTGTAATAAATGATATCGCAGACCAGACAAATCTTCTGGCGCTTAATGCTGCCATTGAGGCAGCCAGGGCAGGCGAGCAGGGAAGGGGATTCGCTGTTGTAGCTGATGAGGTGCGTAAGCTGGCGGAGAGGACAGGCAAGGCAACGCAGGAAATTACAGATAAAATTACAGCAATACAGAAAAAGGCAGAGGCCTCGGTAGAAGCTATGGAACGAAGCACAAAAGATGCAGAAGGCGGTGTGAGTCTATCAGATGAAGCTGCAAGGGCACTTCAGGAAATTGTTGAAGCTACTGAGAGAGCCCTGGATATGATACAGCGGATTGCTGTAGCAACCGAGCAGCAGTCGTCCGCATCAGAAGAGATAGCTCAAAATATGGAAAGAATTACGAAACTCGTTAATGACAACTCCAGAATGGTTAATGAATCTCGCGAGCTTTTAGGAGAACTTGATCAGCGCGCAAGGTCGCTTGATGAGAGTGTTAGATGGTTTAAGCTCTGATACTGTAATACATGTTTGAAGTATCCGAATAAAATAGCCGCATAGCAAGAGCAAAATTTATTTCACTGCTATGCGGCTATTTAAAATTCTACTTACAATCCAAGTTCTTCTGGTGTTCCAATTTTTCCTAGAACAGCTGTTGCTGCTGCTACTGCCGGGCTCGCGAGGTAGACTTCACTCTCAGGATGCCCCATCCTTCCTACAAAGTTTCTGTTTGTTGTTGCGAGTGCTCTTTCGCCTTTTGCGAGTATGCCCATGTGTCCGCCAAGGCATGGTCCGCATGTAGGAGTAGATACAACTGCCTCAGCATCAATGAATATGTCGAACAGACCTTCGTTCATCGCCTGTTTGTATATCTGCTGTGTTGCGGGAATTACGAGCAGTCTTATGTTTGGATTCACCTTTTTACCTTTGAGTATGGATGCAGCTACTCTTAAATCCTCGAGCCTGCCGTTTGTGCATGATCCGATAACAACCTGGTCGATTGTTATATGTCCAAGCTCTGATGCTGGTTTTGTGTTTGAGGGCAGGTGAGGGCATGCGACTGTAAGTGGTATCTTTGTGCAGTCATACTCCTTGACCATAGCGTATTTTGCATCAGCATCTGAGGTGTAGAATTTATACTCTCTCTTTGCTCTGCCTTTAAGATACTCTTCTGTGATTTTATCAGGTGCGATTATTCCGTTCTTGCCGCCGGCTTCTATCGCCATGTTGCACATGGTGAGCCTCTCTGACATTGGGAGATTATCTATAACCTCTCCTGTAAACTCCATTGCCATGTAGAGCGCTCCGTCTACTCCGATATCGCCTATTGTGTGGAGGATGAGGTCTTTGCCGCTCACCCACTTATTCAGCTTTCCGTTGTATATGAACTTGATCGACTCAGGCACTTTGAACCAGCACTCGCCAGATGCCATTGCTGCTGCTGCATCGGTTGATCCTACGCCAGTTGCGAATGCTCCCAAAGCACCATATGTACAGGTATGGCTGTCAGCTCCTATGACAAGATCTCCGGCAACAACAAGCCCCTGTTCAGGCAAAAGAGCATGTTCAACTCCCATTCTGCCTACTTCAAAATATAGACTTAGATCATGTTTTTTTGAAAATTCTTTCAGCATTTTGCATTGTTCAGCTGCTTTTATGTCTTTTTGAGGCGTAAAATGATCGGGAACCAAAGCGACTCTGTCTTTATTGAATACTGTATTGGCTCCAGATTTATTGAATTCTTTTATAGAGATCGGTGCGGTTATGTCGTTTGCTAGCACAAGGTCAACTTTTGCATTTATCAAATCACCCGGCGCGACCTCTTTTTTGCCGCAATGAGCTGCAAGTATCTTTTCTGTAATAGTCATAAGGCCTCCTAAATATATCAATTGAAGTCAATATTATAATTGCTGCGGCAAGGTATTGACAAGAAGGTTGATTTGTTGTACGGCTAGTTTA
>JAFGXL010000005.1 GCA_016936655.1 Nitrospirota bacterium | reverse complement strand
TAGTTTACAAGGTTAGAAGATCGAACCATCTGCCTTTGTTGTCACTGAAGTTTTATCATTGTTGTTGCTGTCGGACTGACGCGCTGTTGTGATGATTTTGCTGCCGCGCTGCGTGGCTGTTGTTTTATGCAGCCCATTGTTGGTGTTTCCATTTTTTGTCTACTCTGTTATACTGCTAAGGCATTATTTAAGGAAACTGGTTTTATGAGAAAAGAGAGAGCATCCTTTAGCGACATAATCAAATCTTTCGGCCTAGTGTTTGGAGACATAGGCACGAGTCCGATATATACACTCACAGTTATATTTCTGCTCACAAAGCCTACTGAGGCGAATATTGTAGGGATACTTTCTCTTATAGTCTGGACAATGATTATTATTGTTACTGCAGAGTATGCCTGGCTCGCTATGAGCCTTAGTAAAAAAGGCGAGGGCGGCACAATTGTGCTAAAGGAGATTCTGGTCTCTCTTCTTAAGTCTGGCAGAAAGGTCTCTTTTGTTACACTTCTCGCTTTTATCGGCATATCGCTTTTGGTGGGAGACGGAGTGCTCACTCCTGCTATCAGTATATTGAGTGCTGTTGAAGGACTACTGTTAATACCGGGATTTGAAAAGACAGATCAGAGCCTTCTGATCATCATAGCCGGAATTATCGCGGTGCTGCTTTTTTCTGTTCAGAGAAAGGGTACAGGCAAGGTGGCTGGTGCTTTTGGTCCAATAATGCTTTTATGGTTTCTCTCTTTGGCGGTTGCCGGCAGCTTTTTCATATTTCAGGCTCCTTTTGTGATAAAGGCCGTAAATCCTTACTATGCGATCAAATTTTTTGTGGATAACGGCATAGCTGGCTTTTTTGTGCTGTCTCAAGTAATACTCTGCGCCACAGGCGGAGAGGCTCTCTATGCAGACATGGGGCATCTTGGCAGAAAGCCGATAATCAGGGCATGGAGTTTTGTATTTTTTGCACTTCTGCTCAATTACATAGGCCAGGGTGCGTTTCTGGCAACACATCCTGATGCAAAAAATGTCCTTTTCGAGATGGTCTTAAAATTAACCCCCTCATTATACATACCATTTCTTATCCTGAGCATTATGGCTACAGTTATAGCGTCTCAGGCTATGATAAGCGGTATGTTTTCTATTGTCTATCAGGGAATAACGACGCATATAATTCCTATGTTTAAGGTTGACTATACATCAAGCGAACTAAGATCTCAGATATATATAGGGGCTGTAAACTGGTTTCTGCTTTTAGCTGTTCTATTTGTCATGGTTGAGTTCCGTGAATCTCACAACCTTGCAGCAGCATACGGTCTGGCTGTCAATGGAGATATGATACTTACAGGCATTATGATGACATGGATATTTATGATCAGGAAAAACAGGCTTAAAATGGCAGCATCAATATTTATAACAATAGTTGTCTGTTTTTTCATGGGTTCAAATATTATCAAAATTCCTCATGGCGGATATTGGTCTATTATCATCGCTATGATGCCTTTTATTGTAATAATGATATATACACAGGGTCAGAAAAAGCTCTACAGAGCTCTGCGCCCTCTTGATATAAAACTATTTATAGAACGGTATATGCTTGTACGCAAGACCATGAATACCATTAATGGCACAGCTCTCTTCTTTTCTCGGGACACAAAAAAAATACCTCCGTATATAATCCGCACTATGCTTACAAATCATATAATTTATGAAAACAACATACTCGTTTCTATAATTAAGAGAGATGATCCATACGGGGTAGTAGGATATTTCAAGGAGGATCTCGCAGAGGGCCTCAGGGTTTTTGAGATACAGATGGGCTATCTGGAAGTGGCAGATGTGGAAGAGGTGCTTAAAGAGGCAGGAATAGACGAAAAGAGCATATTCTACGGACTCGAAGACATAAGCACTACCAATTTTGTATGGAAGGTTTTCTCTGTGTTCAAGCGCCTTACCCCGGCTTTCGTGCAGTTTTACAAACTGCCGTCTAATAAGCTCCATGGCGTTATTTCCAGAGTTGATATGTAGCCTCTTTATCAATCTTATTTTTTTGCTGTTTTTTTATTTACCTATTAATTTTTTATAATTTACATTTTTAACATTCTTATGCAAAAATCATATGTCTTCTTTTTTGCTATACAAATAAGAACTTCTGATTTACGGCTGTATTACAGGAGGGTTTGATGATAGAGATACAGCAGGCTTCTGTTATGGTGCTTTTAAGCGGCATATTCACGGGTGTAATATTCGGATTCATACTCCAACGTGGCAGATACTGCATGAATTCAGCTTTCAGGGATGTTGTTTTTATTAATGACACAACTTTATTCAAGGTCTGGCTTTTATCTCTTTCTATAGCAATTGTCGGCGCGAATCTTATGGAAGATATGGGACTTTTTGGAGATTTTGGTCTTAGACGGCAGTCTTTCAATATTATTGCTAATATGGTCGGCGGATATATATTCGGCATCGGCATGGTTATGACAGGGGGCTGCGGCAGCGGAGTTATCTACAGAATGGGAGAGGGCTATGTATCAGCTATTCTTGCGACAATAGGTTTTGGGCTCTCTCTTGTAGCCACTTATCATGGACCGCTCAAGCCTGTAATGGATTTTTTCAAAGGGTTTAAGATCACAATTGGTAGCGGTGAAGATGCGGTTCTGAATCCTGCTCTTTGGGATCTTGTCGGAGGAGAGGATTTTAAATGGGCTGTGATAGCGTTTGTAGCATTAGCCATGATGGTCTACTCTCTTAAAGGCAGGCTTTTTACGCACAAGCCTAAAAAAGGGTATATGCCCGGCGTGACAGGCATACTTATAGGCATTGTAGTTATATTCGCTTTATGGGCTTCCTACTACTGTGGAGGACAGACAAGAGGTCTATCAGTGGCTGGCCCAATGTCTGAGGCAACATTGATGCTTATTATGGGCAACAGTATGTCAAGGTTTGATCCCATGTTCGATTTTTGGGGCTTATTTAAAGGATCATGGAGCGCTCTTTATGTGATAGGCATACCAATAGGCGCTTATTTAAGCGCAAGAGGCCTCGCTGAGTTCAGGTTTCAGGCACCTCCGGCTGATGAGCTTGTAAGGGTATTCTGCGGAAGCCTCTTAATGGGTTTTGGAGCGGCTGTTGCCGGAGGCTGCACAATAGGACATGCGCTTACAGGCATGACAACGCTTGCACTATCGAGCATAACAACAACAATATTTATAATGCTCGGGTGCTGGACAATGGTCTACTTTATGTTCGTCAAGAAGAGTGTGTCATAATATCCTCAAAAGAGGCAAAAAATCCTCAAATAAGTAAAGAATTTGATTGATTGAATTTGTAACATTCGGTAAAATATAGATAAGCACTTGGGCACATAAGTTGCTATAAAAAGTGTATAAAACAAAGGAGGTGAACAGGTTGAAAAAAATTATCGTAGTATTAGTTGCTCTTGTTTTTGCATTGGGTGTTGCAGGTCTCAGCTTTGCTGCTGATGTAAAAGGCACGGTATCAAAAGTTGAAGGCAGCAAGATTACAGTGAAGGATGCAAAGGGAGCAGAGACAGTTGTTGATTCAAAAGACGCAAAGTTGAAGGTCGGCGATAAAGTCACAGTTAAAGACGGTAAAATAGCAGCTGAGGCAGCTGACAAGAAGCCTGCAAAGAAGAAGAAAAAAGCAATAGAAGGCTGCTAATTACAGCTGGATTTACCAGTATGTTCGAGGGGGCTTTTTGAAAAGCCCCCTTTTTTTTATATTTTTATTGGCGTCCTTTTTTGTAAAATCTGTAAAATATATACGATGAGCTGGAGTGACAATATAACTTTTGTTCTTGTAGAACCGCGCGAGCCGGGCAATATTGGCGCATCTGCCAGAGCTATCAAAAATATGGGTTTCAGCAAGATGAAGATTGTGAACCCTCCTGATCTTAATGACGAGGCGAGATGGCTTGCTCATAATGCCCTTGATGTACTGAAATCTGCAGCGATATTTACCGACCTTAAATCATCCATATCTGACTCTAGTATTGTTATAGGCGCCACTAGGCGCACCGGCAAAAAGAGAGGGCATATAATATCGCTTGATGATGCTGGGCAACAGATTGCTGATCTGGCTGAAAGATCAGCAATATCCATAGTATTTGGGCGAGAAGACAAGGGGCTATATAATGACGAGGTTGATGAATGCGGCTTTATGATAAATATACCCGCCAGCATTAAACAGCCGTCTCTCAATTTATCACATGCTGTTCTTGTGACAGCATATGAACTCTCAAGAATCAGGCGGATGCGCAACAGGGCAAAGCACAGCAGGTCTGCTGTAAGTGATCAGCATATATTCGGGATGGCTCCACATGCAGAGCTTTCATTTTTATATGAGCGAATATCAACAGCTCTCAAGTTGCTTGGATATATACCTAGAGGCGATAGAGATCTCGAAAAAAAGATCATGAACAATCTTAAACATTTTATAGGCAGATCCGGTATAGCTGAGTGGGAGCTTAATATGCTGCATGGCATCTGTACTCAGATAGAAAAAAAAGGAGGGAGCTGAGACTAATCTCAGCTCCCTCCTTTGCAGTTTTTATTTTAGTTTTCTTTTGCAGCTGCCAGATCAGCAAGCAGACCTTTTTTGGGTATCAGTTTTTTATTCAATTGAGCAAGCACCTTTATAGTCAAAAACTGTATGTAGACAAGCGGGGTCAGTAGAATGAAGTATGCTGGTGAAAATATTTCAACAACATTAGTTTTTACGAGCCCGAAATATATGAAGAACATTCCAAGCACTACAGATGCCACGCCCGGACATATCAGAGAATAGCTGCCTGAGCTTTTTTTGTCTCCGTAAATATATTCTTTAAAGTAGTTGTTTTTTCTCATAACAGACCAGCCTACCAGCCCGAAAAACAACTGCACTCCGATTAAGAATGATATAAGCATAAAGAACATTACAGGATGCAGAGACTCATGCAGGAAGTTGTGGTAAAATCCGCTCAAAAGCCTAACTCCAGTTATGCCGAGTATTGTCGAGATCGGTATAAACATCCAGAGTGACGGGCTGGTTTCTGTTGATATGCCGAGTCTGAGAATTGATTTCATTCCTATCACCAGCTTGATCAGTCCGATCAGTATGGCGAACGTAGCAAACATAATAGCAAAAAAACTGGATATAGCATTTATCGACAAATTATTGCTCATCGCACCAGGGGCTGCAAGACCTACGGCGATCATGGCAAAGCTGAAAGTGCCAAGTGTCTGACTGAGATTGTTATTACGGTCGAAGTCAAAATTGCCATGATGAATAAATCTGGAGTAGTAGCCTACGAATATGCGTATTGCGTAGATGCCTACAACAAGGAACCCGAGCATAGCGAATGGGAAAAGATACTCAACAATGTTCCATAAGCCCGGCACAAATACAGCGCCAATCACAAAAAAGACATTTATAGACATAGCCAGAGTTAGCGGAATAGCCATCAACATGACTTCATCATTAGATTTTTTTAATGCTGCAAATGCCTCATCATTTTTGTACCGTTTATACTCTCTGAAGTTCCATATCAAAAGCCTATAGTGTTCATAAGCGAAATAGAGTATGCCTGCAAGAGCAATTATGATAAGCAATGACACTGCCAGACCGCCGCCTGTAAGAGAAGGGTAAATATCACTGAATGTAGCCATGGGTCTTCCTTCATGTGGCACCATAAACATAAGGTAGCTGAAGAAGGCTACTGAGAGTCCTCCATTGCCAAGTGATGCCAAAAAGTACATAGGCGAGTATTTTGGATAACTGTTCTGAGACATTTGCTCCTCCTTAAATAGTTTATATAGCTTGTGCAGGCGTCTAATTTTTATTATGACTCTTAATGAAATCTTTTAATCCCTGCATACCGCATTTACCTGTCCTTTTCTGAAACTCTTCACACTCCAGCATTGAACTTATATCCTTCAAAAAAGTTTTATCCTTGATCAGGGCAGTGGAAATGGCATCAATAATAGATGCTGCAGGCTGTCTGAGTCTTTTTTTAAGCGAGTAGAAGACCAGTTTTCCCTCTTTTCTGCTCTCGAGCAAGCCAGCATCCCTGAGCATAGAGAGATTTTTTGATACAAGAGGCTGTGAGATATTAAGCACTCCCATAATCTGGCAGACACAGAGTTCCCTGGCTTTTAGAAGCAGAGTAATTCGTAGTCTGGAGCTGTCTGACAGCAGCTTTAAAATGCTTAGTGAATTATTCATAATCATATTATTATATGATTATATTAAAAAGTCAATAATGCTGTTGAGTATTTACTTGCATAAAAGCGTTTAAACCTAAAAATTTACGTTTTTTACGCACTTGAGTCGGTTTGACTCAAGTAGTGGAAATAATCGAAATTCTTAATAAAGCTAAATAACTTATTGAAATCTAGACATTATAATTAAGAATTATGACAATAATAAATTTACGATTTCGGGATTTTTTCTTACGAAAAAACATAGATTTTTAAGCCAGCGAATCTGTATAGTTATTGAAGCTGTTTAAATTATGATACGGAGAACAAATATAAATGCTTTCACAACTGATTTTTTCAGTAACTCGTGACCGTCTGCAGTCACCACAAAATGGCTTGAGCAGGTCAGCTGATAAGACCAGCCCATACCTTGATTCTGACTTTATGTGCAGAGTCATCATGGAGACATCAATGATAGCAGATATCCGCGTGGTTGCATTTGCCGGAGGCGAGCCGCTGCTCAAAAAAGATGAGCTTCTGGGAGCTATCAGGTTTTCTGCTGGCAAGGGACTATGGACAAAATTGATCACAAACTCATACTGGGCAGATACACCTGACAATGCTGTCTTAATGCTCAGCGAACTTAAAAGCTCAGGTCTTAGCGAAATAAATCTCTGCTCTGATGACCTCCAGCAGGGAAATGTAGCTATTGAAAATATAAAGAACGCATTTTGGTCTGCAAGGCAACTTAATCTTCCGACTCTTATAATTAACAGAAGATCAAAAAATTCCAGAGTATCTATCGAGCATATATCGCAGCATCTAGGCGTAAGGCTTGTCAGATTTGATCCTGAAAAAAACAACCCTCAGCATGATGTCTATACATCATCAATTTCAGCGCCTATAGGATTAAGTTCAGAGTGGCTAAATCATGAGAAACAGGCTGGTAATATGACTGATGGCTATACATGGAAGACCCCTTGCAGTTCTGTACTCAGAAGTTTGGTTATATCTCCGGAAGGTGAAATAAGGATATGCTGCGGCATGATTGAGCAGGCATTGCCTGAACTCTCGTACGGACTCTTCGGATCCAGAGCTCTCACGCAGATATTGTGTGAGGCTAACTGTGATTTGTTAGCAAACTGGCTTGCTCTGGAGGAACCATATGGACTTATGCAGTATGTAAAATCTAAAGCCCCTGACTTGATGTTTCAGGATCAGTATGTGAACCATTGTCATCTGTGCAAAGATCTGCTAATGCGTAAAGAGGTCAGATTCATACTAAAAAGCTGTGATGAAGAAAAGTCTGATGCAATAAGTCTAAAGAGATCACTTTTAGAGGCAGTGAGGAATGAACAATAATGCCGCCTGTTATTTGTGCGGTTCACGTATAACCTGCATCATTTTATAAGGTCAATTATTTAAGATTGGACACTGAAATGCGGGAGGGATCGTGGGAACCGTCACAAAAAAACAAACGGAGGTATTGAGTGAGAGTTTTTACAAGTCTGCTTATCATTATGTTCTTTGCAGTAGCAGCATTGGCAACCGCAGCATTTGCAGGACAGTTCAACGACCTGAAGATTAAGATCGATGAGGCGAGGAAGACACTTGTCACCATGGTACAGCAAAAGGACAAGCGCGGACCTGATCAGCAGAAAGTTGTAAAAGAGACAGCAGATGCGGTCAGCGCAGCTATCTCTTCAATCAAGGCTCCGGCAGGGAAAGAGTCTCAGTACAATGATCTTGTCTCAACATGGAATGCCTTTAAGAAGACTCGTGAGGAAGATATTGTGCCTATGCTCCTAGCCAACAAGGAAGCAGAGGCCAAAAAACTCGCAACCGGAATACAGCAGGAAAGGCTTAATAAGCTACTCGTCCTTTGCGACACATTAGATAAGTAATAAATATAAAAATCGTGACGGTTCTCACGATGCCTCTCGCAGCAGCGAGACATAAAACAGGAACGGGAAAAAAGAGCGGAGTTTGAATTGTATGTATAAGTATTTCATGACTGTTTTTGGAATATCATTATTGCTTTTAATGTCGGGCATATAGCAAGTGCAGAAGAAAATGCTGGACGTGTTTTTTGTCTGGAACATATCGGTTCACAAGACAAGCCTTTAGCGTCGATATGTTTTGTAAAAGATGATATCGCGCGACGTTCAATAGTAAAGAGTAAAGGCTATGTAATCATAGTGGTGAAATCAGAGATTGATCATGTCATTGAGATGGCAAAAAGCTTTTCAGAGCCCGAATGCCGGGAAGAATACGGTTCATACGGCAGTAAAAGAAAACCAATGATGATGATTTGCAGAGCAAATATAAAAATATTTCTACAAGAGGTTAAGCGTCATGCAGACGTTTCGGCAATTGAATTAATTGACAGACTTATTTTGCGTATTCAGTAGTTTTAGTAAATCAGAAAAATGCAGTACAACATAAATGAACTCTAATGTTTGTCGTCATGCAAAGACAAATAAGTTGAGGCGATCAGAATAGATGGATTTTGCAAAGAGAAGACATATAAGAACTTTGAATTGAAACTGAGATATAAAGGAGTGCGCTAAGCAAGGGCGCGGTGGGGACAAACACTTAATAACAGCAATGAATAGTGGCAAGATATTATTAATCACAAAGCTCTTATTTGCAGCTATTATCACTCTGCTTTTAAGCGTCAGCGCAGATGCTGCTGATCCTAATCAGCTTGAAGAGCAGAGGCGCATACAGCAGCAGCAGACAATAGAGCATCAGCGCAGGCAGCAGCAGCCGGATGTGCTCATACAGAAAGAACGCGCTGCCTTGGAAGCGCTTGAACTGCCTGTTGAGAGTCCATGCTTCCAGATAAACAAGATCAGCATTGGCGGTAAAGGCGCAGACAATTTTTTATGGCTTGATGATTTTCTCTCAAATTATCACGGCAGGTGTGTTGGAAGGGAAGGCATAAACATAATCATAAAACGCCTTAACAATGAGTTCATATCAAGAGGCTATATCACATCAAAAATAGGCGTTCCTGAACAGGATATCTCAAAGGGATCTCTAAGGCTGGCGCTTCTGCCCGGCACAATCCGCAAGGTCTATTTCAGCGAAGATGCATATGGCACGCTTAAAACCGCATTTCCCGGGCTTGAAGGTCAGATGCTTAATCTCAGAGATCTTGAGCAGGGGCTTGAGCAGATGAAGAGGCTGCCGTATCAGGATGTTCAACTCGACATTAAACCCGCTGAAACTGATTCAGCGAGCGATGTAATTATAAAGGTTGCGAGACAGAAGCCGTACAGACTATCGCTCTCTCTTGATAACTCAGGCTCCAGAGCGACAGGTAAGCTCCAGGCTGCTGCAGCGCTCTCAATAGATAATCCACTCGGGTTGAACGATATGCTCTATGTCTCGGCAAGCAAGGACGCACAGAGACATGATAGCGAATTAGGCACAAACGGCAAGAGCATATACTACTCAATTCCATATGGTTACTGGACCCTCACACTGCAGGGCAACTCATACGCGTACAAACAGACTGTTGCAGGCCAGACACAAAAATACAAATACAGCGGAAAGACCCGCATACTGGATGCAACTCTCCACAGGATAGTGCACAGAAATCAGAAGAGTAAAACAGGATTGCAGTTCAGGATTATAAAAAGAAAGACAAAGAGCTTTATTGATGACACAGAGATAGAAGTACAGCGCAGAAACACAACTGCTGCTGAACTGGGCATAACACACCGCCGGTATTTCGGCAGGGTACAGCTGGATGCGCTGATTGCTCACAGAGAAGGAATGCGCTGGTTTAAGGGGCAGGGTGATGATGACGCGGCAGTTTCCGGCACACCGCAAAACAGATACAAGATCCAGACCATAGATATTGCTCTATCCGCTCCGTTTGCGATAGACAAAATGCCGTTTATCTACAGGGCACAGTTCAGAGCGCAGCAGACAAAAAGCCGTCTCTATACATCCGAGCAGTTTTCTATCGGCAGCAGGTATACAGTAAGGGGCTTTGACGGCGAGCAGATGCTCGCGTCAGAACGAGGATGGTATCTGAGAAATGAACTCGGCATACCAATATTCAATACCGGACAGGAATTATATCTTGCGCTCGATCACGGAAGACTTTATGGTCCCTCAGCAGAACTGCTTGCCGGAAGAAACCTTACAGGCAGCGCAGTTGGTCTGCGCGGCAGCTATGGCGGTCTGTATTACGAAATCTTTCTTGGATGGCCGCTGCACAAGCCTGACAATTTGAAAACAGCGCATACAACTTTTGGATTTAATATCGCGTATCAGTATTGAGAAAAATAGAAGTTTTATAAAAACAGCAAGATTGTATAACAACATATAGAACATAACAAGTATGCAGGAGGTAAATATGAAATCATCACCAACAAAAAGGATAAGTTCAGGCAGGCATTTATGCTTTAGGGTACTTTCATTATTAACTGCACTCACATTTATAGCACAGCCTTTTGCCGCTGCTGCAGAGGTGATAGCTGATCCAAATGCAGGGCAGTACAGACCTGCTGTTGAGTCTGCTCCAAACGGAGTGCCTGTGGTGCAGATAACAAAACCATCGCCTGCCGGAGTATCGCGCAACCAGTACACAAATTACAGCGTTGATCCGCATGGAGTAGTACTCAACAACAGCGGCGCTAACTATGTGCTCACACAGCAGGCCGGTTATATAGCAGGCAATCCTAACCTTATGACAGGAACAGCCCGCATAATTTTAAATGAGGTTACAAGCACGCACCCCAGTTATCTGCGCGGATACACAGAGGTTGCGGGTCAGAAAGCTGATGTTGTAATCGCCAATCCTAACGGCATAACATGCAATGGCTGCGGTTTTATCAACGCAGGCAGGGGCACACTCGCAACCGGCGCACCGGTATTTGGCGGCTCAGGTAGCCTTGATGCGTTCAGGGTTACTGGCGGCTCTATTAATATTGAAGGCGCAGGACTTAATGCTTCAAATATAGATCGTGTTGATCTGATAAGCAGGGCAGTTTCTATTAATTCAGCCATCTGGGCAAAAGAGCTGAATATAGTAACAGGCGCAAACCAAATCAACTACAATGATCACGGCATACAGGTTATCCAGGGCGAAGGAGCAGCGCCTTCTGTTGGTATTGACGCATCGCAGCTTGGCGGTATGTACGCCGGCAAAATCAGGCTTGTCGGCACAGAGGCAGGAGTAGGAGTAAGAAGCAGTGGAGATATTCATGCATCTGAAGGGAGCTTTAGCCTCACAAATGAAGGCAAAATTGTCCTTTCCGGCAACACAACAGCCAGAGGCAATATTGAGATAAGATCAAAAGAGTCCATAGAAAACCAGGGCACAATATACAGTCATCAATCAGCATCAATTATCTCAGCATCATCTATAACAAACTCAGGAATCACAGTATCCAAAGAAAACCTCTCGATTGAAGCAGGCACTCTCAACTCAACCGGAGTGATCGCAGCAGGCATAAAAGAGGACGGCAGCATCAGCACAAGCGGAGATCTTTTTGTTACTGCTTATGGTGATGTTGTCAATTCAGGAAAGTTTGTGGCAGCAGGCTCTGCTGATCTGAAAGCAGAGAACTTTTATAACCAGACAGGCGCAGAGATTGTTTCACAAAGCCTCAACATAAACGCTGAGAACAAACTACAAAACAGCGGCACAATAGACAGTTCAACAGCAGACCTTAACGCGTCATCTGTCACAAACAGGTCAGCCATATTTGCGGACAGGCTCACAATTGCTGCGGACGATGTTGTCAACGAAGGCAGCGGCGCTCTTATCGCTGCCTCTGTTTCAGCAGACTTGAACGCAAGCAACAGCATCACTAACAAGGATAGCGCAACCATATACAGCATGGGAGACATTGCGCTTGAGGCCTCAGGGTCAATAGTCAATGAGTCAGCGCTTATTGAAGCAGAGAATAATCTCACTGAAACAGCCTCGCAGATAATCAATAGAAAGCGTGAATTTGCTGCTGCTGATCAGGAAGTATCAAGAACCTTCAGGTCTGAATCCATACCAATACCTGCCGGATATTTCAGAGCTGAGAGGCAATATACAGAAACAGTAGTTGAGACCGTACCAGCACAGGACAGCCCCTCAGCACAGATGCTTAGCGGTAACAACATGACTCTCACCGGCGATATAGACAACAGATACTCCACAATTGCTGCCGGCGGCAGCATAAACTTTGATGCTTCGAAACTTAACAATGTATCACAAGGCGCCATACGCATAACAACAAAAAGCGGATACAATGCCTACACAAGATCTGAAAGATACTGCGAGCAAAGAATTTTTGGCGCCTGCGTAAATCACAAGCATCGTGATGTTACAGACTATGTGCCATATTTTGAGCAGACAACAGAGACCCTGCCCGGATTTAGTGCAATCTTTTCCGCAAACAGCTCTATTGCCGGACAGGCAGCAGCGATCAATAATCTTACACTCAACACAAACGGACTTCCCGGCCACTCTTCCACAGAAGCGCCCGGCAGCAGCATCAGCTCAGGCAGCTCTTCAATACAGCAGACAGGATACAGCTTTAACCTGCCGCAAAATGGGCTCTACACACTACACAAAGAGCCAGACCACAGGTATCTTGTTGAAACAGACCCGAGGTTTGCAGGACTCAAGGATTTTTTATCGAGCGACTATATGCTCAGCAGGCTCGCTTATAGCACGGAGCATATGCAGAAAAAACTTGGCGATGGATTTTATGAGCAGAAAGTTCTGCGTGATCAGGTGCTCCAGCTTACAGGCCGCAGATTCCTTGATGGTTTCTCGAGTGATGAGCAGCAGTTTTCAGCTCTTATGGATGCGGCAGTACAGTACGCAGATGAGTTTAAACTGAAGGTAGGCATAGCGCTTACACCAGATCAGATGTCAAAGCTCACAACAGACATGGTATGGCTTGTACAGGAAGAAGTGGCCGGCAATCAGGTGCTTGTGCCGAGACTCTATCTCGCAAAACTCCATGCTGATGATTTAACACCATCAGGCGCGCTTATAGCAGCCAATAATATTGATCTGACAACACTCGGAGATTTAACCAATTCAGGCAGGATCAGATCACTAGAATATACAACCTTATCCGCCTCTAACATAACGAACAGCTGCGGAACAATAGATTCCAAAGGCTCGGTTCAGCTTGCAGCTGTTGAGGATATAACAAACAGAAGCGGCAGGATCTCTGGCGCGGATGCAGCGCTCAACGCAGGCCGCGACATAAACATTCAGACAGCAGCTGAAAAACTTGATGTTGGAATGCTCTCTGCCACCCGTATGCAGAGACAGGCGACTGTTGAATCAGGCGGCAATATCAGAGCATCAGCAGGCAGAGACATAAATATACAGGGCGCCAAGGTTAGCGCAGACGGCAATGTATCGCTTGCTGCTGCAGGCTCTGTCCGCACAGGTGCAGTTGAGCATAATGAACAGGTTGACGCCGGGTTCTTCAAGCAGCAGCAGACAACAAACCAGACAAGCAGCATACAGGCAAATGCAGATGTTGCAATAACCTCCGGCAAGGATGTTGAACTCAGGGGTACAGAAGTGAGCGCGCAAGGCGATGCCTCAATCATTGCTACCGGCAATATCACAGTATCAGCAGTCAAAGACAGGGTAATGCAGGATGTATTTGCTGATCATGGCACAGGCAACTCGCTGCGCACAAAAACAGATGATGAAACAACGATCGGCTCACAGATCAATGCAGGCAGCGCAGTAGCTATTGGAGCTGTACAGCAGAGAGCCGTAAAAATGGGCGGCTCTGATTCAGAGATAAGCTCGGGCAACGGTAATGTGCTTGTTGAAGGCAGCAGCATCACAAGCCAGACAGGTCCTGTTGTAATAGCTGCTGACGGTGATGTTACGATCAAAGAGTCTCGTGAGGCACACGAGAGCCTTACAGAGAGCAGGAATAAAAAGAGCGGTATTTTCTCGAGCAAGACCACATCTGTTGCTGACCATATTCAGCAGGATGTTGCTGCAAGCAGTCTTGTGAGCGGACAGAGTGTCACAATTGCTTCAGGCAGCAATATAACAGTACAGGGCAGCAATATTGCCGGCAGCACAAATGTTGATCTGAGCGCTACAAATGATATCAATATCACAACCGCAAAAAACTACTCTGAAGAAGAACACCAAAAAACAGTAAAGAAGAGCGGCGTATTTACAGCAGGCAGCGGCTTGATGTTCGGCACGCAGAACAGACTCGCGTTAAAAGAGACAGAGGCGGCAGAACATACATCCAGCATTATCGGCAGCATTGAGGGTGATATCTCTCTGGCAGCAGGCAGAGACATTAAAGTTACAGGCAGTGACCTGATAGGTAAAAAAGACATAGCCCTCTCAGGCAACAATGTTGACATCGACGCTGCATACGATACCATGCGAGTTCGTGATCTGCAGGAGATGAGCACAAGCGGGCTCAGCATAAAAGCGAGCGGCGGAATAGTAGATGCGATTGAGACAGTAACAAAATCTATTGACAGGGCAGGAGAGGTTAAAGACGACAGGCTTAAAGCCCTGTATGCTTATCGTGCGGCAGACCGCAGCGCGGGTATTATCAACGCTGTAGGTCAGGCACAGAATGTTGCGCAGCTTGCTGAAGGCGTACAGGTAAAGATCGGGTACAGCAACTCAAAATCAAGAACAGAGGCTATAACAGAGCTGAGCCAGGCTCAAGGCAGCAATATAAACTCGCAGTCTGATGTTAGCATCACCGCTGCCGGAGACATTGAAAAGAGAGATGGAGATATAACAGTAACAGGCTCCAACATTCAGGCAAAAAACATAACACTGGATGCGGCTCGTGATGTGGTGCTCAGGTCAGCAAAAAATACTATCAACAGCGATACGCAGCACACAAGTAGTTCATCAGGCTTTGGCGTGGCTATCGGCGCAACCAAAGGAAGTGTTGGCGTAAGCATTTATGCTGAAGGCAGCAAGGCAAAAGGCAAAGAAGATGAAGATACACTTTCACATACAGAGACAACACTCACAGCAGAAGATCAGCTTAATATCAGAAGCGGACAGGACACAAACCTAAAAGGAGCAATAGCAAAAGCAGAAACCATAAAGGTCGAAGCAGGCAGAGACCTTAATATAGAGAGCGAGCAGGATGCTCACTCCTATCACGCAAAAAACGAGAGCATCAGCGCCGGAGCACAGGTTCCTGTATATGGCGGCGGCGGAAGCGCGTATTTCAACTATCAAAAAGGCAAGACAGATGCTGAGTACAAGAGCGTGCAGGAACAGTCCGGGTTTTATGCGGGACAGGGCGGATATGACATTGATGTAAAGCGCAATACAGACCTTAAAGCAGGAGTTATAGCGAGTGAGGCATCAACAGACAAAAATATCCTGCGCACAGATACTATTACATACAGCGATCTGGCAAATGAGTCGAGCTATAGCAGCTCGAGCATTGGTGTTGGCATACGAGGAGGTTATGACGCTACAGGTAAAACCTTCGGCAGTATCAGTCCGGCAATAGGTATACCCGGGTCAGACCATCAGCAGAGCGTAACCAGGAGCGCTGTATCTGAAGGTACAATCAGCACAAAGAGCGACATAGCCTCACTCTCACGCGACACATCAAATGCCAACAGACCGATAGCAGACACATTTAACAAAGAGAAGGTATCAGAGCAGCAGGAGCTATCGAGAGTCTTTTCAGAAGAAGCCTTCAAGCTGGTAGGAGACATAGCAAAGTCAAAGACCAGGCCATATGAGAACGCCAAGCTCAGGGAGGCAGCAGCAGAGAACTATCTTGCGCTCAAAAACAAAGAT
>JAFGXL010000027.1 GCA_016936655.1 Nitrospirota bacterium | reverse complement strand
TTTGCTACAAACTTTTTGACCTTGCTGGTCAATTTTTGCTACTATAGTTGCAGAATTTAGAAACAGTGAATATAAAAGCAAGAGGTGAGTAATGAGGATAACGAGGCTTCTAATGATTACTGCAGCAATTATATTTTCCCTTGCTGCATGCAGCGGCAGCACTAATACTGCAACTGCTCCACTCAGCACTACAGAGATTCAGCAAGCAGTTAAATCAGGCAAAAAAACGGTAATATTTTTCATCAACCCCTCAGGCTACCCCTGCAGAATACAGGATGAGATACTCCAAAAACTGCATACTGACAAAAAAGAAATCTTTAATATCGTGCCTGTTGTAACCATGAACCATGACCATCAAAAAGCATTCTATGACTATGGAATAAGAAGCATTCCTGCGATAGTGCTTCTCGACAGCAAAGGCGGCATAGCAAAACACTTTCCTCCAGGCATTCAGCCATACGATATCATTGCTCAGGAACTGGATAGCACGAATTAATGGAATTCAGTCTTCTTAATATAATGATAGCTGTCGGAGCAGGCCTTGCTAGCGTGCTTTCTCCATGCGTGTTGCCTGTTGTGCCTGTAATAATGGCAGGCGCAGATCATAAAGACCGGATCAGGCCGCTTCTTATAGTGCTGGGGTTATCAATAACTTTTATGGCTATGGGAGCTGTATCATCACTCTTTGGTCATATGCTGGCAGGCAAAGCGCGATACATAGAGCTTGGGGCAGGAATAATTATCCTTCTTATGGGGCTTATGATCATTTTTGACATGAGCATATTCAAAAGATTATTTATGCTTTCAAACATACAGGTAAACACAGAGGGGAGATTCAGCGGACTGATTATCGGTCTAGCTCTAGGGCTTATATGGGTGCCCTGCGTTGGTCCTGTGTTATCCAGCATCCTTGCAATGGCAGGAACGAGCGGACAGGTAGCAAAAGGCATAGGTCTGCTCGGATTCTATTCAATAGGTTTTTCTATTCCATTGCTCATAATAGCCTATTCATCTCAGCTCATACAGAACAGACTTAAGTCCATAATAAAAAAACAGTCAATACTGCGTTATGCTACAGGAGGCATTCTTGCCGCCTACGGACTATACATTATAATTGCAGGCAATATAGCATTCTGAATAATTTAATCTGACAAAAAGAAATAAAAGAGGGGTCGGGTATTTCTGCCCAGCCCCTCTTTTATATAAATTTTTTGTACTTAAATCTTCACAACCTTTACTCTTGTACTGCTGAAATCCGGTATCCCGCCCACAACATCGACCATTGGCGTATTGGCAAAATCCTCATCAAGCCGGGTCACGTAGTTAAACTGTGTGCCTGTTGCGTGCCTGCTGTTAGGTATAAGACCCTTGCTGTCAGCAACAGTCTTGCCTCCAAGAAATACCTTCTCTGCATTTCTTACAGCAACCCTTGAAGCCCCCATCTGGGTATGACCATAGTGATTTGATACACCAATACAACCCTGCCTTATCAGCTTTGTAAGCTTGACCTTTCCTTTTACACCTTTTGGGTTACTCTTTGAGACAATCTTAACCTCATCCATATTTTTGAGTCCCATGTTTTTGGCATCAGATTCATGCATCTCAATATAGTTCGTAGGAAAGACCTCCATAGACCATTTGTGCAATACTGTCCTGGCCTGAGCATGCAGATTCATCTTGTATGTTATGACTGTAAACGGATAGTCTTTATCCACCTCAGCCATAACTTTACCCTTTGGAGTCGTAGGAGGCACATACTTAAGAGTGCCAGAGAAATACTCGCCTGTGATCGAGTTTTTCGTTCTTCCAAGTTCTTCATTATATATAGCTACCCTGCCGAGCCCGAACTTATGCTTTTCAGCATCAAAATGATCTTCATATCTCCTGTCAAACACTCCGCCTCTTGCAAGTGCGTAACAGACCTGTCTCCACTCTTTTTCAGTAAGCATATCCTTGTGTTTAGCAACAGGATAGTTCTGCTCAACAAAATCAACTTCTTCTTGTGAAGCCTCCGGCAGCTTTGCTCCTGCCGCAACATTGGATATTGCCCTGAGATAGAAGTCCTCAGCCTTGTTCAGCGGATGCAGCTTGCCGTCTTTACCCTTGATTGCGTTGTCGCCAAAACCGGGAAGACCAGCCTCTTTAGCAACATCAATAAGGAATGTCTCCTCTGAAAAAGGCCTACCGTCAGCTGTTTTGCCAGTCAGCGGCTCCATAACCGGGGTTCTTATGCCTGTGAACTTTAGAGCAGGCGCATGCGGTGTGAGAAATCCATAGTGGCCTTCAAGATATGTCAGGTCAGGCACTATGTAGTCAGCATATATGTTCGTTTCGCTTATAGCAATATCTATTGATATATATAACGGAACCTTCTCTGTATTTTTAAGCGTCTCGATATAGCGGTATCCGCCAGGTATCGAATATACAGGGTTAAAGAAGTAGGACATGAATATCTTGCATGGATAAGGATACTGCTGATCCATACCACTCATGGTCTCTACACAAAGTCCGCCGTGAGAAAACGGAAACCAGGGTCTCTTTGAAGGATATCCGTTCTTTTTAAACTCAGTTGTCTTTTCATACGCAAACTTCTCTCTCGAAAGCGGCGGACCCTGCAGCTTCCTTGCTCCTTCAAAAGTTTTGAGATCATAAAGTCCTGAGTTCCATGCAGCAGCACCTCCGCCTGCCTTCATATACCCGCCCTTTCTGTCAACACTGCCTATCAAAGCGTTGAGCATCGCAACCGGATATGAGGCATATGTGCCGCTTATATAGTTGCCGGCTCCGTGATATTGGGTAACAGCAGCCTTTGTGCCGTATGATGTAAACTCTCTGGCCACCTTCTCAATTTTTGCCTTTTCTACTCCTGAGAATTTCGCGTAGTCATCAAGGTTATGCTCCATAACAGCCTCTTTCATCAAGCGGAAAGATGTCTTGACCTTTATCTCTGTTCCAGCAGTACTCTTAAGCACAGCCTCAGCATCAAGCTGGGCTGAGTCAACCTTGTCAAAAGCTGACACTTTATTATCTTTTGTTAGTACAACATATGCCGCCCCGACCTCTTTTGGAACTGATGGATCGAGATCGCTCATTCTGAGGAATTTGCGTGCATTTGGATGCTTATCATCAACAATAACCAGATGTGATGCGTTTGTATAACATGCATGCCCTATTGCAGATGCTGCCTTAGAACTTGGTGCACTCAGAAATTCTTTATTGTGGCGGTCATTGTCAATAATCCATCTTATTATGCCCATCGCCATAGCTCCGTCCTGACCAGGCTTAAGCGGTATCCAGTCTTCAGCGTGAGTAGAAGCATTGGTAGCTCTTGGATCAACAATCGTATACTTGAGTTTACCCTCAGAGCTTCTCTTAGCCACAAGCGCTTCGTATGTATTTACACCCGGCTGGAGCGCTTCATATATATTTGCGCCGAATACAAGAATGTACTCAGCGCCAAGTGGATCAGCCTTAACCTCAACAGCCTTGCGCTCTGTAAATGCCATATTCCCTTGTCTGAAGCCTATACCGCATATGTCAGTGTGGCCTATGCGGTTAACAGAGCCAAGTGCAAGCTTAACAAATCTGTCAGAAAACTCCTTTCTTGCATTCTGATCTCTGCCGCCTATAAACACGAGCCCATTTCTAACACTGCCGAGCTCAGGCGCAGACGGATTAATAGGATCGTCGCTGTTAAGATCCTTTACTCCGGGTACAACCCTGTCTTCTCCAAGATGATTAAAGAGCTTTCCACCATGAGCAACCTCTTTAATCATCTGCTCCCATTCTATAGGCTCAAACTTGCCGGATCCTCTTGCACCTGAGCGCTTGAGCGGCTTAATTACCCTGTATGGGTTATGCACATAATTTGGGCCATCCTGTGACTTTCCACACACAGCAGAACTCATCTTGAGAGTATCCTTCACAGGTGTGTTATAAGGTATGGGCTCAAACCTCTCATTATAAGGATGGTAAGGATTGCCGGAATTCTTGACCAGCTTTCCGTTATTTACAACAGATCTTATTCCGCATCTTGCGTTGCAGGCAAGACATACTGAATATACAGTCTTTGACCCCTTGTCGAGCTGTGTTGGCGCAGCATTCTGCACAGCTCTCGGATTAAGCCACTTTACAGCAGCCTTAGCCTTTTCAACCCCGAAAAGCAGAACTGCGCCTGCTGCGGCAGATACTTTTATAAATGCTCGCCGCGTAAGAGATACGCCTGACCCTATAATTGATAATATCTCTTTTCTCATAGCGAACCTCCTTTTTTACTTCTGCGGTTAGGCACATATCTGATGCTGGTCTTTATCTTCAGATGTGCCTTTGGAGTAACAAGGTCTGTCCTCTTCAGGTATTCAGCAAACTCACCCTCGGGTGCATTGACATCGCCAAAGAGTCTCGCCTTTGATGCGCATGCCTCGACACATGCCGGCATAAGCCCCTGCTCCAGCCTGTTTACGCAGAAATCACACTTGTCAACCTTGCCTCCAACCTGGCCTTTGTGTCTGGTATCGAGAAAGCGCGCGCCGTATGGACATGCAGGCACGCATGCGCCAAGACCTACACACTTGTCCCAATCAGTAACTACAATTCCGTTTGCGAGCTTAAAGGTTGCCTTAAGCGGACATGCAGGCACACAAGGAGGATTCTCACACTGATTGCACTGCACAGGGGTGTATACAACTCTTGATGATGGATAGTTGCCGTCTTCAAGAGAAACAACTTTAGTGTTGAAGTGATCAATAAGCGTGTCGTTCTGGGCCTTGCATGCTATTACACACGACTGGCACCCTGTACATCTGTTCAGATCAATAATCATCGCGTACTTTTTGGTCTTTGCTGCCTCTGCTGCACCTGATACAGTGCCGAGAGTGATAACTCCGGCTGCAGCTATCAGGCCATTCTTCATAAAAAGCCTTCGATCATTCCCGCTTTGATCCATAGCCCCTCCTTGTACAAATGTTATTTAACTAATAACCTTTATAATTAAACTATTACAAATAAATATCTTGATTGCAAACAAAAAAATAATTATTTTAGCTCTATATTTTGGAACAAGCTGTGTTCTATGCGATAGTTTTTAGGGTTGTGATGCTAAAGAAATTAGAGAAAAAAGCAGTATACAAATTTTCAATGGATATACAGAAAAAAACTGCTGAATTTACTGATTTTATTAATAACTGCTTATAAAATATGTTATTTTTAGTTTAATGCTACTTTTTTACTCAAACCGCAAGATGCAGTGCTACCCAAAAACATATAATTATCTTATTGAAATATGAGGATTTTTACAAGAGCAGAAAATATATGTTACTTCATGTAACCTCAGTCAAAAAACATATCCGCTATTAGCAATAAGCAATTCATATTTTTCATTGTTTTTTAGAGGTTTTTTATTTTGTTTTTAGATTAAACTGGACAGGCACAATATTTGCTCCATAATATTATTATGAATACTGAATCCATTAACGAATTTCTAAAAAAAGCACCTCCTTTCCAGTTCCTTGCGGATTCTGACCTTATTGATATATGCAAAAATATAACGATTCAGGATTATACAAAAGGCACTAACATACTTAAACAGAATGGACCAGCGAGCGACTCACTGAGAATAGTCATAAAAGGCGGGGTCAAAGTATCACTGCGCTCACCTGAAGGACAAGATCTGATTGTTGACTATAGAGGAGAAGGAGACAGTTTTGGACTCTGGTCAATAATAGAGGGCGGAACACAGAAAACAACAGTTGTAGCGATTGAGGATACAACATGTTGCCTGCTGGATAAAAACAGGATTCTCTCCCTGCTCGATACAAATGCTGTTTTTACGGAATATTTCCTCAAATCTCATATATCAAAATATATGGATAAGGTTCTCATGGAGATGAACTCCAGCAGGCTTCTTGGCGGCAGCGACCGCATACTTTATACAACACAAGTTGGAGAGATCAACAGCAGAGACATAGTTACTGTAGAAAAAAGCAGCTCCATTTTTAATACAGCACAGACAATGGCCAGCAACAGGATAAGCTCAGTCATAGTGGTTGATAAGGATGGCTTGCCGGAAGGCATTGTCACAGACAGGGACATGAGAGAAAAGGTTGTGGCAAAAGCTGAAGACATCAATAAGCCTATTTCCACAATAATGAGCCTGCCTCTTATAAGGGTTGATGCCAAAGACTATTGCTATGAAGCTGTTTTAAAGATGATACGCCACAAGATACATCATCTGCTCGTTATAAAAGAGGGCAAGCTATCCGGCATGATCACCAATCACGATCTGATGATACTGCAAGGCAAGTCGCCTATATGTATAGCACAGGAGATTGAAGACCAGCAGACTGTAGAAGGACTGGCTCCGATATCCAAAAGAATAAACAACCTTATAGGCATGCTCCTAAAAGAGGGCGCAAAAGCTGTAAACATAACAACAATAATATCAGAAATAAATGACAGTCTGGTTACACGCATACTCGAGATTGCAGAGAAAAAGTTCGGCAAGCCACCTCTGCCATACTGCTGGATAGTATATGGAAGCGAAGGCAGAAAAGAACAGACATTCCGTACAGACCAGGACAATGCAATAATCTATGCTGATCCTAAAAACCAAGCAGAGGCAAAAGCTGCTGAGGAGTATTTTGAGAAGTTCGCGGAGTTTGTAAAAAATTCACTGCTACAGTGCGGTTTCAGTCTCTGCACAGGCAACTATATGGCAAGCAATCCAAAGTGGAGACAACCGCTGTCTGTATGGAAACGATACTTCACAGACTGGATAACCACGCCAAAATCAGAAGCAATATTAGCCTCTGTTATACTTTTTGATTTTAGGCCTGTATACGGAGACATCTCTCTTGGAGACAGCCTGAAAACACATCTGCTCAATAGCCTGAAAAACCAAGACATGTTCTTTCTGCAGATGGCAAGAATGACGGTAAATGTAAGGCCGCCTCTCGGCTTTTTCAAGACATTTGTTGTCGAAAAGAGCGGAGAACACAAAAATCAGCTGAATCTTAAATTCAAAATTATAGCGCCGCTGCTAAATATAGCACGGCTATATAGTCTGGAAAAGCAAATACCAGAAACATCAACAATAGAAAGAATAGAAAAGCTCAAAGGCATTCACAATGTTATCAAAGAATTCGGAGACGAGCTGCAGTACGCCTTTGAATTCATTATGCTGCTGCGCATACACCACCAGGTAGCTCAGATAGAGACCGGAGCTCAGCCTGACAACTTTATAAACCCTGATAAGCTGAGCAACCTTGAAAGGATGACCCTTAAGCAGATCTGCCAGCTCATCACAAAAGTGCAGGACATTATAAACAGCCATTACATGCTGGGGAGGCTTATATAATGCCCTTTTCAATAGCTGCATACAAGAATCTGCTTCTAAAAAAAGTATGCGCTAAGCCTGATGTCAGGCCATCGCTTCTGGAAAATCTGCTCTGCTCCGCAGAATCAGAGATGGATAAGCCGCTGAACAGCGCAAATTTTGTTGTTATAGATACAGAACTTACAGGACTTGATCTGAAAAAGGACTCTATTGTCTCTATAGGAGCCATAAAGGTGACAGCAGGGAAAATAGAGCTTGGCAACTTTTTTTACAGGGTTATTCAACCTGAAACAGACCTCAAAAAAGAGAGTATCGTTATACATGGTATAACCCCCACAGAAGCAATGGAATGCCCAGGCATAGGAATACTTCTGCCAGAATTCATTAATTTCTGCAAAGGAAGGGTTATAGTCGGCCACTGTGTTGATATAGACATCTCGTTCATCAACAAGGAAGTAAAGAAAATTGCAGGTTTTAATATGCAGAATCCTGCACTGGACACCTTCAAGATGCACTGCTATATAAAAAAACGGGATGAGAACATTGATGCATTCTGCCCTATGCATACACAAGGAGCGAGTCTTTTTGAGATCGCAAAAAATAATGGTATAACCATATCCAGCGCTCACAACGCACTTTCTGATGCATTTGTGACTGCACAGCTTTTTCAGAGATTCATAGGCAAGCTGGAGCACTTCGGTATAGAAACAGTGCGAGATCTTCTGCGCTTGAGCAGATCATAAAAGGGAGGTGCAGATATAAAAAACCGGATGCACAAAAAAGGCGTTTCACAACACTGAACAAATAATAAAGGAGGGTAAAATGGCAACAAAAGAGCACTACGCAGCATATTGGAAGGAAAATCTGACATATATTGTCATACTGCTTTCCATCTGGTTTGCTGTATCGTTTCTTTGCGGTATTATGCTGGCAGACACACTGGACAGTATTAAATTCTTCGGGTTCCCGCTCGGATTCTGGTTCGCAAATCAGGGCTCTGAGGTCACATTTGTGATACTCATAGCTGTATATGTAAGGCTCATGAATAAACTAGACATTAAATATAATGTTCAGGAAACTTAAAAAATAAAAACTATAAAGTTTACGGGAGGTAATCGCAAATGAGCATTTTAGCCTGGACATGGATTATTGTCGGCATCTCGTTTGCCCTTTATATAGGAATAGCTATATGGGCAAGGGCTAAGAGCACGGGTGAATTTTATGTTGCAGCAAAACAGGTGCATCCAATTGCAAACGGCATGGCAACTGGAGCTGACTGGATGTCTGCAGCATCATTTATATCAATGGCCGGACTCATCTCATTCCTTGGAAGAGACGGCGCAATGTACCTTATGGGATGGACAGGCGGATATGTCCTTCTGGCTATGCTGCTGGCTCCATATCTCAGGAAGTACGGAAAATATACAGTTCCGATGTTTGTGGGAGAGCGTTATTATTCGCAATCCGCTCGAGTTGTTGCTGTTATATGCGCCATCTTTGTGTCATTCACTTATGTAGCAGGACAGATGAGAGGCGTTGGAGTCGTATTTTCGCGTTTTCTTGAAGTTGACATAAACACAGGCGTGCTTATAGGCATGGCGATAGTCTTTTTCTATGCTGTGCTCGGCGGTATGAAGGGTATAACATACACACAGGTTGCGCAGTACTGTGTGCTTATATTTGCTTATCTGATACCGGCGATATTCATATCGATAATGCTCACAAACAATCCAATTCCACAGTTGGGATACGGATCTTCGCTCAGCGAAGCTGGAGCAAAGCTGCTCAATACTGATGCAGGATACCTGCTCGACAAACTGAACGGAATACAGAAAGACCTGGGATTCCCTGAATACACAGGCAGGGGCTCAAAGAGCATGATCGATGTATTCATGATCACCTTTGCGCTGATGGTCGGCACAGCCGGTCTCCCTCACATCATAATCCGCTTCTTCACAACACCAACAATAAAAGGCGCGCGCGCCTCTGCAGGGTGGGCTTTGCTTTTTATAGCCATACTCTACACAACAGCGCCTGCGGTTGCTTCGTTTGCGCGCATAAACATGATACAGACAATTAATGAAAAAACTTACACTGAGGCTCCCTCATGGTTCAAAAACTGGGAAAAGACCGGCCTTGCAGCATGGAAAGACAAAAATGGCGACGGCAAAATCCAGTATGCCCCGGGCAATGCGTTTGCCGGAAAAATAGCATTTGAAAAAGATTCTTTAGGAGCTATGAAAACCGGTCAGCATGGAGAAAAGGTTGTCTCAACAAAACAGACGCCAATAGAAAAGAGCAAGAACGAAATATACATTGATAATGATATAATCGTGCTCGCAAATCCTGAGATTGCGAAACTGCCTGCATGGGTCGTAGCTCTCGTTGCAGCCGGCGGACTCGCTGCGGCTCTGTCAACAGCAGCAGGACTCTTGCTGGTGATATCATCGTCAATATCGCATGATCTTATAAAAAATGTAATATCAAAAAACATATCAGAAAAGAAAGAGCTGATGTGGGCGCGAATTGCAGCAGGATTTGCGGTTGTGGTTGCCGGATACTTCGGCATACATCCTCCGGGCTTTGTTGCCCAGGTGGTTGCCTTTGCGTTTGGTCTGGCTGCTTCATCATTCTTCCCGATCATTATTATGGGCATATTCTGGAAGAAGACAACAAAAGAGGGCGCCATAACAGGCATGCTCACAGGCATGGGCTTTACAACTGCCTACATAATATACTTCAAGTTTATGCATCCAGAGCTTAATATAGACAAAAACTGGCTCTGGGGCATATCGCCTGAAGGCATAGGCACAATAGGCATGCTCATAAACTTTGCTGTAACATATGTAGTATCAAAAATGACCAAAGAACCTCCTGCTGAAGTTCAGGAGATGGTAGAGAGCCTGCGATATCCAAAAAGCGTTTAGGCTTAAGATATAAAAAAAGACTAACTAGGGGATGTCCGCCTTTGGCAGACATCCCCTAGTTTATTAAAAGTTCATTGCAACTAAATTACGCTTTTGAACTTGGAAAACCTTTTGTGTCATGTGGTTTTTTCTTTATAAAGAATGAGGCTAGTATGCCGAGCACAAACCCGGATGATGCAGTTAAAAAGAGCAGAAGCACAGCAGGCATAGAGACAGTAATCCAGAGAAATCGAGTCTCCACTGCTGTTTGATTCTGAATTATTACAAGCCCCAGTGCAGCAACCAGCACAATGAACAGAACAAGTTTTAATGTATTCATCTTGCAGCCTCCTTTTACTAAGGGATAATTATCCGCAATTTTCTGAAAGCATATCCTCTATCTTCCTTATTTCATCCTGGAGGCTTTGCAGGCACTCCTCATCTTTTTTAACCTTTTTGCTGCTTATATGCGCGGATGTATAGTTGAAGTGAAAGCTCATCGTCTCTTTGAGGTCCTCATAATCGCTCATAAGCATTCTGAGCCGCTTCTGGAGATCTTCTCTGTTAATTGGATCGTATTTCATTGATTATGCGCTACAAAACTATAATGTTTTTGCTCTTTACTAGATGCCATGTTTTATAAAGTTAAGGACAGATTTATATATACCTTTTTCATCAAGCCCGCACTTTTCTAACAATACAGCCTGCGGTCCATGTTCAACAAATTTATCTTCTATGCCAAGAATTTTTACAGATACATCCTTTATGCCTGATCTATTTATAAGCTCAAGTACTGCAGAGCCGAATCCTCCTGAAGCGCAGCCGTCTTCTATGGTTACAATTCTCCCTGTTTTCTTTGCAAGTCCCAATATCAGATCACTATCAAGCGGCTTAACAAATCTCGCATCTGCTACAGCAATATTCAGCCCCTCTTCCTTAAGCATGGCGGCTGCCTTTAGCGCAGGCAGCACCATATTGCCGAGAGCTATTACCGCAGCGTCAGTTCCTTCAAATAGAAGCTCTCCTTTTCCCAGGGTGATATCGCGCTTCAGTTCAGGAAGGTCTATATCATAAGCCTTGCCTCTTGGATATCTTATCGCGCATGGTGCGTTCAGGTTGAGTGCAAATGAGAGCATGGCAGCAAGTTCAGCTCCGTCAGCAGGAGACATGATTGTGATGTTCGGGATGCTTCTGAGCAGCGCTATATCAAAAATTCCGTGATGAGTAGGGCCGTCTTCACCAACTATGCCGGCTCTGTCTATTGCAAAAACAACAGGAAGATTCTGGAGGCATACATCATGAACAATCTGATCAACAGCTCTTTGGATAAATGTAGAGTAAAGCGCAACAACCGGCCTCAGTCCATGCACAGCCATGCCTGCAGAAAATGTGACAGAATGGCCTTCTGCTATACCAACATCGTAAATCCTGTCCGGAAATTTTTCTGCAAAACATGAAAGCCCTGTACCCTCTTTCATAGCTGCAGTAACCGCGGAAATACGGCTGTCATTTTCAGCAAGCGTAGTCAATGTCTTGCCAAAAACTTCGCTCATGCTGGAACATACTCTTGGTTTGTGCAGACTCTTTTTTGCATCATCATATGTATTAGATGCCTCCACCTTTATCGAAGCACCGGTCTCGAGTTCAAAAGGGCCTACACCATGAAATCCGCAAGGGTCATCTTCAGAAAACTTATACCCCCTGCCTTTTTGCGTAACTATATGTATGATCAGTGGTTCGCTGATCTCCTTTATTTTCTTGAATGTCTCTGTCATCAGCATAAGGTCATGTCCGTCGATTGGTCCTATATAATTAAACCCAAGATCTTCAAAAAAAGCTCCGGGCAATATGAATCCTTTGAGGCTTCCCTCAGCCCTCTGAGCTATTTTTGCGACAGACTCTCCTATGCGCGGTATCTGCTCCAGAAACAGCTTTGTCTCTTTTCTGAACTTTTTGTAGAAATCACTCGTCAGTATTCTATTAAGGTATGCTGATACTGCTCCAACATTCGGAGAAATCGACATCTCATTGTCATTTAGTATGACGATAATGTCTTTTTTGAGATGTCCTGCATGGTTAAGCCCTTCAAAAGCGAGGCCTCCAGAGAGAGCACCATCTCCTATTACAGCTATAACCTTGAACTTTTCGCCCAGCCTGTCTCTGGCCTCTGCTATGCCGAGTGCTGCTGATATGGAGGTCGAACTGTGACCTGTGCCGAATGCATCGTATGAACTTTCTGAAATCTTCGGAAATCCGGATATGCCGCCATGTCTTCTGAGAGTATTAAAAAGCTTCTGCCTGCCGGTAAGCAGCTTATGTACATAAGACTGATGTCCGACATCCCATATAAATTTGTCTTCAGGAGCGTTGAATATATAATGCATTGCTATTGTAAGCTCAACAACTCCAAGATTTGATGCAAGATGCCCGCCGTTTACAGCTGTGCGCTTTATAACAGCAGCTCGTATTTCATCAGAAAGAATGTTCAGCTGCTCCAGCGTCAGCTTTTTAAGATCATCAGGATATTCGATATGTTCGAGATACATCTTCAGGACACCTCGTAAGCAGCATTTCAGCTCTTTCTGGAGAGCAGATAGCGAGCGATCTCTCTAAGCGGATCAGCCTTGCTGTCAAAAACAGAGATCGCTTCAACAGCATCATCTATAAGTTCTCTTGCCTTGCGGCGCGATTCATCAAGTCCGTAAAGTTTTGGATAAGTCATCTTATTCATCTTTTCGTCAGAGCCTCTGGGCTTGCCCATCTGCTCTGTTGTGCCTTCGACATCGAGTATATCATCAGTCACCTGAAAAGCCAGACCAAGGTTGTTCCCGTACTTTGTGAGGCGTATCATAGCCTGCTCGTCGCACATGGCAAGAATGCCGCCTGCCCTTACAGATACGGTTATCAAGGCTGCTGTTTTATGATGATGTATGAACGAGAGTGTATTTTCATCAGGTTCAGCATCTTCTGAAAGAAGGTCCTGAGCCTGTCCTCCCACCATACCATGAGCCCCTGATGCTATGGATATCTCGCGCACAAACTTTAGTATTGAGGAAGACTTGAGCTGAAGCTGATTTATTGCTGGATCAGCAATAAGGCTGAATGCCTCTGTAAGCAGCGCATCGCCTGCAAGTATCGCCATACCCTCGCCAAAGACCTTATGGTTTGTGGGTTTGCCGCGCCGAAGATCATCATTATCCATTGCAGGTAGATCATCATGTATTAGTGAGTAGGTGTGTATAAACTCAAGGGAAGTAGCAAAGCCCGCAACATCCTGAGGCCTGCCGCCAAATATCTCATAAGCAGCCATGCAGAGCAGAGGCCTTATTCTTTTGCCGCCTGCTTCGAGTGAATAGACTATGGATTTGTTGAGCGCCTCAGGCCTTACAGGCTTCTGCGTAAAATAAGTCTGGATAAAATCATCTACAAGCTGCTTTCGTTCTTCAATAAAGAGCTTCAGGTCCATTCGCTGTTATTCCCACTCTATGGTGCCTGGAGGTTTTGATGTTATGTCGTAAACAACCCTGTTTACGCCCTTCACCTCATTTATAATTCTGCTGGATATACTTCCCATCACCTCATAAGGCATCTTTGCCCAGTCAGCTGTCATTCCGTCGAGGCTCGTTACGGCCCTTACTGCAACTACACTTTCGTATGTGCGTTCATCACCCATAACACCGACGCTCTGTATAGGCAGTATCACAGCAAAGACCTGCCATATCTCGCGATAAAGTCCTGCTGCCTTTATCTCTTCAAGCACTATCGCATCTGCCTCGCGCAGTATGTCGAGCTTCTCTTTTGTTACTTCGCCTATGCACCTTATTGCGAGTCCAGGCCCTGGGAATGGATGTCTCCATGCTATCTCTGTGGGCAGTCCAAGCTCTTCGCCAAGCTCACGCACCTCATCCTTGAAGAGCTCCCTGAGCGGCTCGATCAGCTTCAGGTTCATCTTCTCAGGCAGGCCGCCTACATTGTGGTGGCTCTTTATCACAGCAGATGGGCCTTTGAAGGATACGCTCTCTATAACATCAGGATAGAGCGTGCCCTGCGCAAGGAAGTGTGCATCTTTGATCTTTTTTGCCTCTTCCTCAAACACAGCAATAAATTCATTCCCGATTATCTTTCTCTTCTTCTCAGGGTCTGTCACTCCTGCGAGCTTGTTCATAAAACGGTCTATCGCATCAATATGTATGAGCTTTATATGAAAGTGATCTTGAAATGTCTTCTTGACCTTTTCGGACTCGCCCTTTCTGAGCACTCCATTGTCAACAAATATGCAGGTGAGCCTGTCGCCTATCGCCTTGTGCAGCAGCAGAGCAACAACAGATGAATCAACTCCTCCGCTAAGCGCGCATATTACAGTTCGGTCACCCACCTTCTGCCTTATATCATTAACTGACCATTCAATGAATGAGCTCATCTCCCAGTTGGGCTTGCACTTGCATATGGTATAGACAAAGTTCTGGAGTATTCTAGAGCCTTCGTCAGTATGCACCACCTCTGGATGAAACTGCATTGCATAGAACTTTCTGGATGGATCTGCCATTGCAGCAACCGGTGAGTTGTCAGTATGTCCTATAGCCTTAAAGCCTTCGGGCAGCCTCTCTATCCTGTCCCCATGACTCATCCATACCTTTGTTTTGAGCATAAGACCCCAGAGCAGATCATTATCATCATTAACAATAAGCTCTGCCTTGCCGTATTCCCGCTTCTGGGCTTTTGCGACAGTGCCGCCGAGCGTATGCGCCATAAGCTGCATTCCATAGCAGATGCCGAGCACAGGCAGTCCGAGCTTAAACACCTCAGGATCCGGAAGCGGAGAGGATTCATCATAAACGCTCGAAGGTCCGCCCGAGAGCACTATGCCCTTTGGCTGGAACTCCTTTATCTTCTGTATTGACACATTAAACGGCACTATTTCCGAATAGACATGCCCCTCTCTTATGCGGCGAGCTATGAGCTGTGTGTATTGCGAACCAAAATCAAGAATAAGTATTTTGTCGAGTTCTGCCATCTTTTTATCCGTTGCAACCTTTCTAGTTTTCTACTGTATAGTTTGGCGCTTCTCTTGTTATAGTCACATCATGCACATGACTCTCTTTGAGTCCTGCATTTGTTATCTGTATAAACTTTGCCTTCTTTCGCAAATCTTTCAGGTTCAGAGCTCCGCAATACCCCATGCCTGAGCGCAGCCCACCCACAAGCTGGTGTATGCTCTTTGAAAGAGGTCCTTTGTTTGGAACCCTGCCTTCAACTCCTTCAGGCACAAGTTTTTCGCGCTCAACACCCTGCTGTCCGTATCTGTCCTTTGCGCCCTGCTCCATCGCTCCGAGCGAACCCATACCGCGGTATATCTTGTAGCTTCTGCCCTGATAAAGCACCAGCTCTCCGGGAGACTCATCAGTGCCTGCAAAAAGGCTGCCTATCATAACGCAGTCAGCTCCTGATGCGAGAGCCTTTGTTATGTCTCCTGAATACTTTATGCCGCCGTCAGCAACAAGCGGCACCTTATTTTTTGATGCCACAGGGTAGCAGTTCTTTATTGCTGTTAGCTGCGGCACTCCTGCTCCAGCCACTATTCTTGTTGTACATATAGAGCCCGGACCGATGCCTATCTTTATAGCATCCGCTCCAGCCTTTATAAGATCAGCAGCAGCTTCTGCAGTAGCTATATTCCCTGCAATAATATCAACATCAAACTTCTTTTTAAGACTCTTAAGAGTATCCAGCACAGCTTTTGAGTGGCCATGCGCTGTATCAATTGCTATAAGATCAACTCCAGCCTTTACCAGCAGCTCTGCCCTTAACATAGCCTCAGCGCCAACACCTACCGCAGCGCCAACTCTCAGCCTGCCAAGCTTGTCTTTGCATGCAGACGGATACTTTTTTCTCTTTTCAATATCTTTTATTGTGATAAGACCTTTTAGATTGTTAGCTTTGTCAACAATAGGCAGCTTCTCTATTTTATATGTGTGAAGTATATCCTTGGCTTTTTCGAGGGTGGTTCCTACAGTTCCTGTTATCAGCCTCTCTTTAGTCATCACCTCAGAGACCTTTTTCCTGAGATTATTTTCAAACCTCAAGTCCCTGTTTGTCAGTATGCCCACAAGCTTGCCGTTTTTTGTTACAGGAACGCCTGATATCTTGTACTGCTCCATTAGCTTGAGAGCATCGGCTATAAGCGACTCTGGGTCAACAGTTATGGGATCAACTATCATGCCGCTTTCAGACTTTTTAACTTTATCCACCTCAATAGCCTGCCTCTCCGGCGACATAGCCCTATGAACTATGCCTAGACCGCCTTCACGAGCCAGACCTATTGCGAGAGCTGCCTCTGTAACAGTGTCCATTGCAGCGCTTATAATCGGGATATTAAGCTTGATATTTCTGGTAAGATTCGTGCTGACCTCTACATCAACTGGCAGCACATCAGACTTGCACGGAACCAACAGTACATCATCAAAAGTCAATCCGGCAACAATATTGTCATCTAGCATACTGGCGCTCCTTCAAAAAAAGATTAAAGGAAATTATACCATTTTTCAGCCGGATTTTATGATATAAGATCAGTATTTACCTTAACCTTCATCGTCTTTTTCATGCTCTCCACAAAAGACTGCACTGCCGTATTGCGCTTGTTGAATACAAGCTGGTCAAGGGCTGCCTGATCATTTTTTGCCAGAGCAGCAGATATTGCATCATTGCTTGCAGTATCAACAGCTGCCCATATCAAACGCTTCATCTTGAGCACTACAAGCTGCTGCTTCAGCTTCTGTTCGTAAAGCTCAGGAGTGACTCTCATTATTTTCAGCGCATTAAAATATACATCCTGTCTGAATATGCCGTCGCGCATGAACTGTGGATCCGTAACTATCGCGTCCCTAAGCTCCTTATCTGTAATGGCGACATTAAGCTTGACTGCAGAAAGCAGCAATACCTTGTCCTCAACCATCGCGTTCAGCACAGACTCCCTCAGCTTCAGCTTCTTTTCCATCTCTTCTGTAAACTGACCCTTGTTCATCTCTCTGTAAAATTCCCTTACACGCTCATATGCCCGCCAGTATTCCTCCTGAGGTATCTTTATACTCCCAATCTCGGCGACAAATGAACCTTCCTGCTGGTCAACCGTGCCTATACCCCAGAACACAAACGATATGATGATCATAAAAAAGAAGACATAGAAAAATTTGGCATGTTTTCTCATTGAATGCAGCATTATTGAATACCTCCGGACAGTTTACTTTTTATATTTTTTAAAAGACCTTTAAGCTTCTGCGTCAGTTACCCTTAAATCTACAGGCTTCTCAGGCACAATTGTGGATATGGCATGCTTGTATACAAGCTGCTCATTCGCCTCTTTCAGCAGCAAAACAAAATTGTCAAAACCCTTTATTATCCCCTTTAGGCGCACACCGTTAGCCAGATAAATAACAACAGGAATCTTCTCTTTCCTCACCTGGTTCAGAAACCCGTCCTGCAGGTTCTGGCCTTTGCTCACCGTCATGATTCCCTCCCTTTAATATCGCATAGACCTTATAATATGCGCCTGATGATTAACTAAGTTAATGTATTTGGAGTAATAATTCAAGTAGCGTATATGATCTCAAGGGACAGGCTGCTGCTGTGTCAAGGCAAAATGGAAACAATCGGCTTTATGTAAATGGCTTGCCTGTTTATCAGCCGCGGTATAAGGGATTAAATTATGAAACGCCTTTTGATAAACTCCAAAAAGTTACCTGCATTGGTGGGCTAGTACATCTGTCCCTCAATATTAACAACAAAACTGTGCGGTGGCTATCAGCCATCCGCACGAGTGACCTGTTAGCAGCTTAATTTTTTGCCTCTACCAGTTTTCCACTTACAAATTTGTGAATTATACTGGCAACATAAGTCTGATAAGGCAATCCTTCGCTTACTGCCTTTTTCTGCAATTCAGTCAAGTCTCTTTCGGAAATTCGTATGTTCAGGCGTTTGTCTTTCTTTAAAGTGGTTCTCGCATACCTCATCACCTCGGCTTTCCTCTTAGAGAGGTTCTTAACCGGAACCCATTCACCTTTTTCAAAGCTGTCCAATATTTCGCGTTCTTCTTTAGTTAATGTAGTCTTCATTTCTCTCCTCCGAAATACATATCGGTTGCCTTTCTGCTGGGGATAATGGTCTTCAGAAATATTTCTTCCTCATCCTCAATATAAGGAACAAGATACGCATAATTATTTATTCCGATTACCATTATTCGCTGCTCTGGATACTGTTTTTGATTGGGGTGCAGATAGTCATCCAGAATGTCTCCTTTTTCAATGTAAAAAACAATATCCTCAAAACAGATGCCTCTTGACTCTTTCAGTTTCAGGCTTTTATCCGTATTCCAGTTGATATGTTTCATCTATTGAGAGGATAACACATTGTGTGCATTATGGCAACAAAAGGAACTGGAGGTGGAATATATTAAAAAAGTCTATTTGGCTGTATTTCCCATCATCTTTCTCTTTTTACTGAGCATGAACAACTGTCCCTATTTTTGTCCAGGCGCATGGTGAGCCATTTAGCTGCCTCATATCTGTCCCAGCCGTCCTGGTCAGCTAAAACCATTTCAACAACATCGTAACCAAGATGGTTGAAAGAGGCCAGAAGCTCTGGAAGCATTAGAAAGTCGGATATCGAACTGGCAAGGCACGCCTTGGCAACATCTTCAGTAGGTGGCAACTGCCGCCAATAGGGTTCGCCGATAAGGATGATCCCTCCGGTGCGCAGACTTCGCGCCAAAAGCTCGATAGTGCCTGAAACTCCCCCACCGATCCAGGTGGCACCAACACAGGCTGCCACACTAACCTTCTCGTCAGAGACATAGCCCGCAGCATCGCCATGGATGAACTTTACTTTATCCGCGACCCTGAGTTCTTTGGCACGGAGTTTCGCCTGCTCGGTGAACAACTGGCTCATGTCAATGCCAGTGCCTGTGATGCCGTGATCGCGTGCCCAGGTGCATAGCATCTCCCCAGAACCGCTGCCGAGATCGAGCACTCGGTCACCTGATTTCAAACGCAGAGCAGCGCCGAGAGTGGCAAGTTTTTCGGGTGTTATCGGGTTGTGGATGCGATGAGCACTCTCAGTAATGTTGAAGATCCGTGGAATATCCAATGCAGAAAATCTCCTTTCAGAGGTGAATAGATTCAATAACCTTTTTCAGCCTTACCATTGACTCTATAATGCCCAAAAGAATTACCTAATTACTGTATATGAACACTCTTTCCTTATTTAATTCTACGCTTAAACGATGGGTTAGGTTTCATTTTGAAAATCTTTACTCCATTCCGCGTACGCTTTTTTAAAATCACGTCTCGGTGCCCAATGATCACGACCAAAGCAATCATTTATACCTACATGATTGAAATGCAAGCTCAGGAAGGAGTCTTTGTTATATGGCAGGAAAAGATCTATTTTGTCACCGACTTCAATCTTTGCTGGAAGCTTGCTACTTAAAGGGTCTGTGCAATCGGATGTAATGATTCCATATTTCGTCTTTCTGAAAAGTCGACGCCAAGCATTCGATTCCTTGAGACAGATCATGTTTATAGTTACAGGGCCAGGACCAAAGTTCGTTGCCTTAATGTTTAGAAATTGTGGCCTGTCCGGCATGGTTTCGTGAATAATAGTGATTACTGCAAACGAGACTTTTACCTTTGCCTTCAAGATAATGTCGCGGTAAATGTTCCAGCCTAGCGAAAACGCTGCAACGAGTACCGAGAAGATACTGATTAACAGTGCGATGTATTCGACAGGCATATCAGGTCTAACACTCCTTTTTAAATTTCTTTAACATCACGCCAAATTATATTAAGTAAGGTCGCGGTAGTCAAGCAAAAGATATTACAAAACAATCGAATATGGCAGAGAGGATTTTGCAGGGATTATTTCTGAGCTCTTTGCTGCTCAGGGCTGCTCTATGCTGTGTGATATAATAATTTACGCAGCAATCAATCAGGAGATACGATGCCTATTTTTGAATACATATGTTCAGAATGCAAAGAGGAGTTCGAAAAACTGGCCTATGGCTCTCAGACAGTAAAATGCCCAAAATGCGGCTCTGAGAATGTGGCCAAGAAGTTCTCTGTATTTGGCATGAGCGGAGTTGAGCACCAGACATCATCAGGCTGTTCATCCTGCTCAAAAGGCTCTTGCAGCTCCTGCAAATAGCGTCTATTCCGGGTATCTGAACGGGTTTGCTCTAAGCACTGCGTCAACTTTTAGCGGGTTGCCCTTCAGCTCAAACACAGCCATGCCTCGCTCTTCAGTAATATTGCCTGCATGGTTCCATTTGCCTTTCCATGAGACATTCAGATAGACCTTGTCATCCTTGATCTCTACCCATGCAGGTGTAAAAGAGAGGTCAACAGAGTCGAATATCTTAAGAACATCTGTTACATTTTTAAAACCATTTTTTGTGGCGTAGTTTTCCATTTCTGCTACCTGCCTCTTAACATACGCGCTTCTGAGCCCCTCAGCAAGCGCAAAGGACTCTGTGGCTATCTTGGAATCCATGGTCTTTAACTTAACCTCTTTTTTGCCGCAAGCAACAATAACCATTGCAAGACAGACAAAAAGAACAGTTATAAAGAACTTCCTCATACCAAAACCTCCGTTAATCACTATAATGTATCCGGAATTATAGAAAATCAGGCACAAAATATTAAAGCATATAATCTCTTTGCCTTATCCGTATGATATTATACCTGATGAAAATAGTCTGCCAAAACAGAAAGGCTTACCACGACTATCATATTGAAGAGACCTATGAGGCCGGCATAGCATTGGTCGGCACAGAGGTTAAATCCCTGCGCGCGGGCAAGGCCAACCTCCAGGACAGTTATGTGATACTGAAAGATGCAGAGGTCTTTCTGCTGAACACTCATATAAGCCCATACTCACACGGCAACATAATGAACCACGAACCGCTCAGGACAAGAAAGCTCCTGCTCAACAGAAAAGAGATCGAACGGATGCGCGGCAAGATGATAGTAAAGGGCTACACACTTATACCTCTTAAAATCTATTTCAAGGGATCATTTGCAAAGGTCGAGATCGGGCTCGCAAAGGGCAAGGCAAAGTACGAAAAGCGCGAGAGCATCAAAGAGCGCGAGGCAAGCGCGAGATCGACAAGGCAATGAAGTCAAGAAAAAAAGAGTAACTGCTCCAGCAATCTCTCTCTCAGATTGACAACCGCTCTTTTGTCTGCCATATTGCTTTCATAAAAGCATGGAGGTGGCAAAATGGACAGCAAGAGATCAAAAGAGGTTATCAATGAACTGAAAAAGTATCTGCCTGTAAAAAGGAAGATCGCTCCATCACTTCCTGCGAAGATAGGTAAATACCTCTCAACTCTCCTTAAAAACGAAAAAGAGCTCGAGACCTTCTTCGCAGATCCCGAGGCAAGGCTTAAAAAAGCTGGCATAAACCCATCTCAACTCGACCTTGATCTTTTCATAGAGCTGCTCGTCTACCTGAAGGGTAAAAAAGCACGCATCGAAAAGTGGGTGCCACAGCCAGAAAGGTCGCCTCTTGGAGAGTCCATAAAGACCAAAGAGACTGAGACAGAGCAGCAGTGGAACTTTGATCACGACTCGAAATATATATTCAATGTAGAGCATGACTACTACTCAGAAAGGGGCAGGCAGGCAACCAAGACAAAAAGCGAGATCGTACTTAAAGACAAAGGCTTTGAAAAGCGCGGGATCGGATTTGATCCATCCATACTGTTGAGCCCTGAGCTTAGAGAAAACTACTATCCATCGCAGCCGCTCGTGACTCCTGAGCTGATCAGCAAGATAAAAGAGATTCTAGAGAAGTAGCTGATGATAAAATCTCTTGTACTGCTCACAACATACAGATGCAACGCTCAGTGCGACTTCTGCGAGTGCGGACCTGATGTAACTGATGCGCTCACTCTTGATGATATGAAGCGCTATATTGACGAAGCAGAGTCGCTCGGCACAGTCGGTCAGGTGATATTTACAGGAGGAGAGCCCTCTCTACTTGGAGATGACCTTATAAAGGCCATCGAATACAGCAGATCAAAAAACCTGCTCACTCGAGTTGTGACAAACGGCATCTGGGCAAAGACATCTGAAGCAGCAGACAGGTATCTCGACAGCCTCATCTCAGCAGGCCTTACAGAGATAAACATAAGCATGGATGATCTGCACCAGAGGTGGATACCGCTTGAGTATGCAAAAAACGCGTTTCTCGCCTGCTACAAAAGAAGATACAAATGCCTGATCGCGCACAAGTCAATGCCGCACTACAGGATAACTCCGGGATTTCTGGCTGAATACTTTGGAGTGGAGCTGATCGACTATGACCACGAACAAAACTATACGCCAGATGAAGAGTGCAGGCTTATATCATCAGGAGTTGTTGTGCCAGTCGGCCGCAACTCCGGCAGCGCAGGCCATGGAGATCCTGCCTACGGGAACTTCACAAAGAGCTGCTCCTCCATACTCAGGGATATTGTTATAGGCGCTGACCACCAGATGCTCGCATGCTGCGGAATAGTGACAAAGCATCTGCCAGAACTTACGCTCGGAGATCTTCGTCAAAACAGGATGATAGACCTAATAGAAGAAGCGAACAATGATCTTATGCTCAACTGGCTTGTGCTTGAGGGCCCGGCAGCTATAGCAGAATTTGTGAAGTCAAAAAAACCTTCAATAAACTTTCTGCCCAGATATGTAACAGCATGCCATTTGTGCAATGACCTGCTCACAAGACAGGACACCAGACAAGCGCTGCTCGACCATATTGACGAGATATCTGAAAGGATAGAGATGCACAGATCATTCTTTGAATCTGTACGAAGCGACTCTGAAATGATAAAGATGTATGTCTGAAAAGATCAGGGGATCAGTGCGCTGGCGCACTGATCCCCTGATCTTTAAAATCTATTCAGCTATTTCTTGCAGGGTCCCAGATATTTGCCCTTCATAGTGTTGTTAACCTTCATCTCTGTACCGTCTGCCTTTATCACAGTCTCTGTTGCGCCATCAAAAGAGCTGCCAGCGTATGTGATCTTGCCCTTTGTAACTCCTTCTTTGCATAACATAGTCCATGACACTGTGTTGCCAATCGTCTTTACATCCTGCATCTTGCAGCCTGAATCCTGCTCACCATTTGGAACAGAATCCTTTTTTGACAGACATGTAGAGTGTGTAAAAGGCTTCATAAGCCCAGCAGGCATTCCGGGCATATCAGTTGTAGTGGTTATCTCCCAAAGACCATCCTTAATGTCCGGTCCGGCTGATGCTGATGATCCGCAGCCTGCAAAAGTAAATACAAAACATAAAGCGGCCAGCATGACAATTATTCTTTTCATATCCTCTCCCTGAATTTTATTTCTTATCCAGCATATCCAGATTATACAACACAATAAAAGAGCCTGCTGCCTCAAACCTGATGAAAATGTTATAATAATTTACAGCTTCGCACCGGGGGCGCACTGGGCTCGACGGGGGTAATGAAGCTTAAGCTGCGTGCCGTGGCTCCATCACCACGTAAAAAGATGGGAAAAACACAAACGCCAACAACGAACTGGCACTCGCTGCTTAACCAACAGTAGCGCGCTTACCCGGAGGTGCCTGTGATCCGGAATAAGCGTCATCTAACAGGATGCTGCCTGATGACTCCTTTTATTCAGGCAAAAGACTAAAGGATAGGATTGAGGGAGGGCCTTTCGGCAGGCAGGCCGCGATCCGAAAATTCAAATATGCCGAATACGCATGTAGACGCTTAAGTGTAGTACTTTCGGACGCGGGTTCGATTCCCGCCGCCTCCACCAGAATATGTATGCTTAAATCCATTTTTATTCAAACCCTCGCCCCTGCCCCTCTTCTTCATAGGTCACTCCATCACGAATATGATAAAGACGCTTAAAGGTAGGAATAATCTTTTCGTCGTGCGTAACAACTATAACAGCGGTATCAAATTTTTTAGCCATCTCATTAAGAATTTTTATGACAATCAATGCTCGTTCACTGTCCAAAGGCGCAGTAGGCTCATCTGCAAGTATCACAGGCGGATAGTTTACTAATCCGCGCGCAATTGCAACTCTCTGCTGCTCCCCACCCGACAGATGCGAAGGCATTGCTTTAGCTCGATGCTCTACTTCAAGAGCTTTAAGAAGATCCTGCGCACGAGACCGAGCATTATAGTTGGAAGCACCAGCCAACATGGAAGGAAGAGCTACATTATCAACAACATCGAGAAAAGGTATCAGATAAGGAGCTTGAAATACAAAACCGATTTTATCACGTCTCAGGGCTCTTATATCTCCAACCAGCCATCCGTTATCATAAATAATTTCCTCTCCAAGCATCATCTTTCCAAAAGTAGGCTCAATTACTGCCCCCAGACACTTAAGAAGCGTACTTTTGCCTGAACCGGAAGGCCCTATAAGCCCGACAACTTCTCCTGGCTTTACATACATATTTATATTTTTAAGAGCATCTACTGCTGTATCCCCGAATCCATAACGTTTTTTCAGCCCGGCAATTCGAATACCTTTATCTATCATTTTAGCCACCTATCGCTTCAGCTGGATCTACCTTAATGGCTGCGCGAATAGCAATAATGCTTGATAAAATACATATTACGATGACAGCAGCCAAACCTCTTAATGCATCCGCCGGCTCAAGAAGTACATGCTTCGGAAACAGAGGGGCTCCGAATGTTGCAGTAATTTTTCCAACAACAAAGCCTATTAATCCCAGCGCAATGGCCTGCTTGATTATCATAGCGGCTATTGTGCTGTTTTTAGTGCCTATAAGTTTAAGCACAGCTATCTCTCTGGTTTTACCAATTGTAAGGGTATATATAATAAATGCAACTATAGCAGCACTTACTAACGCCAGAATTACTAAAAAAAGACTGATCTGTCTGGCTGATGAAGCAATTAATTTACCGACTATTATATCTTCCATCTGATGGCGGGTATAAACAGTAAGCCGCTTCCATTTACGAATATTTTCTGCAGTCTCTTCAATATTATATTTATGATCAACCTGTACCAAAACAGTATTTACAAATTGATTGCTGCTCTGATCATCAATAACAGCATCAATCAATCCGGGGAACCCGGCGCGATTAAATTCAGGATTATTAAATGTACGCCTTCGCTGCTGCCATATTGCATCGTTGTCTTTTAGAAATTGAGCCTCTTGTGCATCCTTTAAAGGTATAAACACCATTGGATCACCATTTGATGAAACCATTCGTCTGGTCAATCCGACAACATTGTAATGATTCCTGCGCACCTGGATGAGATCTCCAACTTTAAAGCCTGTAGCAATGTCAGCAACTGCTTCATAATGACTTCGAGTGATATGTCTGCCGGCCACAAGATAAGGAGGCCAGCCGGCTGTACCAGGCCCGCCGTATGAAATACCCGTAACCATTGTCCTTACATCATGATTGTCAAAATGCACCTGCATTGTTAGATATGTTGCATTTACAGCATTTTTTACACCCGGCATTGCCTTTATGCTGCGCCACAAATCATCATAGATGCTTGATGATTCTGCGTACGGACCAAGAGTATTCTGCTGGACAACCCAGAGATCAGCACCGCTGTTATCAAGCAGAACTTTTGCATCATCAACCATACCGCGATAGACTCCTGCCATTATAAGCGTAACACCGATAAGAAGTCCCAATCCCATGCCTGTAAAGACAAACTTGCCCCAGGCATGCAGTATATCGCGACCGGCAAGGCTGATCATTGTTGTACGCTTCGCAATCTTTCAACTACGCGAACACGCCTCTTTTTGTTAAGTGCTTTTTCACTGTATTCAACAATTTTATCTCCTGCTTTTAACCCATCAAGAATCTGTACCCGGCCTGCAAGGTCGGATATACCAATACTCACAGGTATAAAATGGAGATCAGAATCAATTACACGCCACACTCCCAATTTTCCGTCTACTCGATGTAATGATGCATTGGGAATAGTCAAACATGGGGCGGGCTGAGGCAATTTTATAGTAACCTCGACTAACTCTCCCAAAGGAGGCAATGGATAGGGCAATTTATTAAAGATAACCTTTGCTGCAACCTCTTCAGTCACTGCATCAGCCAACGGCTCTACCCTATACACGTGGCCCGGCTGTGGAGCATTAATAGCGCTTCTTAAAGTAATTTCTGCAGACAATCCTTTTGTAAGTCCATGCGAACCTAACTGTTCAAAACGAGCATTTATCCATATGCTGTTTTCCTCAATAACTTTAACAACAGCCTGTCCTGAAACAGCAGTAGACCCGGGATCAACATCACGGGCGGTTACAAATCCATCTACAGGTGAGATCAGTTTATGATCTGCCCGCTTTGCCGCAAGCGCTTTTATTTCAGACCTCATACGGCTTACATCCTGACGCGCAGCACTAAGCGCTGCTTCAGCAACCTCAAGATCAAACTGCTTAGTTAATGCTGTCTCCTCGCTCTCAGCTTTTATATCAAAAAGCTTTTTGTAGCGCAATGATTGTTTGTAAGCATATTCTCTGCGCTCAGATGCTTCTTTTAAACGTGCAATAGAACTTTGCAATGCTGCCTCTTGAGCAACAATACGGTCATCAAGATCAACAGAATCTATTTCTCCGATTACTTGACCTTTTTTTACTTTATCACCCACATTAACATTAAGATAATTGAGACGACCGGTAAAAGTTGGTCCAATTTCATAAGTATATTTTGACTCCACTGTGCCTACGCCATACAATGCAGGAGAAAGACTTTTAATTTCTGCTTCTGTCAATAAAACTGCTACAGAAGCAAACGGACCAGACGTAACTGCCACATAAGCAAACAACCCCATCAAAACAGCCAGCACCAAAATAAGTGAAATCTTATTTTTCTGAATTTTTATGATCTTCATATTGCTCCTGTCAAACCTCGTTTATAGATATCAAAAACTTTGCATGCATCCACATTAAAAGCTTTTTTATCAGAAGCCAGCAGGGATTGCATAATCAATCCCTGAATAGTTCCGATAAACAGAGTTGCAGCAGCATCACTATTAAGTTCTAAATCAAATTCACCTTTTTCTTTGCCATCTTCAATTATTGAAATAAGCCGCTTTTTATATTGACTTAAAAGCATTTGAGCTATTTTTTTAGGCTCTGTCTTTTTTGAGCTCTGGAGTTCACCAAACAGTAATCTGGGAATACCCGGATGATCTTTTATAAATTTGATATGTGTTATAAACATATTTTCGAGTTTCCCAATGCTGCTGGAGCTGCCGTTTTCCGCTTTTGAGATACGCAACATCAGTCTGTCGGAAACCTGTCTCATTACAGCTTCCAATACGGCATCTTTACTCTGGAAATGCCGAAAAAGCGCACCCTGTGTCAGCCCCATGCGTTTCGCTATGGCAGCTGTAGTTATTTCACTCGGATTCTGCTCTCCAGCCAAGTCTATTACAGTATCAACTATAACCTCTCTCCTCTGTCCGGCTGGAAGATATTTACTCTCGATGCCCACATGCCCTCCGCATAAAGATAGTAATTGATTACTATCTTTTCATTTCAAACAAAGTTTTGTTAACAACTGTGCAGACATAAAATTTTAAAGAGACAGAAAGATTGACCAGAATTTAAGAATCAAAAGACATAAAATGCATAGCACAACAAAATATACACTCACCATGACTTGTCAATATTTGAAAAACTACATTTGCCTATATCCCCATATCCAGCAGGTTTGTGAAACTTACATCAATGCGTATTTTAAACCCTTCTGAGCTGTAATGGATGTCCAGTATGTCAGGCGTGCCGTATCTGATGGATTCGTACAGCGGCTTAATCTCGAATCCCACTCTTATGCCGTTGTCATTCACTATGACTGAGGTGTATGAGCCTGTGGCTGAGGGATGGTCAGAGACAAACTCTTCTGCCTTTTTGAGCGCTGCCTCACCAGAAAGACTTTCAATCTTTTTATAAAATGACTCTGGTGCGTAAGGCTCAAGCGTGTACTGGTCATCTTCCCTGTCGAGGAATGCTGCCCTGCCAGTGCCGTCAGGCTGGTCTCCATAATAGAGTATCAAGGTATAATTGCCGGCCAGCTCATGAGCTGCCGGACTCGCCTCTATAATTTCCATATACGCCTCCTTTGCGCATTACCATCACTTTGCAGCCAGATTGTATAATTTAGATTATGACATACTGGAAGCCGGCATCAAAATCAGATTTATCAGAGGATATTTTTTGAAAAAGATTTTTCTTGTTACAGCAGGCACTATTGCAGCAGGTCTCGGCATTGCTGGCATATTTCTTCCTGTGCTGCCAACGACTCCCTTTCTGCTGCTTGCTGCATACTGCTACTCCCACAGCTCAGAGAAGTTTTACAGGTGGCTGCTGGGCAACAGGCTCTGCGGACCATACATATCTGCATACAGGGAGAACAGCGGCATATCGCGCAGGCATAGGATTACAGCAATTGCAACGCTATGGATAACAATAGCGCTGTCAGGGATATTTTTTGCGACTGCGCTCTGGGCAAAGCTGCTGCTGCTGGTTATAGCCGTTGGAGTTACGATACATCTTGCGAGGATGAAGACTTTGTGGAACAACTGTCAATAAAAAAGGGGAGGCATTGATCTCAATGCCTCCCCTGCATGTCTTAAATGTTTTACTATCCGAGTATAGCCTTCAGATCCTCATCAGGTGTTGATATCGGCTTTATGTTGAACTTCTCTACAAGCACATTAAGCACATTAGGAGATACAAATACAGGCAGCGATGGACCAAGCCTTATGTCCTTAATACCAAGATATAGCAGTGTAAGAAGTATTGCTACGGCCTTCTGCTCATACCATGAGAGTATTAAAGAAAGAGGCAGCTCATTCACTCCAACATTAAATGCCTTAGAAAGCGCTACTGCTATCTGTATTGCTGAGTAGGCATCATTACACTGTCCAATATCCAGCAGCCTCGGTATCCCGCCTATATCACCAAGCTCCTTGTCAAAAAATCTGAACTTGCCACATGCGAGTGTCAGTACTATACAGTCAGACGGCACCTTCTCAACAAGCTCTGTGTAGTAGTTGCGTCCAGCCTTTGCACCGTCACAGCCGCCTACCAGGAAAAAGTGGCGTATCTGCTTGTTCTTTACCGCCTCGATAACTGTGCCGGCTACGCTCATTACTGCATTGTGACCAAATCCTACCATTACTGATTTGACTCCTAAATCTGAATCAAAACCAGGAAGCGCAAGGGCTCTTTCTATAACAGGAGCAAAATTCCTGTCTGCTATATGTATTACATCCGGCCAGCCGACCAATCCGCATGTAAATATATTCTCTTTATACGAATCAAGCGGTTTCTGTATGCAGTTTGTTGTCATAAGTATAGCACCGGGGAACTGGGCAAACTCCTTGTGCTGATTCTGCCATGCTGTGCCATAGTGTCCATAGAAATGCTCATATTTCTTGAGCTCAGGATACCCATGGCATGGAAGCATCTCGCCATGTGTATATACATATATACCCTTGCCTGCTGTCTGCTTAAGTATTTCTTCAAGATCCTTAAGGTCATGACCGGAGACGAGTATTGCCTTGCCCTTCTTATGTCCAAGAGGAACTTTTGTAGGTACAGGGTTTCCATATGTGCCGGTGTTAGCAGCATCCAGTATCTCCATAGCCTTAAGATTAACCTCTCCGCACTTCATGCAGAGACCTAGATAATCATTTACACCAAGAGATTTGTTAAGTGTTGCTGCTAGAGCCTCCTGCATAAATGCATATACAGAATCGTCCTCTTTGCCTAAAATATGGGCATGATCTGCATATGCTCCTACACCTTTCATTCCATATATAAGCAACTCTCTGAGGGAGAGAGCATCAGGATCTATGGACGGATCAGAGTTAATGCCTACTGTCTCGCCGAGTTTGACCATATCTGCTACTGAATCCGTAACCTTAAGGTTAGCTGCATCTTCTTTGAAATCAATGTTGCCGCCTGCTGCCTTCACCTTTAATTTAAGCGCCTCTCTAAGATTTATGCACTTTTTGAGCATAGACATAAACCTTGCGGCATCGAAATTAACATTTGTTAGAGTAGAGAATATTGCTTCTGCTGTAAATATATTAACATCCTCATCATTTACTCCAACCTTTCTGCCCTCAACTGCATAAAGAGAAAGACCTTTAAGCGCATATACCAATAAATCCTGCAAAGCTGCTACATCAGGCTGCTTGCCGCATACGCCCACCTTTGTACACCCGCCCTTGGCGGTCTGTTCGCACTGATAACAAAACATTTGCATTTCCTCCTTAAAACAATTTTTGTTCCAACACTCTCGATTATATAAAAACACTCATAAGTTTGCATATGATTTAGGTCATAGTGACCTGCAGTAGATCAGCAGCTTATAATTAAGCTTAACAGATTTCTTGCCGCAGATTAATTAGAATATATCTGATTAAAATACAAAGAGATGAATGGTGGCGGTGCAGGGAATCGAACCCCGGACACTGCGGATATGAGCCGCATGCTCTAACCATCTGAGCTACACCGCCTGTTTTTCGGAATAGTCATTATACCAAACCAGAAGTCAGCAAGGCAATGCATTAGCACCCATCTAGAGCTATTTGCTATACTTATTGAACAGCAGGGTCTGCAAAACTTATGTTAGCGGCGCAAATGAATGGAGGCATCGTCAGTATGGAAAAATTCAGATTTAACACGATAGAGGAAGCTATAGAGGACATTGCTCAGGGCAAAATGGTGATCCTCGTTGATGATGAAGACAGGGAAAATGAGGGAGACCTCACGATGGCTGCTGAAAAAGTGACTCCTGAGGCTATAAACTTTATGGCAAAGTACGGCAGGGGGCTCATCTGCCTGTCTCTTACAGAGCAGAGGGTGCAGGAACTTCAGCTCTCCATGATGTCAGAAAACAACACATCATCTTTCGGCACAGCATTTACTGTATCTATAGAGGCAAAAAAAGGCGTTACCACAGGAATATCTGCTCAGGATAGGGCTCATACCATACTGACAGCGATAGATCCAAAAACAAGGCCAGAAGATATAGCAAAACCCGGCCATGTATTTCCGCTTAGAGCAAGACCCGGAGGCGTGTTGCAAAGAGCAGGGCAGACCGAGGGATCTGTGGACCTGACCAGATTAGCAGGACTCTATCCCGCCGGAGTTATATGCGAAATAATGAATGATGACGGCACTATGTCGCGTGTGCCGCAGCTTATGGAGTTTGCAAAGACTCACAACCTGAAAATTGTGACAGTAAAAGATCTTATTAACTACCGCATGCGCACAGAGAGGTTTGTAAAACGCGCTGCAACAGTGCAGATGCCCACAAGATACGGTGGAGATTTTACAGCTATAGCCTACACCAATGATTTTGATGAAAATGTGCATATAGCTCTTGTAAAGGGAGATATTAAATCCAGCGAGCCTGTGCTTGTGAGGGTGCATTCCGAATGCATGACAGGTGATGTTTTTGGTTCAAAAAGGTGCGACTGCGGTGACCAGCTGCATAAGGCTATGGAGATGATAGATAAAGAAGGCACAGGAGTAATCCTATACATGAGGCAGGAGGGCAGAGGCATTGGCCTTGCCAATAAACTAAAGGCTTATGAGCTGCAGGACACAGGGATGGATACAGTTGAAGCAAATCTGCATTTAGGATTTAAGGCAGATATGCGCGACTATGGAATAGGAGCCCAGATACTCGTTGACCTAGGTGTGGGTCAGATGAAGCTTATGACAAACAACCCCAAAAAGATGATCGGCCTCGAAGGCTATGGCTTGAAGGTTGTAAAAAGAGTGCCTGTTGAAGCAGCGCCTAATGAAAAGAATATTTGTTATCTCAAGACAAAGAAAGCAAAGCTCGGCCATATGCTGGATAATGTATAAAGCAGACGCATAAAAACAGCAGAATATAAGAATTTGAATTGGATTGATGGCGCGCCTGAGAGGATTCGAACCTCCGACCCTCGGCTCCGGAGGCCGATGCTCTGATCCACTGAGCTACAGGCGCAGAGTAATTAGTATAGCACACTGACTTTTATAACAATCCCGCTACTTCTCTATGCTGTGTTTGCCAGACCCAATGAATATAAGGCTGAAGAATACTATGCCCGCCTCAATAGCGTGTGACGCTGTCTGCAATGAGTCTCCTTTGCCAAGATGCATTGAAGCTGCAACAAGCATTGTGAAGGCAAGCAGTATGCATGCTGGCACAAAGAAGAATCCGAATATCAGGCACAAGGCACCGCCAACCTGCGCTAATGCTGCCATAAAGCCCCAGAAGATAGGCAGAAAATCGACTCCAACATACTTCATCGCATAACCGATCTGCGTCCACTTTTCAGGACCGCCCATTAGCTTGGGTATGCCGTGATACAGAAACATGCTGCCAAGCCCAAGACGCATTATCAAAAGCCCCAAATCTCCATACCTGCTCAATGATTGAAACATTTAATCCTCCTGAAGAGTGGTGATTCAGCATAAGGATATTAGCAAATCCGGATACTTTTTGGAATTAGAACGCAGATAAATATTTTTTCAGCCGAGCACTTCTTTAAGTGCTTTGGGAATCTGCTCAATTATGCTCATAACCTGTGTAGCCGGTGTCGAGCCAGCATAATGTCCGGCAAGCCTGTTAACCTTTGCAGCAGTGATTGCAGCCTTTTTTGTATGCATACCAGCAGCCATAAGGCCTGAAACAATTCCTGTTACTGTATCACCTGTGCCGCCTACAGCCTCCATAGCTTCTGAAGATGGTTTGTCTATTGTTGATATTATGTCATCCTTGTCTGCCACATAATCTTTGCTGCCTTTTACCAGAAGATATTTCGCAGCGTTAGAATATTCGTATGCCCTTTTGATAAGTTCAGGAGACCTGTTGTCTTCATGCATTATAAATCCTCTTGTATAAAAGGGATGAGGCGCCTCTTCATCAGCCAGAAAAGCGAGTTCTCCAGCATCGGGAGTAAAGAGTTCATACGCTGAAGACTGACCGCTCATTTTTGCAGCATACATAGAGCCAGCGTCAGCAACAAGCAGAGGTCTCATTTTCATCTTATCAATCGCTAATAGCATTTTGTTGAACCAGTCAACATCAGGCATAGCGTAGTGCATGGTGAATACGCAAAACGCTTTTTCCGGCATCTGATCAGTAATATGGCTATAAAGCCGCCTGCTGCCATCTCCGGATCCTATGTCGCCAACAAGAAATGCGTATGGAAGAGGCTGCCCTGTAAACTGCAATGTCTTAACAGCAGCCCCCAGAAGCGCAGCTGTGCCACGGTTTATATCTATCTCTGTTCCGCTTACAACTATACTGCTGTTGCGTATAGATGCTTGGCCTTCAATAATCTGAAGATCCTTGTCAGGTATTGTGCCTGCTACTGCGAGCATATCTTCTTAACCTCCTCATACGCGAGCTGAAGTGAATAGCCGCATAGTGTATGGCCTATCAAACGAGGCTCAGGAGCTGAGTCGAGTTTTTTGCCGATCATCATATATGCAAGATAAGGCACATCCGGACATCCGCCACCGGAAACATTAACTATCATAAGGCTGCTCTTTTCTACTGTGATCTTCATGTTTGCTGCGCGAACCATCAGATGTTCTCCAAAATCTTTAACATGGTAAAGATCAACCGGCTTGAGAAGGGGGCTGCTCACAGGTACTGCGCTAAGCGGAGTAAGCCCTTTGTTCTCCAACTCCCTGAATATGCCTAACTGGTCTGCAAGAAAATATTCAATCACAAGGTCGCAGCCTGTGCGTATTTCAGGAGGAGGCCCCATCACCTTGACAGAGAAACCGGAGTCCTTGAGTATGTTCTCGGCTCGTATAACCTCACTGGTATTTTCGAACTCAAGCATACCGCGCTCCACATTGTAGAGCAAAGAGTATTCAGTCTTCTTTTTGAAGAAATTAAAAAGTCTTTTCATTTTTTTGCAACTACTATTACATATCCATACCCTTCAGCTATTGTCTGTTCAACAATCCATCCTCTGGATGCTATAGAGCGGATAACATTCTCCTTTGATGTATCAGTATCAGCCAGAATCCTAAATGTTCCGCTGCCTGCCCTGTCGAGCTCCTCAAGAGTATTCATCACTGGCTGCGGACACGAAAGACCTCGAACGTCTATTGTATTCATAATTCCTCCTAGACTTTTGACCTTTTCATTGTGAAACCGATAAACAGGCAGAAAGCAAAGCCAACAACTACAGCCATTACTGTATTTGGACCAATGCCGCTTGGCGAGCTGGCTATCCCAAAATTATGCGCAACCCCAGCTCCCGCAATCATTCCCACAACAAATATTGCAGCATCTGTGTCGCCCTCTCCAGAGAGAAAGAGCTGTCTGCCGGGACATCCGCCAGCCATCGCAAATGCAAGACCAGCCAGCATCATGCCAAGAAAATTCCAGAGCGCCATTGTGTGAGCAACAGGCTGATTCTCAAATCCAGGATTAAACTGCCCGAGTAAAAAATTCATAATAAATGCTGCAATAAAAAGACCTAGCACGCCTTTAAAAAGATGCCCCTGCTTAAAAAGAATCAGATCGCGGAACGCACCCATTGTGCAGAACCTGCTGCGCTGTGCTATAAACCCGACAATCAATCCGATCCCAAGAGAAATGATCAAAGGAGCATGCATTGAGCCAGGACCTTTTATGCTGTAAAAAAGAATACCGCTTTTAGCCTCTCCTGAAATCTGCGGATTAAATAACAAGATGATTAAAAAACCCGCCATTGTCAAAGGCAGGAGCCAGCCTGCTGATTTATGGGTATTTTGCGCCCTGCCGAGATCAAATCCTACCTTTAGAAATCTGGTGCCAACAAATATACCTGCTACAAGTCCGATAAGTCCGAAAATCGCATTGCCGTCTCCTCCTGCAAGCCTCAATACTGTTCTCCATGGACAACCTAAAAAAACGAGCGCTCCAATCATAGCGAATACTCCTAGAAAAAACCTGACAACAGGAGCAGAGCCGCCCCTTGCACGGAACTCCCTGAACATAAATGCAGCAGCCAAAGAACCAAGCACAAACCCTATAATTTCAGGCCGCATGTACTGGACAACATCAGCGCGGTGAAAACCTACAGCACCTGCAATGTCCCTCTCAAAACAGGCAACACATATGCCCATATTTGCCGGATTGCCCATATACTGGAGCAGCGCAGCGAGGATTCCTATACCAATTCCGACAATAGCAATGCCCCAGCCTGTAGCAAAAAGATTTTTGAGTTTTATCACAGCTTCCCCCAATAAGCATTAGTTCCATCTATAATACTTATAGGTTATTTGGATGTCTAATAGAAATTTGTGATCTTTTGCAGTTTTATCATAGATAAAAGAAATAAAAATGAAGATGCAATACAGAGAGCTGGAAATAGTTTTTATTGGAAGATGGAGAAATGGGGTGGATGACGGGGATCGAACCCGCAGCAACTGGAGCCACAGTCCAGCGCTCTACCATTGAGCTACACCCACCATTCTTCTAATACGCGCCTGAAGGGACTCGAACCCCTGGCCCACTGCTTAGAAGGCAGTTGCTCTATCCAGCTGAGCTACAGGCGCATCTCTTAGTACGAAAAACTTGTAGGCAAAAAATATATTCCAGCTAAATTCAACACTCAAAATCTCAAACAACCGGCTGTATAATCTATAACTGATTAAAATATTTCTGCGATTGTTATTTTGAGCTCTAGTTTTAATGGTCGGGGCGAGAGGATTCGAACCTCCGGCCCCCTGCTCCCAAGGCAGGTGCGCTAGCCAGACTGCGCTACGCCCCGAGCTGTATAGATTACATAATGAATTCAGAAAATGTCAATTTATCCGAGCAAAAACAGTAAACTCATAAAACACCGGCCATAGGTCTGTATTTTCTCTAATCATTATTCTGCAACTGGTTAAATAAAAGGATCGATAAATGGAACTGCATATAATGGAAACATCTATAACAAAAGGGCCTGCTTGTGGAAAGCAGGCCCTTTTTTCAGGGCGTTGTTATGCCTTGGTTACGTTTGTAGCCTTAGGGCCTTTTTGGTCCGTCTACAACTTCAAAAAGCACAGCCTGACCTTCAGCAAGGGTCTTGAAACCATCTTCCTGAATGTCTGTGTAGTGTACAAATACGTCCTTCCCATCCTCCTGTGTGATGAATCCAAACCCCTTGGACTCATTAAACCACTTTACTGTTCCTTTTGCCACTTCTGCACACCTCCTAACGGTTTTGAAAAAATGCGGTTTTAAGCAAAAAAACCGCAAAGTTAAAAGTCTTTGCGGCCTAATGGTACAAAAACTTCCAAACTTTCCCAAATATCATACTTTAGGATAAATCAAAAGTCAATCGCATTTTCACCTGAGGCCTGGCTTGTTTATTGTGCCTGCCTTCATATGTATCTGCATCATCTCTTCCGGCATTGGAGAATAGTTCAGCGAGTCTTCATAAGATATAACTCCGGTTGAATAGAGATTAAAAAGAGACTGGTTCATTGTGAGCATTCCTGACCTCGACTGACCTGTCTGCATCATGGAATATATCTGGTGTAGTTTGTCCTCTCGTATAAGATTTCTTATGGCAGGTGTAGGAAGCAGCGCCTCCAGAGCTAGAGCCCTGCCCTGTCCGTCTTTTCTTGGTATAAGCCTCTGGGATATAATTCCCTCCAGAACAAATGAAAGCTGCACCCTTATCTGACCCTGTTTATACGGTGGGAATACATCTATAATTCTGTTAATGGTCTGTATAGCAGAGTTTGTATGCAGCGTAGCAAATGTGAGATGGCCTGTTTCTGATATGGTTAGAGCTGCCTCTATAGTCTCCATGTCGCGCATCTCGCCTATCAGAACAACATCAGGATCCTGTCTGAGTATATATTTAAGCGCTGACACAAATGATCCTGTGTCTGAATGCACCTCGCGCTGGTTGATAAGAGCTTTTTTATGGCTGTATAAAAATTCTATCGGGTCTTCAACTGTTACTATGTGCGCCTCTTTTTCCTGATTTATGTTGTCTATCATTGATGCCAGTGTTGTTGATTTTCCGCTTCCTGTGGGTCCTGTTACAAGCACTAAGCCATGCTGTTTCTTCAGAAGCTCTCCGAGCGATTCGGGCAGCCCAAGTTCTGCCATTGATTTTATGGAAAAAGGTATAGCCCTAAATGCTCCTGCTACAGCGCCCCTTTGCATATAAATATTAGCCCTAAATCTGCTGACTCCCTTAACACTGAAAGATAAGTCTATCTCATTGGTCTCTTCAAACTTCTTCTTCTGGCTCTCTGTCATTATGCTGTAGCACAGGTCTTTTGTATCTTCTGGCATTAATATCTGGCAAGACTCCACAGGAACCAGCCTGCCCACCTTTCTTAGTCTCGGAGCGCTGCCTGTTGTTATATGCAGGTCAGATGCACCGCTTTCTATCATCATCTTGAGCAGATCAATAAGTGTAGCCATTAAGCCTCCATTAGTCCTCGAAAGTTACTCTTAAAATCTCTTCTATTGATGTAACTCCAGCTATTACTTTGTTTATGCCGCTCTTCCTTAATGTGATCATTCCCTGCCTTATAGCCTCTTTCTTCACATCTATAGCTGATGCGCCCTGCAGTATGAGGTCTTTTACAGGGTCAGTCATCGGCATAACCTCGTATATCGCTATCCTGCCCTTGTATCCTGTATTGTTGCATGCAGGGCATCCAGTGCCTATATACGGTACAAATCCCTTAATCTGCTCTTCTGAAAAACCTATCTTCCTCAAAGCCTCATTTGATATTTTTGCATCCTCTGTTTTGCAGTTCTGGCATATTTTCCTTATAAGCCTCTGTGCAACAACAAGCACAACAGAAGACGACACAAGAAATGGCTCAATTCCCATATTTATAAGTCTTGTTATCGTGCTTGGCGCATCATTTGTATGAAGAGTGCTTAGCACAAGATGGCCTGTAAGCGCAGCTTTTACAGATATCTCTGCTGTCTCAAAATCTCTTATCTCTCCAACCATTATTATGTCTGGATCCTGTCTGAGAAATGAGCGCAGGGCAGAGGCAAATGTCAAACCTATATCCTCTTTTATAGGCACCTGGTTTATGCCAAAAAAGTTGTATTCAACAGGGTCTTCAGCAGTCATGATGTTTACTCCTGGCTTGTTAAGCTGAGACAGCGCAGAATATAGAGTTGTGGTCTTTCCGCTTCCTGTGGGTCCTGTTACCAGTATCATTCCGTAGGGTTTCTCTATTCCTTCCTGAAAAACCTCAAGCGCCTGCTCCTCAAACCCAAGCCTTGTCAAATCTAGCTGAAGATTCGTCTTGTCGAGTATTCTGAGAACTATTTTTTCTCCAAACATAGTCGGCAGTGTAGATACTCTGAAGTCTATCTCCCTGTCATTGCCGAACCTTAGCTTTATTCTGCCGTCCTGAGGAAGCCTGCGCTCTGATATGTCCAGATGAGACATAATTTTAAGTCTGGATGTAATCGCATTTTTTATCTTTGAAGGAAGCTTGAGCACTGACTGGAGTACTCCATCTATTCTGTATCGTACACGAAGCAGATTTTCAGCAGGCTCGATATGTATGTCACTAGCGTGCGACTTAATGGCGTTTGTGAGTATTCCGTTGACCAGCTTTACTATCGGAGCATCGACCTCTTTTATAAGGGCCTCGGGCTTGTCATCTATAACCCTTATGTCATCCAGAGCGCTGCCTATAACCTTGTTCAGGTCTTCCAGTTCTTCATTATGCTTTGCAGGGTTTTTTGTATCCCCCATCTGGATCTTAATCTTGTCCACCTTCTCATAATACTTTTCTATAGCCGCGACAATAGCTGATTCAGCAGCAACATATACAGAGATCTTCATGCCCGTAAGAAACCTGACATCATCAATTGCAAAATTATTGGATGGATCTGATACTGCCACCTTAAGAGATGCGCCCTCTTTAGATATAGGCACGAGCAGATACCTTTTGGCTGTCTCCGGAGGAATAAGTTTTAGTACAGCAGGATCAAGCCTGTACTCTGAAAGATTAATTGCCGGTGTGTTGTACTGCCTGCTAAGAAAAGTTATAAGGCTTTCTTCATTAATAAAGCCAAGTTTGAGCAATACAGAGCCCAACCGCTTGCCCTCAAGCCTCTGGACGCGCAGAGCCTCCTGCAGCTGGGCCTCATCAATTAATTTGGCCTTCAGCAGAAGTTGTCCCAATAATGAAGTGCCTACTGTCACGATTTTACGATACTGCAAAAACCTCGTTAAGTCAATTTAATCAACAAGTTGCGTAAAGTGCGCAACTGGCGACAATTCGGGCACAAAAATACCCTTACTATATAATTCGGAGTTTTTCAACTTTTTTTGAATTGTTCAGAAATCAGCTACTGCTGCTCCCTAAACATCATCTTAAGCTCATAGACCCCGGCTTCTGCTATCTTGCTCATATGAAAACCCATAGAGTGGAACAGATGCAGCATAGGCTCGTTCTCTATGAGCACCTCTGCTGTAAAGCCATGCAAACCGTCCTTCTTGGCCAGATATGTAAGGTATGTTAGAAGCTCATAGCCTATGCCCTTGCCTTGATAGTCGTCTCTAACAACAAAAGCTATGTCAGCAGTATGGTTTGTGTCATCGATAATATACTGCCCCATACCCACAATGGTCTCTTTCCCTTCATGTTCGATAATAGCGAGTATTACCATCTCCTTGCTGTAATCAATCGCAACAAACTTCTGTAGACGCTCATGCGGCATATCTCTTCTTGTGGATATAAACCTGTGGTACATACAGTCCTGAGACAGTGTATAGAAAAATTCTCTCATGCTCTGCTCATCAGTCATCTTCACAGGACGCATAAATATCTTTACACCCTTGGATGTTATCCTGTATGCCTCAAGTTGTTCAGGGTATTCTCCTCCCTGGCCATGGATAAACACCTGATCCTTATATATAAGGTTAAGTCTTTTTGCTTCATCAACAAGCTTCTGTCTGAATTTTGGATGAGCTATGGATATAAGCGCCATGGCTCTTTCACGGATGTTTTTACCATGCAGATAAGCTATGCCATATTCAGTAACAACATAATGCACATCTCCCCTTGTTAGTGTTATGCCGGCGCCTGATGTAAGGTTCGGAACAATTTTAGAGATTGTCCCGCCTTCAGCAGTAGACTGCATCGCAAGTATCGTCTTGCCACCTTGAGCCAAAACCGTTCCCCTCATAAAATCTGCCTGTCCGCCTATGCCGCTATAAAAAAATACTCCCAAAGACTCGGATGTAACCTGACCTGTCAGATCAATCTCCAAAGCACTGTTTATCGCTGTCATATTCTTCTGTCTGGCAATAACCAGTGGATTGTTTGTATAGCTTACAGGCCTGAACTCAATAGATGGATTGTCATGCAGAAACTCGTACGTTTTGCTGCTGCCCATACAAAACGCAGCAACAGTTTTAGCCTTGTTAAGCTCCTTTTGCGAATTGTCCACAGCGCCTGACTTCATAAGCTCGACTATTCCGTCAGAGAGCAATTCTGTATGTATACCCAGATGTTTTTTATTGCCTAGATGAGCCATTATTGCGTTGGGAATAGTGCCATAGCCCACCTGAAGCGTATCCCCATCCTGAACTATTCTGGAGACATATTTGCCTATTTTCTCTGATATCTCATCTGGTACTGTAGCGCTGAATTCCAGCAGAGGTTCATCATAAGTAACAATAAAATCAATATCTTTAATATTAAGAAATCCTTCACCATGAACTCTGGGCATTCTGGAATTGACCTGAGCCACAACAATAGCTGCTGAGTCCACAGCTGCCCTGACTATATCTAAGCTCACACCTAAGCTGACATATCCATGCTCATCAGGCAGGGATGTCTGCACCAGCGCTAGATCAAGCCTTACAAGCCCGCTATAAAAAAGGTTAGGAACTGCCGACAAAAATATGGGGGTATAATCAGCTAGTCCTCGGTTCACAGCATCTCTGGAATTGTCTCCTATAAAAAAAGAGTTGCGCCTGAAATTCTCCTTAAACTTTTCATCCATATAAGGAGCGAGTCCTAAAGTCCAGACCTGAAGAAGCTCTGCATCAAAAAATGCCTTCGGATGGGCGCTGACATAATCCACAAGGCTGCGTACAAGATATTGCGGCTCTCCGCATCCAGTGCCTATAAAAATTCTGTTGCCTGGTTGTATGCGGCTGAATATTCTATCAACAGGCGCAAACTTCTCTGGGTATTGCTGCCTAAGCTTCTGCACAGATCCTCCCGTTCACATGTACCATACCACTATATGATACCACCTATCTGCCAAGTGTTTTTAAAAGTCTCTGAAAATCTATACCAGCTGCCACCATCTCCTTTGCACGAGCTGTTTTGCCCTTTTCTCTAATCCTTGTCTTTCCTATTGCTGTCTCTATTGTGTCAATAACACTAAATGTATCTTCATTTACAGAAAGTATAGGTATCCCTTTTGCCTCAGCCCTCTTTACAACAACCTCATTTGCCTGTAGTCCGCCAGTTAATATTATGCATTTGGTGGATGTCTCCATAGCTGCCAGCTGTATATCAGATCTATGAGCACCTGTTATTACTGCCTTGTTATGAAGCCTCCTGAAATAATTGAGTGCGCTGTCAACATCCATAGCTCCTACAGAGAAGTGCTCCACATATTCATCAAGAGCTTCTTCGCAGCAGAGCAGGCTGCCGCCAAGCAGATCCTTGAGCTGTCTTACGGTTATGGATTCAAGAAGGCTGTCCTTAGGAAAAGCTCCGATCAAAGGCACTCCCTGTTTCTCCAAAAAGCCGCTCACCTCTGTCCTCACATATGCGAGAGCGCTTTGAGGCACCCTGTTGATTATTCCTCCCACTACATGATCCTTTACTAGATTTGCGAGTCCGAGAATAGTATCAGCTGTATTTTCGGCCTTCCATGCATCCACTATAAGCACCTTGCCGTTCAACTCTCTTATTATCTGAAATATATCTATGCCAAAAGAAAACCCATTAAATATGCTGCCCGAGCCGCCCACTATAAGCACATCCTTGTCAGCCTGAGCGCTAAAAGCATTTTTCACCTTTTCAGAAGCCTTCTGCTGATCTCCTTTAAGAAGAGACTCCTGACTCTCATAATTCATGACAAACGGAGATATAACATCCAGAGGGTCCTGAAGATCCAGCGCCTCTTTCATGAATATGCTATCAGCAGCATAAAGGGCTTTGCCAACCTTTACAGGATGAGAACCTATTGGTTTTATATAGCCCACCTTAAAGCCCCTTTCCTTTAGCGAAAGACCTATTCCAAGAGAAAGAAAAGTCTTGCCTGTAAAAGGGCTGTTGGATATGATGAATAACGGAATCATAACGCTCCTCCTGAATTTAAAAGCCTTTGCTGTCTTTTTCCGGTTCCAGAATAGTTCTGGCATCGAGCGCAAATGCGCCTTTATGCATCACCATTAAAGGGTTGATATCTAGTTCGTGAATAATCGGAAAGTCTGTAACAAGACATGAGAGCTTTATTATGCTTTCTACAACAGCATCTATGTCAGCAGGCTTTTCGCCTCTTGCCCCCCTAAGAAGAGCTGATGTGCGTATCTCGCTTATCATAGCCTCTGCTTCATGACGCGACACAGGAGCTATCCTGAAGGAGACATCCTTGAGCACCTCTACATATATGCCTCCAAGACCGAACATCAGCATATGATTAAATGTCCTGTCATAAGTAACGCCCAGTATAACCTCTTTGCCTCCCTTTATCATCTCGTACATCATTACTCCGTTTATAAAAGCGTCTGGCATAAATCTCTGCACATTGGAGGTTATCTCCAGAAACGCGTCTTCTGCCGCAGCAGGCGTGCTGATGTTTAGCTTTATGCCTCCTACATCTGTCTTGTGAAGAATGTCAGGGGATGCTATTTTCATAACTACAGGAAAACCTATCCTCTCAGCTATTATTGCTGCATCCATAGCTGTCTTTGCGAGGCCGCGCTCAGGAAAGGAAAATCCATAATGACTTAGGATCTCCATAGCCATATCTTCTCCAAGCTGGTATCTGCCTTCTGACAGAGCCTTTTCAATCAAATCTGAAACAGCATCTTTATTGCCGCATGAGAATGTATTTTCATCTCTCGCTGAATTGCGCCATCTGCTGTAGTCCGACAACACTTTAAACTCTTTAACAGCAACCTCAGGATAAGAAAAATTAGGTATCCTATGCTCCTTCATCCTGTTTATCGAGGATCTGACCCTCTCTTCTCCCATAAAACATGCGATAACAGGCTTTGTTGTGCTGCTGGCATTTTTAATCACTATATCTGCTGTATTCTCTACATCAGTCATTGCCTGGGGAGTAAGTATAACTAGCAGTGCATCAACATTAGGATCATTAACAGCTGTCTCTATTACTACGCTGTAGCGTCCTGAAGTTGCGTCTCCAATAATATCAACCGGATTATAAATAGAAGCATTCGGAGGGAGTTTATTCTGAATTGCGCTTATGCTCTCTTTGGTCATCTGGGGCAGAGAGACACCAAGCTTTTCTGAGGCATCAGCAGCTATTATGCCCGGGCCTCCTGCATTTGTTATGACAAGAAGCCTGTTGCCATCAGGCAGTCTGCCGCCCGCAAAAGCGAGAGCTGTATCAAAAAGGTCCTGTATGCCCTCGGCCTTTATAATGCCTGCCTGCCTGAATGCCGCCCTGAATGCGGTCTCTGAGCCGGCAAGAGCTCCTGTGTGGGATGAGGCTGCCCTTGCTCCTGCCTCTGTGCCGCCTGATTTAAGAATAATAACAGGCTTCTTGCGTGTAGCCTTTTTCGCAGCCTCCAGAAATGCCCTTCCGTCAACAACATCCTCAATATACCCAAGTATTACGTCTGTCTCCGGATCATTCACAAGATATTCCATAAAGTCCACTTCATTCAGATGCGCCTTGTTGCCAAGGCTGATGAATTTTGAAAATCCTATCTTGTTGCCTATAGCCCAGTCGAGTATAGCTATGCCCAGCGCTCCTGACTGGGAAAAGAATGCTATCCTCCCTTTTGGCAGCATGCCTGCAGCAAAGGTCGCATTCATGCTGTTTGCTGTATTTATTATGCCGAGACAGTTAGGGCCTACAATGCTTATGCCCTTTTCTTTTGATATGCGCTTCAGCTCATCTTCCAGAAGCAAGCCCTCTCTGCCTGCCTCTTTGAATCCTGCGCTTATTACGATAGCAGCCTTTGCGCTGCAGTCCGCAGCCTCTGCAAGAACTGAAGGCACATGTTTGGCAGGGATAACAATAACAGCGCAATCGATTCCGCCTTCAATCTCAGATACGCTTTTGTATGACTTTAGTCCGAGGATTTGTGATGCAGAAGGATTTACAGGGCATATCCTTCCGCCATACTTGTGAATAATAAGATTATTTAAGACAGAATGACCCACCTTTGCCGGATCAGCTGAAGCTCCGATCACTGCTATTGTAGCTGGTTCAAATAGAGTGGTGAGCATTAGATAAGTTTAACCTTATACAGACTCTGGGTCAAGATTAAGATATGCGCTTTTGCTAAGCAAATTTTTTAAATGTATCTGATATTTTCAATAGCAGATTACAGAGGCATACAGATGCAGAACTTTTGTGATTAAGCTGGATCTGCCAGACCAGCCTCTTTAAAACCTCTGCCCCTTAATACACAGCTATCACACCTTCCGCACGGGACATAAACTAAACCATTTTGCTGAGGATCATAGCAGCTCCATGTTAGAGAATAGTCCAGCCCGAGATTGCTGCCTTTTTTTATTATTTCTGATTTGGACATATTCAGCAGAGGCGCTCTGATCCTGAATCTGCTTCTGCCTTCTACAGCAGCCTTTGTAGCCAGGTTAGCCATATTTTCGAATGCATCTATATACTCAGGCCTGCAGTCAGGATAACCGCTGTAGTCTATCGCGTTTGCGCCAATAAATATATCCTCTGCTCCCAATACCTCTGCCCAACCAAGAGCGAATGAGAGGAATATAGTGTTGCGCGCAGGCACATATGTAACTGGTATGGAAGATGCATCAGGCAACTTGTCTTTTGGCACGTCAATATTTGAAGTGAGAGCAGATCCTCCGATAGTTGACATATCGAACTTTATGACAAGATGATCCTTTGCTCCAACAAACTTAGCGATCTTTTTCGCTGAATCGAGCTCGACAATATGCCTCTGTGCGTAGTCAAAGCTTAGGGCATATATATCATAGCCTTCAGACTTTGCCATAACTGCCGAAGTTGCTGAATCGAGCCCGCCGCTCAGTAGAACTACAGCCCTTTTCATCACTTTTCCTGCCTTCTGAAGCCGCCCTCTTCACCTTTAATAAGCCTTCTTATATTATCTGTATGTCTGATGAATATTAGCAATGTTATCAACAGACTAAAAATCATATTAAGATTTGTATTGTCGAGGATGAAAAATATTACAGGCAGAGCAGCGAAGGCGGAAAGCGCACTCAGAGATGATGTCTTTGACCACTTCATGACAACCAGCCATACTGCTGCAGTACATAAGCCCACATAAGGAGAATATGCCAGCAGCACTCCCAAGCTTGTAGCTACTCCCTTGCCTCCTCTAAATTTAAGAAATATGGAAAAGTTATGCCCAAGTATGGCTGACATTCCTACCACGGCAAGTTCGTTCTGTGGGATATTAAGCAGTCTGCCAATAACTACCGGAATAATACCCTTTGCCATATCACCTATAAGAGTCCAGAGTGCAGAACTCTTGCCCACAGTCCTCATAACATTTGTTGCGCCTATGTTGCCGCTGCCAGCGCTTCTTATATCAATACCTTTGGCTTTTGCTATAAGCAGCCCTGTAGGTATCGATCCAATCATAACTGCTGCTAAAGAGAGCAGGATAATCATCATTGTATGTTCTTCCAGAACTGTACTGTATATCTTACTCCTGAGACCACAGCAAGCACTGTTGATATATATATAAGCGCCAGACCGATGTCATAAAAATCGAGGTCGCCTATGCCCCCGGGCAGCAGAAGAAATATTATTGCTGCCATCTGTGTAGCTGCCTTCCATTTACCGCCTTTGTCAGCAGGTATTACTATGTCTTTGGAGAGAGCTACCGCGCGCAATCCGGTAACAACAAATTCTCGCACTATTATTACAACGGCTATCCAGACAGAAATGCGAACCATGTCAACAAGAAGTATTAATGCGGATATTACTAGAAATTTATCAGCTATCGGATCAAGTATTATGCCAAATTTTGTTATCTGGCCAGACCGCCTTGCCAAATATCCGTCGAGGAAGTCTGTAATTGTGGCTATCAGGAATATACCTATGCCGAGCAGAGGGCTCTGGGGTGTTATTACGAGGAAAAATGGTATGAGCACTATCCTACCGAATGTTAAGATTGTTGGCAGATTAAGCTTTATAATAGACATCTAAAAGCGCCTTCCACTTTCCTGATGATTTTAGTATAAGCTCGCACACTTCGCGCACAGCGCCCCTGCCCCCGCTGTTTCTTGTTATATGATGGGCAACACTTTTTGCCTCTGTAACAGCATCAGCTACAGCTATAGCGAGCCCTACATTCAGCAAAACAGGAATATCTATCACATCATCTCCAACAAAAGCTGTCTCGCTCGTGTTGAGTCCGTGTTTTTCAAGCAGATTCTCTAATGCTTCTGTCTTGACCTTAAATCCTTGATAGACATCTTTTATGCCAAGGTCTTTTGCCCTTCTGGCAACAACACTGGACTTTCTGCCAGTAATAATTGCCACACCTATGCCAGCCTTATTCAGCATCTTTATTCCGTGGCCGTCCCTCACATTAAAGACCTTGAACTCATTGTCATGGTTGTCGAATATTATGCTGCCGTCTGTCATTACTCCGTCAACATCCAGAATCAGCATCTTTATCTTTGCAGCTCTTGCTGCCAGCTCTTTTGCAGAGAGTTTTTTTATTGATCTTGTCATGCTATACCTTTCTTTAAAATGTCATGCAGATGTATTATGCCCTTAGGACTGCCGGAGCTGTCCGGCACAACAAGCGATGTTATAGAGTGCTGCTGCATCACAGCGAGAGCCTTTGCAGCAAGTTCATCCTCGCCAATAAGTTTTGGGCCTTTTGTTATTGCATCCCTTACCTTCATATCAAAAAAATCCTTGCCCCATTTCTGGAGTCCGCGCCTTATGTCTCCGTCTGTTATAACTCCGGATATACTGCCGCCTTTTTCAGGTACAACAGCAAGCCCTAACCTCTTTGAAGATATAACTATAACTGCCTGGGCTATGCTCTCATCCTGATCTATAATCGGCAGTTCATCTCCGGTATGCATCAAATCCTGCACCTTGATAAACAGTCTCTTGCCGAGGCTGCCTCCAGGATGAAATGCTGCAAAATCCTCTTCCTTAAATCCTCTCTTTGTTAGCAGAGCCACAGCTACAGCATCACCCATAGCTACAGCTGCTGTAGTGGATGCCGTAGGCACTATACCCATAGGACATGCCTCACAGCTTACAGAAACATCAAGATTAATATCAGCAGCTCTGGACATTGTTGACTCAGGATTGCCCGTCATTGATATAAAGCTGACTCCAAAGCGTTTTATAAAAGGCACCAGCTGCACTATCTCTTCTGTCTCGCCGCTGTTTGATATGCCTAGTATCACATCATCTGATGTCACCATGCCAAGGTCGCCATGTGAAGCTTCAGCAGGATGCATGAAAAAAGCAGGAGTGCCTGTTGATGCTAAAGTAGCTGCTATCTTTTTTCCTATAAGGCCGGATTTACCCATACCTGTAACCACCACCCTACCTTTGCAGCTGTATATTATCTCAACAGCCTTTTCGAACCCTGCATCAAGCTTATCCGCAAGCGCTGCAACAGCTTCAGCCTCTATCTTTAAAACATTTTTTGCTATCTCAATACTCGACATTGTTCACTTCCGCGAAATTTTATTATTCAAACTGGCACCTCACCCAGCCGGGAGGTATGCTGCTTCTGTGAGCCCTGTTCTCTAGGGCATCCAGTTTTGCCTGTGACTCTTTGAGCGCTTTTTCAGCCTTCAACTTTTTTGCCTGCGCTGCCTTTATCTTTTTATTGGTTACAGGAAAAAGAGCCTTCTCTTCAGCCAGATGCTTATCTGCCTGCTTTAAATCTTCCTGCGCCTTTGCTATCTGCATTCTGTATTTTTCACCCTCATCGCACCAGCGCTGCTTCTCCTTCTTGTTGAGAGACCTTTCTAATTGAACCGGCTGATTTGTTTGAATGGTCTGATTATCAACAATTATTCCGCCTTTTTTGTACTTCTGCAGATCATTATCTGTGATTATCTCGCTGCCGCAGTCTGCGTTCAATGCAAAAAAGATTGAAACAGCACAGCATATAAATAATATAAATGCAGAATATCTGCAGATCATAATCATCCGTTAAGAGCTATATGATCAAAAAGCGCCTTCATCTTTTTTACGAATGTCTCGATCTTGTCGAGGCTTATCATATTGGGACCGTCGCATAATGCCTTTGACGGATCAGGATGCACCTCCATAAAGAGGCCGTCAGCTCCTGCTGCTATCGCTGCCTTTGCGAGCGGCTCAGCAAACTCGCTCTGACCGCCTGAGCAGCTGCCCTGTCCGCCCGGCAGCTGGAGGCTGTGGGTAACATCAAAAATTACAGGGTATCCGAATGCCTTCATCACAGGAAATGATCTGTAATCAACAACAAGGTTATTGTATCCAAAGCATGTGCCGCGGTCTGTAAGCGTCAGTTGTCTGTTTCCTGTTGATATGAACTTTTCAACGCTGTTTTTCATATCCCATGGAGAGAGGAACTGGCCTTTTTTTATGTTAACCTGCTTGCCTGTTTCTGCGGCAGCGATTATCAGGTCTGTCTGTCTGCATAAAAATGCCGGGATCTGGAGGATATCCACACTCTTTGCGGCAACAGATGCCTGACCAGGCTCATGAATATCTGTGAGCACCTTGACGCCAAACCGGCTCTTCACCTCTGCCAGTATGCTGAGCCCCTTTTCGATCCCAGGGCCTCTGAAGGAAGATATTGATGTTCTGTTTGCCTTGTCAAATGATGCCTTGAATACAAAATCAACACCGGCTGCTGCGCATATGTCCCTTAATCTCTCAGCAGTACTGAAGGTTATTTGCTGATCCTCTATAACGCAAGGCCCGGCGATAATCAGAAGTTTTTTTGCAGCTATCATCAGATAATCCCTCCGCATACAATATCAACTTCCGCTTATTATACCACCAAAAAGAGGGCAAATGGATTATAGGTCTATCCCTAGAAAACCACTTGTAATTAAAGAGGGCTGTGATAAAACAGACTGTTTTTTAATAACTATCAATTTCCATTTTAATATATTGCACCTCATATGAGGTGCAATATATTCTGGCAAAACAGACCTAGAACGAAAATCCTGCTCTCAGACCTATAATATCTGCGTGAGACTTAGGCTGGCAGGCAACAAAACCAGGCATACCAGGAATAGCTACATAATCAGACCTGGAAAATCTCATTGTTTCATAAAAAAGTGAAGCTTTAAATAACTTCCACTGTACTCCGAGTTCTGCTGACATTGAACCCTTTTTGCCAGGCTTTAGATCAAAATTTCCGCTTGCACCAGGGTAGTTGTGAACTGTCTCATCATTAGAAACAGGAAGCTTGTATGCCACTTCTGCAAACATTTTGGTACTATCAGAAACCTTATAGTCTCCTCTTACTCCAACCCTTGCGTATATTGTACGCCATATCTCTGTATAACCTGACGCTGTACTTGTAGTTTCCAAATCCCTTGCCCACCATCTCATGCCCAAACCGGCAAACGGCTCAACTGTACTATAGTCTGACGCTTGGACTTTCCAACCAAGATCACCTTCGAGCTTTATCCCAAAATAAGTGGTATCAGTCTGGGCTGGAGTACCAATAGATGTTTGACCATCATAGTCAATTATTCCACCGTAAATCTCGCCTTTTGTTTTTACTGTCAGATCGGCTGTTGGGTTAAATTTTGAAGAAACACCAAGAACATACACCGGACCTTTTTCTTTTAACAACCTCGACCCGTCGGTATCAAATTCTTTCCATATAAAGTTATCCACCCCAATATAAACATCAAGGTTTGCAGCTGTTGCTGGCGATAAACCCAAGCTTATTGAAAAAATAACAAAAAAAGCCGCTGCTGACAAAAGAAACTTTTTCATTCTTAGCCCGCTCCTGTATTGTTATTAACATTTTGCATACATTATGTACACACTAAAATTATTATTTCCATACAAATCTTGCGATGTCAATAAAAAATAAAATCATGAGGAACTAAGCTGCTGCTCCGATGCTCTTGTTTTCTTATATCTTAGCCACTTCTCTATCTCGATTATCACAAATGCTGCAATTGATACACCGATAATCCTGACCCACTCATCAAAACCTATTGGCGCACTCTGAAAAGCCTTGTTCATCAGAGGTAGATAAGTATAGAGCATCTGCAGAACGAGCATTGAGCATACACCGCCCCATACCCACATATTCGAGAAGAACCCGAGTTTAAAAGGCGATCTTGTCAGCGAGCGGCAGTTGAAGAGATAAAAGAGCTCTACCATCACAAACACATTTACAGCTACTGTGCGCGCCTCAGTAATATCAGCGCCTCTGGACATTTCCCACTCAAAGAGGCCGAATGCGCCGACCAGCAGCAGACCGCTGACTATAAAAATCCTTGTTATCAGCTCGCGTGTCAAAATAGGCTGCTTTGGATTGCGCGGAGACCTCTGCATTATGCCCGGCTCTTTGGGCTCAAAAGCGAGCATCAGTCCCAGCAGCACTGCTGTAGTCATATTTATCCAGAGTATCTGCACAGGCAGTATAGGGAGCATTACTCCTGCAAATATCGCAGCCAGTATAACAAGGCCTTCACCGATATTTGTAGGAAGTGTCCAGATGATGAACTTTGTTAAATTGTCAAACACGCCTCTGCCCTCTTCAACTGCTGCCTCAATTGAAGCAAAGTTGTCATCAGTCAGAACCATGTCAGCAGATTCTTTGGCAACATCAGTGCCTGTTATGCCCATAGCCACACCGATATCTGCCTTTTTGAGAGCAGGCGCATCATTAACACCATCTCCGGTCATGGCGACAATATTGCCGCTCTTCTGCAGCGCCTCAACAAGCCTCAGCTTCTGCTCAGGCGAGACCCTCGCAAACACAGATGCCTTTGCAGCAACACCTATCAGGTCAGTATCAGATATCTTCTCAAGGTCTCTGCCTGTGAGAACACCTTCTGGATTTTCAAGCCCTATCTGCGCTGCTATTGCAGAGGCTGTGAGCGCATGGTCGCCTGTTATCATCTTTATCTTTATGCCTGCTGTATAGCATGTCTTTATAGCTGCTATAACCTCCTGCCGCGGCGGATCGATCATTCCCTGCAGACCGATAAACACAAGGCCTGATGCAACATCCTGATGATCAATATTCTTAACTGATGCAGGAAGTTCCTTCTTTGCGAGCGCAAGCACTCTCAGCCCCTTTGCTGCCATCCGCTCCATTGATTTGAGAACTGCATCCTTATCAAGTGCAGATGCCAAACCTGCGCTGTTGAGCATTGATTCGCTCCTCTCCAGAACAGCCTCAACCGACCCCTTCACATACAGTATGCCCGGGCCTCCGTCAGCAGCAGCATGCAGTGTAGCCATGTACTGGTGCTGCGATTCAAATGGTATGGCATCAACTCTCTGATATGAAGCAGCCTCAGATGCATCTGACAATCCATGCTTGAGCGCAGCAACAATCAGCGCTGCTTCTGTTGGATCGCCCTGTATATCCCATCTGCCCTCTGCCTCAAAGAGTCGGCTGTCATTGCAGAGCATGCCCGCGCGAAGACACTCAGCAAGCGCAGGCGATTTCGCACTCTCTCCAGACAACTGCCTTGTTATTTCACCTGAGGGATTGTAGCCTGAGCCTGACAGTTCAAAGCCTTCGCCGCCAGCCGAGATCTCCTGCACTGTCATCTGGTTTTCTGTGAGAGTTCCGGTCTTGTCTGAGCAGATGACTGTTGTACTGCCGAGCGTCTCTACAGCAGGCAGCTTTCTGATTATCGCCCTCTTCTTTGCCATTCGCGCCACGCCGATGGCAAGGGTTATTGTTATTGCAGCAGGAAGGCCTTCGGGTATCGCGCCAACAGCGAGCGCAACAGCAGCCATAAACATATCAAACGCTGTCTGTCCCCTGATAATGCCCACGGCAAATGTGAGCGCGCCGAGTCCGAGTATCGCATAGAGAAGCAGATGGCTGAACTTTGCGATCTTTTGTGTGAGCGGGGTCTGCATCTCTTCTGCTGACTCTATAAGCTGAGATATCCTGCCAACCTCTGTAGCATCTCCGGTTGCGACTACAATGCCCTTTCCGCTGCCGTATGTTACAAGCGTTGATGCGTATCCCATGTTATGCCTGTCAGCAAGCAGGGTATCATGCTTGAGAGTATCTGTTCTCTTCTCTGAAGCAACAGACTCTCCTGTGAGCGCTGACTCATCTATCTTCAACTCCCTTGTATATACAAAACGGAGATCAGCAGGCACCTTGTCGCCGGACTGGAGCATTACGATATCGCCCGGCACAAGATCAGATGCAGGAATACGCGTTTTAGCGCTGCTGCGCATAACAGTCGCCTCTGTTGTCATGGTCTTTGCAAGCGCATCCATCGCCTGAAGCGCCTTTGCTTCCTGCACAAATCCGATTAAAGCATTCACCAGCACAACGCCGAATATTACTCCAGCGTCAACCCACTCCTGAAGCGCAGCTGTCACAACAGCAGCAGACATCAAAATATAGACCAGCGGCTGGTGGAACTGGAGCAGAAAACGCATTAGCGGGCTTTTCTGTTTTTTTGTTGTGAGCAGGTTCAAGCCGAACTCTTCTCTGCGGCGCTCCACCTCAAACAGATCAAGGCCCTTGTCAGTATCAGTGCTGAGAAGCTCTGCTGCCTCTTCAGCAGGCATGTGGTGCCAGTGTTTGCTGATAAGAGTCTCCAAAGAAGATACCATGCGCTAATGCCTCCATTGAGCAGGATTTAGAATCATTTTGACATATTTGAAACATGCTGCAAACAAAAAAATGCAAAATAAAAAGACCTTTGCCGCGAAAAATCGCGACAAAGGTCTTGCTTGTTAGTTTTTCTAACATGTAGCGCCGGGTTTTCAGACCGTATTGACGGCAGCCACAAATTTAGCTACTCCCCTCTGCTTTTTGAAGATAACAAAAAAATAACTTACTCGTCAAACAGATATCAATATTTTGATCAGAATCCTAGGATCATAAAGCTGCCAAAATCATTATCATCTGGCGGCCGTCCATTTTCGGCTGGGACTCTATCTTAGCAACATCATTGAGATCTCCAGCAAGCCTGTTCAATATCTCAGTACCCATATCCTGCCTTGTAAATTCACGCCCCCTGAAGCGAACTGTAACCTTAACCTTGTCTCCATGCTCCAGAAACTTTCTGGCATTGCGCTTTTTGAACTCATAGTCATGGGTATCAATTGCGGGACGCATCCTAATCTCTTTTATATTTATTACAGTCTGCTGCTTTTTAACTTTTTTAGCCTTTTTTGCCTGCTCAAATTTAAATTTCCTGTAGTCCATGATCTTGCATACAGGAGGTTCAGCCTGTGGGCTTATTTCAACAAGATCAAGATCACGCTCTTCAGCCAGCTTGAGTGCAGAATCAATATCCATTACACCGATCTGGCCTTCTTCAGCAACAACTCTTATCTCTTTTGCTCTGCTAAGTTTTATCTGCTCATTAACTCGTGTGGTATCAACAACCCTGCCGGGCATTGATTGTCTTGGATTAGCTATTGTATTTCCTCCTTTATTCGGCAGACTTAGCCGGCAGCAGCTCCGCACGTCTCGTGCATAAGAGCATCATACGTAATAGTTTAACACGTTTAATCCATAATATTTGTTATAAAAATTATGCTTATTCCAGCAAGAACAAAACACACGCCTGCAATGCTGTCCTTGTTGTCAAACAGCCAGACTTTAACTTATGATAACCGACATAATGGCAAGCTGTGATAACAGAGAAGAATCTGCAATATCTTTCCCCGGATGGGGCGAACTCATAAAGCGCCACCCCTCTGCCCTTCTGCTCGCAGCTCAGCTGATAAGCCTTATACTCTACGCTGTTTTTGATGAAATACAATACGGCACAGGCCTGCTAAGCGCTGCCGGAGTTGCAGTTCTTGCGCTCACAGCATGGGTAGTTAAGCGCACATCAGCAATATGGTGGATAGCGTGGGCGCTTGTAGCACCTGCATTTATACTTTCAATATCATCAGCAATATTCAATACACAGCTCCTTGTTGTGCTCGCATCACTATTTAAAGCTATTCTTTACTTTTACGCTGCAAGCACACTTATCGCCTATATGATGGAGGATTTCTGGGTAACAATTGATGAGCTCTTTGCTGCTGGAGCAACATTCACTCTTATAGCGTGGGGATTCGCATACGCATATCTCATCTGCCAGATATGGTTTCCGGGCAGCTTCACAGGACTAGAAGATCCGGATCAGCCGCGTACATTTCTTGAGCTGCTTTTTCTCAGCTTCACAACACTCTCGGCAACAGGACTCGGCGACATTCTGCCTGTAAGCTCGGCTGCCAGAGTGCTGGTCATGATCGAAGAGTTTTGTGGAGTAGCATATATCGCAGTTGTTGTATCAAGACTGATTGGTATGACGATTATACGACATAAACGCAAAACAGGCATCTGAACAATCCTGCATGCTGTCTATCCTGTTGTTCCTGCTATCACATTGTTGTTTTATATAATCGGGCTATCCTGTTTTTACACCCGAATACCATATTTATTCTTGACTATTCAGACATCTAAATAGTGTTATCAGTTATGATACGCACAGCTCCCTTGCATTCGTTAGCAAATGACTCCATTATTCTTGTAGAAGATAACCTCTTCCCCATACAGGTATCCTCTTGACCACTAACCCGCTTTTTTGCGGTGTTTCACTTAACAATTTCCGGCAGCCGGAGAAATCCTCTTTTTAAGCGCGCTGCATCTGTTTGATAAAAGCTTTTCTGAGCAAGAAGTTCAACGGAGGCAATATAAAAGTTGAAAACGAATACCAACAAACTCATGTTCGGAAGCCTGCCGTATTTCCGTACAAGCTTTCGCAAAGCAGACCCTGCGCAAAGGTATGCGGCTGACAAACCGCCGCTGCGATCTGAACTTTTCAGCAGAGACCAGATGGAACAACACGGCAAGGCCCTGGCAGCCTCCCACAAACTGAGCCAGGGACATGCGCCTGACCAGATTCTGGAAAGACTTTCAGAAAATGAAGATATGCTGATCTCTGCACGCAACATGCTGAGGCAAACGCTAAAGACTGACCACCGGATTACCCCCGCAGGAGAATGGCTGCTTGATAACTTTTATCTGATCGAAGAACAGTTCCGCATTGCCAGAAGACACCTGCCGAAGGGTTACAGCCGCGAACTGCCGCGCTTGCTAAATGGCTCTTCCAACGGAATTCCACGCGTTTATGACATTGCACTGGAGACGATCTCTCATGGAGACGGCAGAGTAGATCCGGAAAACCTTAGCAGTTTTGTTACAGCCTACCAGACAGTCAGCGTACTTAAGCTGGGCGAATTATGGGCAATCCCCATCATGCTGCGCTTGGCGCTGATCGAAAATCTCCGAAGGGTTGCAGCAAGAATTGCTGCTGACATGATTAACCGGGATCTTGCTGATTATTGGGCAGACCAGATGATAGAGACAGCAGAAAAAAAACCAAACAGCCTGATACTGGTGATTGCTGATATGGTGAGGTCAAACCCGCCCATGGTGAGTTCATTTGTTGCAGAGTTTACACGCCGGCTGCACGGGCAAGGCTCAGCCCTGGCACTGCCTCTCTCATGGATTGAGCAGCGGCTCTCAGAGTCTGGCCTGACAATCGAACAATCAGTGCATTCAGAGAACCAGCAACAAGCTGCTGACCAAGTATCCATAAGCAACAGTATCGGCAGCCTGCGCTTTCTGGGCGCAATGGATTGGGCTGAGTTTGTAGAGAAGATGAGTTCTGTTGAACATCTGCTGCGTGAGGACCCTGCTGGAGTCTACAGCAAGATGGATTTTGCAACTCGCGACCACTATCGCCACATTGTGGAAAAGATAGCAAAAAGCAGTCTGATATCCGAAATCGAGGTGGCGCTCATGGCCATCGGACTCGCGCAACAAGCATTATCCAATAAAGATACTGCACAAGCACGAGATAATCGGATGGCGCATGTTGGGTTTTACCTTATTGACAAGGGATTACCGCAGCTCGAACGCTTAACAGGAGCAAGACTCTCAATCTCCGAGTCTCTCGGAAAACTTGTCCATACATTCCCAATGTTCTTTTATGTTGGATTGATAGCATTGGTAACAATAATTTTTACGGGCAGCTTATTAGCAGTCGCAAGCTCCAATAAAACCCCTGACTGGCTGCTTATGTTGATTGGCATCCTCTTGATGCTCAGCTCAAGCCAATTGGCTGTGGAGCTGGTTAACTGGCTGAGTACGCTTATGGCGACACCGCACCAGCTGCCGAAAATGGACTACTCAAAGGGCATCCCCCAGGAATCGCGCACACTGGTCGTAATCCCAACCTTGCTCACAAGCGCTCAAAGCATTGAAGACCTGATAGAGGCGCTGGAAGTTCGGTTTCTGGCAAACAGGGATGAGAACCTGCACTTGGGACTGCTGACTGATTTCACGGATGCAAAAGAGCAAACTACTACAGATGACAAACCGCTTTTGCAGCTTGCCAGGGAAAAGATCGAGGAGCTGAATAATAAATACCATGGCGCTCAAGGCAACACCTTCTTCCTCTTCCATCGTGCCCGCAAGTGGAATCCCAGAGAACAGCTTTGGATGGGTTATGAGCGTAAGCGCGGGAAGCTGGCGGATCTGAATTCCTTATTGCTCAGAAAAAGAAAGAACAGCGCGCATGACCTCTCTGAAAATCGCTTCTCGCTTATTATCGGCAATACAGACATCCTGCCCAATATAAAATATGTAATTACTCTTGACACTGACACACAATTGCCTCGTGACTCAGCGCGTCAATTTGCCGGCGCCATTGCACACCCTCTGAATCGGCCGCACTATGATAAAAACAAGCAGCGCGTTGTTGCTGGATACAGCATACTTCAGCCGCGTGTTGCAGCCAGCCTGCCGGGCATAAACCGGTCGCTGTATGCGCGGATGTGCGGCAATGAGCCCGGCATTGATCCATACACACGAGCTGTCTCTGATGTTTACCAGGATCTCTTTGGCGAGGGTTCCTTCATAGGCAAAGGAATCTATGATGCTGCTGCATTTGACCAGGCGCTTAACAACCGCTTTCCTGAAAACCTGATACTCAGCCACGATCTGTTGGAGGGTTGTTATGCAAGGGCAGGGCTGTTGAGCGATGTGCCGCTGTATGAGGAATACCCATCCTGCTACAGTGATGATGTGCGTCGCAGGCACCGTTGGATTCGCGGAGACTGGCAGATAGCGCAATGGCTGCTGCCGCGTGTGCCGGGCGCTGATCCGGGCGCTCACTTTCAGAAAAATCCGCTCTCCGGATTGTCCAGATGGAAAATCTTTGATAATCTTCGTCGCAGCATCGCGCCTTCAGCATTTACTATCCTTTTGCTGATTTGCTGGGCAGCCTTGTCGCCAGTCTGGTTCTGGACCTTGGCAGTTATTGGGATAATCCTGATCTCGCCCTTAATGGCCTCTATTTTGGAGGTATTTCAAAAACCTGATAATGCGCTTCTGGGACAACACCTTGCCACTGCAGCCAGCTCTGCACGCAGGCGTTTCAGCCAGGCACTATTCACGCTCATGTGTCTGCCGTTCGAAGCTTTTTTTAGTCTGGATGCTGTTTTGCGTACTGCATGGCGTATGCTGATACGCAGAAGGCTTTTGGAATGGAGCCCGTCAAGCAGCACAGACCACAGCAGCAATAATAGCCAAGAGGGGCTCGCTGCCTACTGCCGGATGATGTGGATCAGCCCTGTTATTTCTGCATCAGCATTAATCTATCTGTTGCTTTATAATCCGGCAGCCACAGTAGCAGCCGCTCCTTTACTCCTCCTGTGGTTTGTTTCACCTTTTATCGCTTGGTTGATAAGCCGGCCAATCATCCAGCGCAGAGCAGAACTTACAGTCAAGCAGGTCCTCTTTTTACGACAGATTTCAAGAAAAACCTGGGCATTTTTTGAGACCTTTGTCGGACCTGCAGATCATTGGCTTCCGCCAGACAATTATCAGGAGTATCGGGTTGCATCTGTTGCTCATCGCACATCACCCACCAACATGGGGGTTTCGCTGCTCGCGAATTTGTCAGCATACGACTTCGGTTATATTCCAGCCGGACAACTAATCGAACGGTCAAAAAACGCACTCAACACCATGGAGTCCATGGATCGGCACCACGGTCATTTTTATAACTGGTACGATACCCTGTCTTTAAAACCACTGATTCCTGCATATATTTCTACAGTAGACAGCGGCAATCTCGCTGCACACTTGTTGACTTTACGGGCTGGACTGCATGCGATACCAGATCAAAAGATCTTCGGAGCACAGTTATTTGACGGACTCAACGACACATTGAGGATCCTGACAAAATCAGCGGAACAAATTCCAGCGGAAAGCAGCGCTTACTCATCAATTAACAAGCTTAAAAAGTGTCTCGAGGCTGAATGCACCAACCCTCCGGAGACGATTCCTGCTGTAAGGCTTTGCATGGATCAGCTGGCTGCATTTGCTGCTGAAGTAATTGCCGGACTGGAGGCACTGGATGCTGAACCGGATAATGAAGCCAACTGGTGGGCGCGAGCCTTTGCCAGCCAATGTCATGCGGTTCTTGATGATCTGATTTTTATCGCCCCATCGATACTCAACAGTATAGACAACATTCCAACTTTGCGCGAACTTGCTGAGCTGGGCAACCCGCAAGCAAGCGAGAGAATTGCTGCCATCGAACTCCTTGCGCTGCAGTCAAATAATCTCGCGTTCATGGAATACGATTTTTTATTCGACCCTGCACAACGGCTGCTATCCATCGGGTACAATGTTGCTGCCCGCAGGAAGGATCCTGGTTTTTACGATCTTCTGGCATCTGAAGCAAGACTATGCTGTTTCGTGGCAATTGCGCAGGGACAGCTACCGCAGGAAAGCTGGTTCAGTCTTGGACGCCTTCTCACTACCTCTGGAGGAGAGCCTGTTCTTCTTTCGTGGAGCGGTTCGATGTTCGAATATCTGATGCCGCTTCTGGTAATGCCTACATTCGAACACACCTTGCTTGACCAAACCTATAAGGCAGCGGTTAACAGGCAGATCGAGTATGGGAAACAGCGCAGCGTGCCATGGGGCATATCTGAATCAGCCTACAACACGGTTGATGCACATCTTAACTACCAGTACAGAGCTTTTGGTGTTCCTGGACTGGGACTCAAACGCGGTCTTGCAGACGATCTGGTAATTGCCCCTTATGCGTCAGCTCTTGCGCTGATAATATCGCCTGAGGCAGCATGTTCCAACTTGCAGCAGCTCAGCTCTGAAGGTTTTGAGGCCAGATATGGTTTTTATGAAGCGATTGACTATACACCTTCACGCCAACGACGCAAGCAAAAAAGAACAGCGGTCCGCTCATTCATGGCGCACCATCAGGGCATGAGCCTTTTATCACTGGCCCATCTGCTCCTGAACCGGCCGATGCAGAAAAGATTTGAGTCAGATCCATTGTTTCAGGCGACTATGCTTCTTCTTCATGAACGGATTCCCAGGGCAACTGCTTTGTATCTGGAGGCTCCCAGGCTCTCAGACATACGCGCTGCATTCGGCACAACAAAAATGCCGGTGCGTGTTTTCAACACTCCAGACACGCCTACCCCCGAAGTACAGCTGCTGTCCAACGGCAGGTACCATGTTATGATCACAAACGCCGGAGGAGGGTACAGCCGATGGAAAGACATCTCAGTAACACGCTGGCGCGAAGATACTACATGCGACAACTGGGGCATGTTCTGTTACCTCCGCGATGTTGCAAGCGGACAGTTCTGGTCAACCGCGTATCAGCCTGCTCTTAAACTGTCTGACACATACGAGGCGATCTTTTCAGAGGGCAGGGCAGAGTTTCGCCGCAGTGACTTTGACTATGACACGCATACAGAAATTGTTGTCTCGCCTGAAGATGATATAGAACTGAGGCGCACCCTTATTACAAATTCCTCCAGGACACGCAGGACGATTGAGGTGACGAGCTATGCTGAGGTTGTTCTTGCACCAGATGCATCAGACGCCCTGCATCCAGCCTTTGGCAATCTATTTATTCAGACCGAAATCATCAGAAAACAGCATGCAGTGCTCTGCACCCGACGGCCCCGCTCAATTGGAGAAAAAACACCATGGATGTTTCACCTGATGACAGCTCACGGTGCAGCTGTCGAAGAAGTTTCCTATGAGACTGACCGCATGGAGTTCATAGGCCGTGGAAGGACGGCTTCCAATCCAAAGGCGATGAGCGGACAATCAACCCTCTCTGAAAGCGAGGGGTCAGTGCTGGATCCTATTGTAGCAATCAGGTACAGGATCACGCTTGAGCCGGAAGCATCCGCAACAATAGATATGGTTTCCGGCCTTGGTGAAACACGCGACATATGTATGGGGCTCATCGAAAAATACCAGGAACAGCGTTTTACCAACCGCGTCTTTGATCTGGCATGGACACACAGCCAGGTGGTTTTACAGCAGCTCAATGTTACTGAGTCAGACGCTCAACTATACGGACGCCTTGCCGGCTCTGTTGTTTACGCCAATTCCTTGCTGCGCGCTGACAATGGTATTCTCAGAAAAAACAGTCGCGGACAATCAGGCCTGTGGGGATATGCCATTTCAGGAGATCTGCCGATCGTGCTTCTGCGGATTGAGGATCCGGCCAATATAGATCTGGTGCGCCAACTCGTTCAGGCTCATGCATATTGGCGTTTAAAAGGGCTGGCAGTGGATCTGGTGATCTGGAATGAAAATCACGCCGGATACCGGCAACTACTTCAGGATCAAATTATAGGGCTCATTGCAGCCGGAGTTGAATTCAGCGAAACAGAGCAGCCAGGCGGAATTTTTGTCAGACTCTTTGAGCAGATTTCAAACGAAGACCGCATACTTCTCCAAACAGTCGCGCGAGCTGTGATTACTGACAGCCTTGGGCCTCTTGTTGACCAGGTCAGTCGTAGAAGTATTGCACCGCTGCCAGTGCCGCGTCTTAAACCTACCCGGACCATACGGCCTGAATCCGTTTCGCATGCAGCTATGCCTGACCGCGATCTGATCTTTTTTAATGAACTGGGAGGGTTCAGCCATGATGGACGCGAATACATAATTACAACCACAAAAGAGAACATGACTCCATCACCTTGGGTCAATGTACTGGCAAACCCGAACTTTGGGACCATAATCTCAGAAAGCGGCATTTCCTACACCTGGAGCGGCAATGCCCATGAGTTTCGCCTCACTCCCTGGCACAACGATCCTGTAAGCGATTCCGGCGGAGAGGCCTTTTATCTGCGCGACGAAGAGAGCGGACTCTTTTGGTCACCCTCGCCCCTGCCAAGCTGCGGCAATGCGCCTTATGTCAGCCGGCACGGACTCGGCTATAGTGTTTTTGAACATACAGAGGATGGCATTAGATCAGAGATGTGGGTTTATGTTGCAATGGATGCATCAGTCAAGTTCACAGTCTTAAAGATACGCAACGAGTCAGGCAGGTCTCGCCGCCTTTCTGTCACCGGATACGCAGAATGGGTGCTTGGAGATCTCAGACCCAAAACAGCAATGCACATCAGCACAGAGATTGACCATAAAACCGGCGCACTTTTCGGGCGGAATCCATACAACACTGAGTTTACTGACAAGACCGCCTTTTTTGCGGTTGATGATGCAACCAGAACATTAAGCGGCGACCGGACCGAGTTCCTTGGCCGTAACGGCACGATCCAGAATCCAGCAGCCATGACCAGGGCGCGGCTTTCCGGCAAGACAGGGACTGGGCTAGATCCATGCGCTGCTATGCAGGTTGCCTTTGACTTGGCAGACAGGCAGGAGCGTGAGATTATCTTTATGCTTGGCATAGGGCAGGATGCCGATGATGCCAGCAGCCTGGTGCGCCGATTCAGAGGATCAGCGGCAGCTCGAAAAGCTCTCGAAGCAGTCTGGCTGTACTGGAACCATACTCTCGGCGCAGTGCAGATTGAAACCCCGGATCAATCCGTAAATGTCCTGGCCAACGGATGGCTCCTGTATCAGACTCTCGCGTGCCGTATTTGGGCCAGAAGCGGATACTACCAGTCAGGAGGCGCTTTTGGTTTCCGAGATCAGCTGCAGGATGTGATGGCGCTCATTCACTCTGAGCCGCGCCTTATGCGCGAACACCTCCTCCTATGCGCAGCACATCAGTTTAAAGAAGGAGATGTTCAGCATTGGTGGCATCCGCCATCAGGCAGGGGCGTACGCACACATTGTTCAGACGATTTTCTCTGGCTGCCGTTGGCAGCATGCCGTTACATTGCGAGCACCGGCGACACGGGCGTGCTGGATGAAACTATTCACTTCATTGAGGGTCGTCCTGTAAACAAAGACGAAGACTCGTATTATGATCTGCCCCATGCAGCAGAAGAAACCGCGAGTTTATACGATCACTGTGTGCGTTCCATACTTAATGGCCTCAGCCGCGGAGAACATGGTTTGCCGCTAATAGGTTCAGGCGACTGGAATGATGGGATGAATATGGTGGGTTCTCAGGGCAAAGGCGAAAGTGTTTGGTTGGGATTCTTTCTTTATAAAGTGCTCATTCAGTTCAGTGAAATTGCGCGCCAGCGCGGTGATCTTTCCTTTGTAGAACGATGCCGGGAAGAAGCTGCTCAACTGCAACTGGATATTGAAGAAACCGGTTGGGATGGTCACTGGTACCGCCGCGCCTACTTTGACGATGGCACTCCCCTGGGTTCAGCTCTAAATTCCGAATGCAGGATCGACTCAATAGCGCAGAGCTGGTCTGTTTTATCCGGCGCCGGTGATGCCGTACGTTCTAAAACAGCAATGGAATCACTGGACAGGTTTCTTGTCAGGCGGGACCATCAATTAATCCAGCTTCTTGACCCGCCTTTTGACAAATCAGATCTGAACCCAGGCTATATAAAAGGATATGTTCCAGGCGTAAGGGAAAATGGAGGGCAATATACGCATAGCGCTATCTGGGCAGCAATGGCTTTTGCTCAGATGGGCGACAACCGCCGCGCCTGGGAGCTGCTGGCAATGATCAACCCGGTAAATCATACGGCCTCCCTGGAAAATATCTTAACCTACAAGGTTGAGCCGTATGTTATGGCTGCTGATGTGTACGCAGTCTCTCCGCACACTGGACGCGGCGGCTGGACATGGTACACAGGATCAGCCGGCTGGATGTACCGCCTTATCCTTGAATCACTTCTCGGCCTTAAACTTGAAGCAGACAAGCTGCGTTTTGAGCCTTGCCTGCCTGAGGATTGGGATGGGTTTAAAGTTCACTATCGCTACAGGGAAACAGTCTACCATATCAGTGTAGTGCAAACAGTCAGCAGCAGTACTGATAGCGTTACCGTTGACGGCATTGAGCAGCCTGATAAGGCAATCCCCCTTGTTGACGACCATAAGGAACATGTGGTTGAAGTAAAAATAACAAGAAACTCAGGTTCTACAAAGAGTACAATATAACATATCCGGCAACACCAACAAAGGAGGTATCTAATGGGAGACAAGGGCGGCAAAAAAGACAAAGAAAAAAACCAGAAACAAAAGTCTATCAAACAGACCAAAGAATTAAAAACCAAGCAGGATAAACAACCAAAAAGCCTGCTGAAATAAGGAGGAGCATCAGGCATAAAAAATAGATGCCTCCAATGCCGGGAATAGTAGAGCATTCCGCATACATAGAGATATCCCTTCTTTTTATCCTTGGGGGCAACAGAAAATAGAGAGCGCTTTAAAAAGGAATAGCCGACAGCTATAAATCCTTTTTAACAATCATCCGTTTGATCTAATCCTCGCCAAGGGGTTTGGGATTTTTGACCTTTAGGCTCTGTGACCACTCTCGAGCAAAATCACGCTGAAGATGCATATTAACCGCAGCAGTAATAGTCATTGCGATAAGCGCGCCCAGACTCGCGAGCGCCATGTCCTTGTGAGCATCCCAGACATCGCCCTGAGAACCGAGATATGCAGCGCCAAGCTCGCCGCCGAACACTACAGCAGCAGCCCATTCAAACAGCTCAAAGATCATTGATGTTGACATGGTGAAGTCCAGAGGAAGGAAATATCCCCAAAAGCCTTTTGCATTTGCGACACGCAGGTATATCTCACGCACAGGATACGCCAGCAGAAGGCCGTAGCTGAAATGGATAACACGGTCAAAGTTGTTGCGCTCCCATCCCATAATATTTTGAACTGATATGCCAAAGAGCTCCTGAAACCACTGCTCATAAGGAACTTCAGCATAAGTGTAGTGGGCGCCGACTTCATGCAGACACATAAATACAAATATCAGCGTGTAAGAGACGCGTGACAATAGAAGTTTGTTGTGAAAAAAGGCGATAAAAATAACAAATCCAAAAACAAGCACATTCTCCATCAGCCAGTCAGCGCGGTAGTGTGGATTAATTGCGAGAGCTGTCCAGAATGCGGCAAAAAGCAGGGCGAGAATCAACAGGAATTTGCGATGCGGAATCACCATCAAAAGCCTCCTTTAAATTCTTACTGTCAGTCTCTTTCGACATATACCATGATCTTAGGCCTCTTTTGACGCTGCAATTTACCAAAAATAGCTGCCTGATGCCCGAGCATGAATAACAGACATGGATTACAACTTTACTATCCTGACAGCCGTTTTTCCACATCCATTCGGCCATGCAGCACACGGATAATTTCTACGGTATTGTCGATTGTTTTGCGATAATAAATAACATGGCTGCCGGTTATATATTTGCGATAGCTGCTCCGAATATGGCTGCAATCTTTTCCCTTGTCAGGATTTGCAGCTAATTGACAAAAACATTCGTCAATCATTGTTAGATAGATATTGCGCTGTTCACGGCCCCAATGCTCCTGCGTGTATCTGCCGATCTCCTTCAGATCAGCCAGAGCCTTATTCGAAACAATAAATCGAGGCATCAGTTGCGGCCTTCTCCATCAAGCTCAGAAATCACCTTCTTAAGATCATAATTAGCAACGCCGCTTTCTTCGCCTTCTATAAGAGCGCGTCTTAATAAGGAGCGTTTAATTTCGCGTTCCTCAAGCAGCCTCAAACCTGCTCTTATGGCCTCGCTCGCAGATCCGAAATATCCCTGCGCCACCTGCTCTGCAATGAAATTATCGAAATGATCGCCAAGTGTCACGCTTGTGTTTTTTTTCATAACCACCCCCCAAAATCAACTTTAATATTATTTTATAATATTTATTGGTATTATTCAATATAACCCTGGGACTCGTGAAAGGTTGCTGCAAAGCGCGACTATTCCTGTTGTCCTCTGTCGAGTGTTCTGTATTGAATCGCCTCAGCAATGTGAGATGAATGGATCATGTCTGATGCCTCAAGGTCTGCTATTGTTCTTGAGACTTTCAATATGCGGGAATACGCCCTGGCGCTCAGGCCGAACTTGTGCATTGCATTATCAAGCAGTCCGTGCGCATCATCTGTAAGCTTGCAGAACTTTTTTATGTGCCGGGTCTTCATCTGACCGTTCGCAAATATCTTCTCATCTCTAAACCTCATAAGCTGCCTCTGCCTAGCAACTCCCACGCGCATGCGTATGGATGATGATTTTTCTCCTGCGCTGTCTGTTGAAAGTTCTTTATACGGCACAGCAGGCACCTCTATATGCAGGTCTATCCTGTCCATAAGCGGACCAGAGACCCTGGAGCGATAGCGGTTGATCATTGCGGGTGTGCATGTGCATTGATGACGGCTGTCGCCCAGGTAACCGCACGGGCAGGGATTCATTGCTGACACAAGGACAAATTGTGCCGGATATGTTGCTGATGCAACAGCCCTTGATACTGTGACACTGCCATTTTCGAGCGGCTGGCGCAACACCTCAAGCACATTTCTTTTGAACTCCGGCAGCTCATCCAAAAAGAGTATGCCGTGGTGCGCAAGCGAGACCTCGCCAGGCTTTGGGAATTGGCCTCCGCCTATCAGCGCGACATCAGATATGGTGTGATGTGGAGAACGAAACGGCCTGACAGCGAGCAGCGGCTGTGAGCTGTCGAGCAGACCGGCTACGCTATGTATTTTTGTTGTCTCTAATGCTTCATCAAATATCATTGGCGGAAGTATAGTCGGCAGCCGCTTAGCGAGCATTGTCTTTCCGCTGCCCGGAGGTCCGACCATCAGTATGTTATGCGAACCAGCGGCAGCAACCTCCATAGCCCTCTTTGCGTGCTCCTGGCCCTTTATATCAGAGAAGTCGTCTTCATAAACCGAGCTGCTGTTCATCAGAGTTTCTATATCCACCCTGTGAGGCTCGCGCTGTTTGATGCCGCCAAGGAACTCGATCACCTCAGGCAGGCTCTCCATCCCGTAAACCTCTATGCTGTCAACAACAGCAGCTTCAGAAATATTTTCCATGGGCATAATAACGCCCCTCAGTCCAAGCCTCTTTGCTTCAAGCGCCATAGGCAGAGCGCCTCTTACAGGCTTGATCCTGCCGTCGAGCGAGAGTTCGCCCGCGATTATGAAATCAGCAAGATTGTTTTTCTGTATAACCTCTTCAGCAGCCACGATGCCGACCGCGATCGGCAGGTCAAATGATGATCCCTCTTTTTTGAGGTCAGCTGGCGCGAGATTTACTGTGATCTGTTTAAGAGGAAAGTTGAACCCAATATTTTTTAGAGCAGCCTTTATCCTGTCTTTACTCTCTTTTACGGCAGCATCAGGCAGGCCTACCATCGAGAAGTGCGGCAGACCTTTTGAGGATATGTCAACCTCAACTTCAACTACGCTGGCATCAACTCCTGTGACACACGCGCTTAGCGCCTTGGCAAGCATCTCTCTCTTTCATCCTCTTTTCGATATCAACAATTATCTGATGCTTGTTCCTGTCCCATCGCGGAGCCAGCAAAATGTCATCAGGCGCTGTGGCAAAAAGCCTTTGCAGCACAATGTCAGGCGAAAGCCTTTGGATAAAGTCTATCAAAAAATCGAGATACTCGCCATACTCAAATGTATGGAACGGTTTTTTGACATACGTATCTCCCAGTGGAGTATCTTTTATAACCTGCAGCTGATGTATTTTCAGAAACTCCACAGGCAGATCAGAGATCGCATCAGCCATCATCAGAGTCTCTTCTTTTGTTTCTGTAGGAAAGCCGACTATTATGTGTGCCCCGATATGTATGCCCCTGCCTACTGTTATATCTAGGGCGTGAAGAAATGCCTTGTAGTCATGTCCTCTGTTGATATATTCAAGTGACTTGTCATGTATTGACTGTACGCCATACTCAACAAGAATAAAATAATCTTTTGCAAGGCTCTGCAACAGCTGAACCTTATCCTCATCAACGCAGTCAGGCCTAGTGCCTATGGCAAGGCCAATTATGCCCGGAACTGACAAGGCCTCTTTATAGAGTCTTTCAAGTTCATCCACAGGCGCGTAAGTGTTGGTGTAAGGCTGAAAGTATGCGAGAAACTTTTTTGCTCCATACCTTGGGCCAAGATAACTTGTGCCGCTTATTATCTGCTGCCTGACAGAGAGCGCTGCATCACACTGAGAGGGCCTGAAGCTCTTGTTGTTGCAGTATATGCAACCATCCACACCAAGCGTGCCGTCTCTGTTTGGGCATGTAAAGCCAGCGTCGATATTAACTTTATATACTGCTGAACCGAACACCTTTTTGAGATGCGGGCCGAATGCATTATATTTTGCGGTCATTTTTTATTATCAATGTTGCAGAGGCTGCCTGTCAATTTAAGAGCGCGACAGAGCGACAGGTAGACATAAGAAAAAACACAGGCAACAACAAAAGAGATAGCTCCGATTTATTTACTAACTGATAAAGAAGGGATGGACTGCTCTCGTTCATGAGCCTGGTTTTGACACTACTAAATACTCTATACGCTCCAGCCACAAAACTCGTCGCCTCTGGCGACTCAGACAGTTGGGGCTGTATTTCGCTACTCTTCGCAAAGTAGTGTTTCCA
>JAFGXL010000026.1 GCA_016936655.1 Nitrospirota bacterium | reverse complement strand
TGGAAACACTACTTTGCGAAGAGTAGCGAAATACAGCCCCAACTGTCTGAGTCGCCAGAGGCGACGAGTTTTGTGGCTGGAGCGTATCGAGCATTTAGTAGTGTCAAAACCAGGCGCATGAACGAGAGCAGTCCATACCTTCTGCTTACTGTTCAAATCATAAGGCTTTAATCAATTGATAGACTTAATTTAAAATAGAAAGGCTATTAGGCAGTTCATTAAATAACTTATAGGAAACTGGAATGTCAAAACCGGACAACTTTATTTCAGGCGAGCAGAAGGCATGGATAACACTTGCAGCTATGGATGTTTATGAGATAGCAAAAAATGCAGGCGTCATTTATGACAAAAATGCGCAAGCTTACATAATTGAGTCGCTAGGCAGCAAAGTAGGCATATCACCATCAAAAAAAGAGTTTATCTGCTTTGATGACAATAGCAGCTTTCTGACAGAGAGGCTCGGTTACTTTTTCAGGCTCTCATCTCTAATATATTTAACCACAGCAAAAGATATCCCACTTACAGACCGCCTGATAAACCCCTCAGGCATGAAGGGCGGAGAAATATACTTTAGAGGCTCTCACATATTGCCGCTGGACAAGATATCACAAAAATACCAAGCAGACAGATCCGCATTCATCTTGCGAGCTCTGCAGCTGGGGGCTTCAGAGACATCATATGGAGATGCAGGTGTTATGCTGCTTCCGCTGCCAAAGATCCCGGTTTATCTCAATCTGTGGCTAAAGGATGATGAGTTCCCTGCCAGATGCGATATAATGTTCGACTCAACATGCGAGCTGCAGCTGCCGCTCGACATAGTCTGGTCTGTCGCAATGATGAGCTGCCTGTCCATGCTTTAACAGACAGCACAACGCTTTCTAGACTATTACTGATTTCTCAGCTTTTGCTCAAAATGCTCTACATCCTTTTCAGCTATATTAAATGTCCTCATCCAGCCGAGCATCCTCCAGGCCTTATCTATATGACCTCGGTTGTCAATAGTGGACACCAAAACACTCATGCTGCCAGCTGTCTTTGCTGGAGCTGCTTTTCATAGGCTGCCGGTGAAAGGTAGCCAAGTTGAGCCTGTTTGCGCTGTCTGTTGTAAAACACTTCTATATATTCCGTAATATCCTCCCTTGCCTCTTGTCTGCTGCTGTACTTCTGATGATGTACAAGCTCCTGCTTGAGCGTTCCCCAGAAGCTCTCTATTGGCGAATTGTCATAACAGTTCCCCTTGCCGCTCATTGACACTATCATTCCAAGCCGCTCTGCCAGAGCCCTGTATGATGGCGCGCAATACTGGCTGCCTCTGTCTGAATGATGTATCAATCCCTCAGAAGGCCGTTTGGCTGCCACTGCTCTCAATAATGATTCTGCCACCAGGTCTTTTTGTCATACGCTCGGCTCCATATGTCCGGCGTGTTCGAACATGCGCTGCCCGTATATCTGCTTCAAGTCTCTGCTCTTCCTGCTCCCTTGTGCTTGTCTTGCGGCTCTCTTTGGCATAATATCCGCTCTCTGATACTTCAAGCGCCCGGCAAAGCAACGGTATGGGATAGCTGAGCCGCAGTTCCCTTATCATCGCGTACCTTCCTGCGACTCCTTTGCAAAATACGCGGCTGCTTTTTTTAGTATGTCTCGCTCCATCTTCACCTGCGCCAGTTCACGCCTGAGGCGCGCTATCTCAAATTCCGTCTCGCTCAAGGGCCGACTCTTGCTCCCTACTTCTTTTAGCCTGCCCTACCTGTGCGCTGCCACCCAGTTGTGTATCGTGTTGGAGGATATGTTCAGCCTCCGCCCAGCTTCTTTTGCCGATAACTGCCCCTCTGTTACCAGCTTTACTGCTTCAATCCGAAATTCCTTCGTATACCGTCCTCTTGGTAATCTCTCCATTGTGAACACCTCCACCTGTTATTCTATACCATCCCCTTGGTGTCCACTTTTTTTAACCTACTTCATTTTTTGGATTGCAAAAGCTCAGCGCTCTTTTTTTGAAGCTCATTATCGCGAGCTATCAAGTGATCATCCATTTCGTCAAGCTTCTTTATCAGAATGCCAACTTCATCACCATACCTGAACATTTCTGCAGGAAGGCGTTCTGTAAAATTTCCCCTCCCCGTATTCTCCACCACCTTTATTAATGCCCTTAGACGCTTAACAACATTGTTGGTTATAAAAAACAGGGTCGCTATGACTATTGCAAGAAACATTGGAAAAAGTATCATTATTGCTGTCTGTGAGATTTTTATAAAACGCTCAACATTATCTATTGCTCTTCTGTTTAATTCACGAGTGAGCATAAGCATATCTTCGCCAATTTTTCTTAATAGTTCTATATCAGCATCAATCTTGATAAGCTTTACAATAAGGTTATGATCACTCTGCAGAGCCCCAGTCTTTTTTAACAGTTCAGCGCTCTGGTTCGGATGATCTATCATAAATGATTCAATCGACGGGATGAATGAAGCATGCTGCCTGAGAAGCGGTTTAATTCTCTTAAAGTCTGACAATACATCTGCATAATTAACAGTAATTCTGTTAAGGATTTTTGAGTATTCATCAAGATAATCGTAAAGTTCAGTAAGCCGCTCAGACTTTTCATATACAGACAGCTCTTTCAGAAGCTCATTTAATTCATCAATATGCAACCTGACTAAGGAAGCCTCTTCACTTGAATTGGGACTGCCGTATAGAAAAATCTCGCCTCACGTCTTCTAAGCTGTAGGGACTTGCATCTGATCGAGTCAGAGTTTTCGAGATATTTGATCTCTTTCTTTATCTCAAGAAAGTTCGCATACTCAAAAGCTACAAGTAAAAGGATAATAAAAGCGCTGACATTAAAGCTGATAGCAATCTTTCACTTCAATAATACAGATCTGAGAATCTGAAAATTAAAAATTGAGTGCAGCCTTTGATAACTCATGAGTTTTTTATTATATACTTATATTTTTAATTTGGTCATCGCCATTCATTATATAGACCTGAATTTCGCCTTAATAATGCACTTCAAAGTCTTCTTATGACATAACCATGATCTGCTGTGGGAATCTTTGCATTGGATATTAGCGCCATTGTAGAATATCAATCACGGTAAATAATATGTTTAATAAAACACCAATATTCCTTGTTTTTCTTTTGTTAACAGCTCTATACGCTGATGCAGGCTACTGCCTAAACACATCAGATACCTTTCCCAAAGAGCCTCCCACACAGGCAGGAGTGCGCAATGTAGAGCTTCCAAAAAGAAAGCATAAGTTAGAGATCAAGACTCCTGATGAACTTACCCAGTCAGATACAGAGTATATTCTGGTAAGAGATATCGTATCTGCTGCAACAGCTATTGTGGTGAAGACTTCAAACATAACAATAAATCTTAATGGCTATAAGATAATCTATCTTAACCAAAACGGCTCATCCCAGGGATCTGCTGTGCAGATTACAGGAAGACAAAAGAATATCCACATTCTTAACGGTGAAATACTTCAGGGTGAAGGGAGATGCCTGAATGAGAATGATGTGCCTAAGTGCAGCGCTATTTATGTGCAGGATGCTAATGATCTGCAGATTGCTGGCCTGAAGATCACATACGGCGCACAAAACAGCTCAGCAATACATATAGCTCGAGGAAAAAACATAAGCATACACGATAACACCTTGTTTGATTCAGGAACTGATGCATCAAAAACAAACATATTTGCAATAGAGGCAAAAAACAGTTTGGATACAAAAATCCACAACAACTCTATACGGTCAGAAAGGCAATCTGGCATATCCGGCGGCATGAACAGCGATATATATATGAATGACATATCCATTAATTCAGTTAAACTTGCAGCAACAGGAATCAGAACAATAAGCGGCTATGCAAGACAAAACAGGATATTCATTGACGGACGCAATGTCACTGGGCTGTATGCCGGCGGTTCCGGCAAAATAATATCCAATCACATCCAGACGCGGGTCACAAAAAAAAGCGAAGATCACTCTGACGCTTCAGGTGCATGTATCAGAGTTGCTGGTGCAGCTGATAATCTAGAGGTCGCATCAAATACTCTTTCACTTTATACTGAAACTGAAAAAAATGTATCGAGCGTTATATACACAGCCATCACTAAGAGCAGTCACAAGACGATGTTTCATAACAATTATCTATCCGCTATTGGGCGCAGCAGCAAGGCAAAAGCCGCTGCTGTAACTATTGGAGAAAACAATGAGTCAGCACAAATGTTATTCAGAAACAACAAGATTGCAAGCAGCTGGACAAACATTCTTTTAGGCGACCATATAAATCCGGCTGGTGGAAGCTCGATATTCACTGAAAATACAATTATGATGATTGACAGATACACAGGCTACAGCACAATAAAAAGCCTGAATGCATCCCGCAGTGCAGCAGCCTATTTTTTTAACAATAAGTTTGAATATGGCGCATCAAAGCAGAGTATCGATCTTGAGCCTAAAGGCGAATTATTCAAAGAAATAGGTTTCGGCTGGACAGTAGATATTGCTGTAACTAACGCAGGCAAACCTGTAAGCAACGCTAGCGTTTCAATAAAAGACATAACAGGTGCATCCATATTGGAAGGCACAACAAATGAAAAAGGCATGCTAAGGACATATCTTCTTGAGTATATCTTTTCAGGACATTCAACAAAATTATCTCAAAAGTCAAAACAGCAGAAAAATGTTGTCAAATATACCACCCCACATAAAATCATTATTAAGAAGAATGGACAGACTGTCGAAAAAAACATAAAGGCAGAGAGCAATCGAATTATAATTATATCTCTCGAGTAGAAAATTTAATCCTGAACATAATATTTATCAATTAGCGCTGCTGTTTTAAAAAAGCGAGCAGCGATGTTACAATTTTTAGCGGAGAAGGCGGACATCCGGGAATTACAAGATCAACCTTAAGCACCTTAGAAACACCGCCGGTTACTGCATAACTGCCGCTGTAAATACCGCCGTTAAATGCACAGTCTCCGCACGCAACAACAAACTTCGGATCAGGAACAGCATCGTATGTTTTTTTAAGCGCGAGCTCCATCTGTCTAGAAACAGGTCCTGTCACAAGAAGCATATCTGCATGTCTTGGGGAAGCAACAAAATCTATGCCGAATCTCTGTATGTCATAAATAGGATTTGACAAGGCTGTGCATTCCCATTCGCATGCGTTGCATGATCCGGCATCAACCTGCCTTATCCTGAGAGATCTGCCGTAAATTGCATCTATATCATCCCTGAGTTCTTCCAGGCTCTTGAGCAGTTCATGCTCTGCAGTAATGTCCTCCGGGCAGATGCTGATTGTATTTCTGCGTGAGCAAAGATTTTTAATTATATGTTTAAGCATTATATTCCTCTCTTTAGTTCAGCATTTACATATCGCAGCCGGAATATGAGAGATTAAAACTCTTGTTGGTCAAAGGAAAATCCGGTACGATATCGCCGTTTACAGCAAACGGCATTGCAGACCAGTTGCAGTAAGAAGGTGATCTGAGCTTTACTCTGAAGACGCTGCCCTCATGATCTGACTTGACCCAGTAAAAGAGGCTTCCGCGCGGAGATTCAGAATAACCGAGCGCATACTGCATTGATGGTACACTATAGCTTCCTGCGATTAAGTCTTTACTGAAATGCATATCAAGCAGCTCGTTTATCATCAGAATTGATCTATCAGCATCAGCCGCTCTTGCGAGCATTCTCGCATAATCGTCGCCTTTTGTCAGCACATTGGATTCAAAACCCAATGTTTCATAAAGCAGATGCGGATGACACTTGCGCATATCATCATCAATGCCTGAAGCCCTTGCAGCCAGCCCTGTTATTCCTAGTGCGGCTGCTATATCTTTTGCTACATATCCAGTTGTCTCCATGCGCTCTATATGCGACAGTGAATGCAGAATCAAATCCATAAAATCCCTGTAATCTTTAACAACATGGGCGAGTGTAGATCGGATATCATCAGATTTTTGGAGTATGTCTGATTCGACACCGCCAAGGGTATTTACACCTCGCAAATATCTGCTCCCTGTCACTCGCTCATTGAGCTGCATAAGACGCTCTTTTATAAGGGCTCCCTTTGCGTAACCTAAAGTAAGGCCAGAGCCAGCACACATATTGCCTATATCTCCGATGTGATTGTAAAGACGCTCCATCTCTGTAACAAGCGTTCTTATAGCCGCTGCTCTGTCAGGAAGTTCTATTCCACACATCCTTTCAAATGCCATGCAGTAAGCTGATGAATGAGAAAATGAGGATGTTCCTGAAACGCGTTCAGAAAGGTAAACTCCCGTTCCAAAACTGAGCTTTTCAAACTGCTTTTCTATTCCTTTATGGGTATAAAAGAATCTCGAATCAAGGTAAAAGATCGTCTCTCCTATAGCACTAAACCTGAAATGTCCGGGCTCAATAATTCCTGCATGCACCGGTCCTACAGGAATTTCGAAAATCCCTTCGCCCTCAACACGCATAAACTTGTAGGGTTCTTTTACGACCATGCCTTCTGACCACTGCTTGAGATCATCCTCTGATATGCTCCAATCCTTTCTTAATGGAAATGAACCCTCTGGAAATGATTCATGAAACACCAGCCTCTGTGGACTTGGGTGGCCTTCCGGCACAAGACCGAACATATCCTTGATCTCTCTTTCATACCAGTGAGCAGCAGGTATGTCTGGAGTTATCGAGGGATATGCAAGATTATCCTTTACCGCAGAGTTGATCACAATAAATCTGTTGATTCTAGAGTCAGAAAAAACAGCATAAATCCTGAAACAGCCGGTATAAGCCCTCTCGTCTGTACAGAACATCAGCCTCAAAAAAGCGTCATGTCTTTTTAGTACAGACACACAGGCTGTTCTAAAGTCTTCCTTAGCCACTTCGATATACTCTTCATTAAGCCTTGTCTCTGAGCTTAACACTCTATAGTTTTGATCATTCATTACATAACTCCTATTACTGCCGCACACGCTTTTATGGCATTATTTAAAAAATCAGGCAGCCAGAGACCGGTAACAACAACAATCACTGCCAGACAGATCATAACTCCTGTGCCTAATCTGTCCCAAAAATCCGTCTCTGCGGTGTCAATATCTTCTGGAGCCTCATCTCCGCATCCAAACAGCATCCTGCTGAATGACATTACCATGCCGTAAAAAACCACTGCTGAGAAGACCAGAAACATGGCTGTCAGTGTCCAGAGTCCAGTGTCTGCAGCTGCTTTTAAAATAGAAAATTTACTCAGGAAAATATTGAAAGGAGGACTGCCCGCCAGAGCAAACACTCCTATGAATGTTATATAACCCAGCATGGGCATTGCCTTTAGCACTCCGCAAACGCTCTCTATCCTGGCTGTGCCGTAGCGCGACTGTATTCTGCCTGAAGCGAAAAACATGAGCGGCTTTGCCACAGCATGATTAAGCACATGCAAAAGCGCTCCGTACAAAGCAGCTGGTCCGCCTATGCCTGCAGCGATCGAGATTATGCCCATATGCTCAATGCTGCTGTATGCAAGCAGCCTCTTGTAATTCTTCTGAACAAGTATGAATACAGATGATATGATCATAGATGCCATGCCGAAGAATATAAGCATTCCGCCTGTAAACTGGTGGCCTGTGGACGGCTCTACAATAGCCAGGAACCTTAATATTCCATAGAAAGCTGTATTTAAAAGTATGCCGGACAGAAGAGCGCTTATCGGGCTCGGCGCCTGGCTATGAGCATCCGGCAGCCAGTTATGCAGAGGAGCAAGGCCGGCCTTTGTGCCATAGCCGATAATTATAAAAATAAATGCGAGCTTCATGGTCGCAGGGTTTAGTCTGGGTGCGAACTGTTTTAGCTCTGTCCAATTAAGAATGCCATTACCAATATTTATGCCGAATGAAGCATAGTATGTTATAAAAATACCGAGAAGCGCGAATGTTATGCCAACTGAGCAGAGTATTATATACTTCCATGCAGCTTCAATAGCCAGTTCACGCTTGTAGACTCCGAGCCCTATCAGCAGAGCAGATATCAGGGTAGTAGCCTCAATTGCTATCCACATTAGCGCCAGATTATTAGAAACAGTTACAAGTAGCATTGTGAAGATAAATACATGAAGCAGTGCATAGTAGCGCCTGATACCCTTGATATTCGTCAGACCTGCATGGAGTTCGTGTTTGAGATAGCCTGCTGAGTATAAAGAAGACGCCAGTCCAAGCAAAACTATTATTGACATCATGTAGCCGGAAAGCGAATCCATAAAAAGCATACCGCTAAAAAGCATGACGCTGCCAGAAAATGAGGACACAACAAGCATAGAGCTCACAATAACCAACAGCAGAGATCCGGCAGCGCTCACAGATGCAGCTACTGAGTGTCTTGGTGCAAAATAACATATAAATGCTGTTAACACAGGAATTGCCAGCACATATATGATCATGAAATTATTCATTCTATCCCTTCAATGTAGTAAGCTTGTCTAGATTTGATGATGCAAAAACCTTCTTGATCTGTATTGCGAATATTCCAAGTATCAGAACAACCATGAGCATATCAAAAAGTATACCGAGTTCTATTATCGTCGGCATTCCAAATGTAAGTGCAAATCCTGCTAGAAAAAGCCCGTTTTCCATAACCAGCAGTCCTATGACCTGTGTTATGGCCTTTTTTCTTGTGATCATTATAAAAAGTCCTATCATTATTACAGCCACAGATATCTGTAAAACATTCTTTGAAAATCCTGTCACAAATATTCCCTCAGAAAGTGACGCGTAAACAATGCTTACCATAATGCCGGATATCAAAAGAGATAGACCGTTGCTTATGTGCGGCTGCACCTCATGCGTAACTTTCATCTGCCTTATTGTGCGAACAAGAAAAATAGGTATGATTATCGCCTTGCTCAGCAGAGTAAGTATTCCGGCAATATATAGATGAGCATCTCCAACACTGAATGCAGTAGCTAAAATAAGCAAAGAAAGCAGCAGAGAGTTAATTCTATATGCCTTTACGCATGACTCAACTCTTCTAAGTGCATTCATAGCTATGGTGCTGAGCAAAATGCCTACAGCTATGAAATCGATCAGGCTTACCAGGTTAATCCAGTTTTTCATTAAGCAAAGCTCCTTTTATCTACCCATCATTATATAAAGCAGAAATGCAAGCACAGACAGGACAAATGCTCCGCCAAGCAGTGAGGAGAGCTGAAAAAACCTGAGTTTTGCCCTGCTCGACTCTATTACAGCCATCAGAGCTGACAGAAATAAAATCTTCCCTGCGTATATCGCTGCTGATATAGCAACATCTTCAAATGTGCCGATTTTTGCTATACCATAAGGAAAAAATATATCTATGGCTACTGTGAACAGAAGCATCTGCTTTATATAGTGAGCCCACTCCATAAACGCAAGATACCTTCCGGAGTACTCAAGCAGCATTCCTTCATGTATCATTGTGAGCTCCAGATGAGTGTCCGGATTATCAACAGGTATCCTGCCTGTCTCTGCAATTATCGCTACAATAAATGCACTGAGCGCCATTATATGTGATGGTGAATAGACTATTGCATGTGTCTCTGCAATTCTGGATAGGTTGGTAGATCCGGCAGCTATTGAGGCGGTAAATATGCTCAGCATTATCATGGGCTCAACCATTATCGCAACTGTCATCTCACGGCTGCTGCCCTCGCCTCCAAAAGCTGTACCAGTATCCAGGCCAGCCAATGCCATAAAAAATCTGCCTAGAGCAAGTATGTAGATAAGAGCTATTACATCGCTCATAATCCAGCCCTCAGAGTTAACGCTTATGACTGGCACAATCATGGCTGCGCAAAGCACAGAACTGAAAACTATATATGGTGCAGCCCTGAATATCCATGAGGCTGTCTCTGAAATAACCATCTCTTTTTTGAAGAGCCTCAGAAGATCAAAGTATGTCTGAAATATAGAAGGCCCTCTCCTGCCCTGCATATGAGCCTTGAACTTTTTGATTAGACCCTGCACAAGTGGTGCAAAAAATAATATTATCAGAAATTGAAGATGTTCCATATTATGTCCAGAATATGAGCATAAATATCAGTGTGAGCAGAATATACCCGAGATAAAGATTAAGATTGCCTGACTGGAGCTTCTTTATCCTGTTGGCTATGCTGCCTATCTGCTCTGCTATTTTCTCATAAATGTAATGTTCAACAACCTGTGTTATTCTGCCTCTATAAGTCATGCTTCTTACAAAAAGAGGCTTCTGTAAGTAGGAGATCCGCACATCTCTCCTTGGCAGGTATATGCGTTTGAATATAAGTTTTATCGGTTTTGAAAAAGCTGCTGCGCTGTACTGCATCCTGTGGTCGAGCGACCTAATACCGCAATCCCATGATAATGCCTTTCTTATGGAACGGCGGTTAGATACCAGGAGCATGAATATAAACGCAGCTCCTGCCATAACCATTACTGTCAATAATATAAGCGATGGAGAGAGTGAAGAAAATGTCCTGTTTATAAAAAACGAGTGCCACCCAGCTGGTGAGGCAGTAGCTCCTGTCATTATAAACACAGCGCCAGATACAACATTAACAGCAAGCCCCGGCAGTATGCCACTTGCAAAACATAACATGGTAAGAAGTGCCATTGATATAAGCATCAACGGATGGGATTCAGATGCGGTTGAGGATTCAGCTGATCTCGGTGTGCCGAGAAAAGATATGCCAAATGCCTTAACAAAGCATGCTGCTGACATAGCGCCTGTCAAAGCCAACGCAGCTCCTCCCAAAGGAGCCACTATTTTTGCTGTCATTGACTGAGAGTTGAATCCGAGCAGCAGCGACTGAAATGTGAGCCACTCACTCACAAAACCATTGAACGGAGGAAGGGCTGATATTGATAACGCTCCCACAAGAAAAAAAAGAGCAGTCCATGGCATAAGTTTTATCAAACCGCCGAGGCGCTCCATATTAATAGTGCCTGCACACTTAAGTACAGAATCTGATCCGAGAAAAAGCAGGCTCTTGAAAAATGCGTGATTCATCACATGATATATGGCTGCTGTTGCTGCAAGCGCTGATAGTGTATAAAAGCCGTTTGACCTAAAAAGCAGGGATGAACCCAGTCCGAGAAAGATTATGCCCATATTTTCTATACTCGAATATGAAAGAAGCCTTTTTATATCTTGCTCCATATATGCGTAAAGCACTCCCATTACGCATGATATGCCTCCAGCCACAATCACAGTTATGCCGAACCATTCAGGACCAGGATCAAGTATGTCAAAATTAATCCTGACAAAACCATATATCGCTGTCTTGGACATTACCCCTGAAATAAGACCAGATATTGCCGGTGGCGCAGCTGGATATGCCCTTGGCAGCCATGTATGAAAAGGAATAAGACCTGCCTTTGTACCAAAGCCTGCCAGAGACATTAACATCACGGCGCTGAATGTACTGGCAGGGATTGCTGATGAAGCTGCCTTCATATCACTAAACTGCATACTGCCGGT
>JAFGXL010000025.1 GCA_016936655.1 Nitrospirota bacterium | reverse complement strand
TGAGCTCCTCATCTGAAAGATTCGGGTTGAGGATAACTACATTTTCATAAAAATTCATCAAACAACCTCCACATGGATTTAAAGCCCTTTATCTGCCTCTGTAAAAGCAGGTAAACCGCTCCGGCTGCCTTGGGGTAAAACCCCTACGCAGGGGCATGGAGACAAATTTTATAACATAATTTTTATAGAAAAATCAAACAATTTTATACTGTTTGATCATCTTAGCAAGAGTATTGCGATTTATGCCTAATATTCTGGAGGCCTTGAGCTGGTTGCCTCCCGTCTCTTTAAGCACTATCGATATCAAAGACTTTTCAACCTCTGAAATAACTGTACTGTATAGATCTGAGTTTTCAACTTTGGATAGCTTCTTCATGATAGTGCAGAGTTTAACCTCTATAAAATCACCTATTGAACAAGCCGAGTAGTCCCCTGCTGCCAGATCTCTTCTATCTATCCTGATATTTTTGCTTAAGATAGATGTGCGCTTCACCATATTTTCGAGTTCACGCACATTGCCCGGCCATTCATACTGCAGAAGAAATTTTTCAGCTTCTTTAGTGAAATCCTTTGGTCCAAGCTCAAAATCACGCACAGCTGATGAGAGAAAATGCCCAGCCAGAGGCAGTATGTCATCCTTTCTCTCCCTCAGCGGCGGCACCCTTAGTTCAACAACATTGAATCTATAATAAAGGTCTTCCCTGAAGCGGCCTGATGATATGCTCTTAACCAAGTCCTGGTTTGTAGCCCCGATAACTCGCACATTGGCCTTTAGTGTTTTGCTGCTTCCTATCCTGCTGTACTCCTTCTCCTGCATAAACCTGAGAAGTTTTGCCTGTAAATTTATATCCAGCTCGGAAATCTCATCAAGAAACAGAGTCCCGCCTTCTGCCGAGCTGATCTTGCCATCGCCTCTTTCTACAGCTCCTGTAAATGCGCCCTTCTCCCATCCAAAAAGTTCGGCCTCGAGAAGATCTTTTGGTATAGATGCAGCATTTATAGCAACAAAAGGCCCCACCTTTCTTCTGCTGTTATTGTGGACAGCGCGTGCGACAAGCTCTTTGCCAGTGCCGCTTTCTCCAGAGATCAGCACAGTCACATCCTTGGGAGCTACCTTGCCAATCTCCTTGAAAATCTTTAGCATGCCCTTGCTTTTTGCTATCATCTCATAAGGCAGACATTCATCCTTTGCCTGTCTGAGCATCATCAGCTCCTTCCTCATAAGAAGCTCGCTGAATGCCCTCTCCACCACTATCTTCAGCTCATCAATATCAAAAGGCTTCTCCAGATAGTCGTATGCGCCTTCCTTCATCGCCTCGATCGCTACAGACATCCTTCCCTGTGCAGTTACCATAATAACAATCGCATCTGGATTAAAAACTTTAATCTCTTTAAGAGCATCAAGTCCGTTGCCGTCAGGGAGCATAAGGTCTAGAAGGATGAGGTTGAATGAGTCTGAAACCTTGAGGCCGGACTTTATTGTGGAACGGGATACTACCTCAAAACCAAGTGGTTCAAGAGCCTTTTCTATAACCCATGAAATACTTTTGTCATCATCAATTACAAGTATCTTTTTTTCCATAGCAATTATTCCAGATCAGCTCCAAAAGGAAGATAAACGCTCACAATTGTACTGCCTTTCTTACAGCTCTTGATCCTTATCAATCCGCCATGATCGATAATTATCTTCTTTGAGAGCGCCAGTCCAAGTCCGCTGCCACCCTCCTTCTTTGTATAGAAAGGCAGAAATATCTTCTGTAGATCTTCAGTTGGTATACCCGAACCTGTGTCCTTGATATCCACAACAACCCAGCGCTGCTTCCTGGATTTTATACTATCAGAGTCAATATTTAAAGCTGCTGGACCGTTACGGCTAAATAATCTGACAGCATCTTGAATAACCATATATTCTCTCGAAGGCCCAGTAGATATAGTAACAGCTCCGCTGCCCTCGAGCGCCTCAGCAGCATTTTTGAGCAGGTTTATAAAAACCTGAAGAAGCTTTGTCTCATCACCCATTACAAACGGAAGGCTTGGGTCATATACCTTAACAAGCCTGACTCTTTTCTCCTTGAGTGCAGGAGCTGTTATACTCAGCGCATGCTCAAGCAACTCATGAATATTCACCTTATTGAATACAGGTTTACGGGTCATAGTCAGATAGGTATTGAGCACGGAATTAAGTCTGTCAGACTCCTTGATAATCATGTTTATGCATTCTTCATCTGCCTTTTCAGACGAACATGTCTTTAATATCTGCGCAGCGCCCTTGATTCCTCCAAGAGGATTTTTTATCTCATGCGCAATTGATCCTATAATAAATAGCAGCGAATCAAAATAGTAGTCCTCACGTTCAGCAATAGAGATATTACGCCTTATGCATAGCAGAGCTCCGTCAGGGCCGGCTTTTTTGCGTTCTGACGAATAGTCATAATATGGCATGACGTTAACATCAGCTCCTGCTTCTATACACCCAGCCACATCCATATCCTTGCATCTGAATGTCCTTCCTTCAGCAATAGCCTTTTTTACAAATGCACTGAGCTCCTCTGATCCTTTGAAAAGGCTGCTGAATTCCGAGCCCACCAGATCCTTGATGTCATGACCAAGCAGCTCTTCAGCTGCCCTGTTTGCATAAATAACCGAGGCAGAAGCGTCAAAAAGAATAACAGCTTCATCAAGATTATTCAGAAGTATTTCAGGAGTAAACATATGGATAAGGATAAATAAACAAGTGTCAAAGATTCAAGGAAAGCGATTTAAGGTCATTCAAGATAGAGCTTGTTGATGCTGATATACTCTTGCACTTCAGGGGGCAGAAGATACTTTAGGCTCATCCCATTTCGGATCTGGCTTCTTATGTATGAGGAGGATATGTCCATCTGGGTAACCGGCACAAGCATTCCCTGAGCACCGCTGATAAGATCAAGCAGCATGACTCCCGCTGAGTCCGACGCTGGACTTATACCCTTAACCAGCTGCGAATCCTTTATCTTATCAAGCCCTGTGCCGGGCCTATGCGCTACTATAAGATTTATGGAGCTGATGATTGAATCAGGGGCTTTCCAGTTTGGCATATCAACAAATGCGTCAGATCCTGTTATAAAGAAAAGCTGATCAGCCGGATATAGTTTTTTTAAAGCAGATATGGTAGATACGGTATATGACTTACCCTCTCCTGAAATCTCTATTTCAGAAACGCTAAAAACAGGATTCGAAGCGATGGCGAGCCTCACCATCTGCATCCTGTGGTGAGGACTCGCCAGATCTTTTGATTTCAGAGGCGGCTGGCCTGAAGGAATAAAAACTACCGTATCCAGAGAAGCCTTTTCCTTCACCTCCTGCGCTGCACGCAGATGTCCGTAGTGCACAGGATTAAATGTACCGCCTAAAATGCCAACGCGCAAATTAGCTGAGTCCCATCTTTGAGAGGGCATCAGATGCCTGTGTTGCCTGTGCAGGAGCCTCTTCAGGCAGATAGAGCATAACCCCGCCCTTTACAGGCCTTATGACTATCTTATTTTCTTTTGCGAGCTGGTTTGTTGCTTTTATAGGGTCTTCACCCTCGAAATACTTTTTAAACGCCTCATTAAAACCGGAGTAGACTGTGTGGATACCCTTGTATCCCTCCTTGCGGAGACTAACTATCGCCTTCTTGATGAAATCTTCATGATTCAGTTTTTCTGACATCTAATCCTCCTCCTTTTTTATAGTTTCAGCTTCTTAGCTGTCCGCTTCCTAAAACGATAAACTTTGTGCATGTCAACTCTTCCAGCCCCATAGGTCCGCGGGCATGTATTTTATCAGTTGATATGCCTATCTCAGCTCCCAGCCCAAACTGGTACCCGTCGTTCAGCCTTGTTGATGCGTTCACAAGCACAGCAGAAGAATCAACCTCACGCACAAATCTTATAGCCTTTGCATAATCCATGCTCACAATGGCATCAGAATGTGCGGATCCGTACTTTGATATATGATCCATAGCCTCATCCATATCATCAACAACTTTTATATTAACTGTGAGATTTAAGTATTCGTTATAAAAGTCTTTCTCTTCTGCAGGCTCTATTCCCTGGATTATCTGCATTGTCTTGCCGCACCCCTTAATAGCAACCCCGGACAACCTGAATCTTTCTGCCATGGCTGGAAGGAATTCAGCAGCGACAACAGAGTCTACAAGAAGGGTCTCCATGCTGTTGCATGTGCCGGGCCTCTGCACCTTGGAGTTAAGGCAGATCTCTTCAGCCATTTTAAGATCAGCGTTCCTGTCAACAAACACATGGCATATACCCTTGTAGTGCTTCAAAACAGGTATCCTGGAGTTTTCTGTAACCGCCCTTATAAGCCCCTCTCCGCCTCTGGGGATGATCAGGTCAATAATACCCTCCAGCTTCAGCATCTCTGTCACAGCATCCCTGTCTGGGATATCGATAAATGTCACAGCTCCTTCGTGTAGCCCCTCGGACGATATTGCACTTCTTAGTATACTCACGATCGCCCTGTTTGAGTTTATAGCCTCTGAGCCGCCTCTTAATATCACTGCGTTGCCAGACTTTAAGCAGAGGCTTGTAGCATCAGCAGTAACATTGGGTCTTGACTCATATATTATTCCTATCAATCCGATAGGCACCCTCATTCTGCCTACAGACATTCCATTGGGCCTTTGCCACATCCTTAGCACCTCACCTACTGGATCAGGCAGACCAGCAACCTGCACCAGACCGTCAGCCATCTCATCAATCCTCTTCTGATTGAGAGTAAGTCTGTCGATCATCGCAGAAGATATGCCTTTTTTTCTGGCATATTCAAGATCTTTTGCGTTCTCAGAAATTAGAAGTTCAGCATTGCACCTAAGCTCCCTTGCCATCTTGAGCAGCGCCCTATCTTTAACATCTCTTGTTGCTGTTGACAAACTCCTTGCGCCCATTTTGGCCTCAAGAGCTTTTTGTAATATATACTGTTTAATATCCATTTATACTCCTATATATATAACTGTTAATAATTATTACTCAAAACAGCCCTAAAATCAATCGCAATTTATTTTTTTGAAATATTTTTTCTGCTATAATGCTCATATAAACCATAGTTAAAGGAGGGCTTTTATGGCTACACCTAAAGTTGATGCTGAGCTTTGTATAGGATGCGGTTCCTGCGTTGAGGTATGCCCTGAGGTATTTGAACTCAAAGATGACAAGGCATATGTTATAGGTCCTGACAAATGTAGCACATGTGACTGCAAGGAAGCTGCTGACATATGTCCTGTTGAGGCTATCACACTGGCATAACAAAACTATATCTGGGTGCTGCAGCTGCTAAGATTGCTTGTTGCAGCGCTCCAGATGTTTCTTGGCAAGCTCTATAACTCCCAAAATTTTAAGGTCAAAATAGTCGCCTGCCCTCTTTCTCGAATCCAGAAAATCATAAACTTCATTCATCGGCACACAAATAACCTCTATGTCTTCTGTATCATCAGGCGGAAAGCGCTTCTTGATTTCATCGTTTGCAGGAACAGCATTGTTTGCAAGAAAAACTGTAACAAGTTCTATTGATACTCCAAGTGAGACAGGACCTTCTGCCATAAATACGATATCATCGCTGCAGTAGCCAGTCTCTTCAATAAGCTCCCTTCCGGCAGCCTCTGCAGATGTTTCTCCCCTGTCATTAAGTCCAGCAGGGAACTCTATCACATAGTTGTCCATTACAGGCCTGTACTGCCTTATAAGGATAAATTCACCTGCTGCTGTAATAGGCACAACAATTACAACACCCTGTGTATTTATCCTCTCTACAGCTTCCCATGTCCTTACAAGTCCGTTATGGTCTTTATAGGTCAGAAGCACTGTGCGCAAAAAGCTGCCTTCCCAGGCAACCTTTTTACCAATCAGTCCCATATAGCATCACCATAAGCACAGATCATCCCGGAGGCCAGCCCAGCTGCCTGCCGGCAAGCACATGAAAATGTATATGAAACACAACCTGGCCAGCATCAGCATTGCAGTTAGCCACAATCCTGAACCCGCTCTCGCTAAAGCCCCTGGATGCGGCAACAGAGCTGCCCACCATCATCAGATGTCCTGCCAGCTCCTGATCTTCCTGTTTTATCTCAGAAACCCTGGATATATGCTTTTTGGGTATCACAAGCACATGCATCGGAGCTTGTGGATTAATATCATCAAAAGCAACACAAAGTTCATCCTCATGAACAATATTGGCAGGGATCTCTTTTGCAGCTATTTTGCAGAACAGACAGTCGCTCATAAAAACCTCCTGCTGATGTTATTTATGTTTACTGATGGGTTGCTGACTCACATCTCTATTTTGTTAAAAAAGCATGACCTGCTGCCTGTGTGGCAGGCGATGCCGCCTATCTGGTTAACCTTTATCAGCAGGGTATCAGCATCGCAGTCGTAGTAGATATCCTTAACTTCCTGAAGATGACCGGAAGTCTCGCCTTTTTTCCAGTATTTTTGTCTGGAACGAGACCAGAAGTGCGTATATCCGCTCTCTATAGTCATCTGAAGTGAGGAGCTGTTCATATATGCCATCATAAGCACATCTCCATTTTCAGCGTCCTGGATAATAGCCGGAATCAGCCCTTTTTCATCATACTTAAGCTCGGGAACCATTTCTCCTCCAAAAAATTATCTTTTAGCCGCAAAAAAATACAGCATGATTTTTATAATACCATTTAAAGCTATTCTATTTGCAATTAGTATAAATTCAGGATTAATCTCTAAAAACAGACATATCTGTCTATGATATAATGGAATAGTTTTTATAATGAAATATGGCGGAATATACGATAACAACAATATGCATCTCATGAGAAAAGTCTGTCTCCAGACGAAAACAGCCCTATGGCTTGCGGTTTTTTGGTTTATATCCGTTGCTCTAGCCTGCGGAACATCCTCAGCATCAGAAAAGCCTATCCTGTCTTCAGTGCTCACGACCATCCAGAATCACGAGCTGATAGTAAACGCTGAACTTAAACCTGGCCGGCAGATGCTCAATGAATTGAGAGAGGGAGTAAAAAAAGAGCTGATATTTTATGTTGACCTTTTCAGGGTCTGGAAAATATGGCCTGATGAGTTCGTAGCAGGTAAAAAGTACTCAAGGACAATATCAGCAGATCCTATAAAAAAAGAGTTTATATGCGAAACAATAGAGAACAATATTAAATATATAAAAAGGTTCAAGGATTTTGAATCAATGACCGCTTGGGCATTTAACATGAACAAATTTAAGCTTATAAATACAAAAGAGCTCGAGCCTGCGCAATATTTTGTGAAAGTGACCATTGAATCCAAGATACGGAGGCTTCCGTCACTGCTGAAGGCAATAATAATAATACCTGAAAACGAGTTCAGCATAACCATGAACTCCGGCAGCTTCAGCCTGCCCCAGTAGAGGGAAATAATAGAATGCGACTTCTCAAAACATTCCTGATCACAGCTGGAATTATAGCCCTCTTTGCGATACTTACAGCTATAGAGCTACATTTTATAAAAATGCCGGCTCTAGATATAACCACCCGAATACTCCTTGCCGGACTGCTAAGCATAAACATATTGGCTCTTTTAACCCTTATGTTCTTTGTCGGAAAAAACCTTTTCAGACTCTACACAGAAAGAAAGCACAAGGTATTGGGCTACAAGTTCAGAACCAAGCTGATGGCGATATTTGTGGTGCTGACCCTCATACCTTCTATCCTGCTCTTTTTTGTATCGAGCGGACTTGTGACAAACTACATTGACAGAATATTTTCTCCACAGATTAAAGAACCTGTCACGCAATCAATTGAGCTCGCAAAATCCTTTTATGACTTTGAACGACAGCGCGCCCTGAATGCAGCAAGGGCATATGCAGAAGGCACTCCGGTATCCGGATCAGGCATATCCGTAAAAAAAATAACAAGCATCCCGCCCGAAGCTGGCGAAATGATACAGGAGGCATTAAAGGGCAGAGAAGGCTCAGAGATAATCTCCTTGGACATTGGCGACATCGCAAGGGCAGCAGTACCCGTACCAGGAGGAGTTGTAGTAGCTGAATTCACCCTTCCAAAAGAGCTGGCGCTGCAGGCGGGCAGGCTTAGGGAGATGTACGAAGACCTTATAAAGCAGCAGGGCTTCAGATCACCGCTCAGAATCAATTACATCTTAATACTAGGGTTTATCACTCTCATGATAGTATTCACCAGCCTCTGGGTCTCTCTGAAGATATCAAAAGGCATAACAATACCAATACAGGAGCTGGCAGCGGCAACAGAACAGATAGCAGCAGGAAATCTAGACCTAAAAGTAAATACTGCCAGTGAAGACGAAATCGGGCTTTTGACAGAATCATTCAACCAGATGGTGGCTCAGCTGCGTGAAAACAAGGAGTCGCTCCAGACAGCATACAAAGAGATCGACAGAAGAAGACTCTATCTTGAGACAATACTGGAAAACATAAATTCCGGAGTTATTTTTCTCGATCCCACGGGCAGGATAGTTACAGCAAACAAACTTACAGGAGTTTTGCTGGACATGAAAGTCTCTGAACTGATAGGCAAAAACTACATGGAGTTCATATCCATACTCAATTCAGAAGAGCTTTCTGACATTGTATCTGAGCTTAGCGGAAAGCTAGTTAATGAAGTAAAGAAAATTGCGAAAGTTAATATTCACGGCAAACTTATGCACTTCAGGATATATCTGACTGGATTAAGAGACAGCTCCTCATCGGGCTCTATCGGTATGCTCGCTGTCTTTGATGACATTACAGACCTGATAAAAGCAGAAAAAGCCCTTGCCTGGCAGGAGGTAGCAAAGAGGCTGGCACATGAGATTAAAAACCCGCTCACGCCAATAAAACTATCAGCAGAACGGCTTATAAGAAAGTGGTCAAAAAAATCAGAAGACTTTGGCGAAGTGCTCGAAAAGTCAGTATCCACAATAACATCCGAGGTAGAAAGTTTAAGAGGGCTTGTTGATATATTTTCCAGATACGGAAGAATGCCAGAGATGAAAAAAGAGGCAGCAGACATACAACAGCTTATTGATTCAGTCACATTCATGTATAAAGGCTTCAAAGATATTAAAATCGACATCTTTATACAGAAAGACCTCCCTCCCATATACCTTGATATAGAACAGTTCAAAAGGGTATTAATCAACATAATTGACAATGCAATAAAAGCCATGAAGGGCTCAGGAACAGTGAGCATAAACGCAAAGTCAAGAGAAAATACTATAATATTTGATATAGCTGACAACGGCCCGGGTATAAGTGATGACATAAAAGACAAGCTTTTTATGCCATATTTTTCCGGAACTGACGGCGGCACAGGACTCGGACTCGCTATAGCGAGCAAGATAGTGAGCGATCACGAAGGCACTATAGCAGTCAAAGACAACAAACCAAATGGAGCTGTTTTCACAATAGGCATCCCGGCTGCCCAGTCTCGGAGGAGAGATGAGTAAAAAAAATGTATTAATTGTTGATGATGAACAGGGCATAAGAGACACCCTTGCCGGCATATTTGAAGATGAAGGGTACAGTATTTCCACATCTTCAACCGGAGAAGAGTGCCTAAATCATCTGGGTGAACAAACTCCGGATTTGATCCTGCTGGACATCTGGCTGCCGGGGATTGACGGTATAGAGGCACTAACAAAAATTAAAGAAATGAACAGCAGCATCCCGGTTATCATGATCTCTGGTCATGGCAATATAGAACTGGCTATAAAATCCACCAGACTAGGGGCATATGACTTTCTGGAAAAGCCTCTTTCACTCGAAAAGGTGCTCCTTGTCGCAAACAGGGCGCTCCAGCAGAAGGCTCTTGAACAAGAAAATATGGAGCTCAGAACGAGCTTATCAAAAAAATGGCAGATGATAGGCAGCTCTCCTGCAATGCAGCGCATAAACTCCCAGATAAAGCTGGCTGCCGCAAGCAGCAGCAGAGTGCTTATACTTGGTGAAAGCGGCACTGGCAAAGAACTTGTAGCAAGACTGCTGCATGAAGGCAGCGACAGGAAGAAAGAGCCTTTTATAGAGGTAAACTGCGCAGCCATACCGCAGGAACTTATAGAAAGCGAACTATTTGGACACGAAAAAGGTTCATTCACTGGAGCAACAGACCGCAAAACAGGAAAGTTTGAGTTGGCAGACAGGGGCACACTTTTTCTTGACGAAATAGGAGACATGACTCTGCAGACACAGGCAAAGGTGCTGAGAATTATAGAAACACAGGAGTTTCAGCGCGTAGGCGGCAGTAAAAATATAAAGGTGGATACGCGCATAATCGCTGCTACAAACAAGGATCTGGCTTTTGAGGCAAAAAACGGAAGATTCAGGGAAGATCTGTACTTCAGGCTGAATGTAATACCCATCAACCTGCCCCCTCTCAGGGAGCGGAAACAGGACATTCCAGACCTTGTAAACTATTTTGTAGAGAGGTTCTACGCAGATAACGGCATGAAGCCAAAGAATTTTTCAAGCGAAGCTATAAAAATTCTGGCAGACCACAGCTGGCCCGGCAATATACGGGAACTCAGAAACGCAGTCGAGAGACTACTCATCATGTCACCGGCAAGCATAATAGGTGCAGATGATGTTGAAGCTCTGGGATCCAGATCAGTAAAGACCTACGGAGATGAGTATGGCGTATTTTCATACTCCATGCTCAAAGACGCAAAAGAGGCATTTGAAAAAGAGTTCATAAAACGCAAACTCAGCGAAAATGCATGGAATGTCTCAAAGACTTCAGATGCCATAGGATTAGAAAGAAGCAACCTTCACAAAAAAATAAAGGCATACGATATTATCGAGCCTAATACTTAATAACCCATACACAGAGCTCAGCAAATATTATAGAGCGCTGAATCAGAGGATATTAAACAGACAGGAATCTTATGGAACCAGTTGTAGCGATAGTAGGCAGACCAAATTCAGGCAAATCAACACTCTTTAACCGAATGACCAAAAAAAGCGGCCGCTCTGCGATAACGCAGGACACTCCGGGAGTTACACGCGACAGAAACTACGGAAGGGCAGAATGGGAAGGCAGACATTTCACTGTTATTGATACTGGAGGACTATACGGCGAATCCGCTCCGCTGCTCAGCGAAGGATTCGAAAAAGGAATCAGAACCAGAAAGTTTAATGGCGTGACCATACAGAGCATTGTAGATCAGGTAAAAGAGCAGGTAATGCTCGCAGTTGATGAGGCTGACATCATCATCCATCTGCTGGATGTCAAAGAGGGTCTTACGCCTTCTGACAAAGAGCTTGGGAGAATGCTGCTCACATCAGGCAAGACAGTAATTACCGCGATCAACAAGGTGGACAACCCAAAAAATGAGCTGATGGCAGCAGAGTTTTATGAAATCGGAGCAAGCAATATCATGACCGTATCATCCATGTCTGGCCTCGGATATGAAGAACTTATGGACCACCTCACCTCTTTAATGCCTGACACAGCAGACAAAGTTCAGTCTGATGACGAAGCATCCATACCAAAGATCGCTGTTGTAGGCAAACCCAATGTGGGCAAGTCTACACTTATCAATGCACTGCTCTCCAAAAACAGACTAATAGTCAGCCCAGTACCCGGCACAACAAGAGATTCTATAGATTCCGTCTGCACATACTACAAAAAGAGCTATATGTTCATAGACACAGCCGGAATAAGAAAAAAAGGGAAGGAAAACGCGATAGAGTGGTACTCTGTAGTCAGAGCGATGAAGAGCATAGAGCGCTGCGATGTAGCAATCATAATGATAGATGCTGCAGAAGGCATTACTGATCAGGACCAGAAGATAGCAGGCATGGTGCATGATTACGGCAAGAGCGCTCTGCTGCTGTACAATAAATGGGATCTCGTTCCTGAACCTGAGGAAGCATACAAAAAAATAGAGGCAGAGGTGGCAAGAAAAATATGGTTTCTGGATCATGCCCCTGTGCTTACAGCATCAGGACTCCAGAGAAAGAGAATAACAAAAATATTCCCTCTCATATCAGAGCTGATATCAGAGCGCCAGAAGCGGATACCTACTGCCCAGCTAAACAAGGTCTTTGCAAGAGCATTCGAAGGCAGGCTAATGCCCACATATAAAGGCAGAGAGATAAAATTCAAATATATTACACAGGTCGGCATAATGCCTCCTGAGTTTACTCTCTTTGCAAACTATCCTCAGGCTATAAAGGAACAACACATACGCTACATTGAAAAAATCCTTCGTGAAGAGTTCTCATTCAGGGGCACGCCTATACGCATTTATGTTAAGCCTCGCTGAATATGTTAGAATATTAGTAATTGATAAATTTGGGTTTTGTAACAAGTTTTATGTATATGCTCAGGGCAGAGCTTAACTAAAGGCAAATAATCTGAAACAGATTATGGAAGGAGGCTACATGCAAAAGATAATGGTTGCACACGATGGCTCTAAATCATCCGATAAAGCCCTCAAAAAGGGGTTGGAACTAGCGATAAAGTTCAACTCATCCTTAACGGTTATATCAGTTGTGCCGGAGCTCTATCTTACAGAGCTTTCAGAGGCTGACAGGCGCAAAATAGCAGATTCACTTTCTGAAGAGACAGCACAGGCTATGGAAAAGATACGAAAATCTCTTTCAGGCAAGACAATAGAGGTAAAAACAGTAATAAGACAGGGAGATCCTGCTGAAAAGATACTCGAGACAGCACAGAAGATGAAGGTTGACCTTATAATAACCGGCTCTCACGGCAGACATGGAGCAAAAAAGTTTCTCCTTGGAAGCATATCATCAAAAATTGTTGACTACTCCCGCTGTTCAGTGCTTGTTGCAAAATAACTTAAATATCACGCGACGCAGACTCTATTTTTACCTGTGTTTTTAGCATTGTAAAGAATAGAGTCTGCAGTTGATATAAGACTCGCCAGATCCTGAGAATCAAGTCCAAGAGTAGCAACCCCTAGACTAGCTGTTATGAATTTTTTCTGGTCTGCATTCAGATGAACAGGGCTCTCTTCAATTGTAACCCTCAGCCTTTCTGCCACCTCATAAGCCACAGCCTTTTCTGTATTGGGAAGGGCAACAATAAACTCCTCCCCTCCATATCTGACAGCTATATCAGAATTTCTGATAACTGCATTAAGTGAATGGGCTACCACCTTAAGCGCCGAATCACCAGCATCGTGGCCATAGGAATCATTAAATGCCTTAAAGTTGTCTATATCCAGCATGATCACGCTGAGAAACTGGTTATTTCTCTGCGATATTGCCACCTGCTTGTCCATAAATGCCTCGAAATAGCGCCTGTTGTAAAGGCCTGTTAGCGGATCTATAATAGCAAGATTTCTATTAAGCTCCAGCAGCCTCATATTGTTGATCACAGGAGCAAATATAGAAATAAAACTCTCTATGGTCTCCTTCATGTTGTCACTGAAGAAGTGAGGGTGCCTGCTGTAAAGATGCAGTATTCCAGCTGTCTGGCCAGCAAGGCTTACGGGAGTACACATATAGCTTCCTGACTCTGCTCCAAGCCTCTGGAACGGACAGGCATAATCATTTGAGAGATCATTTATGACGAATGTGCCTGTATAAACATAGGCCTTGCACTTTTCTGTGCCCGGGCATTTATTTATATCCTTCAGACCCGAATCATTATGCCTCAGCAACAGTTCTGATGAATGATTAACATGATCAATACCGAGAAAATAGAGCGCATTCATCTTGGCATCGCCTTTTTTAAGAGAAAGAAGATAGTGCTTGAATATCTCATAAGCCTCTGACTCTGACATGGCGCGTGTAAGGTCCTTTGAAAAAGATGCGATGGTATTGAGAAGACCGTCCTTCTGCATTGAAGCGACCCTCTCTTCTTCTCTATAAAGTATTAAGGCTATACCCTTGACCATAGACTCAACAACATCGGCATCGCTTTCAGTATAGCCCCCGGACTTGTTAACAAGAGCAATAAATCCCATATCCTTATTGTTCCAGAAGAATGGCACAGCAAGAAAACAACTTACCGGAGCATCTCCGGATTGTGCCTGTTCCATAGGAGAATTTGATATGATCGGTTTTTTTGAATTAACTACCGTACCCATAAGGCTCTCTATAAAAATAAACTCTTCCGTTATAGAAGGATCTTCTACCAGTTGCTCACCTGAAGCGGCAAGCTCGGCGCTGCCTTCTGAGAGTGAAAAAGCGAGCAGCTTTATATCGCTTTTGCGCTGACCCTCGACTTTATAGCCGACAAATCCGTGCCTGCTTGAAGTTATCTTTACAGCTGCCTTCAGAAGATGCTCAATAGGCTCTTTTATGTTTTCAGACTTTATGTATGAAGCAGTCGCCTCATTTATAGCCTCCAGCATGCTATGCCTCATCTCGAGCTCTGCATTAGCCTCTGTCAGTTCAGTAAGGTCTGTTATAAAAGCAAACGCTCCCACCACCTTGCCGCCAGCATCTGTTAGAGGCGCCTCAGACTGCCTTATAATTATCTTCCGGCCATCGCATCTTATCAGTTTGGCTGTATAGCTGCCAGAGATGCCCTTTGCCCGGTTCTTGAGGGATTTATCAATAATCTCGCGGCTCTCTTCATCAGCAAAATCATAGATACTCCTGCCGACAAGCTCATCCTCTGTACAGCCTAGCAGTTGAGCAGCTGTATAGTTTGCGCTGATTATCTTGCCGTCAAGATGCATCTCCCAGTAGCCTTCCTGTGCTGTATCAAGAACCTTCTGGTTTCTCTTTTTAAGGTTGTACATTTCTGTAATATCTACAACAACCTTAACAATCTCCTCGATTTCTCCGGCAGCATTTATTATAGGAGTAGCGTTCACGGTCACCCAGAGAATTGAGCCATCCTGCCTCTTTATGCCTCTGATAATACCTTTATGCTCAGGCTGCGCCTTGATCATTTGGGAAGCCAGCATTGTCTGCCTATCTGCAATCCCGCCGGACTCATCGATAATGATGCACTCGAGTTGATGAAACAGCTTGCCTATCATGTCTGCCTGTGTAAGTCCAAACATGTCCGCAGCAGTATCATTAACCTGTTTTATCACTCCGGACTTATCGAGTATAACTATGCCCTCTGAGAGCGTTCTGACAATATTTTCAAACCTATTTTTTTCTGTTCTTATACTCTCTTTTTCTAGATAGTCAGCTGTAACATCTTTGAATATTCCGCTTGCGCTGTACTGGGTGAGCTTGAAAAAACCTTCTATAATCTGATCCTTAAGATGAAATACCGCCTGTACTGATACAGGAACGCTCTTTCTTTTTGAGATAAACTCATCCCACTCGCTCTGCGACCTTAAAAGCTTTGCAAATGACCTGCATATTATCTGACTTGCAGAACTGAAGCCTAAGCCTTCTGCAGCAAACTTGTTTGCAGAAAGTATAGTGCCTTCACTATTAAGTTCAACCTCTATGTAGCCCAGAGAGAGCATATCGAGCGACTTTTTATATCTGTCAGAAAGAGTCTGGAGCCCCCTGTTGAGATTTCTGTTCAGCAAATTCACTATATCAGGCTGGGTTACAATACCTGAAAGCTTGAGCTGCTGATCAAGGACAATGATAAATCTTGCTCCCCTGTCGCGCATTATTACTCTTGTCTCTGAAAGAGGCGTATCCACATTGAGGTATATTATGCTCTGTGTGCAGAGCTGGCTTACAGGCGTGTCCATGGATATATTTTTGACCAGCAGCCTCACAAGGTCGCGCTCAGTCAATATGCCGGACACCCTGTTATTTTCATATGCAACCACACAGTTTTTACTCTCCCTGTACATACGGTCCACAGCAAGCTTAAGCGGAGAGTCCGCTGGCATCTGTATAAATGAATCAGAGACCGCAGCCTTAACGCTGAGCCCCATACTAAAGAAGTCGTCATCCAGCTTATTAAGTATGTCTGAGCATGTGAGCATGCCGAGCATATTGCCGGCCTCGTCAATAACAACAAGCCGTTTTGTATTCTTTTCGCCCATTGTCCTTAGCGCTGAAGGGATATCATCGTTCATGTATACAGCAACAGGGTTTTTAAACATATGGTCTCTTACAGGCAGGCGGTAGATATTCTGCGTAGTCGCTGTTATCCTGAGAATGCTGTGCTCGGATATTATGCCTACAGGCTTGGTTCCTTCTGTAACAACTATACTGCTAACATTGAATGATGCAAGTTTTTCGAGCGCCTCATACAGGTTTGCATAAGGCGGTATGGTTATGACATCTGTTGTCATGAGATCTGAAATCCGGGGGAAAAGCATCTGCTAAAAACCTCCAATATCCCGAAGAAAAAGTTATTGTTTATATTATCAGCAATTATTTCTCTTAAAATACGCTATATTGTTTTATATCGACTATATGGACATCTTTCTTGAGTATTAAAAAATGCGCAGAACAAAGAATATATTGAAATATAGAACTTTTTTTTAAAATAAAAAAGAGGGGCAGCCCATCAACAGGCTGCCCCTCTGCTGATCAATAATCTTAAAATCTAAAGTATACTGTTTGCGAACCTGTAGTAGAAAAATAGTTTACAGTACCTCTTATATCTCCAGTTGTTGCATCGCTGTCATCATATTCCCTATCGAGCACCTGGCATATATCATGAGGAATTCCGGTCATAGCTATCCAGTTGCTTGTGAGACCCTGTACAGCAGCATTGCCTACAGCTATTGAACCGCCATAAGAGTTGCTCGGATTTGCCGCTGAATTAGTAGGACCAGGAATTATGTTTGCATTTCTTAAATGCATCCAGACCTGACATGTTTCTGTTGTTGCACCTATTGCACAGTTAGTTGTAAATCCTCCTATTGCACCATTGCCATTGCCATTGGTAACTGACCACCTTGTAGCCGCTGTTGGATCATCACCCGGAAATCTCTGATACCTGTCCAAATATGTATATAGCGCTGCAAAAACTTCACGCTGCTGGTTGTAAACTCTCTTGATTTTAGCGTTGTTTATAATCTCCTGCCCCTTGAGAACTGCACCGAGTATAATGCCGATTATAACAAGCACAATGGCGAGTTCGACCAGCGTAAAACCTTTTTGATCCCTTGAGAAAATCTTAGCTCCTGTCATGAAGCTTACCCTCCTGTATATAAGTCATGGTTATATACTGTCCTCTGCTGTCTATCGTATCAAACAAAATATTGCATGTCAACAAATCATTTATTCATAGGCAGATATATGTTTTTAAGTCTATCTGTCATGAACGGATAGATCGCGATCGCTCTGTTCGCAGTAAAGAGCGCGTCATCAAGCCTGCCTGATGCTATCAAAGCCCTCACACCAATTTCATAATAGACAGAAAGCGGCTCCTTACGGGTCTCATCAAGCGCCCACTGCGAAACTGCTAAGAGCATCTTTTTATCATATTTTGTGAGTGCATAATCGAGCAAAACTGCCATTTTTAACCTCAACGCGTATTTTGCAAGATACGGATTTTTCAGACCGCCATCAAGCAGCTTTATCTGCACAACACCGGCCCGCGCTTTCAGCCTTACATGCTCTGCCATCTTCATGTAACTGTATAGCGTTGATGATACAAATACAACAGACAGAATAGCTGCTGTGATTATGATGATTCGAAGCATACTCTGTGTAAATTTGCTGTTTACTGAACATATGCGATTTCGGAATTGTGATGACAGCAGATAGAGCAGTACAATAAAAAGAGCATAATGAGGAAGAGACTGGTAAAAAGGGTATTCCAGCATTAAATGAATTATAAGTGGAGAGAGCAGGCCGATAAACATTGCAGCTGTTTTGATGCCGAGCCTGAGCAGATAAAAGACAAAACAGCCTGAAACAAAAAAAAGGCCCACAGTGCCAATAATTCCAGATTCTGCCAGCTGATATATCAACTCATTATGAGGATGAAGCGAGCCGTACATCCTCTTGCTGTCATCCAGATTGTCCTTGAATTTGCGTGTTTCATACAATGGATAGAGGCTGCTGAAGTCTCCTATGCCATGCCCGGCAGCAGGAGAGTCCAGAAACATATCTATACCTACACTATAGAGCACAGACCTGCCTGCCATGTCATTCAGTCTGGTTTTGGCTGTTTTGTATATCAGGCTGGATTCGCCTTTTACAATATACGAGGAAACCACCCCTAACGAGAACGAGATTATGAGTATGCATAGCCATATCTGCAGATGCCTCGCCTTTTGTCTGACCAGCTCTTTTCTTGATAACCATATCAGAGACATGCCGACAACCAACCCCAGAAGGCCTGTGCGAGAACCTGTGAGCGGCAGCACAAAACATGGTGCTGCTGTAAGGGCTATAAAAATCATTCTACGCATTCTACTGAATGAATCAATCCAGTCATTCAGTGTCAGATAGAGCGATATAACTATACATGTGGCGAGCCATGAAGCCATAAGATTGGGCTGCTGAAAGCTGCCATAAGCTGTGCCCTTGAATTTCATTAGTAAAGGAGAAAGATCAAGTCCAGGCAAGAAAAACTGGCCAGCCCCTATAAATGACTGGACAACTCCGGACAGAAAAATCATCACCATGATCCTGCGCCTGTCAGCTGCGCTGAATCCTGCCTGATGAAGACTCAGAAAAAAGAACGCGCCAATCAACAATCCTGCTGTTTTTGAGAGTGCTGAGTGAAGATTGAGCACAGGACTGAAAAAAACAGGCGCAATCCTTAAAATGATGAAAACAATGATCGGGAGCAGCAGCAAAGGAATGCATAAATGCCCTGCACTCGCCTGCCTGAAAAGCGCAACAGAGATGAAGATCACAAGCAGACCAAGAAAGAAAAATTCATACGGAGTTAAAAGATCAGCACTCAGATACTGGCTGCTGAATGATGCTGCTACGCAGAACATAAGGCCGAGCAGCCATAACAAAGAATGCTTAAAAAAAAGAGGGGGATTCATCATCCCCCTCTGCATATCTTCAGACTGTATCAACCTATGGAATAGTCTTGTCAAATAAGTAGGTTATATTCGTAGGGTCTGTTGTTCCCCAAGCAGCTGCCGCTGTGGTGCCTGCTGCTCCGCAGTTCCTTACCCTGCCCTTTGTAGCATCTTCAGCTCCGTCAACATTGCTGTCAAGCTGTTTCGCAGCCATGAGAGGCACATTTGTAAGTAGCATCACATTGCGATTTGCTGCTGCGCATGCATTGATATTTGAGATGGCAACAGTAACGCCATTTACAGTAGCCTGCGGACGACCAAGGCCTGCGTTGTCAAGCGCTGTCTCGAGTAATGCATGGCTGTCTATCGCACCATCCTTAGCGCTGTCGCCAGGGAATCCGCCGTTTCTGTCATAGTATGCCCATATAGGCACTTCCCACTGGCTCGGTATGTTTGCTATCTTCTTTGCGTTTGCATTCTCGATAAGGTCCTGCCCTTTGAGAACTGCGCCGAGTATTATTCCGATTATAACAAGCACTATAGCGAGCTCAACCAGCGTAAAACCTCTCTGACTCCTTATGACATTCGAAAGCGTCTTCATGAACTCTCCTCCTTGTGTATCAAACTATCTTATTGGTTATCGAATTTGTGCTACATTTCTTTAACAGCACATGATTGCATAATAGTACCTTCATATAACTGATTTGTCAATAAAGATTCTTTATGATAAACTCTGTTAATGAATTGCCTTATTGTTGCCTTATTAGTCATGCTGCCAACCGTATGCTCGGCATTCTGCTTTGAGGATGCTGCAAAAACAAATAATCTCAGCCCTGAGCTGCTCAAAGGCATTGCGCAGGTAGAGTCAGGCATGAACCAGAAGGCTGTAAACATAAACCGCAATGGTTCGCAAGACCTCGGCCTTATGCAGATCAACACATTCTGGATAAAGCCTCTCAGTCTTGACAGACAGAGGCTTATTACTGATGCATGCTACAACACCATGACAGGCGCTTCGATTCTAAAAAAATGCATTAACCGCCACGGTTATACATGGAAGGCTGTAGGATGCTATAACGCTGTGAGCGAACCCAAGCAGCAGGCATACTCATGGAAGATATACAAAGCACTTATGAATGAGCGGAAAAAAACTGAAAATAAAGAGACAGAAAACGTAGACCGGACAGCTAAAAAAAAGAGCGGAACTCTTACATTTTCTTCAAGAGACAGAGTTGCTGAAGAACTGCTTTTACATGACAATTCAGATGCAATGGAGCATAAATGAGCCTGCTAGCTGATCTATTATCCAAAGTAAAGGCTGACAACAAAGGCAGCAGAGAAGTGCCGCCCGACCTTAAGAAGGTCGTCTACAGCGCTGCAGGAAGAGAGCGCACAACAAAGAGAATGCTGCTGCTATCAATGTTTGTAGTTATAGCTATTGCTGCTGGTTTCTTCTCTGTTCTGTTTCTGGAGAGGTATCTTTTTAAGCAGCCCCAGCAGATCGTAATCCATAGACCAGCGCCTGCACCAGCAGCAGAGCAGATACAGCAGCAGCCTGCACAGATCCAGACAGATACCCTAAATAATCCAAAAGAACCTGAGCCGCTGAAAGAAAAAAATACTCCTGAGCTTAACAATAAGCCGGCATCCGCTAAAGAGGAGACTTCCGGACATTCGCCAAAAAATATACAGAGAGCAGAACCTGCAAAGGCAACAACAAAAAAAGAGCAGCCGACCACTCAGCCAGTCACAGCAGAAACTGCACAAACTTCTCTGGAAAAACCAGCACTGCCTTCCAAAAAACAGGCTTCTTATTCTGAAGAAAAATTGACAGCATCCTCCCCAGCACAAAAAAGCTCCTCAGCGATAAATACTGCTCCTAGCCCGAGGCCTCAACTACAGGCATCATCGTCATACAACACAAACAGCGATATATATCTATATACAGCAAAAAATCACGAGGCTCGAAGAGAATATAAACAGGCTTTTGAAAATTATATAAAAGCACTCGAGCTTTCACCAAATAATTACATAATCATGAACAATATTTCTGGCGTACTCCTGCAGACCGGCGCTTACGCTGAATCAGTAAAATACGCCAAAGACTCTCTGTGCATCAAAAAAGATTACATCCCTTCCCTTATAAACCTTGGGCTGGCGAATATAAAATCCGGAAATGAGTCTGAAGGAGAAGGATACATCACAAAAGCTGCATCAATAGATCCAAGCAACAGCTACGCACTCTTTAATCTGGCTATACTACAAGAAAAGAGAAAAGAGTATGACAAGTCTTACGGCACATTCTACAGACTGGCTTCATTAGGAAATGCGCAGGGATGGACAGGCATGGCGCGCATACTCGAAAAACAGGGAAGACTAAAAGAGGCTGCTGCAATCTACAGAGAGATCCTTAGTATGGACAAAATGGGGAGTGAAGAAAAGAAGATAGCTAATGAGCGGCTCAAGCTGCTGGAATGATATCCCCCTTATTCGGCCTGTTTTACAATCGATGCTGCTATCCAGGCTGTCTCCCCATCAGCAAGCCTAACCTTAAACCACTTTCTGGATTTTGAATCCTCAGCAGTATCGAGCTGCTCAAAAAATACGCCCTCAGAAGCCCAGGCAACCGCTTTGGAGTCGATGGAAGGAGCTGACCTGAGAGTAGCTGATTTCACATTCACAAGCAGCTTTGGTATCTCCTGCTGTTTTGGCTGCTCAGACTGAGCTGATGAGCTGTTGTCCAGACTATTCTCCTCTAATCTGTTATCTGCAGGGTCATCAATCTGCTGAATAGGAGTCTCAGCATACACAGCCTCTGTTACAGTGCTCTTTGCTTCGTTATATGACAAATAAAATTTGTACGACCCAGCAGCAACTACAGCTGCTGCAAAAGCCGGAACCACCACCCATGCAAATTTGAATCTGACAGCAGACTGGCTGATGCCAAAGTGCTTTTCTGTGAGCTTTACATGCTTTTTTGTTATGTTCCTGCTACCCTCAAGATATGCTGCCATCATGGATCTTGATGCATACATGTTTATCAGACGAGGCACACCTGCCGTAATCTTATGAATCCTCTTTTTAGCAGCATCCTCAAATACAGCATTGCCTCTGCCTGCCTTTATAAGTCTGTAGTTTATATAATCAACAGTCTCACCAAAAGTGAGAGGCATTAAATTCGTCCTTACTGTTATTCTCTGGCGAAGCTGCCTCATATCTTCAGACATTATTCTGGGGCCAAGCTCAGGCTGACCCACAAGCACTATCTGGAGCAGCTTCTCCTTTTCGGTCTCGAGGTTCGAGAGCAGCCTCAGCTCCTCTATCGTCTCTGAAGGCAGGTTCTGTGCCTCATCCACAATAATAACAACCCTACGGCCCAGCTGTGAGCTCCTGACCAGAAAGTCCCTGAACTCCTTGAGCATCTCGTTCTTGCCTGATGCTGAGTGCTGTATGCCGAGGTCTTCAAGCACAGCAAGCAGAAACTCCTCAGGTGAAAGCCTAGGCGTCATTATAAGAGCTATGTCAGCTTTATCCTTCCATGACTCTATAAACACCTTCAGCGTAGTGGTCTTGCCTGTGCCAGGCTCTCCCATGGCAAGGAAGAAGCCCTCCTTCTGCTCTATAGCATAATTTAACGACTGGAGTATCTCGTCATGCTCCTGTGAAGGATAGTAGAAGGCTGGATCAGGAGTCAGCCTGAACGGATCTTCTTTAAGATTGAAAAATGTGAGGTACTGGATGGCAGCCACTATCTAAACCTCGTTACAATATCATAAATAGGAAGCATAAGTCCGACTATAATCATAGCGAATACAATGCCGATAAAGCCTATAACTATAGGCTCAATCATCTTGCCCATCTTGTCAGAAATATCATCCAGCTTTTTAAGGTAGTACTCAGACAAAAAATTGAACTGTTCATCCAGACTGCCGCTCGTCTCTCCTATATCTATCATCCTCACAACAAGGGGAGAGAAGACCTCGTGTTCGCGGAGAGAGTCAGCTATTCTGCTGCCTGTGGATATCTTGTCTTTAGCTGCATTTATCGCCTTTTTGAATACATCATTGCCTATAACCTCTGATACAATCTCAAGAGCCCTGTCTATTGTAAGACCCGCAACTATCAGTATCCTCATCTGTTCAGCAAAAAGTGCGAGCAGCTTGTTGTATACCACAAGTTTGATTATAGGCAGCTTTAACTTCGCCTTATGCACAATGTACCTTGTCTCTTCCTTTCTCTGCATCAGCTTCACGGCAATAAACAATATAACAGGGGTAAGCGGAATTAAGAACCAGAATGTCTGAGTAAAGTCGCTCACATGCATCATCACCTTTGTAATAAACGGAAGCGGCACGCCCATCTCTTTTATAAGAGTCATTATTTTTGGCAGTACATAAGCGAGCCAAAATATAAGAGCTCCCATTGTTGTAACAATAGCAAAAGCAGGATATATGAGAGATCTTTTGATTGCTGCTGCAAGGTCTTCCATCTTCTGAAGATGAAGAGAGACATCAGAGAGGCTCTGCTCAAGCTGTCCTGTCTCTTCTCCAACCTTTATCAGACGCACAAACACATCAGGGAAGATTTCGCCATGCATTGCCACCGCATCTGAGAAGCGCATGCCCATCTCTGTCTGGTTGCGGACATCATCAAGAGCGAGCTTCAGATGCTCGTTTTCTGTTGTCAGTGATATATCGCCAAGGGCGCTCAGAAGGGGGACGCCGGCTCTGATCATTACAGACAGGTTATTAGCCAGCTCAATGATGTCCCTGCGCTTAACTGAATAGGATGTAAAAAAGCTGCGTATGCCTGCCAAAAGCTGCGGAGTTTTGGTTATATTCAGCAGATGGAAATTTTTTGCGGCAACAGCTGACTCTGCCTCTGCAAAGCCATCTCCGCGAACAATACCGCTGACAACTTTGCCTTCTGAATCTACAGCTTTATATGAAAAGTATTCCATGGCGCAATATCAGCCTCTGCAGCAGGGCTAACCCGCCACCCTGAGGACTTCATCAAGTGTAGTAAGGCCTTTTGAAGCCTTTATCATTCCGTCAGCCTTTAAAGGCCTCATACCTTTTTTAACAGCATTTTCCTGAATAGCTATCACAGATGCTCCTGAATAGATCAGCTCCCTGATCTCATCATCAATCCTCAAAATCTCTCCTATGACAGTCCTGCCTGCATAGCCGCTGCCTCCGCATTTCGGGCAGCCCTTGCCTCTGTATGCTTTCGATATATCAATGCCCTGCTCTTTAAATACAGCTATCTCTTCATCATTAAGCTCATACTCTTCTTTGCAGTGCTGGCATATTCTCCTTACAAGCCTCTGCGCCATTATAGCGAGCAATGAAGATGAGAGCAGAAATCGGTCAGCATTAAGGTCTATCAACCTCGGGATAGATGTGACAGCGTCATTAGTATGCAGAGTGGAAAGCACAAGATGTCCGGTTATTGATGCCCTTATAGCTATCTTTGCTGTATTCTCATCCCTTATCTCGCCGAGCAGCATAACATCAGGATCCTGACGCATAAAATTTCTGCCTGCAAGAGCAAAGTCATACCCAACCTTTTCATTTACCTGTGTCTGCTTTATAAGACTGAGCTTATACTCAACCGGATCCTCGACTGTCAGCACATTTCTCTCTATGAGATTTATCTCGCGAAGCGCAGCATAAAGAGTTGTGGTTTTTCCGCTCCCTGTAGGACCTGTTATGAGAATTATGCCGTGTGGTTTTCTGAAAAGGTTTCTTATGCCTGCAGCCTCTTTTGGATCAAACCCGAGGTTCTCTATTCTAAGAAGCGGACCGCTTCCTGCCAATATCCTCATTACAAGGTTTTCTCCGTATATCGTAGGGACAGAAGATACTCTTATATCAAAACCTTTCTTCAGGAAGCTGTATGTAAATGATCCGTCCTGAGGCAGCCTCTGCTCAGCTATATCGAGCTGAGACATTATCTTTATTCTCGAGACCATGCCGGCGTGCGATATTTTAGGCAGACAATGTCCATGCTGTAGCACACCATCTATCCTGTAAAAAACATGTACGCTGTTTGAGGTGGGGTTTACATGTATATCTGTTGCCTTTCGCCTTATGCCATCCATTACAACAAGATCCGCAAGAGAAGAAACCGACGTGCCGGTTGTGCTCTCTGTTGCCTTGATCTCTTTTATTATTGCGTCAACACGCTCTTGTATAGGGTTTTCAAAAAAGAAGTACGCGCTCTCTACCGTATCTCTGAAACTGTCCACATCTACCATGAAGACTCTCGGCTGTTTTTTTGTAAGACGCGTGACTGTGTCAATAGCCATAATATTGCTAGGGTTTGTAACCCCTATAGAGAGCTGGCCGTCATGAATGTCCAGAGGAATAAATTCCATCTTCTCAGCAATATCTTTTGGAACGATCCGCAGGGCTTCATCTGCTATTGAATACCCCCCAAGATCTATGAAATCGAGGCCTGCCTGCTGGGCAAGTATCTGTCCGAGCTCTTTTGATGTGACAAAACCGAGCTTGCTGAGCGTATCTCCCAGCAGGTCACCTGTCACCTTCTGCTGGACAAGAGCTATCTTGAGCTGAACATCGTTGATAAGACCTTTGGATAATAGCAGGTCGCCTAATCTTATGCTTGCCATTTAACCGCACCTGTAAAAAGAATTATTTTATGCTGTATAGCCATCAGAACACAGGCCAAAATTGCCTGATCATCTCGAAACTAAAACAGGCTGAAGCACAATAACAAGCTCTGATCTTGTCTCGAGCTTTTCACGTCTTGTAAACAGACCGCCCAGCACAGGCAGATTGCCGAGTACAGGAACTTTGCTGTCTTCAAGCCGCTCTTTCTTGCTTATAAGGCCGCCTATGACAACAAGCTGGTTGTCCTTCATCCTGACGGTTGTGCTCATCTGCCTAAGGTCAACTGTAGGCAGGCTTATCTGTATCTGGTTCTGCCCAGATGCCCCTATTGTCTTATCCAGCAGGCTGACAAGATCAGACACTATTGGCGTAATGGTTAAAGATATATCACCGTTTTCATTAATATAAGGAACAAGTCCTACTATTATTCCTGAAAGCACGCTGTTCGTTTCTACTGTGTATGTTGTAGTAGGTGTCGATACTCCTGCTGTAGTGGTTGTCTCTACCTTAGAAACAAAACTGACATTCCTTCCTACATTCAGCAGGGCGGTCTGTCCATTCATTATGTTTACTCTAGGATTCGATAAGGTTCTGACCTCTCCCTGCGTCTCAAGAGCCTTCATAAGGGCATCGAAATTTGAACCTGCAAGAGAGAAGTTAAATGATGGAGATGTGGATTCCACAACAGATGAAAACGTTGTAGTGGATGAATTTATAGTACCCACTCCGCTCCAGTTCAGATTTTTTATAAATCCCCAGTCAATTCCGAATTTAAGTCCGTCATTAAGCTGCACCTCTATTATCTTTGCCTCTATAAGCACCTGTCTGCCTATTACCCTTTTTACAGCGTTAAGATACCTCTCTACCTTTTCAAGGTTGCGCTTTGAAGCAGTAACAAATATAGTTCCTGTAAGCCTGTTTATGACAAAAGACTCATTTGATATTGCAGCGCCAGGCATCATCTGCTGAAGCTGCGGCTGCAGCACTCCTGGCTGAGGAGCTGCTGATGCAGCTGTCTGCTGAGGAGCCTGAACCCTTAAAATGCCTGCGAGCGCCCTTTCAAGAGAGTCCCAAAATCCGTATGCTGCTGTGTCGCTTTTAAGATTCTGTGTAATGCTGCCTTTAACATTGCTAGATGAAGAAGATGATGACGAACTGCTTGATCCGCTCGATGAGCTAGCAAGGTTGGTAGTTGCTCCGCCAAGTATATCTCCTCCAAGCTCAACATTATAATTCTGTATTACTGACGGATGTCCCAGTTCGAACATGCGGGAATCAACAGCTTTTATGACAAGCATGTTATCTTGTACACTATAAAAATAATCGACAGAAGCGAAGATTGTATTCATGGCATTTTCAGCAGTAACATTCTTAAGTGTAAGTGTTACAGGCATCTCCAAATTAACATCGCGCTCTGCAACAACATTCAGACTAGTGGCCTCTGCTATCACATGCAGCACATCCCTTAGCGGAGTCTGTCTTGCGACTATATCAACAATCCTGGTCTTGATAGGAGAGATATCTTCTGCTGCAGGAATGAATTCTGGAACCTTCAGTTCAGGAGGAGCCGGCTTTTCAACCTTTACCTCTCTAGTCTCTTTTGGGATTTGAACCTCTCTCTTAAGATCCCAAGATGCGCACGAAGAGAGCATCAGGCATGCCAATGCCAGGCATACTGAGAATGCTATTGATTTAACTTTATCCACCTTTCCCCCTTGGAGCTGCGAATGGATACCCTGTCTTTTTCGATCTTTAGAACTTTGTTCCTTCCGATCATGTCTCCTTCGCTTAATACTATACCATTAATAATCGCCATTTTCTTTAAATTATTTATAATTATCATCGATATTTTTGGTTCAGACTCTTCGGGTTTCGGCAATGGAGCAAGAGCATCCAGAGGAGTTCCAGGAAATCCCTTTTTCGCTGTCTTGCTGATCTTCATAGGGCTTACTATGTTTTTTGCGTAAAAAGACTCTCTCTCATTTATCTTCAGATCACCAACAACAATCGAATTTATCTCAGACTCAACAGGAGCAGGTTTGTACTCAAACTTTGTATATGATGCAATAACCAGAGCAATAATTATCGCTGCAAAAGCTGATGCTCCTAGCCCTATTGTAATCTTGTCGATCTTCATTTGGCGCCGCCTTCAGGGCTGCTTACTTTTGACGGAAACCAGAGCCTGCCGCTTATGTCTGCAGTTACTGCGCCGTCATCCTTAGAACTGAGCATATTGACTCCTAAGATGCTGAAAAACGGGAACTCGGATGACTGAAGCCTGAACATACTATCTGCAAAAACTGGATAGTTTGTAATGTAAACTTTGATAGATACAGTCATTGCAACCATATTATTCGTGTAATCAAAATCAGAAACCTTCATCTCAGAGTTCTTAAATATGCCTTTGATTCTGTCGAGAGATCTGAATATCTCTGTCTCTGGATTCATTTTGTCATATCCTGAAGGAAGAGCTGATTCAGCTTTTGCCATCATCTTACGCAGGTCATCAGCTGCAGGACTGAGCCTCATTGCAGAGATTGCACTCCTCTGCAACTCAGAGGCTCTCTTTTCCAGAGCCTTGGCCTTTTTGTCCTGAATAAGAAGGGCTGCAAGTATGACAGCAAAGATTATCCCTAATATGCAGAAAAGCACTGGGGCAGAATACTTTCTGAGCATATTCATTTCAAGCCCTTCTGAATAGCTTCGATATTAAACACATTGTCTTTTAGATCCAGTTTTTTTGAACGCATCTTAAAACCGCTCCTCTGTAGCGAATCAATGAGTTCAGCAAACATCTGCTGTGCCTGCAAATAGCTGCCTGATTTTATATAGCCCTTGGATGCTATAAATACAGATCCTGACTCTACCCTAAATGACAACGATTCCAGAGAAATGCCTTTTGACCCAAATGATCCGACTGACGAGAGAGCTTTCTTTATGGAAGGCTCAGAACTTGATAGGTTCAGCGCATCTATAGCCGACATAAAGGGCTTCAGCCTGGACTGCATATCCCTGATTTCAACAGCTGCCGGAGCAGCCGCTGCAACCTGTGCTGACAGAGTCTTTATCTTATGCTCATGTAACCTAACTCTGTCTGAGCTGATCCTGAGGCTAACTATGCCTGCAGCGCTCAGCAGAACAAAACAGGCTGCCCCAACTTTGAAAAATGTGTTGACCATCTGTTCTGTCTTATAGCTGCATGGCAGCATGTTTGACTGTTTCAGTTTTTTACGATAGAGCAGAGCTGAGACAGGAAAGATATTATCCAAAATCACATCCTGTCTTCCGTAAACTCCCGTAGGAAGCATCATGCATACTGAAGGAATAATAGTTTCTCCTGAGGCCTCATACTCATGGCATGAAGCGCCCGCAAGCATTACTACAGAAGGATTAAGCTTGAGAGTCTGCCTGCAGTAGCTTATTGTCATATTCACATTCTGAACATCAAAATCACGCATACCGCTTCCTGTTGATGAGGCTGTCCTCACAAATACAAGCTTGCCCTTGTTAATAAGAAAGAGAGTTTTTGCGAATCCTGATTCAGATACAAATAGCGCAGGATCCTCAGAGCCGAAGCTCGACGCAGAAGCAAATGCTGCTATACACGATATGTTGGGATATATTGCGTCAACAGTCTTGCCGCAGGAAGCAAACCGGGCTATGATCCTGTCTGTCTCTTCTTCTGAAACAGCAACAGCAAAAACATCTTTAACTTTTCGTCCCTCTATAAACCTCTCTCCAATGACCTCGTAGCTAAATAGAAACCTGCCCAGTTCAGGGGCACGCTTTCTGATCTCGTTTGATACAATCTTTTTTATAAACTTGTCTGCAACCGGAGGGATCTGGATAAGATCATGAAAAATATTTTTAAAGTCTGCAGAAACAATGAAACTGCGCGAATGCTCTTTTTTCAGAAAACTCTCCAGCTCCTCTTCGTTTATAAGAAGAGTCTTCTGTATTTTTATGCTTTTAGGTCCTGTTGCTGCATAAACTATTCTGACACCCTTTTCTTCCAGGCTCACCGCTATGCGCGCTGCCAAATAGTGCCCCCCATTATGGCCAGGATAAAATATTAATCGTAATTATATCATGTAATTATCTTATTGTGAATGCCTGCGCCAGGCAGGTCTGCCCATGCTGTCTCTAAGCGCTATGCTCGAGCCTGTGGAAGGTATGCTGATATGTCTGGTAATGATGTAGAGATTTCCGTCCCTGCCAAAGACCTTGGCTCCTGTAACATTCACCTCATCTCCTGCTGCAAAAGCGATGTTCTTTTTCCGCATAAACCATGCAGGTCCTGTAATCACCTGATATACCCTGCCGGAGCTTTTAACTGTAAGAAGAATCTGCTGCCTGGGTGGCCGCTTTCTCATAAATCCGCTTCTACCCTGCATAAGAGGAGCCTCCTCAGAAACAGCAGATACTGTTCCTGAAAATGAGACCTCTATATTCTGGTCATATCCTGCGTCCTGTTCTGTTTGTGCATAAGCAAAAAAAACAGACGTTAGAACCATCAGGGACGCAGCCATCAAAGCACTTATGCAAAATCTAACTCTCATCTCATTTGTTAATCCGGGCAGATATACTGCCCGGATATCTCCATTTTTTATTACAGATTACTAGAATCTGCATGCTCCCATCCTGGAGCCCTTAGATCCTTTATTGCCAGCCTTAAAGCCGTACCCGTAATATAAAAGGCCAGCGTCTGTCCTCTTCTTCTGGATTTCTACTCTTAAATCGACCATCTCCTTCTGCTTGTCAGCTATAGCTTTCCAGTCAGGGTTCTGCTGAGTCCTGAGCCCGAAAAGATCTGTTCTGAGCTGAAGCATCTTCTGTTTAAGCGGAAGAATGTCCTTCTGGAACTGTGCAAACTTCTGAACCTGCTCTGGTGTAAATGCTGGAGACTGTGTAGTCTGGGCATAGAAGCCGCCACGAGGGCCAGCCCCAGGACCAAATGCATACGCTGACACAGCAAGACCCAATGTGAAGATTACTACCACAACTGTTGCAAATACCTTTTTCATGATTAACTCCTCCTTTTTTTTATCTTTGATGTCTACTGACCTCGCATATGACAATGCAACTGCCATGCCAGATAAAAAAAGGTTTTAATTCAACAATCATGCTATAAAAAAAAGCATTTATTGCACTTTTACACGCAAAAAATGCGCTCTCATTTAATCCCATACTCCTTTATCTTGTACTGGAGCGCACGCAATGATATACCGAGTATTGCTGATGCCTCTTTGCGGTTGCCTGCTGTACGCACAAGTGCATTTTCTATAGCAGCCTTTTCAGCTGATTTAATATCCAGACCCATTTCTGGAGCTGATGATGAAGAAGAACCAACCCCTGATATGGAATCGCTCAGCACCAGACTGGATGATTTAGAAACTATAATACCGCGCTCTATGACATTCTGGAGTTCTCTTATATTGCCGGGCCAGCTGTATGTCTTCATCTTCTGCATAAGTTCATCAGATATGCCGGTCACCAGCTTGCCCAGTCTTGCTGATATTCTTTTCAGAAGATATTTTGCTATATGCTCGATTGCGTCTCTGCGGCTTCTTAATGGAGATATAGTCATAGGGAATACATTAAGCCTATAATAAAGATCTTCCCTAAACTTTTTCTCATCCACAAGAGCTTTGAGATCCCTGTTAGTGGCAGCTATGATTCTAGCATCTGTCTTTATTGTATTTAATGATCCCAGCCTTTCGAACTTCTTGTCCTGAAGCACTTTAAGGAACTTGGCCTGCAGAGTAGGTGACATCTCTGAAACCTCATCAAGAAAAATAGTACCGTCTCCAGCGAGCTCAAACTTGCCTTTTTTAGCTGAAACAGCTCCTGTGAATGCTCCCTTTTCGTAGCCAAAAAGTTCAGACTCCAATAAATTTTCAGGTATAACAGCGCAATTAATATCTACAAAGAGCCCCGGCCTTCCGCTCATTATATGCATGGCGTTTGCTATAAGACTCTTGCCTGCTCCAGTTTCACCATAGAGCATAACAGTCGTATCAAGTGGGGCAACTTCTCTTGCTGTCTGCATTATGCCCTCCATGCCTGCAAAAAGCACATCCATAGGCGGCATATCTTCTGGCAACACCTCTTTTTCGGAATTCATCTTCTCTATGTCAAAAAACTTCTGCGCGAGAGTGCGCAGTTCATCCGGGCTCTTCAGCGGTTTTGTTATGTAGTCTGAAGCGCCGCTCTTCATGGCAGCAACAGCGGTATCTACAGTAGCATAGGCTGTTATCAGTACAAACGAGCAGAATGGCGCGTCTTCACGCAGCCTCTGCATAAGCTCAACACCGTCCATCTGCGGCATCTTAAGATCTGTTATAACAAGGTGAGGGTAGAACTGCATCATAACATCTATAGCCTCAGCAGGGTCGCCAAGAGCTTTCACTGTATATCCTTCGTCAGAGAGTATCTTTGTGATAAGCGCCAGGAATGACCTGTCATCATCAACAACCATTATTCTGAAGTCCTGTCTATTCATCTTTCACCCTTTTTGAATTTGATAGAGTTAAAGCAAACTCTGTTCCCTTACCTTTTTCTGTATTGAGAGATATTTCTCCGCCTAGCTCATGCATAAGTTTGCCCACAACAGCCAGACCCAGCCCGGTGCCTTTTGCCTTGGTTGTGAAAAACGGGTCGAAAGCCTTAGCTTTTGTGCTGATGTCCATCCCTGGGCCGTCATCCTTTACTGTAAGAACCACCTTGCCTTCAGGATCTTCAGGGCTCAGTGCTTTTATCCATATCCTGCCGATGCCGCCTGATGCCTCATCCGCATTTCTCACCAGATTAAGCAGTATGCGAAAGAGTTTGTATCTGTCACTATTTACCATGATGCTATCCGCTATTTCAACATGCACCCTGTCCTTAAGGTCAGCCGGCTGTCTGCCCATAGCTGACATCAACACCTCAGACACAAGCTCCTTCAGATAAAACTTTTTTATCTCTACAGCAGCAGGCCTCGCATAAAGCAGAAGATCCTCTGTAAGAGCTTCAAGCCTTTCTGACTCAGATACTATTATGCCCAGATTTTCATGCATAGCCTGAGAACTGCCTGATGCGCAATCTTTTGATTCGAGCAGATATTGCGCAAACCCCTTTATACTGCCGAGTGGATTTCGTATCTCGTGCGCAAGCACTGAAGCCATCTCACCCAGCATAGCGAAGCGCTCCTTTTCATGCATCTGCTCAGCCAGCCCCTCTGCCCTCTTTGCGTATCTGACAAAGAAGAAACCGGTGATCCAGAGCAGAATGATCAGACCGGCTATTGTTATAACCTGCCTGCGCGCCTGCTGTATAGTCATATCAGCAGAAAATGTATGAAGCGCTACCCTCAAAAGCTCACGACTATCCTGAACTGGAAGATCCAGAACAAATACCTTTTCATCTGTGCCAAGTTTTAATATGCCGAATGATGGGTCTCCTTTTTTTATCTTCTCATCAAAGCTGCTTGCATCTGATTTTGTATTCACAAGGTTTCTGTTAGAATGAGCAACAATAGTGCCGTCTGCTCCATACAGACTGACAAAAGCTATAGCCTCCCATGCGCCGCGCGCAGCTATCTCGGCAAACATATCTGTCCTGCCTGCAGAACCCTTATGAATAGCCGCCTCAAGCCCTGATGCAACTGCCATAGCCTGAAGTCTCAGCCCTTCCTGGGCAGAAACAACCGAATTGCTGTAAGTCATATACGCGCTAGCAGCTGTCAGCAGCGAGAACATCAGCAAAATGGCTGCAAGATATCTGTATGTTTTACCCGACCTGTAGGTATGCATCAACAAATTATACTATGATGGCTTTTATTTTAGGAGAATTTCCGGATTCTGGCAGAATTAAACTTCAGAAAAGACAGCCTTTACATGGCTGAGCAGTTTATTGATATTGAGAGGCTTGGGAATAAATATCAGGCCCTCTTCGTATATTCCCTTTGAGCTGAGTATGTTCTGCGTATATCCGCTAATAAATATAACCTTGACTCCCGGATTGATTGTCTTTAGCATCCTGTAGACCTCTTTGCCGTTTTTTCTCGGCATCATTACATCGAGTATGCAGAGGTTTATTTTGTCAGCATTCTTTTTGTACTCATGCACAGCATCCTCTCCATCAATGGTAGCGATCACATTATAGCCTGACCTCTGGAGCACCTCTGTAATCAGCTCTCTTACTCCTGCCTCATCCTCTGCAACAAGTATGGTTCCGCTGCCTGTAAGGTCATCCTCAAAAAGCTCGTCAGAAACTGAGCAGACTGTTGTGCCTGATGTTTTGTCTGAAACAGGCAGATATATTTTGAATGTTGTGCCAGAGCCGGGCTCGCTGTATACATTAATAAAACCGCTGTGCTGTTTTATTATTCCATATACTATCGAAAGTCCAAGTCCTGTGCCCTTGCCCTTTTCCTTGGTTGTAAAAAACGGGTCGAATATGTGCGGTATGTCCTTTTTGTCTATTCCTGTTCCAGTATCAGCTATAGAAAGTATCATATAAAATCCTGGGGGTATATGGTTCTTTCCGAACTGTTCCGCATCTACCTTTGCGGTTGATGTTTCTATAGATATAAGACCACCATCTGCCATAGAGTCGCGGGCATTTGTGACGATATTCATTATCACCTGCTCAATCTGGTTTTTGTCCACGCATACGCAGTAGTCATCTTCGCTTAAATTGATCTGGAGTTCGTACTCGTCTCCAATGAGCCTCTTAAGCATAGGTTCAATCTCATTAATAACAGACTTTATGCTCATCTCCTCAGGTCTTACAATCTGTTTTCTGCTAAATGTGAGCAGGCTGTTTGTCAATGCGTGAGCTCTATCAGAGGCAGAAAGAATATTCTGTATGTATCTGGATGCTGCTGTATCATGAGGAGAAAGTGTCTCTTTAAGCAACGCGCTGAAGCCCATTATCGTTGTAAGTATATTGTTGAAATCATGAGCAACATTACCTGCCATCAGACCCAGTGACTCCATCTTCTGAGACTGCATGAGCTGTGCCTTCAGTTTTTTCCTGTCAGTAACATCCCTGTTAGTTATACGCCTTCCCAGAAACTGATCGTCAATATATATAGGTTCGCATATGTGAGATATCCATTTTACCTGACCATCTTTGGTTATTATCCGGAACTCTGTCTCTCCGCTATCCATAAGTGCAAAGTTTTCTATATGAGAATCATAGGTCTCTTGATCTTCAGGGTGCACAACAGCCCGCACGAGTTCCCTGCTTTTCATGAACTCTGTAACAGAATATCCTGTAATATTAAGCGCTGATGGAGACATATAAACAATGTCTCCATCAACATTTACCCAATACTCCCAGTTAACTGCAAAATCCGAAAGAGTCTTAAACTTCCATTCTGTGTAACGCCGGTCTTTCTCATTTTTCATAAGCCTAATAGAGAAAAAAGCGATGCCTACAAATCCTATAATCCACATAGCCATATGAGTGCCTATGATTGTATAAATGGTATTTTCTTCGCTTTTTAGATAAGGAGCCATTGGCACACCTATGCTTATGCCGCCTCTTATATCTCCGATCTTGTACCCCTGATACTCATGGCATTTAAGACACTCCTTCTCCATCCTGTATGGTCTGAGCACTCTTAGATAAGGCGAGCCTCCAATCTGAGCAACCTCGCTAAACTCTTCAAGCCCCTTTTCGAAAGAGATCAGAGCTGACTTCTCCCATTCATCAGGCTTGTTTGCCGGATTCATCGGATTGAGGCTTATTACCCTGTTAAAGATGTTTGCGCCTTTGTCCTCGCTCATTAATTCATATGCGCTCTTTGTCATCTGGTAGTGGTTTATCAGGGCTAGCTGTTTATCAGCATAATTTAGCTCCCTGATTTCCGGATTTATAAAATGATTAGGCTGATTTTTCTGGCTGACAACTGCATAAACACCGCCCAGTGTAGCATTCCATTTTTTATAGGCAACATTGTGATCATATATGGTGCGAGCTTCGAATTTTGCCTTTTCGATAGTGCCTTCTTTAGTCATTGCTATATTCCATGCAGCAGAAACAATAAAGATAACACTTAGCAGAGAGACCGAGTAGAGAAGAAATCTCTTTGTATGGCTAAACTCTGGGCTGTTTATCAGCTTGAACATAGGCTTTATATATCGTTCCTAATACAAAGATCTTTAGTTTTAAAGCATAATTGGCAATTAGCTTATATTATGCAGTCAGATTTTTTCAAACAAAAAAACAGACTTGACACGGTCAGAATTACGGCAGAAGCAATGGCTATGAATATATAAACGGGGGGGATGAACTAAATTTTGATAACAGTTATGGCAAGCCGACCCCTTCAAGCTTGTATCCGCATCTAGGACATACGGATGATTGAAGATTTACTTTTTTAACAAAGAAACCGTTTCTCTCGATAAGAAGCTCTCCGCAGGAAGAGCAGTTTGTATTCTCTGCCGGTCTTTCAGGCAGGTTGCCCTCATAAATATATTTGAGTCCTGCATTAAGCCCTATGCTGCGTGCCCGCTCCAGAGTAGATGCAGGAGTAGAAGAGATGTCATTCATTTTGTAGGTCGGGTAAAATCTGCTCACATGCCATGGCACAGCCGGATCAACCGATTTGATAAATTCTGCAGCCCATTCTAAAAACCGGTCTGAATCATTGAAGCCGGGAATAATCATCGTTGTAATCTCCACCCATATACCAAGCAATTTATAAAGCCGGATTGAATCCAGCACAGGTTTCAGCCTGCCGCCCTCGACATTTTTATAAAACTCTTCATCGCCTTTAAGATCTACATTCACTGCATCAAGATAAGGAGCTATCATCTCTATAGCATCTCTTGAAGTAAATCCATTAGTCACAAATATATTAAGGAGCCCTCTCTTTTTCGCCAGTTTTGCGCAGTCAAGAGCAAACTCGAAAAATACCGTAGGCTCTGTGTAGGTGTAGGATATGCTCTGGCATCCGCTCGCTGCTGCCTCTGACACCACATCCTGAGGGCTCATATCAATGCCGGGCACAGCTTCGTTATGTTTAGGATATTGGGATATTTCAGAATTCTGGCAATGCAGACACCTAAAATTGCAACCTACCGTAGCTATGGAATACGACCTTGATGCAGGATAAAAATGGAAAAGCGGTTTCTTCTCAACAGGATCAACATTCCTCGCTGCAACCTTTCCATAAACATCAGAGTAGAGGGTTCCTCCCCTATTATGTCTGGCTCCGCACAAGCCCCTTTTTGTATCGGCAATTGTACATTTATGAGGACATAACAGGCACCTAACCTTGAAGCCCTCTGCTTTTTCGTAAAGCAGAGCCTCCTTCATTCCGAATTAAACCTCCATTCCTTTTATTCTTTTTTTTGATTTAATACCCTTCTTCATACCGGCATGCTTCAGCATAGCTGCATGGTCAGACCCCCTCTGTTCAGGAGCATCTGCATCCAGATCCCGCTTCATCATAGAGATGACTATCCGCTCAGCCTCCAGCCAGTTGTCGACATCATGACCTTCAGATCTGCCATTTCTCTCATAAATCTCATAAGCTTTCATCGCTATTTCCCTACGCATATCCATACTGCACCTCCTCCTATATGTTTAGCATAGCTCTAAATACTATCGGCCGCAACATGATAACCTTGTTTTTTGGCTCAGCAGAATGTAAAGTTTTCTTATACGCTTATGGAGGATCTAACCGCTGCCATGAAAAGCATAATTTCTTTAAAAACCATTATGATTTCAGCTTGTTCTGCAATCGCTCTATGCGTAAGCCCTGTGCATGCCGAGCAAGCAGACTGTGCTGCAGTTGCAAAAGAATATATAGATATTATCCAGAAGCAGAAAAACGAGATAGAAAAGCTCAAATCCGAACTATCCGCACTCAAAAAACGCAGCTATCTTGAAAATACAGAGCTTCAGAAAATGGTGAGCATGCTGCAGGCAGCTCTCGACTTTTCCTCAAGCAAGCCTGAAGAGAAGCAGCAGCTTCTGAAGCAGGCAGATGAAGGGATTAATGAGAACCACCCACGCATTATAAATCTAATGATGCGGCTCAACAAGGCAGAGGAGGATCTTAAGGTCCAGACGCTTGTCAGCGCGGAAAAGAGCAACGAGATCTCGCGGCTCAGAAAAGAGCTGAGAGAAAAGGAAAAAGAGTGCGAGGTGGGTGAGATAATTAAAGAAGAGAAGCTGCCGGCAGATAGAGAGACTATAGAACTGCTTAATCAGGAGATTGAAGATCTTGAGGCAGAAAATCTGGAACTGCAGAATGAGCTGGAGCTGCTAAGAAATATATCCCAAAAACTGACAGAAGAACTTGAACTGATAAAAGCAAAAGAATGATCAAATCTTCAACTCACTTTTCAGTCTCTCAATAAGACGCGCTGCTTCTGTTGCATCATAAGGCTCTGCACCTGATGCTCCCCATACAGGACCTGGCCATGCCCTGTCATTTTTAAATCTTCCGACAATATGTATATGCAACTGCGGCACAATATTGCCGAGGCTTGCGACATTGATCTTGTCAGGAACAAACACTTTTTCTACCAGACAAGAAACTAGAGTAATCTCCTCTGCAAGCATCGCCAGATCATTCTTATCCAGATGATGCATCTCTTTTATCTCCTGCCTCTGAGGCACAAGTATAAGCCATGGCGCTGTTTTATCATTCATCAAAAGCAGCAGCGAGAGATCCAGAACAGCAACCTCAAATGTATCTGCCCTCAATCTTTGATTAAGCTCGAATATCATCTATTGATCAGACCTCTCTTGCTCCGCTGAGGTCTTTAACCTTCAGCATACGCAGCTCTCTCTGAACAGGCCACTCTGCAAGCGCAAACCATATAAGAACAAGCACATTCACAAGAGGTATAAATATAAGAGCCAGCTGTATACCAGAATAGCCGGCCTTTCTAAATATAAGCAGCATCAAAAAACAGACCACCAGAAAACCGACAAAAGTTAACAGAACCATAAACAGCCTCCTACTATAAATTAACAGACAAAAAAAGTTATTCCGTCCTGTCTAAATCATGTTCTATCACCAGATAGCGTGCAGCAAGAAAGATGAGCAGACATACAGCTAATGTTATAAAAGCGATTGTATAGGCAAGCTGCCTGCCGTGCCATAGCTCAGAAAACCATACTGTAAAATCACTGACTGCCAGACTTATCTTGCCGCCGTACACCTCAAGATTATGCCTGAACATTCTAGAATCTTCCGGTCTGAATTCATATGAATCAGCATCCGGACTCTCTGCATTAAAATAAACTACTGCTGAGATGCCTAGCCCAGCCAGAAGGACTATCGCCATTATCCAATACAGACGCTTCTGATTATCAAGAAAATTGACTGGCATTTCATCTCCGCTCTTAACAATTCAAAAAGATATTCAGCTTTTTTAATTATCCCATTAACATTTTAGATGATGCAAGATGCAGATACTTATGCGCAGGATCTGGACATGTAATGTTAGAATTTAAAATAATGATCACTGAACCCAATAAAAAGAACTCAATACATTCAAAATAGCTATGCAGATACCCGACTACCTGATGAATAGACATTATGATGACCGCTACTTTGATGTTGTAAATGCTATCGAAGAGGCAAAACATATTTTTTTTGAAGGCACTGAAATCCTAAATAGGCTGTCCAAACGCAGTGATCTGGCTATCGGAGAGACAGGCTTCGGTGCAGGCAGAATTGTGATAGCCCTGATTGATTATCTAGAAAAACATAACATCAAAGACATATCCATAACATACAATACGGTAGAACTGCACCCGTTAACAACTGCACGGATCAGGTCAATTCTTGAAGACTTCAGAAAACCGGCTGGACATCTTATAGACAAGCTTCTAAATGCATACGACTGCATTGACACAACAAAATACGGCTGGCAGCAAATGGAGATACAGAGACCTTTTGGAAAAATCAAGATAAACCTCTGGATAGGAGAGGCGCTTGATATGGTTAATTCATTAAGCTCGCCATGCGATATATGGTTTTTGGATGGCCATGGCCCAAAGAAGAACCCGGACATCTGGCGGCATGAGCTGCTCATGGCCATTGGAGAAAAATGTATGACTGATGGCTTATGCGCAACATACACCGTTGCCGGAGCAGTAAGACGAAGCCTCGCAGATGCTGGATTCATGGTTGAGCAGCGTCCCGGATTCGGCGGCAAAAAAGCTGTACTAAAAGGCATAAAAAGGCGATTCCAGATTAACGCGCCTGACAATCTTCCAGAATAATAAATATCCAGCAGCAGCTATTTTAGATTAGCAATTCATATACAAATGACTACTTTTTCTTTCCAAATATTGTGCCGAGTACTCCGCGGAATATTTCTCTGGCGATCTGCGTGCCTATAGACCTCGCAGCGCTTTTTGCCATAGCCTCAACAACACCTTCTCTTGAACGACCCGACTTTTTAACATCTTCAGGCTCAGGTCTCTGCTCAGCTCTTGCCTTAAGTATCTCGTGGGCAGACTCTCTGTCCACCATTTTTTCGTAGTGTCCGTATAAAAGTGAAGAGGATATTATCTGCTGCCGCTGCTGCGGTGTTATTGGCCCTATCTGGCTGTGCGGAGGACAGATAAAGGCGCGCTCTACAACTGACGGCCTGCCCTTTTCATCCAGCATTGATACAAGCGCCTCTCCAACTCCCAACTCGGTAATCGTCTTTTCGACATCAAGGCTTGGATTATCCCTGAATGTATCTGCTGCTGCCTTAACATTTTTCTGGTCTCTCGGAGTAAACGCCCTCAATGCATGCTGCACCCTGTTGCCCAGCTGGCCAAGCACCTTGTCAGGCACATCAAGCGGATTCTGCGTAACAAAAAATACGCCTACACCCTTTGAACGAATCAGCCTTACGACCTGCTCAATCTTTTCGAGCAGCGCCTCTGGTGCATCATTAAAAAGCAGGTGCGCCTCGTCAAAAAAGAATACAAGCTTGGGTTTTTCAAGATCTCCTACCTCGGGCATCTCTTCAAAGAGTTCAGAAAGTATCCAGAGCAAAAAGGTAGCATAAGTCTTTGGAGAACTCATCAGCCTGTCAGATGCGAGTATATTTATCACTCCCTTGCCGTTTGAATCTGTCTGTATTAGGTCTTCAAGATTGAGGGCTGGCTCTCCAAAAAGCTTTTCTCCTCCCTGCTCCTCAAGCACAAGCAGGCTGCGCTGTATAGCGCCTATGCTGGCAGCAGATACATTGCCATATCCTGTTGTAAGTGTCTTTGCATTTTCTCCCACATACTGAACCATTGAGCGCAGGTCTTTTAGATCCAGCAGAAGCATGCCATTGTCATCAGCCACCTTGAATATGAGAGACAGCACTCCGCTCTGAGTCTCATTCAGATTGAGCAGCCTGCTCAAAAGCAGAGGCCCCATCTCAGACACAGTGGTGCGCACAGGATGGCCAAGCTCTCCGAAAACATCCCAAAAAACAACAGGACTGCCTGAGAATATGAAGCCATCAAGACCCATATTTTTTATGCGTTCAGCAATTTTAGGATTATCTTTTCCAGCCTGGCTAACGCCCGAAAGGTCGCCCTTAACATCGGACATGAAAACCGGCACGCCTATGCTGCTGAGCCCCTCAGCAATAACCTGCAATGTAACAGTTTTGCCCGTGCCTGTTGCTCCTGTAATAAGTCCATGCCTGTTTGCCATTTTTGGAAGTATAGATATTTCTGTATTGCTTTTAGCTATAAGAACAGGTTCAGTCATTGAGGCTCCTTTTTAAAACAGATATTACCGCAATATTATCAAATTATTAAACTCAAAAACAATTTTTGAACTTATTATCAAAAAAAACGATCTTGATTAACACCCTCACAAAGGAGTAAAATTTATTTTAAGGAGCAGTCAGGACACTGAATCTAAGTCTATGACAACTGATCTGAGCAGCTCAAAAAACTTAATAGCAATTTAATTTGAAACGGGGCTGGCTGCTATATGAAAGGCATTTCAAAACAAATATCTTTGTCATACAGCAGCACAAGATTCACACTCATCACAATAGTCACCTTTATAATCCTCTCAATCCTTATAGTCTTCTTCTTTTATACTCACCACAGGCAAGATGCACTTGATGATGCCCGCTCAAAGGCGCTGATAATACTGCACAGGAACTTGGCAACACATGAATACTTCAGCAACAGCCTGAAGCCGAACCTCTTTAACCTTACAGAAAAATATAGAAAGCCAGACTATTTTGACCCTGTATGGATGTCGTCAACCTATGCTATCAGAGAGATAGATAAGATATACCAGTCCAAAAGCGGCGATGGCTACTACTACAAAGAGTGCGCAGTAAATGCTCGGACTCCTGAAAATGAAGCTGATGATTTTGAAAAGGCATTTATTCAGAAACTTAACAGCGATCATGCTGCACAGGAGATATCCGGAGTCAGAACTATAAACGGCAAGCCATTTTTTTATGTATTAATAAAGGGTGAAACCCTCGAGAAAACCTGTATGCGCTGCCACTCAGAACCCTCAAAAGCGCCTGGCGGACTGGTGCTAAAGTATGGAGATACCAGAAGCTTTAAAAGAAGCGAGGGCGATATAATATCCGCAATATCCATTCGTATACCCATAGCAGCAGCCTATGAACATGCTGACAAATATGCTCTTGGACTCTCAGCGCTTATGGTAGGAATGCTAGTTATACTTATGTCTTTACAGCTATGGCTCGCAAACAGATATTTTTTCTCGCCGCTATCTGCCATGAGAAAAAAAGCGCTCGAGATTATCAGCACGCCTCACCGTCTGGGTGAAGAAATCCCGGTACCTTCAGGTGTTGAACTTGGCAAGATGGCAGAAGCATTCAACACAATGTCACACAGACTCAAACGCACTCTGGATGAACTCGAAACCAGGGTAAGAGAGAGGACATCAGAGCTTACAGAGCTTAACAAGTCACTTAATAAAGAGATAGCTGAACGCAATATTATAGAAAAAGAGCGTCAGGATCTGATCCAAGAGCTTTCAACAGCCCTGTTTAGTGTTAAAGCTCTCAAGGGGATGCTCCCAATATGCGCTTCCTGTAAAAAGATAAGGGATGATAAAGGCTACTGGGAAGAGGTCGCTTCTTATATAAGCAAGCATTCAGATGCATCTTTTACACACGGCATATGCCCAGATTGTCTGAAAAAAGCATACAAAGACATGAAAAAGCTCAAAAAACCAGACATAAAAACTGAAGACGGCGAGCAAGAAAAATAATCTATTCTACACGTTAAACAGAAAGTGCATCACATCGCCGTTGTTGACAACATAGTCCTTGCCTTCTGTACGGAGCTTCCCGGTGCTGCGCGCGCCTGCTTCGCCTTTGCAAGCGATGAAATCTTCAAAGCTTATAACTTCTGCGCGTATAAAGCCGCGCTCAAAATCATCATGTATTACAGCTGCTGCCTTTGGAGCCTTCCATCCACTCTGGATTGTCCAAGCGCGAACCTCTTTTACTCCTGCTGTAAAGTAGCTTATCAGACCGAGTGCGTGGTAGCCGTGGCTGATTATCTGGTCAAGGCCGCTCTCTGAAACTCCGAGTGATTCGAGAAACTCTGTTCTCTCCTCATCACTCATGCCTGCCATCTCTTCCTCTATTTTCGCGCATATTTTTATGACCTCTGCGTTCTGCTCCTGTGCAAACTGGAAAACCTTTTTCACATGCTCATTGTCCTGTGTAAGTCCAGCCTCATCCACATTGGCAGCGCAGATCACAGGTTTTAGAGTTATGAGCCGTGTCTCTTTTGTGAACTCCTTGAATATGTCTGATTCCCTTTCATCAAATGCAGCAGCAGGCTTGCCTGTTCCAAGATGATCGAGCAGACCCTTTGCGATGCTCAGCATAGGCTGCATCTTCTTGTCTGATTTTGCCTGTTTCTCCAGACGAGAGATCCTGGTTTCGACTGTCTGCATATCTGCAAGAATGAGCTCAGTATTTATCACATCAATATCGCGCAGAGGATCTACACTTCCGTCAACATGTATTATGTTTTCATCCTCAAAACATCTCACAACATGCACAATGGCTGATGTCTCTCTTATATGCGATAGAAACTGGTTGCCGAGACCCTCGCCTTTTGATGCGCCCTTCACAAGGCCTGCAATATCCGTAAACTCTACTATAGCGTTCTGCACTCTTTGGGGATGAACTATCTCTGAGAGCATATCTAGCCTCTTGTCAGGCACAGATACTATCGCTTTGTTTGGCTCTATTGTGCAGAAGGGGTAGTTTGCCGCAGCAGCATGCTGCGCCTTTGTGAGCGCGTTAAAGAGTGTGGATTTGCCCACATTAGGCAGGCCGACTATACCTATGCTTAAAGCCATTGTTTTCTCCTGTTGCGAGTTCTTTGTAAAGAGGGGCTGCCTACCACGGCAGGCAGCCCCTCATCCAAAAGGCATTTGGCGTCCCCAACGGGATTCGAACCCGTGTTACCGCCTTGAAAGGGCGGTGTCCTAGGCCGTCTAGACGATAGGGACATAATATGAGCCGCGTTGGATTCGAACCAACGACCCACGCCTTAAAAGGGCGTTGCTCTACCAACTGAGCTAGCGGCCCGGCCAGAAAATCAAGACTAATAATTTACACTCTGATACTACTGTTTGTCAATCATAATTAAGGCTGCAAGGATCAGAAGCTAACCACCTTACAGGAAATTTCATAACAAATACAGTTCCAGTGCCTGGCATGCTCTCAACACTTAAACTTCCCATATGCTCCTTTACTATCTGTTTTACAAGAGAAAGGCCCATGCCAAAATGCTCCTTCTTTGTAGTATAAAAGGGATCAAAGATAAGATCTAAATCATCAGCTGGTATGCCCCTGCCAGAATCTGATACAGAGACCTCAACACTATCTCCTCTGGATAATGTGTTTAAAGTCACAGATCCTCCTGTTGGAGAAGCCTCTACAGCATTTCTTAAAAGCTGAAAAAATGCGACCCTGAGAAGCCCTGACTGTGCATTTATTCTTAGAGGCTCTTTGGATAAAGAGACATCAAGATCCACGCCCTTTATGCCAGCCTCTTTTTGCACTACAGGAATTACACTCATCATGATTGGATTTATGTCCTCATATCTGAACATTGAACATCTGGATTTCAGCATTGATTCGAAATCTTTTACTATTCTGTCGAGCTTTCCTGATTCAGCAAGTATATCCTTTATCTCTTGGAGAACCTCCGTGGAAATATCAGCCTTTTCAATTAATCGCCTGCACTTCATGCCTATAACAGATGCAGGATTTCTCAGCCTATCAGCTATGGCCAGCGACATAAGCCCCATAGTCCTCTCGGATATAAGAGTCTCCACATCTTTGTTAAATGCCTCGAGCATCTGTGTATAATCCTGCTCCATCTTTAAGAGCCTGCGGTAATTGAGGGCTTTATATACTGCTGTTGCAAGAAGTTCGTGGTTATATGGTTTGATAATAAAGTCAAAGGCACCCTTTTTAAGCGCCTCTATAGCTACATTCATATCAGCATATCCGGTCATCAAAATAACAGGGATATCGCTGTCAAACTGCCTGATCTGATCCAGCAGATCAAGCCCTGAAATATCCGGCATCCTAATATCAGAAATCACGGCGTCAACCAACTCCTGCTTCAGCTTTGGGAGCACATCCTGAGGCTTGCCGCACTGAAGCACGCTAAAGCCAAAAGCTTCTAGTATAAGGGCTGTTGCTTCAAGAGTGAGCGGTTCATCGTCAACAACCATAACTGTGCCGCGCTGCTGAGAAGTCATATCAAAAGACCTCCACAGATTCTGTTGGCTGCAAATATGTTAGCACTGCCTTGTGTAAGGCAGCAGTCCGCCGCTAAGTATCAACATCTTCTCTCTCTCATTCAGGTTAGCGACAACATCAAAAAACATCTTATTTGTAAGATTCTCTATTTTGAAAATCTGATCTCCGTTTACAGCATCAATTGTATTTCTTATAGCCAGTCTGTCGCCCTGAGATACCTTTTCGTAATCCTCCTCAGATTTAAACTGCAAAGGAAGTATGCCGAAGTTTATCAGATTCGCTCTATGTATTCTGGCAAATGTGTGAGCTATTACAGCCTGCACTCCCAGATACATAGGCGCTATGGCAGCATGCTCTCTTGATGAGCCCTGACCGTAATTCTCCGCTCCTACAATAATGCTGCCGCCCTTTGCCTTTGCTTCCTGCGCACGACTGCTGAATGTCTTGTCTATGTTCTCAAATACAAACTCAGATATTGCAGGAATGTTCGACCTGAACGGCAGAACCTTTGAGCCCGCAGGCATTATGTCATCAGTTGTGATGTTGCTGCCGAGCTTCAGCAGCACCTCTGCCTCTATCTCTTTTGAGAGCGGCTCCTTCACAGGCACATCCTTTATGTTCGGGCCTTTTACTATCTTTATGCTGCTTGTATCAGCAAGAGGCTTGATCAGCATGTTGTCGTTTATCAATGCATCCTGCGGCTCAGCAACCTCTTCAACTGCTATGCCAGCATCTCTGGGGTCGATCATCTCGCCCTTTAGCGCTATTATGGCACAGGCAACAGGGCCTGCAAGATAGACCTGTGCGTCCTTTGTGCCTGACCTGCCCTCAAAGTTTCTGTTGTATGACCTTACAGAGACCTGTCCGCTGCCAGGCGCTCCGCCCATGCCGATACATGGACCGCATGATGCCTCCATCATGCGCGCTCCTGCTGCTATCATGTCAGCAGCAAGCCCCTCTCTTGATAATTTCTCGTACACCTGTTTTGATCCCGGATTTATCAGCAGGTTCACAGAGTCTGCAACACTCCTGCCTTTGAGAATAAGCGCAACCGTCTTCATCGCCTGAAATGATGAGTTTGTGCAGCTGCCAATGCAAACCTGATTAACCTTTTTGCCTGCAAGCTCGCCAATGGCAACAACCTTGTCAGGCATGTGCGGCTGTGCTATCATCGGCTCTACACTGCACAGATCAAGCTCTATCACCTCATCGTACTGCGCATCCGCATCAGCCTTCAGCTCTGTCCAGCCTTCTGCCCTTTTCTGCACCCTCAGATGCGCAAGAGTCCTCTCATCACTCGGGAATATGGATGTTGTAGCGCCGAGCTCTGCGCCCATGTTTGTTATGGTCGCTCTCTCTGTCACATTCAGATCAGCAACACCTGGGCCACCATATTCGAATATCTTTCCGACTCCGCCCTTGACGGTGAGTTTTTTAAGAATTGTGAGTATCACATCCATGGCTGTCACATATGGTCTGTTCAACTTTCCTGTGAGTTTTATCTGGACGATTTTTGGCATGGCCATCTCGAACGCAGCGCCTGCCATGACTGTCGCAGCCTCAAGCCCTCCGACGCCGATTGCGATCATGCCTATGCCGCCGCCGGTTGGTGTATGGCTGTCTGTGCCGAGCGCTATCTTGCCGGGAGCGCCGAATCTCTCGAGATGTATCTGGTGAGAAATGCCGTTGCCTGGACGCGAAAAATACGCGCCAAACTTCTGGGCTGCTGTCTGTAAAAAGAGATGATCATCAGCATTCATGAAATTAGACTGGAGAGTGTTGTGATCAACATAAGAGACAGCAAGCGGCACCTTCACGCGGTCTATGCCTATTGATTCGAACTCGAGCCATGCCATTGTGCCTGTCGCATCCTGGGTATAGACATGATCCACCTTGAGAGCTATTGTCTTGCCTGCCTCAATATCTCCGCTAACCTTGTGAGCTTCAAAAATCTTCTGAACAATATTTTTTGCCATTAATATGACTCCTTGAAAATCTGGATATCAAAAAAATCGAACCATCCGATCTGTATTTATATTATGCGCCATCACGGCTCCCGCAGCCTCTCAATCTTTTTTTTTGCCGGTCCGGAACAGGAAAAACAGCCTGAAGACAAGCTGATTCTTTTGACTTTTTCGGCTTATTATGTTAAAAAACAATTAAAAAAATCAAACAATAAACGGAGTAATAATGAATTTTTTTCAGTACAAAAAAAATGAACTCTACGCAGAAGATGTGCCTGTTAAAAAACTGGTGGAAGAGTTCGGCAGCCCGCTTTATATTTATAGCCATAAAACTCTGCTCAAGCATTTAAATGCTTATAAAGATGCATTCAGCTCTGTAAAACATGTAGTATGTTTTGCAGCAAAGTCGAACTCAAACTCAGCTGTGCTCAATCTCTTTGCAAAGAACGGCGGCGGCGCTGATGTCGTCTCTGGCGGAGAGCTTTTCAGAGCACTGAAAGCCGGAGTTCCTGCTAAAAAGATCGTATATGCAGGAGTGGGTAAGACAGAAGAAGAGATCAGGTATGCACTAAAAACCAAAATTATGATGTTCAATGTTGAGTCTGAAAATGAGCTGCGAGAGATGGATAGAATAGCAGGATTGATGAAGACAAAGGCTCCGATTGCGCTCAGGATAAATCCAGATGTTGACGCAAAAACTCATGCCTACATATCAACAGGAATGAAAAAGCATAAGTTCGGCATCCCTATAGAAAACGGACTTGAGCACTACAAGCTAGCCAGCAGACTCAAAAATATCGAGGTCGTAGGCATACACAAACATATCGGCTCTCAGCTCACAAAGGCATCGCCTTTTGTTGATGCGCTCAAAAAAATACTTGTTCTTGTTGACACACTTAAGGACAACGGCATAAACATAAAGTATCTCGACTTGGGCGGAGGACTCGGCATAACATACAGCAAAGAGACGCCTCCTGAGCCGTCTGATCTCGCAAAAAAGCTGCTTCCATTTCTAAAACGCAGGGATCTTACTGTTGTACTTGAACCTGGCAGATCAATCGTGGGCAACGCCGGCATCCTCGTTACAAAAGTGCTATACCTGAAAAAAGGCGAGGGCAAGGAGTTTTTCATCGTCGATGCAGGCATGAATGACCTCATGAGACCGTCGCTTTATGATGCATATCACCACATACAACCTGTTGTTAAAAACAGAAGAGATTTTGTCATAGCTGATGTGGTAGGCCCGATATGCGAATCAGGCGACTTCCTTGCCCGCGGCAGAAAGCTCCAAAAGATTAAACAGGGAGAACTTCTCGCTGTTATGAGCGCCGGAGCTTACGGGTTTTCCATGTCATCAAACTACAACAGCAGACCAAGGCCCGCAGAGGTAATGGTTAAAGGCAAAAAATATGCCCTGATCAGAAAACGTGAAACTCTCAATGATCTGGTTAATGGCGAGATCATTCCGGAGCTCATATAAAATGATTCTGAACTTCACAAAAATGCATGGACTCGGCAATGACTTTATCATGATAGATTGCAGGTCAATCAATCTTCCTGATCTGCCTTCTCTCGCAAAAAAACTGGCTGACCGCAGATTTGGCATAGGAGCAGATCAGATACTGCTGCTATATAATTCAGACAAGGCAGACTTCATGATGAAGATACTCAATGCTGACGGCAGCGAGGTGGAGATGTGCGGCAACGGTATACGCTGCTTCGCAAAATATATCTGGGACAGGAAGCTTTCAGACAAGGAGACTCTGGATGTGGAGACACTCGCAGGCATAATCAGGCCAAAAAAGAATGGAAACATGGTGAGGGTGGACATGGGCGAGCCGATATTTGATCCTGCACTCATACCTGTAAAGATACCGGCGCCTGCTGACATAAGCATGCCTGTAATGGACTATCCTCTCACAATAGACGACAGGGAGTTCAGACTCACATTCGTATCTATGGGAAATCCTCATGCAGTTATATTTATTGATGAGGATATCAGCGCATTTAATGTGCAGCGCTACGGCTCCATTATAGAGAACCACCGCCTCTTTCCAAAGCGGACAAATGTGGAGTTTATCAGAAAACTCGACAGCAAAGAGCTCAGCATGCGCGTCTGGGAGAGGGGTTCAGGCGAGACGCTCGCCTGCGGTACAGGCGCATCAGCATCGGGTGTTGCTGCCATGGCAAAAAATCTTGTTGAGAGAAAAGTTACAATACATCTTACAGGGGGCAACCTGCTCATCGAGTGGGCTGCTGACAACCATGTCTATATGACAGGTCCTGCTGCTGAAGTGTTCGAGGGGGTAATAAAATTATGACAGAGCCATGCATGGATAAGCGCAAAACAAAACGCAGAACAGAAGCTGGTTCAAGCAAGTATTTCATCTATTGCGACCGCAAACATGGAGTATGCGATTGTGTTGTTAGAGACTCATCATCAGACGGCTTCGGAATAATCTGTGACTGCTGTCTCAAACAGGGGCAGATTGTCATAATAAAGAGCGAAGAGCCGGCTTCTGTAAAATCAGCAGTTGTACAGTGGTGCAAACAGGCTGACGGAAGGTACAAGGCAGGACTCTGCGTTATAAACTGAAGGAGGGAGCAGCATGTTCAGAGGTTCATATGTAGCACTGGTAACACCTTTTAAGAACGGCAAATTCGATGAAAACTCTTTTTCTGAGCTCATCGAATGGCATATATCACAGGGAACACACGGCATTGTGCCATGCGGCACTACAGGCGAATCCGCAACACTGGACTTTGATGAACACTACAGGGTGATTGAAGTTGCTGTCAAAGTTGCAAACGGCCGGATGCCTGTTGTGGCAGGAACAGGAGCGAACTCAACCGATGAGGCGATACTAATAACAAAGAAGGCAAAAGAGCTGGGCGCTGACGGAGCGCTTATTGTTGCTCCGTATTACAACAAACCCACTCAGGAAGGTCTATACAGGCACTACAAGGTGATAGCCGAATCTGTTGATATTCCTATTCTGCTCTACAATGTGCCGGGCAGGACAGCGCTTAACATGCTGCCCTCCACAGTCGCAAGGCTTGCTGAAATAAAAAATATCGTGGGAGTAAAGGAAGCAACAGGAGACATGAAACAGGCGAGCGAACTGATAAGGCTATGCGGCGACTCATTTCTCGTACTCTCCGGAGATGACTTCACAACACTGCCTCTTTACGCTTTGGGAGGATGCGGAAGCATATCTGTTACTGCCAACATTGTACCCGGGCAGATGGCGGATATGTGCAATGCTCTCGCTAAGGGCGATATTGATGCTGCAAGAAAGATACATTTCAAACTTGAGCCTCTTAATGCTGCAATGTTTATAGAGACAAACCCTATACCTGTCAAAACTGCTCTGGCGCTTATGGGAAAGGTTGAGGAAGAGTTCAGACTTCCTCTCTGTGAAATGGCCGAGGCTAACAAGACAAAGCTTACCGCTACGCTCAGGGCAACCGGTCTGATAAAGTAGATGTGCAATTCAAAATACAGATTACGGGGCAGTTTAAAGACTGTCCCGTTTTTATTTGTCATCCTGCTGATGCTTCCATGCGCCAGCAGCAGCGCTGAATTCGAAAGAATCTCACCTTTCACAACAGAGAAGCTGCTGAACACTGCAGTGCCGGATTTTTCACTATCTGACAAAACATCTTTGTCTGCATTCAGGGGAAGTGTTTTGCTGATCGTATTCTGGTCAGACAGATGCCCGGCCTGCATGCCTGACAGAGAGTCGCTTAAACATCTCCGGATCATCACTGATCAATCCATACTCAAGATCATATCCATTCATGCCGGAAAGCCTGGATCGCAGCACAGCAAGGCTTCTGCTCCTGAAGGGTTGGTCATGATTTATGACAGCAGCCTTGAGATAACCCTGGGCAAATTCAATGTTACATCACTGCCAGCAGCGATTCTGGTGGACAAAAACGACATGGTGATAAAAATATTCAGGGGTCAGCAGAACTGGACAGACAGCAAAAGAGTTCAGGAAATTGAAGATTTGATTAAGCTGGCTAAATAAAAAGCATAAGACTTACTGATATTACGATCATCCCCGCCACAAGCCCGTAAATAGAAAGATGGTGCTCGCCATATTCTCTGGCAGAAGGCAAAAGCTCATCAAGTGAAATAAAAACCATAATTCCGGCCACAGCGGCAAAAAGCGCACCGAACACAATCTGATTGAAATATGGAAGGAGTATGATATAACCGATCAACGCTCCAATTGGCTCTGTCAATCCTGAAATAAAAGAGTAGGTAAAGGCTTTTTTCCTGCTGCCAGTAGCAAAATATATAGGCACAGATACAGCTATGCCCTCAGGTATATTATGTATTGCCACTGCAACTGCAATAGTACTTCCTAGAACAGGACTCTCCATCGCTGACATAAATGTAGCTAATCCCTCAGGGAAATTATGTACGGCTATTGCGAGCGCAGACAATATACCCATCCTGAAAAGTCCGCACACTTTAGCAGGCAATGGACAGCTCATCTCCTCTACCCTCCTCACTTCATGAGGATTATCAGCCTCGGGCACCAGCTTGTCTATAAGGGCTATTACGAGCATACCTCCAAAAAAAGCTGCTGCAGTCGCCCATGCTCCTGTCGACTCTCCAAGATCAGAAACAAAAGCTGATCTGGACTTGGCAAGTATTTCCACAAAAGCGACATAGAGCATAACACCAGCAGAAAATCCGAGAGATACAGATAGAAACTTTGTGTTCGTCTTGTTCGTAAAAAAGGCTATCGCGCTGCCTATTCCTGTTGACAGGCCTGCGCCTATTGTAAGCAGAAACGCCGGTATTACATTGGCTGAATCTAGCATAATCAGTTGTAGAGGTGGCAGGCCACCAGCCCTGCCCCATGATTGGTTAGTGAAGGTTCAATGCTTTTGCATTGCTGCATCTTCTGGCTGCATCTGGGATAAAATGCGCAGCCGCCAATCTGTGCGGGTGCAGCATAAATGCTACGAGCATCAATAGCTGCCTTTTTAGTTCTAGACTCTGATCCTATTTTGGGCGCTGACTCAAGAAGCAGCCTTGTGTATGGATGTTTAGGAGAGTCAAAGAGAGATCCAGCATCAGACATCTCAACTATCCTTCCCATATACATAACAGCAGCCCTGTCACTCAGATATCTCACCACATTAAGATCGTGGCTTATCAGCATAAGCGAAAATCCTGATTCAGACATAAGGCCTTTAAGCAGATTAATTATCTGGGCCTGTATAGATACATCCAGCGCAGAGAGCGGCTCATCCGCTACTATAAGCTCTGGAGATACAGTCAGTGCCCTTGCTATACATATACGCTGCCTCTGGCCTCCGCTGAATTCGTGCGGATACTTCTTCATTGCATCAGATCCAAGGCCAACCTTGCGTAACAGTTCTGCCGCAGCAACAATATTATCTGAAGCTCTATTTATACAATGAATTCTGTAAGGTTCTGTAAGCGCTGATCCAATAGTCATTCTAGGATTAAGAGATGCAAAAGGATCCTGAAAAATCATCTGTACAGAACGCCTGAACTGTTTGAGAGCCTCACCTTTGAGGCCTGAGGTATCCTTGCCCCTAAAATATACAGTTCCTTCATCCTGTTGCAGCAGCCTCAGCACAATCCGTGCTACAGTGGACTTGCCACATCCGCTTTCCCCTACAAGAGAAAATACAGAACCAGCTTCCATGCTGAAGCTCACACCATCAAGAGCTTTCACTGCGCTGCCGGATGATGAAAATCCGGAGCTTCTGACAAAGGTCTTCTTAAGGTTGTCTGTTTTCAGCAGACAGCTTTTGTTATCTCTTTCCATCTCAGGCATCTCACATAGTGGTCTTTTTCAGCTTCATAAAGAAGAGGCTCAATCTTACTGCACTCATCTGTTGCTGCATAACATCTGTCAAAAAATCTGCATCCTGCACTCTGCTTTTCAGGAGGAGGCACAAAACCGGGGATAGGCTTAAGTTCGCTACCTCTGGATACAGGCAGAGAATTGAGCAGCCCTATCGTATATGGGTTTAGAGGGTTTTCAAAAATCCTCTTTACGTCAGCAAGCTCCATTATTCTGCCTGCATACATTATCGCAACCCTGTCTGCATTTTCAGCGATTATGCCAAGATCATGCGTAATCAGCAGCACAGCCATATTCATCCTAGTCCTTAGTTCCTGCAACAGACGAAGTATCTGTGACTGTATAGTAACATCAAGGGCTGTTGTAGGCTCATCTGCTATAAGCAGGGAAGGATTGCATGCTATAGCCATTGCTATCATGACCCGTTGTCTCATGCCTCCAGAGAGCTGATGGGGATATTCTCTCAATCTCTGGGCAGGATTAGGAATAAGCACTAATGAAAGCAGCTCTTCAGCCTTTACAATCGCTTCTGATTTTGACAGGCCTGAATGTTCGATCAAAATCTCTTGTATCTGTCTGCCTATGGTAAGGACAGGGTTGAGTGATGTCATGGGCTCCTGAAAAATCATTGATATATCTTTGCCTCTTTTTAAACGCATACTCTCTTCATCCAGCTGCATCAGGTCTGAAGAATTAAAAAGTATGCTTCCTGATGCTGATATGTTTGGCGGCAAAATACGTAGTATCGAAAGCGCTGTGAGGCTCTTGCCGCAGCCGCTCTCTCCAACAAGCCCGAACACCTCTGATTTTCTGATTCCGAAGGATATGCCTGACACAGCTGCTGGCCCTGAGGCAGCTAATTTTGAGCGCAGATTACCGTCATCAATATACACTGACAGATCTTTTATCTCGAGGAGAAGTTTGAACATTGTGTTGATAATAAGAGGTTAAGGTTTGGGATGTCAACAACCTGCAGATCAGTGGCTAAGAATATAAGATATCGTGAGCAGCACAGGCATAACAAGCAAGAGATAAAAGATTATAGATGCCATCTTTGAGCTGCTTCCACCTCTATCAATAAACGGCATCATCATAAGCAGCAAAACAGACGCCAGAGGCACTACTACTGTGCCTACCACTACGCTCCAACCCGGAAAAAACTTCACCAGCTCAAAGAGCCACAAGAAATACCACTCCGGTCTGGGCTGGTACTGTCTGGACAGATCTATCGGTCTGCCCATCTCCGGCACAAAAAGCATGGAAATGACAATCAGAATCTGCAGGCAAAAAAAGATTACAACAACTACCTCAGCAACGAAATGCGGATAAAAAGTCTTTTCTATCTCTTCTATTCTCTCTTTCATGCTAAAGCCTCTTTGATATGCCCTGTCGTCTCACTATATGAAAATGCATCCATAGCAGAGCGACTATGCATAATGGAATAATAAAAGCATGAGCGCTATAAAATCTTATAAGAGTCTCGCCTCCAACCTCTCTTCCGCCTCTGATAAACTGTACAAGATATTCGCCAATAAATGGGACAGTACCTGCCATTGATGTGCCAACCTCTGTTGCCCAGTATGCTTTCTGATCCCAAGGCAGCAGATATCCTGTAAAGCCTGAACCCATAGAGAGCGCCAGCAACTTAACACCTATAATCCAGTTGAGCTCGCGCGGAGCTCGGTAGGCCTTTGCCGCAAATACCCTCAATGTATGAAGCAGTATAAAAATTATAAAAAGGCTTGCAGACCATTTATGCATGCTTCTGACAAGCCAGCCCAGAGGAACATCTTCTGTTATTTTCTGAACACTCTTGTAGGCTTCTGCTTCTGAAGGCACATAGTACAAGGTTAGCATCAAGCCGGTTGCAGCAAGTATTAGGAAAAAGGTGAACGCCATGCCGCCAAGACAGTACCCATATCCGATATTATCAGGTATAGGCTTCTTCAGAATTCTCCTGTGCAAGGCTGACAGCTTGAACCTCTTGTCTATTGCGCTCATTATCCCCAAACTACACCTTCCACCCTATCATTACATTGCCTGACTCTATCTTTAGCGGAAGCCTTGCAAGAGGCTTGGGAGGCGGGCCGGAAAGCACAACTCCAGCGCTGTTATATCTGCCGGCATGACAGGGGCATACAAACTCTGAAGCATTGTTGTCCCATGTCACTATGCAGCCCAGGTGAGTGCAAACAGGAGAGAGGGCCAGTATTTCGCTGCCCACTATCGATATGAATACCCTTTCTCTCTTTTTTTTGCCGTTGATCTGGAGAGGGAACTCCACTTTTTTTACTCCGCGTCTGGGCAGCTCGTCCTCAGGCATCAGAAGAAAATATTCTGTTGAGCTGAGCCTGAACTTTGGAGATACAAAACGGAAAAAGAGCGCTGATGAAAAGAGCGCTGCAGCAGCGACAAAAAAATTTATAGTCCGCTTCAGGAATTCGCGTCTTTTCATTTCATGCGATTTCAGCAGCCTTAACCAGCATTAGCCAATAAAATTTATTATTCAGCTATGCCGTTTAGTGCATTATGAAATGGCTTGCCAACTCTGAAATGCAGCACCCTTTTGCTAGGAACCTGCACCTTCTCGCCTGTCCTTGGATTGCGAGCTGTCTTTGCAGCCCTCTCTTTAAGCCTGAAGTTTCCAAATCCCCTGATCTCGATCTTTTCTCCTCGAGCCAGTGCATCCTTCATGCTGTCGAATATTGTATTGACTATCGTCTCTACCTGTTTTCTGGTGAGTCCTTCAACCTTTTCAGTTATTTTTTCGATCATGACCGACTTTGTCATGTATACCTCCTGTTTATAGATAATAGTGAATTTGTGTTATGCAGATGGGAGCAGATATTTAAGCTCCATTTTGGGCATCAGCCTGATAATGCCTTCAGGCACCCTGCCGCTAAGAATATCATATATCGGATGGCGCTCTTTTTTCATCACAACTTCAGGCTCACCCTTTATGCCTGCCAGTTCTCCGGCAAGCTTAATAGCATACTGAAGATCTCCTATGTCGTCAACAAGCTTTAACTCCTTTGCCTGCCTGCCTGTATATATGCTGCCGTCAGCAAGCCTGCGTGCCTCAGTAGCAGGAATATTTCTGCTCTCGGCAACAGCAGATATGAACTGTTCATGCACATCATCCATAACACCCTGCAGTATTTTGCGCTCTTCAGCGCCTATGCCTCTAAATACTGATGCTATGTCTTTATGTCTTCCGCTTTTTACCACCTCAGTCTTAACCCCTATCTTCTCCATCAGCCCCTTGATATTGGGAAGCTCCATAATCACTCCTATAGATCCTGTCAGGGTGCCGGGATTTGCCACTATCTTTGTTGCCGGAGCTGATATATAGTAGCCGCCTGAAGCCGCGACAGAGCCCATAGATACCACTACGCTCTTTTTGGCTGCTGTCTTCTTCATCTGTTCGTATATTTCCTGTGAAGGCACAACTCCGCCGCCGGGGCTGTCTACTCTTACAACAACTGCCTTTATAGAGCTGTCTTTTGTATAGCTTTTCAGCTCCTCAACAACATCCTTTGATTGGAGTATCGGACCCTCAACACGAACAAGAGCGATCTTGTCTCCTATCACTACATCCTTGGAAGAGAATGTTATTAAGGCGCTCAAAATCAGCAGTGCTCCAAAAAAAACTATTGTCCAGAAAAAAAGCTTCCTAATTCTCATTTGTCTTCACATTCTTCATGCTGAGACCTATCTTGCGGTCATCAGTATTTATTTTTATTATTCTTACCCAAATTTCTGATCCCTCTTCCAGAGTTATTGAAGGATCGATCTCTGAAGAGTAGATAAGACCCTCGACTCCGCCTTCGAGTTCTAGAAAAACTCCGAAATCCACAACCTTTATAACCTTTCCGATGAACTCTTCACCCAGCTTGAACTTCGCAGGTATCTCACTCAGCCATGGATCAGGAGTTAGCTGCTTTATACCCAGAGCCATACGCTCCTTCTCAGGATCTATGCTCAATATCACCGCATCAACTCTCTGGCCCTTTTTAAGCACATCAGAAGGATGCTTTACATGTTTTGTCCATGAAAGATCTGAGATATGGACAAGTCCGTCTACTCCTTCAGAAAGCCTCACAAATGCGCCAAAATCCGTTATTGTCTTCACCTTGCCCTTGATCTCGTCTCCTACCTTATACTTCTCCGCCACAACAGACCACGGCTTTGGTGAGAGCTGCCTCAGACTCAGCGACATCCTGCGGTCGTCCTTGCTCACATTTATTACAACAGTCTCTATCTCATCCCCGAGCACAGCATACTTTGAAGGATGCTTTGAACGCGGCACCCATTCCAGCTCTGACACATGGACAAGGCCTTCCAGCCCCTCTTCAACTTCAACAAAAATTCCGTAGTCTGTTATTGTTACCACTTTGCCTTTTACCCGCATCCCGCTGCTGTATTTCTGGTCAACAGTCAGCCATGGGTCAGCCTTCTTCTGCTTATATCCCAGAGTGACCTTGTGGGATGCCTCTTCGTGCTTAAGGACAAGAAACTCATGTTCATCGCCCACCTGAAAAAACTCTGACGGGTGGTTCACCCTTCTCCATGATATATCTGATATGTGAAGCAGGCCGTCTATACCGCCAAGGTCTACAAATACGCCATAGTCAGTAATATTTTTAACAATACCCTTAAGAAGAGCGCCGTCCTTCAGAACGCCTATCACATTCTCTTTTCTGCGGTCTCTGTCTTCTTCAAGGATCACTCTTCTGGATACAACAAGTGATGGGGTATACCCCTGTCCAGCCTGTCGCGGCTGTGTGAGCTTTAGTATCCTTACGGAGATCTTCTGGCCTATAAGATGATCCAGGTCGCGCACAGGCTTGATGTCAACCTGAGATGCAGGGAGAAAAGCGTTTACGCCTGATATATTTACAACCAGCCCTCCCTTTATCTTCTCTGTAATCTTGCCTTCCAGAGCTAGGTTTTTGCTCAAAGCCTCCTCAAGCTTCTCCATCGCATGCATCCTCAGCACCTTATCCCTGGAAAGAATAACTCCCTCTCCGGAATCGCTGACGCGTTCTACTAAAACCTCAATGTCATCACCCTGTCTGATGTGGCTGAAGTCCTCCATCGAAAACTCAGATGACGGAATCACTCCTTCAGACTTATATTTAACGTCAACGACTATCCCGTCTTCCCGTATTGCTACAATCTTGCCCTTGACTACGGAGCCCCTCTCAAGCCTGTTGGTCAGCGTCTCTGCATACATCTTTTCGAATTCGCTGCTGTCCTGTCTTGCCTGGGTATCCATTTTTACCGGTTTCCTCCTATGGTTCGGATTCTATCCTCGACTTCCTTTATTATCCAGTCGGGTGTAGAAGCGCCGGCTGTTATGCCGACATTTTCTGCGCCTGTAAACCATCCTTCCATTAATTCATCTGATGTTTCAATATGATATGTAGGCACAGACATAGACTTTGTAAGGTTGGCAAGCTGGGTTGTATTGGCGCTGTTTTTACCTCCAACCACAACCATAACATCAACCTGTCCAGCCATGTCTGTTGTTTCTTTAAGCCTCAGAGCTGTAGAGGAGCATATGGTATTAAAGACCTTTAGCTCTGCAACCTTCTCCAGCACATCTTTTATAATCTTCTGGAGCACATTTACAGGCTGTGTTGTCTGTACAACAATACCGACCCTGCTCTTTAGCTTGGGCAGCAGATCATCCTTGTTCACAACTATCGCATCAGCACCTGCATAGCTCATCAGGCTCTGCACCTCTGGATGCTCCCTGTCTCCTATTATAAGCACTTGGTAGCCCTCATTCTTAAGAAGCGCTGCATACTGCTGAGCCTTTTTTACAAAAGGACATGTGGCATCGATCACATTATATCCTTTTGCTGCAAGCACTTCTGACACGTTATTTGTTACCCCGTGGGTTCTTATTATCAGGGTCTTAATCTCAGAATTGTCAATATTGTCTGTAGTCCTTACTCCCTGAGAGTCGAGCTTTTCTATAACTTGAGGATTGTGTATTATAGGCCCTAAGGTATAAACAGAATCGCTCTGTTCTGCGGCATCAAAAGCCATGTCTACTGCTCTTTTGACACCAAAACAGAAGCCTGCTCGTTTAGCGGTAATTACTTTCACTTGATAACCCGTAACCCTTTATATTTAATTAAATACAGGATATACCTATCCTATTCAATAATAATAACATTTTTCATGCAATATCGCAAGCTTACGCAGGCTTTCAGGCAGGAAGTTTTTTGAGCATCTCCTCAACCACCTCAGATATGCTGATATCGGTGGAATCTATAAGGATAGAGTCCTCAGCTTTTTTAAGTGGAGCGATGTCCCGGTTGCTGTCGCGCTGATCCCTGTCTCTGATATCTGAAAGGGCTTGATCCATTGTTATGTTCATGCCCTTTTCCAAAAGCTGCTGGTATCTGCGTCTGGCTCTTTCTTCGACAGAGGCATCAAGGAAAAACTTAGCCCATGCGTCAGGGAATACTACAGTTGTCATGTCTCGGCCTTCTGCTACTATATCATCCTTGATCGCTGCGTTTCTCTGCAGTGAAAAGAGATACTCTCTCACCGGCCTGCGGGCAGAAAACACAGAGGCCAGATGGCCTGCTGCAGGAGTTCTTATAAGGCCAGATACATCCTGACCCTCAAGAAAAATCTTTTCTCCGGAGAGCTCGATCTTCACATCTCCTATACCGGAGCTCAAAACCTCATCACTATCAAGATGGCTTATCCCTTTTCTGTCAAGATACATACCGAGAGCGCGGTAGAGCGCCCCTGTATCCAGAAACTGAAAACCGAGCCTATCTGCAAGCATTCTCGAGATCGTACTCTTACCTGCTCCGGACGGCCCGTCTATAGCAACAACCCTTTTCATTATGATGCCAGCTCCTTTAAAATCCCGAAAAATCCGGGGAAAGATATATCAACACATTCTGTATCATCAATATCAACGCTGCAGCCTGAGGCAAGGGCTGCCACAGCAAATGCCATAGCTATTCGATGATCTCCATAACTCTTTATTCTGGCGGGCTTCATGTCGTTGCAGCCATGTATAGAAAGCCCGTCCTCATGCTCCAGAAACTCAACCCCCATAGCCGAAAGACCTTCTGCCATAGCCTTTATTCTGTCAGACTCTTTAACCCTCAATTCAGCAGCACCCCTTATCTCTGTAACTCCATCAGCCATTGCTGCAAGTATACACAATACAGGAAACTCATCTATCATCGAAGGCATAAGATCGCTGTCTATTGAAGCGCCTTTAAGTCCGCTTGATGTCCTGCATAATATATCAGCAATAGGCTCTCCGGATACATGCCGCTTGTCAATAAGCTCAACCTCAGCTCCCATTTTTGATATGGCGTCTAAAAGTCCTGTGCGTGTAGGATTTATGCCCACATTTTTTATAAGAAGCTCAGAGCCCTTTACCATAAGAGCTGCAGCCATAAAAAAAGCTGCTGATGAGAAATCCGACGGCACTGTTATATCAATAGGAGACAGCTCGCCTGATCCGCATACACTGGCAGTAAGGCCGTCCACCTTTACAGAACTGCCCATTGAGCATAGTATTGTCTCTGTATGATCACGCGACTTGAGAGGCTCAGTTATTGTTGTTGTGCCTTCGGCATACAGGCCAGCGAGCATGATGCATGATTTAACCTGCGCTGATGCCACAGGCATGCTAAAATCAATCGCCTTTAGCCCGCCTCCGTTGATAGCAATAGGAGCATACTTGCCGGACTGTCTGGCTGATATCTTTGCACCCATCTGTCTGAGAGGTTCTATTACACGGGCCATAGGCCTCGATCTTAGCGAACTGTCACCAGTAAGGACAGAAAAAAACTGGCTGCCGCTTAGTATGCCGGAGATAAGCCTCATAGTTGTGCCTGAGTTGCCGCAGTCTATAACATCAGAAGGCTCTGACAGCCCCCTGAGCCCCCTTCCATAAACTACTATTCCACCTCTTCCGCCCTCTTCTTCTATTGTTATACCGAGGCTCCTCATCGCCTTCAGAGTGCTGACAGGGTCATGAGCGTAAAGAAAGTTTCTGATAGAGCTTTTGCCGTCAGCAATTGCTGAAAGCATAACAGCCCTGTGTGATATTGATTTATCAGAAGGAGGAGTAACCTCTCCCCTTAGTCCTGCAAATGACCTGATATTTATTATCGCCATTATATTCTACTCTTCCCCCTGCTGGCATGCATCGCTGCCAAGGTCTGATCTTAAAGTCCTTGCCTTAGAAAATTCAGCTTCTATCTGCTGGCTGTTTTTATCCCTCAGATAATAAGCCATATCATCAAGCCTTTTTCTGAAGAGATGTATCAGCCTTACAAGCTCATCGCTATTAAGTATGCTTATATCTCTCCATAACTCAGGCGAACTCATAGCTATTCGTGTTGTATCCTTGAATCCCTTGCCAGCATATCTGAGAAAGTCTGGATCTGCATCAGCCACTATATTTACCAGCTCATACGCCAGAATATGCGGAAGATGGCTCACAGCAGCATACACCTCGTCATGCCTGAACGGATCCATGATTTCGACAACAGCTCCTGCAGCAGCCCATAATGCAGACACCTTTTCGAGAGCAGCTTTATCTGTTGTCTGGGTCGGCGTTAAAAGGCATTTAGCTCCATGAAAAAGGTGAGCTGATGAATCTGCTATGCCGGATTTTTCACTGCCTGCTATCGGATGAGCTCCCACATAATGAGCATTGGCAGGCATAAGCGACTCTATCTCAAAGACAGTCTTGCCCTTTATGCTGCCTACATCAGTAACTATGGCTCCCTCTTTGAAAGATTGTCTCGCATCTTTTACAAGACTGCTGAAAACAGCTGGAGGAGCAGCAAGCACAATGAGATCTGCATCTCTGCATGCCACATCTGCCAAAATGTTGAAGCTGTCTATTATCCCTTCTGCTGCAGCTCTTTCAAGATTATCTGTGCTCCTGCCGTATCCTGTTATGGAACCGCAGAGGCCTTTTGCCTTCATCACTTTTGCGATCGAAGCTCCAATGAGCCCCACACCCAGAAGAGCAACTCTGTTAAAAAATAGCGGCATACTCTTATGCAGGCCTTCCCTTATATTTCCCTGCCTACAGCTTCAGCAACAGGTTTAAGCTCTTTCATAAGCTGTGCGAACATATCCGGCTTGAGAGACTGTTCTCCGTCAGAGAGTGCCTCTTCAGGATTTATGTGTACTTCTATCATAAGAGCATCTGCACCTGCTGCAACAGCTGCCTTTGCCATCGGAGCAACGAGATCCCATTTGCCTACACCATGGCTGGGATCCACAACAACAGGCAGATGCGTCAACTGCTTCAAAACAGGCACAGCGCTCAGATCGAGGGTGTTTCTCGTTGCAGTCTCAAATGTCCTTATGCCTCTTTCGCAGAGGAGCACCTGCTGATTGCCTCGGGACATTATATATTCTGCAGACATGAGCCACTCTTTGATGGTTGCAGAAAGGCCGCGTTTAAGAAGCACAGGCTTATTTGTTGAACCGACCTCAAGTAGCAGTCTGAAGTTCTGCATATTCCTTGCACCTATTTGTATGATATCCGCAAACTCCACTATCACATCTATATCTCTCGGATCCATTATCTCTGTAACAACAGGCAGTCCTGTAGCCTCTCTCGCCTCGGCAAGTATCTTAAGCCCCTCTTCCCCAAGGCCCTGGAATGAGTATGGCGATGTCCTTGGCTTGTATGCTCCGCCGCGCAAAAACATGGCTCCTGCCTTCTTGACCTGTTCAGCGACATCAAAAAGGTTTTTGCTGTTCTCAACAGCGCATGGCCCTGCCATAACCTGTATCTTTTTGCCTCCGATTTTAATTCCATTAATGTCAATAACCGAGTTTTCTTTTCTGAAGTCGCGGCTCGCAAGCTTGTAGGGCTTAAGTATGCGGACCACATTTTCTACCCCGGTCATCGCGCTTATTGCTGCCTCTTCCTCCTCAGTAACCTTTGAGGTGTCGCCGATAACGCCGATGATGGTTCTTTCTGTTCCGTGAGAGACATTAGCCTTTAGCCCTTTTGCATCGAGCTTGGCGAGTATAAGGGCAATATTCTGTTCCGGCGTATCTGGTTTAAGTACGATAATATCCATATGAAGCCTCCTGTACAGCTTTCGTTATTTTATATTTTTTTAAATACATCTCTGAAAGCATCCATAAAGCGCCTGTTCTCTTCAGGCAGGCCTATGGTAACCCTTATCTCTTTAGGACCTACAGGCCTCACTATAACGCCTTTTTTTAGCAGCTCATCATATGCCTTTTTTGAATCTTCACCTAGGGGCAGATATATAAAGTTTGCCTGAGTAGGCACATAATTTATGCCTGCTGATTCAAACTCCTTGTATAGATAGTCCCTGCCTTCGGCATTTACGCTGATTGATCTGTCTAAATGGTCTTTGTCATCCAGGGCATGCAGTGCAGCATACTGAGCAAGTGCATTTGTATTAAAGGGTTCGCGTATCTTGTTCATCTCTGCTATCACGCCTTCGCTTGCTATTCCGTAGCCTATCCTTAGGCCAGCAAGTCCGTATGCTTTTGAGAATGTCCTTAGCACAAGGAACTCTCTCTTGCCCCAGAAGTCTCTTACAACCTGGGGGTATTCGGGATCAAAAGCATATTCATAATATGCCTCGTCCATAACAACCAGTACACTCTCTGGTATATTATCGAGGAACTCCGCAAAATCTCTGCGCTCGTTTGCAGCGCCTGTTGGGTTATTTGGATTGGCTATAAATACTATTTTTGTATTTTCATTAATAGACTCTGCCATCTTTGCAAGATCATGCCTGTATTCAACAAGCGGCACCTGTATCATCTGACCGCCTACAGAGTTTACAGATATGGAATAGACCACAAAAGAAGGCGCTCCCATAACAGCCTCGTCTTTATGGGTCATAAATGTTCTTACCGCTATAGTGAGCAGCTCATTTGAGCCGTTGCCGAGTATTATATTTTCAGGAAACAGCTTTGCACCTCCTGCTACACCATAAGCGTTAAGTCTGTCGCATAGGGCATTTTTAAGGTAAAAGCCGCTGGCATCAGGATAGCGCCCCAGCTCTGAGGGATCTTTAAGATATTCAGATATCGCTGCAAGAGCCTTTGGCGAAGGGCCGAGTGGATTTTCATTTGATGCAAGTTTTATAGAGCCGGATATCCCTAGCTCCCTTTCCAGTTCTTTAAGAGGCTTACCAGGCACATAAGGGCTGATGCCAGCTACATACGAAAGAGGTTTTACCATATTAATACTCCCTGTTACATTTATCAGAATCTATTCATTTTTAGGTTTCTCGTGCGAAGGATATGAACCCAGATGCTTCAGGAATAGGCAGCTCTTTTTAACCTTCTCAATGGCCTTCCGCACCTTCTCATCATCAATATGCCCCTCAAGGTCAACAAAAAATATATACTCCCAAGCCTTTCTTCTCGAAGGCCTAGACTCTATCTTTGTAAGATTGATGCCAGACTTCTCGAAAGGATTCAGGGCATCATAAAGAGATCCAGGCTTATGCTGGAGAGAAAACATGATAGAGGTCTTATCCTTTCTGCTCTTTTTAGGGAACTCTTTAGATATAACAAGGAATCGGGTCATATTGTGCTTGTTGTCCTCTATGCGCTTCTCCACAAATTTAAGGTCGTAAAGTCTGGCGCTCAATTCACTAGCTATAGCTGCTGAATCAGCATGTTTAGCTGTAAGCTCAGCAGCACGAGCAGTACTTGTTGCCTCGAGCACAGGAACACCCGGCAGATTTGTCTCGATCCACCTTTTGCACTGCGCAACTGCCTGCGGATGCGAATATATTTTTTTAACCTTTTTCAGTTCTCCGCTCTGCGACAACAGGTTATGAGTCACCTCAAGCAGCACCTCTGCCGATATCTTCAGTTCATTGTCCATGAACATATCAAGCGTATAACTTACGACACCCTCGTTAGAGTTCTCTATAGGCACAAGACCGTAGTCTGCCTTGCAGCTCTCAACTGCATCAAAAACCGAGCGGATGCTCTGAACAGGCAGGCACTTAGCTGATGAACCAAAATGCCTGAGAGCTGCCAGATGAGTAAATGTGCCCTCAGGACCAAGATATGCAACCCTGAGCGGCTCCTCTAGTGAAAGTGATGCTGATATAATCTCACGGAAAATAAACTTTAGAGCATCATTAGGGAAAGGCCCCTTGTTGGTGCTGGATACCTTTTCTATAACTTCTCGCTCTCTCTCAGGAGAGTGAAACTTCAGATCTGCCTTTCTTTTTATCGCAGCGACATCAATCGCAAGTTCAGCCCTTTTGTTGAGCAGTTTTATAATCTCCTGATCAACCTTATCGATCTGTTCGCGTATCTTAGCGAGGCTTGAATTGGCTTTTTTCATATCTGCCATAGTTACTAATCATACAGCAGAAAACCGCTCTTTTTCAATTAATTCAGCGGAAAACAGGATACTGTTAAAATCATAGCTTCTGTATCCTGATTATGTTTGGATCCCCAAGAAATGCAGAACTGGATACAAATATAATCGTATCGCCTTTTTTTGCGAGTCCGCTCTTTATCACGCATTTCTGCACAGACTTTATAAATCTTGCATCCAGAGTCTCAACCCTGCCTGCTGTAGCATTTTGTGAAGCAAAAACAAATCTGCCCCGCATAGATTCGATTCCCCACAAAAGCGGAAGCCTGTTTACAACCTCATCCTGAGGAGTAAGCGCAAAAACCGGAACACCAGGCCTGAACTTGGATACAAGCTGCGCTGTAAAACCTGTCCTCGTAAATACAACAATAGCTTTTGCGCCCACTTCATGAGCTGCCCTGCATGCTCCGTCAGCAACAGCCTCAGAGAATCTTCCTGATGCCCGAAATACAGGCTCAGGACTGCGCGGTGATTCTGCCTCTGTATGCCTGATTATCCTATCCATCATTGCTGTGGATTCTGCCGGATACATACCGATAGCTGTCTCTGCAGATAGCATTAACGCATCGCTTCCGTCCAGCACAGCATTTGCCACATCATTAGCCTCAGCCCTTGTTGGCCTGCTTCTATGGGTCATCGACTCTAGCATCTGGGTAGCTGTAACTACCAGTTTGCCCCTCTTGTTTGCCAAATCAATAAGCCTCTTTTGTATAACAGGCACCTGCTCGGCCGGCATCTCCACTCCGAGGTCTCCTCTTGCCACCATTATGCCTTCAACATTGTCTAATATCTCATCAATGTTCTCAAGCGCCTCCGGCTTTTCAATCTTGGCAATCAATGGCGGCAGAACAATTTCTTTCTTTTCAGCCCACCTGCGTATTATGAGGATGTCTCCGGCGTTTCTTACAAATGAGACAGCCATATAATCAACTCCAACAAACACACCAAACAGCAGATCAGCCTTATCCTTTGAAGTAAAAGACCCTGCTGTTATTTTCGAATCAGGAAAATTTACGCCCTTGCGAGACCTTAGCATTCCGCCTTCCGCTACTACAGCCCTTAATCCGTTGCCCTTTCTGCCGAGCACATCGAGCCTCAGAAATCCGTCATCAAGCAGGATCCTGTGACCGGCTTTAATATCCCTGAGCAGACGAGGATAAGTTATGAATATGCATTTATCAGAGCTGGCAGATCTTCCCGGGCAGACCAGCAGCTCCTGGCCATTTCTAAGAATAATATTGCCGTCCGGAAAATCTGTAACCCTGATTTTTATACCTTGAAGATCCTGAATAACAGATACCTTTTTTTTGAGCGCTGAGGCAGCTGAACGTATAAGTCCGGCAGCACGCTGATGATCTTGATGAGTACCGTGAGAAAAATTGAGCCGTGCAGCATCCATGCCGCTAAGCAGCAATGCCCTTATTGTCCTTAAATTATTTGATGCAGGTCCTATTGTACAGACTATCTTTGCTCTTCTCACATCTTACTCCCTTCTATACATATCAGGCATCATATCCATATCTCTATGTATAGAAATATGGCTGTTCCAGCCTTCGCCCTGCGCCTTGAAGTCAGAACGGTAATGAGCTCCGACACTGCCTTTCCTCTTTAGCGCAGCGCATGTTATAAGCATTGCTGCTGTAAGCATATTTGAGAGCTCCACAGCGCTTCTTTCATCAAATCTCTTGCGCGTATAAGGCAAATAATTTGAGAGTTTCGCAATTGCTTCATTAAGAGATTTTTCGCACCTTATTATTCCTGTCTTCTCCCACATCACGCGCCGAACAAGACTTCTAATCTCCTCGATCTTTCCGGCCTCTGCAGAGGTTACATGATCAAGCCGATAGTCAGGAATCGATTTTATCTGCTGGTTTGAGGTGCCCGCTGCCACTGATCCTGCCCTGTATCCATAAACAAGCCCTTCAAGGAGACTGTTGCTCGCCAGTCTGTTGGCTCCATGAACTCCTGTGCATGATACCTCTCCTGCGGCAAACAGACCTTTTAGCGATGCGGCGCCGTCGAGATCAGTCTTTATGCCGCCCATCATATAATGCGCAGCAGGTGACACCGGCACCATCTCTTTTGTTATGTCAATATCGTATCTAAGGCAGGTTGTGTATATCCTGGGAAATCTCTTTTTGATATAAGCTGCATCCAAATGTGTCATGTCGAGATAAACATGATTTGATTCTGTCTTAACCATTTCGGACATTATCGCTCTGGATACAATATCTCTGGAAGCGAGCTCCCTGTCTGGATGATAATCCTGCATGAAAGTATCCCTGTGTATATTCCTAAGAAGTCCGCCTTCTCCCCTTATAGCCTCGCTCAGCAGAAACTGAGGAGCAGAAGGTGCATAGAGAGCTGTTGGATGGAACTGAATGAACTCCATATCTTCAAGCAGGGCTCCGGCCCTGTATGCTATAGCCACGCCGTCGCCGGTTGTTACAGCAGGATTGGTTGTTCTAGAAAAAACCTGTCCTGCTCCTCCAGTAGCTATAACTGTAGCAGCAGAGGTTACGACTAAGAGTTCTCTTCCCTTAAGCAGGTATGCGCCTTTGCAGACATTATCCTCAACAATAAGGTCAAGCGCCAGGCAGAACGGAAGACTCTTGATGTTTTTTATGTGTGAAACCTTTGCTGTTAATACGCGCTCAAGCTCCCTGCCTGTAGAGTCGCCGTGAGCATGAAGCACCCTTCTTCTTGAATGTGCACCTTCGAGTGTGAAATCAAGCTTTGTACCCTCTTTATCAAACTCAGCACCCCACTCTATTAGTTCGAGAATCCGCTCCGGACCTTCTTCAACAAGCTTTTTTACAGCTGCCTCTCTGCAGAGGCCGTCGCCGGCCTTTATGGTATCTTCAAAGTGGATACCCACTTCATCCTCATCGCTGAGTGCAACAGCAACACCGCCCTGCGCATACTCAGTGCTGCTCTCTTTCGGAGCATCTTTTGTAGCTATAAGAACATTTCCTTTTTTAGCCAGTTCTATGGCTGCACGGAGTCCTGCCACACCGCTGCCAATGACTATAAAATCTGTATCAATCATCTGCATTTTTGATGTCCTGTTTTGCCAGCATTACTTTAAGCAGATTGTAGCATATATTATCAACATCGGTAATAATCAGAATATCTGTGTTGACTGATAAGCAGCCTATTCAATAAAATCAGTTCTGACCGGAGGAAATGCCATGTCCGAAAAAAATATTGAGAATAGAGAAGAAGATCTCGGAGATTACAAAAACATGTCTGTGCCGCCACTTAAGACCACGCTCCAGTGGGATAAAGAACTTATATTCACAGGCAGAACATCAGAAGGATACGAGATAGAATTTGATGCAAATGTACAGTGGGGATGCAGACCCACTGATGCGCTCCTCCTTAGTCTGGCAGGATGCATGGGCATAGACATGGTCAGCTTTCTTAAAAAGATGCGCGCTGATATAAAAGATTTCAGAATGTCGCTCAAGGCAGACCGCAATCAGGAGCCGCCCAACTATTTTAAAAAGGTCGAGATATCCATGGACATTACTGGCAGCGGATTAGACCATAAAAAGGTTGACAGGGCGATCTCGCTATCCCGAGAAAAATACTGCTCAGTATACAAAACCATGCGCAGCGACATGGAGATGGAAATCAACTATAAACTGTCTGAACCCAAAGAGGAATAGAACCCCGTGTCTTTCCATGCACTCATAATACCTACAAAAACTGAAGCTGAAATTGTGCTATCAAAAATATCATCACAAAAAACATCCCTTATCCAGGGCAAGGTCTTTATACAATGCCTTATAAACGGATCTCCATGGATAATAAATATCTGCGGACCTGGAAAAGCAAACTCTGCCCATTCAACAGCTCTTATGCTGCATATATACAAGCCTGATCTGCTATGCATGATCGGTGTGGCCGGCGCTTACCCTTCATCGGGATTAAAAACAGGAGATGTGGCTGCTGCATCCTCAGAGATATACGCTGATGAAGGACTTATGCTCCAAGACGGCATAAAAACAATGGATGAGCTGAGCCTACCTACAGGAGTTGTGAACAACACGGTCTACTATAATCGCTATCCGCTCCATCTTCCTGAGCATATCAGCTCAAGAATTTTAACCGGAGCGTTTGCCACAGTATCATCATGCACAGGCGCTTCAGATGCTGCAAAAATGATAGAAAAGAAATTCGGGGTAATCTGTGAAAACATGGAGGGAGCTGCTGCAGCTCATGTATGCATGCTGGACAATACCAGGATGATAGAGCTTCGGGGGATAAGCAATATTGTTGAAGACAGAAACATGGCGCCCCTGAATAAAGCTGATATACTCAAAGGCGCTGCATCTGTTCAGAAATTTTTTCTAGACATTCTTGTATAGCTTCATCACATCATCACGTGTAACAACAGAAAAAACAGGCGTATCGTCGCCAAGGTGCTCACTTATAGCTTCGTAGCCGCCCTCCTGCCTATCAACAAGAGCGATTACACAGAATATATTCAACCCAGCCTCTCGTATCCTGTTTATAGCCTCTATAGTTGATTTGCCTGTTGTTATTACATCATCGAGCACCACAACTCTGTCACCAGCTTTTACATTGCCCTCTATCCACTGCATGGTTCCATGCGACTTTGCGTTTTTGCGCACAACGAACGCATTGACAGGCTTCTTTCTCAAAAAGGATGTGTAAGCAACAGCATTCGCTATAGGGTCAGCGCCAAGAGTCAGGCCGCCTATGCCATTAACATCTTTTCCGTCAATCATGTCGCATATTATATTGCCTATGCAGTACATTCCTTCTGGATCTAAAGTAACAGCCTTGCAGTTAAAATAGTAGTTGCTCATTCTACCGGATACAAGCTTAAATACCGGCTCTGGATTGTACCTGAATGCTTTTTCGTAAATAAGGCTTATAAGTCTTCCTCTGTGATTTTCCAAAATTTAATACCTCTTTTCTGTTTTTGTGCTTTCGCAGACTTCCTTGACTGTATCTTTTACGAGCTGACCGTTTTCATAAACGCGCTCCTGCACCTTTCTGCATTTTGTCTTTTCATCAGGATAATAAAAACCACTCACCGGCTCGGCTCAGTACATAGCTCGTCCGTCTTCTGTTCTGTAAACGCTTGGATAGCCACTTGTTGCTGTCTGGCGTGATCCTCTTACAGAGATATCTGCTATAGTAGCTCCGGCAATAGCTCCAAGGCCAGCGCCGATCATTCCGCCTCGCCATGGGTTTCTGCTGTCCAGGAGGGCGCCTGCAATACCGCCGAATATTCCTCCTGCTGTTGATCCTTCGTGCTGATGCGTAGCGCATCCGGCAACACTTAATAATATGAATGCTAACAAAAAGATTCCTGCTGTTTTTATCTTTTTCATATCATGCCTCCTTAAACCCGACATGGATAATTCTAACACCCTAGCCAAAGCTCTTTCAAACATGAGATCAAATGTATTTGACCATCATTAAATCAGAAGATTATGCTATAGATATGAAACTTTTATTGTTCGACATAGACGGCACTCTTCTTGACTGCGGCGGCGCTGGCAGCCGTTCGCTGCAGACATCTTTTGCTGAGATGTTCGGAGTGCACAATGCATTTGAGGGCATCAGCATGTCTGGCAAAACAGACCCCCAAATAATACGTGAGAGCCTCACAAAACATGGAATACCGCATGACGGACTCATACCAAAGCTGCTGCAAATATACATAACCAACCTCAAATCAGAGATAACAAAGTCTGATAAAAAGCTTATGCCTGGAGTTGCAGAGGCTCTCGACGCAGTAACAAGCAGGCCGGACAATTTTCTGTCCGGGATTCTCACAGGCAATATAGAGGCTGGCGCACACATCAAGCTTGGAGCATTCGGGCTGAACAGATACTTTGCAGCCGGAGCATATGGCAGCGACCATGAAGAAAGAAACAACCTGCTTCCTTTCGCTGTAGAGAGATTCAAAAAAACTATTGGAATAAAAATAGAGTACAAGGACTGCATAATTATCGGAGACACGCCCAGAGATGTTGAATGCGCAAAACTGCATGGAGCAAAATGTATAGGAGTAGCTACAGGACCCTATGAATATAGTGAGCTGGCAAATGCAGGAGCAGACTCTGTTTTCAAAACACTAGAGGATACAGAGTCACTCCTGATTGCAATCAATAATCTTTAATAAGCTGCGGAACCTTTTGTCAGTGCCAGTCGAGCTTTGTCTTTTTTCTGCCTGTTATATGTTTTTCCGCAGCGAGCGCTGCAAAACAACCCTGTGCTGCTGCAATAACAACCTGCCTCACCTCTGTACATGTAACATCGCCTGCAGCGAATACCCCGGGTATTGAAGTCTCTGTCATCCTTCCTGTAACAATACAGTCGTTCTCTCCGCGCTCAAGCGCACCCTGCAGAAAGTCGACTACCGGCTTTGTGCCATGCATATAAACAAAAACTCCATCCATCTGCATTGCTGACTCTCTTCCGGATGAGTCTTTCAAAGATATCCGTTCAACAGTATCAGAGCCCTCTATACTTACAACAGAAGTTCCAAAAATCACCTTCAGATTTTCAATAGATAAAGCAGGATAGTCAGACTCGACCTTCAGCTTTTGGGAAGGAGATATCAGGTATACAATCTTGGCAAACCTGGCCAACACTCCAGCCTCTTTTACAGCCTCTTCAGAGTCGCCCAGCACGCATACTGCTCTGCCCTTGAAAAATGCTGCATCACATATTGCACAATAGCTGACACCTCTACCCAGAAACTCTGCTTCTCCCTTTATGGCAGCTTTCCTTCCCATAGAACCTGTAGCGATTATCACTGCCTTTGCGCTAAATGACGCATCCATTGTAAACACCTCTTTGGCCTCGCCTTCAAGAGACATCCCTATGACCTGCGCCTCTTTATATTCAGCGCCAAATTTTAGAGCCTGCTGCCTGAATGTATCGAGCAGCTCTTTGCCTGTGACAGGTTTTGTGAGGCCTGGATAATTTTCAAGAAGAGTCGCATAAGCCATTGCTCCGGCTGTTGAGGATTTATCAAGCACAAGAGTTTTTAGTTTTGAGCGCGAGGCATACTGAGCTGCGCTAAGGCCCGCAGGCCCTCCGCCTATTATGATAATGTCATAAAGATTATCTGAGCCCATCAAAACCTCCGAGTTGTAATTATTTTTCTTGGATTTTAAAATTCCCTGAGCAGATTATAGTAAGTATCTCTCTGCGCAGGAGCAAAGCCTGCTGCCTTTACGCCATGAACTATCTCTTCCATGCTGATTCTGTATGATACGCCTGCAGCCTTCACAACATTTTCCTCTATCATTGTGGAGCCGAAATCATTTGCTCCAAACCTGAGCGCTATCTGAGCCATCTTAATGCCCTGTGTAACCCATGAGGCCTGAATATTTTTTATATTGTCTAGATAAACTCTTGAGAGTGCAAGCACCCTTAGATAATCCGCAGCAGTTGCCTGCCTTATTCGTTCTTGTTTATTTTTGTCTGCTGCTGAATATCCATTATGCTGAGCTGTAGTACTGCTGAGCTGTTTCTGTTCTGTATCAGCCAGTTCCGTATTGCCGGGCTGAAATGTCCAGGGGATAAACGCTGTGAACCCGCCGGTCTTGTCCTGGAGAGATCTTATTGAATCGAGATGCTCGATTATCTCCTCTGGAGTCTCAACACTTCCGAACATCATTGTGGCAGTAGTTCTCATGCCGAGATGATGCGCCTCTTCCATCACATTAAGCCATCGGCCAGACTTTATCTTTCTCGGACTCAAGGCATCTCGCACCCTGTCAGAAAGTATCTCTGCACCCCCACCAGGCATAGAGTCAAGCCCTGCGTCCATGAGCTTTTTGAGAGTCTCTTTAATGCCTATAGCATGCTTGTCAGCAAGATAACATATTTCCGGAGGGGAAAAGCCATGAATGTTTATTGAGTAGTGTTCCTTTATCGACCTGAGAAGATTAATGTAGTAGTCAAGATCAAGGTCAGGATTGAGTCCACCCTGAATGAGTATCTGAGTGCCTCCCAAGGCGATCGTCTCTTCTATTTTTTTAAAGAGCTCTTCCCTCGAAAGCACATACGCGTCAGAGCTGCCCGGATCTCTATAAAACGCACAGAATCTGCATTTGTTGATGCATACATTTGTGTAGTTAATATTGCGGTCAACAACAAAAGTAACTGTTCCGTCCGGATGCAGCTCTTTTCTTACACTGTCTGCAATGCTGCCAAGGTCGAGCAGGTCTGATGATTTAAGTAAAGACAGGGCATCTTCATTTGTCATTCTTTCTCTCATATCCCCTGCCTGTCATAAACCTTTATGTGATTATAATATGCATCTCGCTCAACAGCCACTCTGCCTGCCCTTGTAATCATATTCACAAGCTCCTGCCTTGTCATCCCTTCTTTGGATGTTGCTCCTGCTGAATGCGTGATCTTTTCTTCTATAACTGTGCCATCCAGATCATCTGCGCCAAACATGAGCGCAATCTGGGAGACCTTTTCACCCAGCATTATCCAGTAGGCTTTAATGTGATCAAAATTGTCGAGAACTATTCTGCTGATTGCTATAGTCTTAAGGTCGTCTATCCCTGAGCTTTCAAAGCCTCCTGCCTCTGTATTTTGCGGATGATATTTAAGAGGTATAAATGCCTGAAAACCGCCAGTCCTGTCCTGAAGCTCTCTAAGCTTCATCATGTGATCTATCCTGTGTTCAATACTCTCGATATGCCCATACAGCATTGTAGAGTTTGCCTTTATGCCTTGCTTATGAGCTGCCTCCATGATACTGAGCCAGCTTTCTCCAGATATTTTCTCAGGGCAAAGAGCATTTCTTACTGAAGGATCAAATATCTCTGCCCCTCCGCCTGGCATAAGATCGAGACCGCTTTTTTTGAGCTGGGCGATCGTATCTTCTACGCTCAAACCGCTGATCTTCGAGAGGTAGTCTATCTCTACAGCTGTAAATGCCTTGATCGCTATAGAAGGGAATTCTCTTTTTATAGAACTCAATAGATCAAGATAGTACCGAAACGGCCAATCAGGATGAAGCCCTCCAACAATATGCACTTCAGAAAAATTCTGACCGCTCCCAGCAGCAGGTTTAAGCTTTTTTATAATCTGTTCAATACTCAGCTCATAAGCGCCCTCTTCACCTTTTGATCTGCTGAACGCGCAGAACTTGCATCTGTTCACACATATATTGGTAGGGTTCACATGACGGTTGATAACAAAATAGGCATTGCCGCTGTTTTTAATCTTTCTCAAATGAGATGCCATTTTTGCCAGACTGAAGATATCTTCAGTCTGATAAAGATAGAGGGCATCATCAGCAGAAATCCTTTTATTTGAATACACCTTTTCTTCAATAGCTTTTAGCATTCTGAAATTATAAAACAAAGCATTATATATTTTCTTTTTTGCAGGCCTGATTATTGCTTTGACCTGAAATTTGTAAGATTATTCGACATTTTTTCGGATATCCTTACACCTTCTTTTTACACTGACCTCAAAGATGTCAATTAATTCAGCTTATTAGTTTTTGGTATTCATATTGCTTAATAATTTGAAGATCATTTAAACAAAAGCTGGATTTGAAAGGAGAATAGATGTTAGCGAAGAAGATCATTACAGTGCTGGCTGTCTGTATAATCGTAGCTTCCGCACCTGTTTCGGTGCAGGCATATCCGGCGCTCCAGCTCTATATTGATGGAGCATCCTATGATGAAACAACAGAATCATGGAGCATAAGCGCATCAAACTTTGACATCTGGATAATAGGCGACCTGAAAAATGGGGACATATTTGATGTCAAGCTCACAACAACATTCTACGGAACGAGCGGATCAATAAACTTTACTCCAAAAACAACGATAAAAATCACAGATCCATCAATACCGACTAATGATCCTGATAACCCCTCAGTTGTGAGCGGCATAAACTTTCCACATTATGATACAGGGGTTCACCCTGTACTGCCTCCTCATGGAATATTCGATTCAACCTCAGTATGGGCAGACTTTTTCCTTGGAGACTTCACACTCAAAGATTCACCTATCGGAGATTTCATGACAGAATATCCATCCAGCTTCGACAGCACTGGCCAGATAAATGTCTATTCTGTCAGCTTATCTGGATGGGAAAAAGTGCACTTTGACGCATACGGTTTTAAAGCTGATGGCGGACTATACTACACAGACAATATAACCTACAATCTGCTCCCAGGAGTTACAACTGTTAATGCCCCTTTTTCTCATGATGCTACAACTACAAATATACCTGAACCCAGCACATTAATACTGTTGGCTGCAGGGCTCTTTTTTATCGGCTTATACTCCAGAAAAAAGTTGCTTAGATAAAATCAGATAAATTACAAAGAGAGGGGCAAGAACCAACAGGTCTTTGGCTCTCTTATATTTCAGCGCCTTGCAGCAACTTTCATCCGGCAAGCCAGACCGCTCCTGAAATGTTAAAATAACAAAATGCCCTACAGTGAATTGATAATCGAGGGAGCCAGGCAGAACAACCTCAAAGACATATCCCTAAAGCTCCCGCATAATAAAATCATAGCGGTAACCGGAGTATCTGGTTCAGGCAAGTCATCCCTTGCATTCGATACAATATTTGCGGAAGGCCAATGGAGATTTATCGAATCACTCTCAACATATGCTAGGCTCTTTATAGAAAAGCTCGACAGGCCTGATGCTGACTCTATACGCAACATAAGGCCATCAATAGCTCTGGAACAGAAAAATCCTGTAAAGAGCTCCAGATCAACAGTAGGCACAATCACAGAAACATATGACCTGCTAAGAGTACTCTACTCCAGAGTCAGCGTACCATTCTGCCCAAAGTGCAGCAGACCGATAAAGAGGTGGGACACATCATCAATAAAGGCTGAACTTATAGAAAAATTCAATGGAGAACGTGCTGCGATCATATTCAGCACCCAGTCAGCTCTGCCACAGCTCATACAATCAGGATTCCTGCGAATCTGGAAAAACGGAGAGATCATCGACATATCTGAAGCTGATGCATCTGCCGGCACAAATGAGGTAGTTCTGGACAGACTTACTATTAACGATGAGTCAAGACTCTCTGACTCTATAGAATCTGCATGGCGTGAAGGGAAAGGGAAAATTAAAGTCGTTCTTTTCAGCAGAGAACCTAAAGAAACAAAAGAGCTCCTATTTTCCGAACAGAGCTTATGCGAATACTGCGATATATCCATACCAGAGCCTTCGCCCATACTATTTTCATTTAACCACCCTGTATGCGCGTGCGATAAGTGCAAGGGCTTCGGCAATGTACTCATATATGATGAAGAGCTGATAACACCGGACAAGGAGCTCTCAATATCTGGAGGGGCAATTGAGCTGTTCGAAAAACCTGGTTTTAAATGGTGGAAGACGCAGCTGATAAAGGGTCTTAAAAAATCATCACTAGACATAGAAACTCCATACAAAAATCTGGATAAAGAATCTATTGAGCTCATATATAAGGGCGGCTCCGGCTTCTATGGAATCAACGCATTTTTTGAGGAGATGGAGCCTAAGCGCTATAAACTGCATGTTCGTGTAATGCTGAGCAGATACAGAAGCCCAGTAGTATGCCCAAAATGCAAGGGGAACAGACTCTGTGACGAGGCGCTCGCCTACAAGATCAGCGGACTTAATATTGCAGAGGCATCTGACCTGCCTGTAACTCAACTATCTGAATGGATAGATAATATAGACCTTAGCCTTATGCAAAGGAGCATTGCGGATGAGCCGCTGCGCCAGATAAGAGCAAAGCTAGAATTCATGAAGAAGGTTGGTCTAGAGTACCTAACACTAAGCAGACAGTCAAAGACGCTTTCAGGCGGAGAGTACCAGAGAGTAAACCTTTCAAACCAGCTCGCTTCTGCGTTGACGGGAACGCTTTATGTGCTTGATGAACCGACGATAGGGCTGCACCCCAGAGACACAAGAAGGATAGGGGACATAATGCGCCGGCTATGCGACCTGGGCAACACAATAATAGTTGTTGAACATGACAAGGATATAATCTCATCAAGCGACTGGATTGTAGAACTGGGTCCAGAGGGCGGCCACCTTGGAGGCAACATAGTCTTTAACGGCCAGATCTCTGACTTTTTGAAATCAGAAACTCTTACAGCAAAATATATTAAAGGCGAAAATTACGAAGATATAAATTTTGAAAAAAGATCAGGCGGAAAAAGCATTTTCACTCCAGACAGCAAAAATATTATAAGTCTCAAAGGAGCATCAGGTAACAATCTTAAGAATGTTGATCTCCGAATCCCTGTTAATGCCATGACTGCAGTGACAGGAGTTTCCGGCTCGGGCAAGAGCACTCTAATAGTAGAGACTCTATATCATGCTGCTGCTAGACACTTCAGGACAGATACTGAACATCCTCTGCCATTTAAAAAACTTGTCGGTCTTGAAAAACTCAACGGCGCCAAACTTATTGACCAGAGCCCCATCGGCAGAACTCCCCGTTCAAACCCGCTCACATATCTAAAAATGTTCGAACCGATAAGAAAAATCTTTGCCGGACTTCCTGAGTCTAAAGCCCATGGGTTCGGGCCCGGCCACTTCTCATTTAATATATCAGGCGGCAGATGCGAGACATGCAAAGGCGAAGGCTATCAGAAACTTGAAATGTACTTTTTTGAAGATATATATGTAAAGTGCGAAGACTGCAACGGCAGAAGATACCGTAACGATGTGTTACGCATACAATACAAAGGGAAAAACATTAATGAAGTTCTACAGATGACTGTCGATGAAGCCTTTGATTTCTTTATCGACAATACAGAACTGCGCACGCGCCTGAGCCTTATGAGAGATATCGGTCTTGGGTATATGCAACTCGGGCAGCCGGCGACAACAATATCAGGTGGAGAGGCTCAGAGGCTAAAGATATGCTCGGAACTGAGTATGGGGTCAAAATCGATGTCGCGAGGGATAATGTACATACTAGATGAACCGACTGTAGGACTCCACCACAGGGATGTGATGATGCTGCTCAAAATAATTAAAAAACTTGTTGATGCCGGCAATACAGCCGTCATAATCGAACATAACCTTGATGTAGTTTCTCAATCAGACTGGATTGTAGATCTGGGGCCTGAAGGCGGAGATGCAGGCGGCAGAATAATATTTCAGGGCAGTCCTGCTGACCTTATAAAAAAGAAAGATTCATACACAGGCAGATATCTGAAAGAACATTTAACATAGAAACCAAATATGCGGGTTCAAATATTTATTCTGCTGAATATCTTTTCGTAAAAATCCGTACTCACTGAAAAATCGATGCCGAGGCTGAAGATATAGTTGGGTATATCCAACTCCAATAGCTTAACCATATCCTTATTAGTAGTTATAACAGCATCTGCACCTGAAGCAGAAGCCTGTTTGAGTATTCGTTCAACATCTTTCTGCGTATATAAATAGTGGTCTCTGAACTGTATAAATGATGTTATATTCGGGCATAAAGACGATACTGAGCTTCTGAATGATTCAGGATCAGCCAGACCGCAAAATGCAAAAACCTGCATCTTCTTCATATCATCACGGCTCAGCTGATATCTGTTTTTATTTTCTACAGCTCCCATTGCATACTCAGAAGCAAAAACAGGAGCATCAGGATTTATACTCTTCAGCTCATCTTCAATTTTATTATTAAGCGTCTTGGTCAGAACAAAAAAGTCAGCTTCTGCTAGTTCCGAAAAAGGTCCGCGCATAGGGCCCAGAGGCAGCATTCTAGTGTTGCCGAACCCTCTTCTGCCATCAACAAGGACAATATCAATATCCCTGTAAAGACGCCAATGCTGAAATCCATCATCAAGTATAAAAAGTGGCTTGTGACTAATAGCCACAGATCTGTAGTTCTCAAGAAAAAATAGCCCTCCTTTATAACGGTCAGCAGACTTAACTACATAAACATCAGGCAATTTAGATGCTATTAACATCGGTTCATCACCAGAATCTTTAACCCTATCGCAGCAACTAATGTCGAGCAGGTCATCTTTGCATCTTGTAACGAAGCATGGTCCTTTAGCCCTACCCCTGTATCCACGAGTGAGAACAACCGGCTGATACCCACGTTTAAGAGCCTCAGCAGCAAGAGCTATTGCAGCAGGTGTTTTACCTGTGCCGCCTAAGGTAAGATTACCTATACTCACAACGGGATAAGGCAACCTCTTTTGCGCTGCCAATAACCTCTTCTTTTTAAGCGAGTAACCGCAATAGTATATGTACTCAAGAATATTCATAAATATTTTTTGATCGCCTCAATAGATCTTTCTACTGCGCCTGCATTTTTATCAAATAGCTCCTTGGCCTTTATACCCATTAAACGAATGCTTTCTGTATCAGTCAGCAGACCCTGCAGTACAACGGCAAGATCTTCTCTTTCTGATCTCAATGCAGCTCCTGCTTTATAAAAATCCTGAGCAAACGGGAAGTTCTCCATATGGGAACCACAGACTATCGCCTTTGCATAAGATGCAGGCTCCAACAGATTTTGTCCGCCATGTTCAATAAAGCTGCCTCCCATTACTGCAATATCACATGCCGAATATACGCTCGAAAGTTCGCCCATAACATCAAGTATCACAACCATTCCCGATGTATCTGAATACCCGCTGTCTATATCTGATCTTCTGACATATCTCAGTCCTGATGCCTTTGCGAGCTGCGCCACATCATCAAATCTCTCAGGATGGCGTGGCGCAAGAATAAGATTGATGTCAGAATATTTTTTTATAAGCAAACCATACACCTCAAGCAGAAGCTGCTCCTCTGTTGCGTGTGTGCTGCCTCCGATTATTGTTAATCCTTTAAGCTTGCCTGTCCATTCAGGAGCAGCAGCTGAGGGCTTCATCTCAAATTTCAGATTGCCTGTCACAACCACAGATTCAGGCAATGCGCCGAGCGCCTTGATCCTCTCTGCATATTCCTGAGTCTGCACACAGAAGAGCGAGATCATCCTGAGCAGCCTACTGAAGAAAAATCTGAGCTTACAGTATCCTGTGAATGATTTTTCAGATATCCTGCCGTTTATAAGTGCAGTTGGGATTTTGCGGTCATAAAGCGCCTTGATGAGGTTTGGCCAGAGCTCTGTCTCCATTATCATGAAGAGCTGCGGTTTTACCGCATCGAGCATCTTGTTAACAGCGCATGGCAGATCAAAAGGCACATATATTATTTTTGCGATGCTGCCTATCCGTTCACCAGCCACCTTCTGCCCTGTATCCGTAACTGTTGAGATGACGATCTCAAGCTCCGGGTATTCTGCCTTGAGTCTTTTAACAATGGGTTCAGATGCTATAACCTCGCCGACTGATACAGCATGGATCATAATGCGCTTTTGCGCTTTAAATTTAGGAATAAAACCAAGACGCTCAGAAATCCATCTTCGCCTAAGCGTTGAAGGCCTTCTGAAAAACTCGTAAGGCAGCATAAGCAGAAGCGCGGTTGAGTAGAGAATTGTGTATGACCAAAACATGGTAATAAATTATATCACTGCTGCACAAAAAACAGCACAACAGTGCGTTAGTACGACAGAGCGGCAGCAAAAACCAAAGTCAAAAACAAAAATAAATGCAGATAGTCTCAATTTCCTAACTTTAATATTCAGTCTTTCAAGAAGGGATGTACTACTCTCGTTCATGCGCCTGGTTTTGACACTACTAAATACTCTATACGCTCCAGCCACAAAACTCGCCGCCTCTGGCTACTCAGACAGTTGGGGCTGTATTTCGCTACTCTTCGCAAAGTAGTGTTTCCAAAACACAGCCGAAATATCTCAAGTCAGTCCATCCC